>JAJRQI010000041.1 GCA_024280335.1 Deltaproteobacteria bacterium
AATGGGTCTTAAAAGCTTAAAAACAAGAGGATAAGCCTCGACAGCTATTACTGATGGCCGAGAATCTACAAAAAAATGCTTTTAAAAGCATCAGGGGTTAATACTAGCTGGTCCTGATAGGGTACTTTTCAACACCCTTTCCTTCAGCTTAATAGACAGTTTTCAGAAGAGCGAATCGATCGCTTCAAAGTCAAGTTCAGTCTCGGCCAACTGCTGGACCAGGCCGATTTTTTGTCGGTCATCGGCGCCGATTTTGGCAACATCAGCCTGGATGATCGTGTAGACCTCTGCCGAGGTTTTGGTTGAACGCAGGTAGGGGATCTGTGCGTCGTCGAGAACCCGCTGGACAATATCGGCCAGCGGCGCGACCCCGGTAATCACCAGCCCGGCGATCCGGGTTTTAAATTCAGGCAGATGGTAGAGGGTCGCCAGCATCACCAGCACCTCATCGCGACTGCTGGTGACGATCACCAGGGTCGATTCAAGCAGCAGATCGACCACCCGTTGGGTGGCAGCGGCACCCAGCTGCACCTGATGAACAATCCGGCGGCCCTGCTCTTTGCTTGCGTTCAGCTTCAGCTTGAGCAGCTCCGACAGGTAGTTGAGAGTCGGATTGGCGAGGATCGGCGAATAGTTGAAACCGCCGATGACCTTGATCCCCTCTCGCCGAAAAGCCAGATCGAGATAGTGCAGAGTAACTTCCCGCTTGGAACGCAGCAGCTTATTCGGCAAAATCACCCGCACTTCGGCGCCCGCTTCGCGAAACAGCGCCAGGTTCAGGTGAATATCGTCGATCACGCTGCCGACTCCGCCACCGGCCACCATCAGCACCGGCGCAGCGAGTCGTTTGGCGACACGGGCATTACTCAGGCCGACCACCGAACCGACCCCGGAATGCCCAGCGCCTTCAATAATCAGAAAATCACACTTTTTTTCCAGCTCGGCGACCGCCCGGCAGATCTGCTTCAGATACTGCTGCGGATCGATCCGTCCATCCAGTACCTTGCGGGTGGTGGAGGGGTAGAGCACCACCGGCGACATCAGCTTGAGATCCTCATCCATGCCGTAAACATGTGCCATCAGGGCCGCATCGACATCGACATCCTGCCCCCGATAGCTGGTCAGTTTGGGACCGAACGGCTTGATAAAACCGACCCGCTGATATTTTTTCCGCGCCAGGTGCAACAGTGACAAACTGGTGGTGGTTTTCCCCGTATTCTGGCCGGTTGAGGCAATGAAGATTTTTTTGCACATGAACCAGCTCCTTGGGTCGATTGGATGGGGGTTGAGCAGCCTGAAAAGTACCATGCCTGCCGAGGGGCAGCAAGGCTCCTGAAACTGAAAACAGAAAGGAAAAAGCCTCCGGGAAACGGGGGCGTAAAAAAAACAGCAGCCGGATGCTGTCGCGGTTCAGGAGAGAAACAGGTTACGTTCCTTGACGAACGCGGGGTAAAAAATTTCCAGCAGCTCATCCACCACCAGCGGATTCGCCTCAAGCACCAGAGCGCCCCGGTTCATCGTCAAGTCGATCTCTTTTTCCTGTTTACCCCGGCCGATACCGAAATAGCGGCAAAAATCGCTGGCCAGGCAGACGATGGCGCAAAGCTGGGCAGCCTCTTCTTCGGCCTCTGGTAATTTTTCGAAATCGTGATGGTAATGAGCCACAGCGACGATCGTCTTCGGGAAATTCCAGAAATCGAGCAGTGCTGCGCCGACCTGTTCGTGCGAATAGGCAAAGAAACCGCTTTCGACGTCGCGCAGTTCGCCCTTGCCGGCATCCACAATCTCCACTACCTGTTTATAGAGATCTTTATTGCGGTTGACCATCAACACCTTGCCGATGTGGTGCTGCAGACCGGCCAGATAGGCTTCGCCCTTGTCGATCTCGGTTAAGCGATCGGCAATCATCCGACTGGCAACCGCACAGCCGATGGAGTGTTCCCACAACCGCCGCTCCAGCAGGCCGTAGGTTTTATGGGCACTGCGCAGGCTGTACTCCATCGCCAAATCTCGCAGGACATTCTGACCGATCACGATAATCGCCCGATCGACGGTATTCACCTGCCGTTGCTGCCCGTAGAAGGCCGAGTTGGCCATGCGCAGAACGCGCGACGAAACGACCGGATCCAAAGAAACGGCGTTGGCCAGCTCGGTAATTTTCAGATCCGGTTTGGCCAGCAGCTCAAGCAGCTTGGTCGCAACAATCGGCGACGGCGGCAACTCCCCCATATTCTTGATGATCGAGTCAAAATCCTGGAAAGTGCCCATAATGATCCTTAAAGCCCGGCGGCCCGTTCTCGTAACTGTTCGCCGAAGGCTCTGATCTCCTCCTCACGGCTTTGCCAGGAGCACATGAAGCGCGCATGCCCCGAACCGATAAAGGTATAAAAGTGCCAGCCGTCAGCGTGCAAGGCAGCGATCAGCGCTTCCGGCATCTGTACAAAAACCGCATTCACCTGGACCGGATGGACCAGTTGCACACCGGGCACGCTCAGCAGCTCCTCGGCCAGCAGACCGGCGCAACGGTTGGCGTGGGCGGCATTCTTCAACAAGGTTCCCTGCTCGATCATCCCGACCCAAGGAGCGGTCAGGTAACGCATTTTCGAAGCCAACTGCCCGGCCTGCTTGCAGCGATAATCAAATTCGACGGCCAGCTGTTTATCGAAAAAAACCACCGCTTCACCGACCGCCATGCCGTTTTTGGTGCCGCCGAAGGTCAGCACATCGACTCCGGCCTGCCAGGTCAGCTGCTTCGGTGTAACCTCTAGGGTTGCCAGGGCATTGGCAAAACGTGCGCCATCCATGTGCAGTTTGAGCTGATGCTGCCTGGCTGATTCGCCCGCTGCGGCCAATTCATCCAACGAATAGAGCGTACCCAGTTCGGTGGCCTGGGTAATGGTCAATACCTTCGGTTTCGGATAATGGATATCGCTGCGCCGCTCGACCCTGTCGGTGACCGCTTCGAGATCAACCTTGCCATGTGCGCCGGGGACCAGCAGAAGTTTGGTGCCGTTGGAGAAAAACTCACTGGCACCGCACTCATCGGTTTCGACATGCGCCATCTCATGGCAGATGATACTGTGGTAGGAACGACAGAGTGCCGCCAAGGCCAGCGAATTCGCCGCCGTGCCGTTAAAGACGAAAAACACCTGACAATCGGTCTCAAAAAACTCGCGCACTGCGTTACACGCCCGCTCCGTCCAGCGATCATCGCCGTAGGAATTGACATAACCGGCGTTCGCCTCGGCCATCGCTTGCCAGGCTTCCGGGCAGATACCGCTGTAATTATCACTGGCGAACATGTTCTTATCCATAAACCCCTCCTCCATTAGAGCAGTATAACAAAATCGTTTTGCGGCACCTACAAAAAAAGTCGGCAGACAACAACCGTGCCTCCGACAGTCGAACCCGGACTTAAGCCGCCCTTTTCAGTGACCGCTGAAGCCCAGTACCACCAAAATACAGGTTCCGTCGGCAATCAGGTTGATCTCCTGTTCTGCACAGTAACGGATCACCTCGTCACTCTCCGCGCCCGGCTGTAACCAGATATTCCTGATCCCTTTTGCGACCGCCTGCTGCACGACTTTTTCGCTGATCTGCGGCGGAGTAATCACCGAGATGCTGGCCACCTCATCCGGCAGCTCAGCCACCGAGCTCACCGCTACCAGCCCCTCGATCTCCGCTTGCGCCGGGTGGACCGGGATCACCGGATAACCATGCTGCTGATAACAGCGCAGCACCTTGTTGCCGAACTTGCCGCGGTCTTTGGAGGCGCCGACCACGCCGATAGTCGCTGAACCGAGGAATCGATCGATCTGTGGTTTTTCTGCCATGGCTATCCCCTGTCCCCCTGCTTCGTGGTTATCTCAGCCTTTTCCCGTCTGCGCGCCCGGGCAAAGGCCGCCCGCGAGCAGATCCGCTGTTCATATTCGTCCAGACTGGCGATGCCATGCGGAACCTTGAAGGCCCGTGCCCAGAGCAGGGTATGCGCAGCCAGAAGATCGACCAGTGTGAAACCGTCACCGACCAGATACTCCCGCCCGGCCAGGCGTTTGTCCAGCACCGCCGCCGCCCGCTGAAATTCCCAGGGAACTACCGCAAGGATCTCCGGAACCCGCTTCTCTTCGGGAAAAGCCAACGTGTGTTTGCCGATGGTCCAAAGCGGTTGCTCCAGCTCCGCCAGCACAAAGTGGCTCCATTGATCATACTGACCCCGCTCAGTCGTACCGGGCCGCGGGACCAACCCGGCCAGCGGATGTTGATCCCCCAGATAGGTACAGATGGCCGCCGACTCTGTCAGCACCAGCTCCCCATCAATCAAAACCGGCACCTTCCCGGCCGGGTTCAACTTGAGAAATTCCGCTGACTGCCCTGCCCCTTTCGACAGATCGACCGGATGAATCCGGTATTCAAGTCCCAACTCTTCCAACGCCCAAACCACGCGGGTTGAACGGGTACGCGACATTCCGTAGAGTTCGTACATAGCAGTTATCCTTTCGATAGAAAAGGTTTCCAAAATCTCAGGATGACATCCCTCGAACGGGGATGCAACAGGACAACCTCGAATGGCGCTAGTTTAAGGCCATTTTACCGGACAAAAGCAGTAAACTCGGGACTGTCCCCAGGGTCATCGGGGGCTGTCCCAGATGTTTACGGGCCCTGTAACTGTGGTGCTTCGCGCCGCAAAAGCCTGGTACAGCCACCTCGCTATCGAGTGCCGACTACGGCAGCACCAGCGCCACTAACTCCAACAACGGTCCGGGATAAACGCCGAACAGCAAAATCGCCGCAAAACAACTGCCGAGCAGAATAAACTCCTCACGACAACCGGAGCGCAGCTGGTAGGCGGAGCGATCCTGCATAAAGAGAACGATGATCGGGCGCAGGTAGTAATAGAGGGAGATCAACGAGGTGAGCACACCGATGACCGCCAGTTCAGTGTAGCCGCTGCGCAGGGCGGCGTGAAAAATGCCGAACTTGCCGAAAAAACCGGCCAGCGGCGGGATCCCGGCCAGGGAGAAGAGAAACGCCGCCAGTGCCGAAGAACGACGTGGATGCAGATACCCTAGGCCGCGAATTTCGGCGTACTCCTGTATTTCTTCATCCGCCAGCGCCCAGGAAGTTATCACCCCGAAGGCACCGAAGGTCGCCAGACTGTAGACCACCAGGTAGAAGAGTAACGCCTGACCGCCGACCTCGCCGCCGATCAACAGCGCCACCAGCATGTAGCCCATGTGCGCGACCGAGGAATAAGCCAGCATCCGCTTCAGATTGGTCTGCGGCAATGCGGCGAAGGTTCCGCCGAGCATGGTCAGAATCGCCAGCAACCAGAGGACACTTTTGATCTCCCCGGCGGCATCTCCCAACCCGGCCAGCAGCGGCAGAAAAGCGGTCAGCACCGCACCTTTGGCGGCGGTCGCCATAACCCCGCTGATCGGTGCCGGGGCACCCTGATAGACATCCGGGGTCCAGAGATGAAACGGCACCAGTGAGATTTTAAAACCGATCGCCACCAGCAGCATCGCCCAGCCGGCCAAACCGAGCGGTCGCAAGCCGCCGTCAAGCTGCAGACCGGCCAGGGCTTCGGCAAAATGGAAGCTGCCGGTTGCGGTGTAAATCAGGGCAATCCCAAAGGCGAGAAAACCGGTCGCCACGGCACCGAAAACCAGATATTTCAAACCGGCCTCGGCGCCGCGATTATCGGTCCGGTTAAAAGCGATCAGAATATAGAGGACCAGGGTAAAAGCTTCGAGACCGATGAACAGGCCGACAAAGGAGCTGGCTGCCGAAAGCAGGCTCATCCCAGCCGCGGCAAACAGCAGCAAAGCGGCGTATTCGCCACCGCCGAAGCAATGCAGATCGGCGTAGCGGCAAGAGATCAGCAGCGTCGCGGCGATCGTCAGCGACCAGACGACAGTGCAGAAACGTGCGTAGAGTGAGGTGCTGTACATCCCGGCCACCTCAAGCAGCGGCGGTTCGTAGAGTGCAGCGCACAACGCAGCAACCAGCGCCAGCAGCATGCCGCAAAGCAGCCAGAAGCGCCGGTTCTCCAGCCAGGCGCCGCCCATCAGTACTGCGGTGGCACCGAGTGCCAAAATCAGTTGCGGCAACAGCGATTGCAGTTCGAGCAGATTCATGGCATCCCCCCCTGCAACAACAGCTGTATCGGAGCGCGCATCACGTCCAGGGCCGGTTGCGGATAACAGCCGAGCCAGATCACCAGCAACGCCAGCGGAATCAGGATCAGCCATTCGCGGCGGCAGAGATCGCTTTTGTCGAACGGTTCGCAGCAGGGTCCCCAGATCACCTCCTGCAGCAGGCGCAGCATGTAGGCGGCGGCGAACAGGATCCCGCCGACCGCAATGGCACCCCATAGCGGCTGGCTGCTGAAAACCCCGATCAGGATCAGGATCTCCCCGGCAAAGTTGGCCAATCCCGGCAGTCCCAACGAAGCGAAGCAGAACAGCAGAAAAAATGCCGAGAGATTCGGCTGTGACTGCCACAGGCCGCCAAGCTTATCCACCTCGCGAGTAGCGGTCCGCTGGCGGATCATGGCGATCATCACGAACAGCGCACCGGTGGTCACGCCATGACTGATCATCAACAATACGCTCCCCTCCCAGGCGGTCTGGTTCCAGGCCGCCAGGCCGAGGATGACAAAGCCGAGATGGGAAACCGACGAATAGGCGACAATCCGTTTGATATCGAACTGCAGGTAGGCGATCCAGGCGGCGTAGAAAAGGCCGATCAACGCCAGGGCCGCCAGCACCGGCAGTGATTTTTCGGCCGCCAGCGGAAAAAGCGGAAAGGCGAAACGGATCATCCCGTAGACCCCGGTTTTCAGCAGCAGCCCGGCCAGATCGACCGAACCGGCCGCCGGAGCCTCGGTGTGGGCATCAGGCAACCAGGTGTGAAAAGGAAACAAGGGGACCTTGACAACAAATGCCGCCATGAAGCAGAGATAAAAAATCATCTCCTGGGTAAAATTCAACTCGGTCTGCTTCAGTGCTGCCAGAGCAAAGGTGTAAACTCCGGTCTGCTCGCCATGCAGCAGGTAGAGACTGATGATCGCCAGCAGCAGCAACAGGCTGCCCGAGAGGGTGAAGAGGAAAAATTTAACCGCCGCATAGACCCGCCGCTCATGCCCCCAGACACCGATCAAAAAGAACATCGGGATCAGCATCAACTCCCAGAACAGGTAGAAAAGCACCAGATCCAGGGCCAGAAACACACCGATAATGCCGGTCTCCAGCACCAGCACCAGGGCGAAGAAGAGTGCCGGGTGTTTGCGCATATCCCAGGAGATCAGCACCGCGATCACCTGCAAAAAAGCGGTCAGCAGGATCAGCAACAGCGAGATACCATCCATCCCCAGGGTGTAACGAATGCCGTACGCATCAATCCAGCGGTAGTCCTCGAAAAGCAGCCAACCGCCCGCACCCGTCTCCAGTGAAACCGCCAGACCGACACTGACCAGCAGCACCAGCAGCGTCGTCCCCAGCGCCAAATAACGACAGGCCGCCGCCGATTTACGCCAGAGCAGGCAGAGCAGAGTTCCCAGCAGCGGCAACCAGAGCAGCAGACTCAACCAAGGAAAGGTTATGGAGGTTTCAGCTGTCATCTCAGAAAAGGATCCTTTTCACTGTTTTTCCAATGAAATTCCATACTCACCTCACTGCCTGCAGCAGAAACCAGCCGACAATCAGCAACAAGCCCCAGGCGAAACCTTGCAGATAGCGCGAAATCCTGCCGTCAGCCAGAAAGCGGATCGCATGCCCCCACTGCAAACAGGCCCGCGCAAAGCCTTCAACCAGCCCGTCGATCAGGCCCAGGTCGCCCCCCTGCCAGCAGAAGTAGCAGAGTTTGCGGAATGGACGAATCAACAGACGATCAAAAAAGGCATCACACTGCCAGCCGGTCAGGAAAAACTGCTTGCAGACTTCGGTTTCTCGCTCAGCAAACCTTCGATAGCGAAAATGGGCAACCAGCCAGCCGAGCAGAAAGACTGCGGCCGCCACGCCAAGCAGCAGGTATTCACTCTGCAAAGGGATCTGCAGCAGATCATTCTCGCGCTCCAACCAGCCGGAAAGCCAGGAACGGCCACCGAACAGATGCGGCAGGTTGAGCAACCCTCCGGACAACCCCAGCAGCGCCAGCAGCGGCAGCGGCCAGATCATCAGTTTCGGCAGTTCGTGCGGCAGCTCCTCGCCGCGAAAATCTCCGGCAAACAGCAGGTAAGCCAGGCGAAAGCTGTAGAGCGAGGTGATCCCAGCGGTCAACACCCCCAATCCGTAAATACCCAGATGGAACGGATCGCCTTTGGCGAAGGCGGTCGCCAGAATCAGATCTTTGGAGAAGAAGCCGCCGGTCAGCGGCGCTCCGGCCAGACACAGCAGCCCGGCCAGAAACAACCAGAAAACTGTCTGCGACCGACGGCGCATGCCGCCCATCTGGAAGATATCGTTCTCATGCCCGGCCAGTTGGATCAGACAACCGGCGCCCATAAACAGCAACGCCTTGAAAAAGGCGTGGGTCAGCAGGTGGAACATCGCCGCCGAAACACTGTCCAGGCCGACTGCCAGAAACATGTAGCCGACCTGACTCATGGTCGAATAGGCGAGCACCCGTTTGATCTCCCGCTGGGCCAGAGCACAGGTCGCCGCATAAAAGGCGGTCAGTACCCCGACGCAGGCGATCACCCCCATCGCCAGCGGTGACAGGGAGACCAGCGGAAACATCCGGCAGAGCAGGTAGACCCCGGCGGTTACCATAGTCGCTGCATGGATCAGCGCCGAAACCGGCGTCGGCCCGGCCATCGCATCGGGCAGCCAGCTCATCAGCGGCAGCTGGGCACTCTTGCCGCAGGCCCCGCCGAGCAGCAGCAGTGAGATGAGGGTGAGGGTGGTCGGGTCAAGTTCAGCTGCTCGGCTGTTGATCGCCTCGATGCCGATGGTGCCGAAGCGGGCGAACAGCCAGAGCAGGCCGACGGTGAAGAACAGGTCGCCGATCCGGGTGACGATAAACGCCTTGCGCCCGGCAACGGCATTTTCAGTCTTTCGATACCAGAAGCCGATCAGCCCGTAGGAGCAGAAACCGACCCCTTCCCAGCCGAGGAACATCAACAACAGGTTGTCGGCCAGAACGATTGTCAGCATAGCAAAAACGAACAGGTTGAGCAGGGCAAAGAAACGCGCCTGATCGCTGTCATCCTCCATGTAACCGGCAGCATAAAGGTGGATCAGACTAGCGACACCGGTGACCATCAGCGCCATGATTGCGGCGAGCGGATCGAACAGCAGACCGACCTCGGCGCTGAAACTGCCGCTCTGCAGCCAGGTAAAGAGAGTGGTCTTCAACCCCTCACCCGCAGCACCCGGCCAACAACCGAGGGTCGCCAGAAAGCTGCCGAGCACCGCCCCGCAGGCAATCAGCGCCGACAGCGGCCGCGGCAGACGACTGCCGAAGCAGGCGTTAACCAGGCCGCCGAACAGCGGCAGTATCGGGATCAGTGCCAGCAGCAGCGTCATCAGCCCCTCATCTCGTCAAAAGCCCGGACATCAACCGTCCCCTTGCGCCGGTTCAGATAAACCACCATCGCCAGGGAGATCGAGACCTCGGCCGAGGTCATCGCCATCAAAAATATCACCATCACTTGACCGTCGATCTGCTGCCAGAATGCCGAAGCCCCGACCAGCAGCAGACCGACCGCATTAAGCATGATTTCGATGCCGATCAGGATCATGATCAGATTGCGCCGCACCAGCACGCAGACCAGCCCGAGCAGAAACAGGATGGTCGACAGAATCAACACATGCTCAAGAGGTACGATCATCGGTCGCCTCCCGCCGGTGATTTCGACTTCCGCTCCGGTCGACCGACATAAAAGGCACCGACGGCGGCAAACAGCAGCTGAAACGAGACCACTTCGATCGCCAGCGCATACTCCTTGAACAGCGCATAGCCGAAATCGCGCGGGCTGGCGTACCAGTGCGGCACCCCGTTGCTGCCGACCGGATCAAGCCCGGTCAACAGCAGCGTGCAGATGCCCAAGGCGGCAGCCAATAACAGAATCGGCAGCCACTGCAACCAGTTCGGCCCGTACCGGTCAGCCTCTACCCCCGGCGCAATCTCCAGCATCATGATGATAAACAGGAACAGCACCATGATCGCCCCGGCATAGATGATCACCTCCCAGGCCGCCACCAGCGGTGCGCCGAGCAGAAAAAAGAGCAGCGCCAGGGCAAAGAAGCTGTTGACCAGATAGATGACCGCATGCACCGGATTGCGCTGGGTGATCGCCAGCAGGGTCGCGACAACGGTGATCGCACCGAGTATGTAGAACATCCAGGTTGCCATAGGTTGTGATTGCCTCACGTAGGGGCGACCCGTTGGGTCGCCCGCCTAACAAGGACAAAATCCGCCTGATTCCATTTAACCAGGCGAGGTCCGCCTAACAAGGGCGGCCCACGGGCCGCCCCTACAGATATTTTACGGCAGCAAAGATTTCGGATCTTCCGGTGCCGATTCCGTCGGGTTGCCGCCGCGCGGAGCCGCAACAGCAATCCCGGCCTGCCGGTAAAAATTATAGTCCGGCTCCTGGCCGCAATGATCAACCAGCAGATCTTCCTTTTCATAAACCAGCTTCAACGGATCGCGCCCGGCCAGTTCGAAATCCCCGGTGACTTGGATCGCCAAGGTCGGGCAGGCTTCGGTGCAGAGACCGCAGAAGATGCAGCGGCTGAAGTTGATGCGGAACCAGGCGGCGTAGCGCCGACCATCCTCCGCCACTGTCGCCTGCATTGAGATACAGTCGACCGGGCAGGCAGCGCTGCACAGATGGCAGGCGACGCAACGCTCTTCGCCATCCGGATCACGGGTCAGAATCAGCCGGGCCCGGTAGCGTTCTGCGACCTGCTGCCGCTGCTCCGGGTACTGCACCGTCACCGGTTTGCGGAACATGTTACGCAGCGTCACCCAGAAAGGTTGCAGAGTGCCGCGTAAGTCACGATATAAATGCATCTATTGTCCTATCCACAACAAAATCGCGCCGGTCACCAGCGCATTCAACAGCGCCAGCGGCAGCAGCACTTTCCAGCCGAAATGCATCAACTGGTCATAGCGCAGCCGCGGCAGGCTGGCGCGCACCCAGATAAAGAAAAAGCAGACCGCCAGCACCTTGAGCGAGAACCAGACCACCCCCGGCAGCCAGGGACCATGCCAGCCGCCCAGGAACAATACGGTGAGCATTGAGCCGAGGATGATCAGGTTGATATACTCGCCGACGAAGAACAGACCGAAACGCATCCCCGAATACTCGGTGTGGAACCCGGCGACCAGTTCGTTCTCCGCCTCCGGCATATCGAACGGAATCCGCTTACTTTCAGCGACAATACTGATCAGAAAAATCAGGAAAGCCGGTGGATTGAGCAACGCGTAGGGGATCTCCGCCTGCGCCATGACAATCTCGGTCAGCGAAAAGGAGCGCGCCATCATCACCACCGGCACCACCGCCAGGCCCATCGACAGTTCGTAGCTGATCAGTTGCGACAGCCCACGGATACTGCCGAGCAGCGCATACTTGGAGTTGGAGGCCCAGCCGCCCAGCGCCATGCCGTAGACCGCCAGTGAAGAGAGGCCGAGAAAATAGAGCAGACCGATATTCAGATCGATCACCACCAGCGGCAGCGTCCGACCGAAAATTTCCAGCGGTGGCCCGAAGGGAATCACGGCAAAAGTCAGCAGCGCGGTCAGCGCCGACAGGCCGGGAGCAATCAAAAAAAGCCATTTATCAGCCGCCGCCGGCAGGAAATCCTCTTTAGTCAGCAGCTTGATCAGATCGGAAAGCGGCTGCAGCATACCGAAAGGACCGACCCGATTCGGGCCGTAACGCAGCTGCATGCGGGCGAGAATCTTCCGTTCGGCCAGCACCAGATACGCCGCCAGCGTCAGAATAACGATAAAAATCAGTCCCAGCTTGGCGAGGATCAGGCCAAGCATGATCAGCTGCTCAGTCATAGCTGCACCTCCGCACCGACGGCGCAGAAACTTAACCGATCCCCCGGCACCAGATGCGGGAATGCACCACTGTTTTCCACCAGCGCGCAACCGGCGGCCAACTGTTCGCTGAGCTGCAAACAGAACTTGAAGCTGCCGAGGTCACAATCGAGCACCACCGGGTCGCCAGCCGACAGTTCACGTTCTGCGGCATCCTGCGGATTGAGGCGAAGGATCGCGGGTGAAAAGCGGGGCGTCAGTTTGGCCGAAAACCGGCTGCACAGATCGCTGCCGTAACGCGCCGGGGACACCAGCAGTTGCAAGGTTCCGGCTGGTTGCTCGGGAAGATCTTCGACGATCACGCTGCGTTCATCGGCGTTGCGAACCCGCAGCCCGCTGTCGCCGGGGCGCAGCTCGGTCAATCCATCCAGGCGCGGCAACTGTGCAACCATCTGCCCATGCAGCTGTGACAGCTCCCGCCGATCATCCATCAGCCATTGCAACAGCTGCCAGGCCGGACGCGGCTCGTCACCGGGGGTTGCCGATAAAAACTCCCGCGGTGGATGATCACCGTCCCCGGTCACGGCAATCGGCAGCCCCGGTTCGATGACCGGTGCGAACCGCTGCATGCGCCCGCCGTTATTGACAAAGGTTCCGACCGTCTCCAGCGGCGCGCAGGTCGGCAGGAACAGGCTGGCGTGCACACTGAGCGGTGTCGGCAGGTAATCGAACACCACCAGCTCGTCCAGTTTGGCCAGGGCATCGGCAAAACGCTCACCCTGCGGGGCTTCGAGCAACGGATCGGTCTCCAGGCAGACCAGCATTTTCACTCGACCGGTTTCCAGACGGGTGAGCAGATCATCCTGCTCCGCCGGGCTGAGCAGCGCCGCACCGAAACTGTTCGCTGCACCGAGCAGCGGCAGCAGTAGGCAGGCCCGTTCGGCATTGGAGACGCGCTTCGCCAGCTTTTTCAGCTTCAGCAGTCCGCCGGCGCCGAGCAGGTCTCCGCCGCCGACCAGCACCGGTTGCGCAGCCCGCTGTAGCAGTTCGCAGAGTCGGTCAATTTCCGGGCCCTTCTCGGCACTCAGCAGTTCGTGCAACTGCACAGGGGTCAGCGACTGATGATCAAATTCACACGGCAATTCCAACGGTCGCGGATCATAAACGATCACCGCGCCACCGGCACGCACCACCTGCCGCAATGCCAGCGCCAGAGTCGGCCCTTCGGCCAGCGGGTCGGCGCCGAACAGCACCACCAGGTCACTGCTGCGCAGCTGTTCCAGAGAGGCCAGTCGATCGGAAAAATCGAAAGCTGCCACCTGTGCCGCCTGATGGCGCGGGATATGCGCCGAGAGTAGCGGTACCTTGCAACCGAGGTCGATCGCCCACTGTTGCAACAGCCAGTTACTCTCCAGCGAAGCCCGGTTTGAGCCAAGCAGCAACACCGCTTCCGGGCCCTGCTGTTCGAGCAACTCCCGTGCCTGCACATCGAGCCAGCGGACCGCCTCGGCAAGATTCAACTCGCGCCCCCTGCTGTGCAGCTGGCGCGGGCGCTCGGGGTGATTGACATAACCGCTGCCGAAACGCCCCCGGTCGCAGATGAAATAGCCGTTGGTTTTCTGATTAATTCCGCTGCGCACCCGTTGCAGTTCACGAAAGCGACCACCGGGGATGGTCGCACAACCGAGCGAGCAGTGCGGGCAGATCGAGGGGGCTTCCTGCAGATCCCAGTAGCGACTTTTGAAACGATAGGTTTTATCGGTAAACACCCCGGTCGGACAGGCATCGACAATGTTGCCGGAAAAGTCGCTTTCCAGCATCCCCGCCTGAAACCTGCCGAAAAAGACCCGGTCACGCGAACCGAGTACGCCGAAATCACGCCCGCCGCAATAATCCTGATAGGTGCGCACACAGCGGTAACACTGGATGCAGCGGTTCATCTCCTGCACGATAAAAGGGCCGAGCTGCTGATTGTTGTAGGTACGTTTTTTGCCCGCGTAGCGACGGATGCCGTGACCGCTGGCGATGGTCATCTCCTGCAGCTGGCACTCGCCCCCTTCGTCGCAGACCGGGCAGTCATGCGGATGGTTGAGCATCAGCCATTCACCGACCCGGGCGCGAAAGCTGGTCGACTGCGGGTCACCGGTAGTCACCCGCATCCCCGCTTCGGCCGGGATCAGACAGGACATCTGCAAGCCCTTTTGCGCGCCCTCAACCACGGTCACCGCGCACATCCGACAAGCGCCGACCGCACCGAGTGCCTTGTGATAGCAGAAATGCGGGACAATGATCCCCAACTGCTCGGCGGCTTCGAGAACGGTAGCCCCTTCGGCAACGGTGACCTGCTGATTGTCGATGGTCAGTGTCGGCATCTTAATCCCGTAGGGGCGACCCGCCGGGTCGCCGTTGTTCCTGTCGGCAAGGGAGGGCGACCCACCGGGTCGCCCCTACGCATCATTGAAAAGGGCAGCGGCCCTTTTCAAGGTGATCGATAATTTCCTGTTCAAAATGAGTCAACAAACCGGCGACCGGGCCCATCGCCCCTTCGGCGAGCGCACAGAAACTGTTGCCGGAGATCTGCTGCAACTGATCCTTGAGCATCTCCAGATGCTCCGGCGTACCCTGTCCGGTTTCGATGGTTTCCAGCAGCCAGCGGACCATGGTCAAACCGTCGCGACAGGGAGTGCACCAGCCGCAGCTTTCGCGGGCAAAGAAACGGATCAGGTTCAGGGTCGCGGCAACCATGCAGGTGCGATCATCGAAGACCGTCACCCCGGCGGTGCCGAAACGGCTGCCGACCGCTTCCAGACTGTCAAAATCAAGAGCAACGTCCAGGTGTTCGGCGGTTAAATAGGGAGTTGATGCCCCGCCCGGCAGACAGGCCTTGAACTTGCGACCACGCCAGACGCCTGCGCCGAACTCCTCGATCAGCTGCCGCAACGGCATCCCCACCGGCAGTTCGAAACATTCGGTCCGATTGAGATGACCGGAAAGCCCATAAAGTTTCGTGCCGGAACCTTCCTCAGTCAGCGCCAGGGCACGAAACCACTCGGCACCGCCGCTGACGATATGCTGAATATTGGCCAGCGTCTCGACATTATTGACCGTGGTCGGTCGGCCGAACAGCCCTTTGACCGCCGGAAAGGGTGGTTTCAGCCGTGGGTTGGGCCGCTTGCCTTCCAGACCGTTGAGCAGCGCGGTCTCTTCACCGAGAATGTAGCGCCCGGCGCTGCTGTGCAGGTGCAGTTCAAAATTGAAGCCGCTGCCGAGAATATTTTGGCCGAGGAAACCCGCTTCGGTCGCCTCGACGATCGCCCGACGCAGGTTCTCTGCCTGCTGTGCATAGGCATAACGGATAAAGATGTAACCGATATCGGTCTGCAGGGCAAAAGCGGAGAGAATCATCCCCTCGACCAGCTGATGCGGATCGGCCAGCAACAGTTCGCCATCTTTATAGGTGCCCGGCTCCATCTCGTCGCAGTTGCAGACCAGGTACTTCGGGCCCGGCTGGTCGGCCGGAAAAAAATTCCACTTCACCCCGGTCGGAAACCCGGCGCCGCCCCGGCCGCGCAGATTCGAATCTTTGACCCGTTGACGCAGCGCTTCCGGAGTCAGGTCACGCAACGCCTGCTGCAGCGACTGATAGCCACCGGTCGCCCGGTAGCCGGCAAGAAAAACCGTCTCGCCGGGGCGGCGGTTTTTAAACAGCAGTTGCTCCCGGTTCACGCGCAGTCCTCCTGGCGCAGTTGCTCGATCAGTTCATCGACCCTTTCGATGGTCAGTTGGCCGTGGAACTGCCGGCCGATCATCAACCCCGGTGCGCGACCGCAACCGCCGAGACAGCAGCTCGGCAACAAGGTGAACAGACCGTCGGAACTGGTCTGCCCCATTTCGATGCCGAGTTTTTGCAACAGGTGATTGGCGATCTCTTCGCCGCCACGGCTCCAGCAACAGATCGAATCGCAGATATGAATCGGGTAGCGACCGACCGGCCGGCGGTAAATCTTGTCGTAAAAGGTTGCCACTTCTTCGACTTCCAACGCGGTCAGGCCGAGGATGGCCGCCGTCAGTTCGACCCCCGCGTCCGGCACCCAACCACGGTTATTCTGGATTGCCCGCAACAGGTCGATAATCATTTCCCGCGGGTGCTCAAGCTCTCCGGCATGTTGAATGAACGCGGCGATTTCTTCTTCAGCGAGCAAACCAACCGGCGGCTCATTCTCTTCCTGCGCCATCCAAAACTCCATTTATCAGTATTTTATGTTCATATTTTCAACATTGTTCACAAAATCAGACATCTCTGTTTTGCGAACAACTATCTATCCAAATCAGCAAGGACAAAATCTATCGAGCCGACGATGGTTATTAAATCGGCAATCAGCCAGCCTTTGCTCATCTCCGGCAACGCCTGCAGATGGGCAAACGACGGGGTACGAATCCGGCAGCGATAAGCGCTCGGGCCGCCATCGCTGACCAGATAATAACCGCACTCTCCTTTGCTCGATTCGGTGGCCCGATAGCATTCACCGAGCGGGGCCACCGGGCCGCTGGAGACATTGACGAAATGATGAATCAGGCTTTCGATATCCTGCAGGCCGTCCTGCCGTTGCGGATAGGAGTAGCGATAATCATCTGTCATCCAACGGCCGCCCGGCATCTGCCCGGCGGCCTGCCGAACGATGCGCAACGACTGTCGCAACTCCTCCAACCGCACCTGATAACGGGCAAAGCTGTCGCCATCTTTGGCAGTGACGACTTCGAAGTCAAAATTCTCGTAGCCGCTGTAAGGCATTGTCCGGCGCAGGTCCCAGTCACTGCCACAGGCGCGCAGATTAGGGCCGCTGAAGCCCCAGTCGATCGCCTGATCGAGGGAAACCACGCCGATCCCTTCAGTCCGCACGCGGAAGATCGGACCGTCGGTCAGCATGCGGTCGAGTTCGTCGATCCGCGCGGTGAAGTCTTCAGTAAAAATATCGACCTGCTGTTTCCAACCATCCGGCAGATCGAGCGGCAGCCCACCGATGCGGAACCAGGAGGGATGCATGCGGCCGCCGGTGATCATTTCAATAATGTCGAAAATTTTCTCGCGCGACTCAAAACAGTAGAAAACCGGTGTCATCGCCCCGACATCATGGGCAAAGGTGCCGAGCCAGACCAGATGGTTGGCGATGCGGAACAGCTCGCAGAGCATCACCCGGGCATATTTCGCGCGCGACGGTACCTTGACATCAAGCAGGGTCTCCAGCGAATTCAGATAGGCCAGATTGTTCTGTACGCCGGAGAGGTAATCGATCCGGTCAGTATAGGGGATGAACTGTGCCCAGTGCTGACGTTCACCGATCTTCTCAGCGCCGCGATGGTGGTAACCGAGATCGACTTCCAGAGCGCTGATCTCCTCGCCATGCATCCGTACGACAAAGCGCAAAACACCGTGAGTGCCGGGGTGGTGCGGCCCCAGATTAAGAACCATACTGCCGTCGTCAGCCCCTTCCAGCGGCACCAGTTTATCGCCTTCGAGCGGGATGTACTGGTTAGCAGTTTCAACGGTAAACGGCGGCATATCGGTCGCTCGGGATGGATGTTCCTTGCGCAGCGGGTGCCCCGGCCAGCCTTCCGGCATCAGGATGCGGCGCAGATCGGGATGCCCGCTGAAACGGATGCCGAACATGTCGTAGACTTCCCGCTCGTACCAGTTTGCCGAAGGCCAGATATTGGTGATTGAGGGAACTTCGGGATACTCACCGGTCAATGGCACCTTGACCCGCAGATAGCCGGGCATGTCGAAATTGAGTAACTGGTAAACCAGAGTGAATTGATGCTCGGGAGGGTTGCGTCGGTGACGTTCGTCGATCGCGGTCAGATCTTCCAAACGACGATACTTCTGCGTACTTTCATGCTTGAGAAAGTAGAGCAGCTCCGTCACCAGCTGCAACGGAGCGATCAGAATCGGCGTATCGGCGGCCAGTGGATCGATAGTGATGCGTCCGGCAAAACGTTCCTGCAGCTCGCGGTAGAGCTGTTCGCTGTTATCCGGGAACAGCTGCTTCGCCTGTGGCGGACGCCAGCCGCTGAAACTGC
Source organism: Deltaproteobacteria bacterium (assembly GCA_024280335.1). GTDB lineage: Bacteria > Desulfobacterota > Desulfuromonadia > Desulfuromonadales > Geopsychrobacteraceae > Malonomonas. Next base: position 18,073 of record JAJRQI010000041.1, read on the forward strand.
GGCTGTTTTGAAAATCGGGCGGCTGCTGAGCAGTGCCGCGAATGCTGCTGTTGCCGTAACCGGGGCCGCGCGGATCGCGGTCTTTGCTGACTCCGTCAACCAGCGGCAGACCGCCGGTCCCCTCGCTGCCGCCCTGCATCCCCAGAACTTTGCGCGCCGGTTGTTCCTCTGCGGCAATCTTTTTCTGCAACTCCATCAGGCCATGAATAAAGGCTTCGGGGCGCGGCGGACAACCGGGAATATAAATATCGACCGGCAGAATCTGGTTGACCCCCTGCATGACACTGTAGACATCGTACATGCCGCCGGAGTTGGCACAGCTGCCCATCGCGATCACCCACTTGGGGTTCGGCATCTGCTCGTAAAGCCGTAAAATCGAGGCGCCCATCTTCTTGAACGGGGTGCCGGAGATGATCATCAGATCGGCCTCGCGCGGGGTGCCGCGCAGCACCTCGGCACCAAAGCGGGCCAGATCGAAGCGCGGCGTCATGCTGGTCATCATCTCGACAAAACAACAGGAGAGACCGAAGAACATCGGCCAGAGACTGTTTTTGCGCCCCCAGTTGATCAGCTCATCCAGGCTGGTCAACAGCACCCCCTGCGGCAATTTTCCGCTCACCGGCTCGCTCATCTGCGCCTCCGCGCCAGCATCTGCAAACGGGTGGTCTCAGAACCCCAATCGAGTCCGCCCTTCTTCCACAAGTAGATCAGACCGAGAAACAGGATGACGATGAAGAAGCTGATTTGCCAGAATCCGGCCCAACCGAGCCGGTCGTAGGCAACCGCCCAGGAGACAACAAAAACCGCCTCGACATCAAAAACGATAAAAAAGATAGCGACCAGATAGAAAGGCACCGGTTCACGCAGGCGCGCATCACCGGTCGGCAGAACAGCAGATTCGTAGGGTTGATCTTTTTGCTGCGAGTGGGTCCGGTTGCCGAGCAGACGGGCCAAAATCAGCAGCAGCAGAATCATCGCGGTGGCGATCAGGACATAGAGGCCGAGAGTGACCAGATCCTCGGTGCCGGGCGGTCCGAGGGGACCTGTTGCAGAGCTGGTGTCAGCAGGCAGCATAGGATTCCAAGCTCAACAGAGAAGGTAACTTCGGCGAATGGCCCCGCGCTGAAGAGTTACCAGAGAAGATTCTTCGGGGTTTGCTACAACGCTGTAAATACTACCACATCTATCAACAATTAAAGGTTCCGAGGTGAAAAAATTCAGGGGCGCTGTTTGCCGCGCCCTCGCATGAATCGACTATGCCTCCTGTCTCGCCTCAATTGCCGACCGTGCCAATTCATCGCAGCGCTCATTCTCTGTATGACCGGCGTGGCCCTTGACCCAGACCCACTCAACCTCATGGCCGGCGCAAAGGTCGAGCAGCCGCTCCCACAGGTCGCGATTGGCGACCTGCTCCTTTTTCGAGTTCTTCCACCCCTTGCGCTGCCAGCCGCTAATCCATTCGGTCATCCCTTTGACCAGATACTGGGAATCGGTGGTCACCCGCACCCGGCAGGGGCGCTTGAGCGATTCGAGGCCGGCGATCGCGCCGAGCATTTCCATCCGGTTGTTGGTGGTTTCCGGATCGTAGCCGGACAGTTCCTTGAGATGTTCGCCGCAGCGCAGGATGGTTCCATAGCCGCCGGGGCCGGGATTGCCGGAACAGGCGCCATCGGAAAAAATTTCGACAAGCATTAAATATCCCCAATTGATGATTGTGGGTAAAAAGAATCGGTCGCAGCCTAGCATAGCAGCCAACCATTCCGAGCGAAAAATGCGCTGCCCGTCTGCGACTATTTTTTCTCTGCTCCCGCGGAGCCATCAGACTCCAGCGGAAGTTCAGGGAAAGTCCAAGCATACTTTGCCAGATCAAGCTGCGCTTTCCGGTCAAAAACCAGCCCTTCGGCAGCCAACAGATCACGTTGCAGGATATTTCCTTCGCCGTCGCTGCGACGGCTGACCTGTCCCAGACGGTTGATCACCCGTTGCCAGGGGACATCGCTGCCGGGCGGCAGTGCCGCCATAGCAAACCCGACGGTGCGCGCAGTACAGCCGATCCGCTGGCCGACCCGGCCGTAGGTCGTCACGTAACCGGGCGGGATCTGCCGAACCAGGGCATAAATGCGTCGGTAAAGCGGGCTGGCGGGGCGCTGGCACATAGGTTAGATGGTATACATCGGCTGCGTGGGACAAATCGGCAGACTGATATTGAAGCGGGCGCCTTCTCCGGGGGCCGAATTGACCGTCAGGGAGCCCTTGTGGGTGTCGGTGATGATGTAGTAAGAAACCGACAGGCCGAGGCCGGTCCCGCTGCTGAGCTCCTTGGTAGTGAAAAAAGGTTCGAAAATCCTGTTGCGGAGTTTTTCGTCGATACCGGGTCCATTGTCAGCGATACGGATGGTTACCCGCCGGTTGTCGGTTGTCGCAGAAATCCGGATCTCCGGCCCGGCGCTCAGCTCGCACCAGCTGTAAATTGCCTGCGCGCTGTTTCTCAGCAAGTTGAGGAGAACCTGCTGCAGCTGGGATTTCACCCCTAAAACCGGCGGCAGATTATCCGCAAGCTCGGTGATGATGCGGATAGCACGGAAATCATAACTGCCATCCAGATCTTTTCCCGCCAGTTCCAGGGTCTGCTCTATAATCAGCTTAAGGTCGCAGGGGAGCAACTCGGTCGATTCTTTGCGGCTGAAGCTGAGCATGTTCTGCACGATTTTTGCCGCACGCTGCCCTGCTTCTGCAATCCTATCGAGCATTTCAGGGATGTTACGCTGCAGATGAAACTGACGCATTTTCTCCAGATCAACACCGAGTTCGGCTGCCAGCTGCTGGTCCGCTGGGGACTCACTCAGCAGACGGGAGCGGATCAGTTGCATGTTCTGCAGGATTCCGGCCAGCGGATTGTTGATCTCGTGCGCCATCCCGGCCGCCAGACCGCCCAACGACATCATCTTTTCCGACTGGACCAACAGCTTCTCCATCTGCACCCGTTCGCTGACGTCGTCGATGCGGATAACCGCTCCGGACACATCATCGGCGACCAGCGGATAAATCACGACATCAAAAAATTGTTTGACGCCCTGTGACTCACGCAGAACTTTGCTGATCTTGCGGGTCTTGCGTGAGATCAAGGCTTGATCGATCAGGGCCAGGTCGGAGCTCAGCAGCGGCAGCAGCTGGTGAATATCCCGACCGATCGCCTCATCGGCAGGCAAGCCGGCAAGCATTTCGGCCCGCTGGTTCCAGTGACTGACCCGTCCTTGATTATCAATGGTAATCAGGGCCGAAGGCATCGAATCGATAATATTGCGCAGCAGATTCCTCAGGTTACGCATTTCAAGTTCGCTGCGGCGGATCTCGGTGATGTCGATCATCACCCCGACCAGCCCCAGGACCTCGGCATCCGGGTCGCCGATGGTCGCCTTATTGAACAGGATGTCACGATCGCTGCCGTCAGCATAGCGCACCTGAGCCTGGTAGGTCTGGGTGCCATGTTGTTGCATCAACTCCAGATCGGCGCGATGATAGACATCAGCCAGCTCGGCCGGAGCAATATCATAAACCGTATGGCCGATCAGCTGCTCGCGGCTTTTCCCCAGGTAGTCGCAGAAAGCCTGGTTGCAGCCGGTATAAACCCCCTCAGCGTTTTTGTAGAACAGCGGGCTCGGCAGGGTTTCAGTGATGGTCGCGAGGGTCTGTAAACTTTCGTTGAGTTTCACCTCGGCTTCACGCAGGCGCTCAGCGACCGGTTGCTGCTGCAGCCGGACCAACTGTTCTTCGAGCTCAGTAATACGTTGCCGGGCCTGCGGCAAGGAGAGTTTTTTTGTCATTCAAACACCTTCTGCTCAGCAATTTCCCCCATCCACTTAATTCATAGCGTTTTTTTTCGATTGAGCTGATCGATCTTAGCATCTATGCTTCATGGCTGAGAATAAAATGACTGCAATGACATAACAAGGGGCGAATTTCAGCCCCGGAAGACCGTTGGAAAGATAAAAACAAGGGGGGGAATACATGTTGTCTATCGGTAGCAAGTTGCGGATCGGATCGCCGGGGATCGGTTGCTGGATCATTACTTTGCTGTTCTGTTGTGGGTTTCTGCCGACGGCAGCGGCCGGTGCAGCAGAACTGATGCTGCCGCAGGTATACAGCGAACAGGTCGATGTCAGCGGCTGGCTGATGAGCGAAAAGCTCGACGGGGTGCGCGGCTATTGGGACGGCAAACAGCTGTTGACGAAAAACGGCAACCGCCTATTCCCGCCGTTGGCATTTATCCGTGACCTGCCCCCCTTCCCTCTGGAGGGGGAACTCTGGTTCGGGCGTGACAGCTTCGGCCAAACGATGATGATCGTCAAAAAACAGCAGCCGCATGACGGCTGGCGAAAACTCAAGTTTGCCATTTTCGACGTGCCGCAAGCAGCCGGTGGTTTCAGCGAGCGGCTGGCCAAAGCCCGTGACTGGTTTGCCGCACAGCCTTCGGCTTATGCCTTCGTCATTGCGCAGATCCCGGTTCGTGATCCAGCCCATCTACAACAGGAGCTGCAACGGATTGAACGTCTCGGTGGCGAGGGGTTGATCGTCCGCCGACCGGATGCCCTTTACGTCGCCGGCCGCAGCGCGGAGATCCTCAAGGTAAAAAACTATCAGGACGCCGAAGCCAGGGTGCTGGCACATCTGCCCGGCAAGGGACGCAACCGGGGGCGGCTCGGTTCTCTGCTGGTCGCGCTTGAGGACGGTAAGCAGTTCAAGCTCGGCAGCGGCTTCAGCGATGAGCAACGGGAATCACCGCCGCCGGTCGGGGCGCTGGTCACCTTTAAATATTACGGGAGATATCGCTCCGGAATTCCGAAGTTCCCGTCGTTCATGCGCATCCGGCAGGACCGGAACCTGTAGCCAGCGGCAGCCGGATGGTGAACCTGGCTCCCTGGCCGGGCAGCGATTCGACCGACATGGTGCCCTGATGCTGCTCGGTGATAATGAAATAGGAGACAGACAGTCCAAGCCCGGTGCCGGCACCGACCTCTTTGGTGGTGAAAAACGGCTCGAAGCTCCTTTTGCACACCTCAGCATTCATGCCGGGGCCATTATCCTCAATCTCAACCTGGGCAAACGATCCGTCAGCCGTCAGCCGCAGGATGAAGCAGGGGCGGGATGAGCTGTCCCTGTTTTCAAACATTGCCTGGGCGCCATTTTTGAACAGGTTGAGAAAAACCTGCTGGATTTTTGTCTCTTCACAGGAAACATCCGGCATGTCCGGGGCGTATTCCTTGATGATTCCAATGTTTTTGAAATCATACAGTGACTGGAGATTATAGTCGCTCGATACCAGCCCGAGGGTTTTGTCCAATATTTTTGCCAGGGAATGGGGGGCATTGTTCGATTCACTTTTGCGACTGAAATTGAGCATATTGGCGACGATATCGGCCGCACGACGACCCGAATCCATAATCGTCTCAAGCATTTTAGTCAGACCTCTTTGTTGCAGATAGACAGCCAGCGTCTCAAGATTGACGCCGCTCGCTTCCGCCGCAACCCGGTTCTGTGGATTAGCTGGATCGAGACGCATCTGCATCAGCTGGGCACTTTGCAGAATCCCGGCGAGGGGGTTATTGATTTCATGGGCCATGCCTGCGGCCAGATTGCCGACCGAAAGCATTTTGTCCGACTGGATGATCATCTCTTCCAGTTGAACTCTCTCGGTAATGTCGTCAATCCGAATGACTGCTCCCTGGCTGCCGTTGGACGTTAAGGGGTAGACCGTCACATCGGAGACACGGGTCTTCTCAGTATCGTTGAAAGTCACTTTGCTTTGGGTCTGCGGCTGACGCGATTTCAGTGCGCTGCTGACCTTTTCCAGCTGTGCTTCCAGTTGCGGAAAAACCTTTTCCAGCGGCAATCCGATCGCTTTTTTCGCCGCTGTGCCGCTTTGCTTTTCCGCTTCACGGTTCCACTGGGTCACCAGCCCCTGCGGATCGACGCCGATCAGAACCGAGGGCATCGAATTGAAAATATTGCGGATATAGCTTTGCGCCCGTTTCAGTTGTTTCTCTGTCTGCCGGCGCAGGCGGATATTGAAAACCAGGGTAACGATCGTGAACAGCAAGAAGCCGATGAACCCGGCAGTGATCCAGATGATGGTTTGATACTGCCGATAGAAGGAGAACGGCCGGTTGATAATGATTCGCTCGGCGGGCAGCCCCGCTTCGGCGATCGAAAAACGCTTGAGCTGTGGATAGTTGAAGATATTCCGATTGACCCCTTTGCGCAGAATCGGGATCGAGCCGGGCGAGGCCCCCTGCAGAATCTGCGTTCCCATCCGCGCCATCGCCTGTCCCTGAGAATAACCGCTGATGACGTTGCCGCCGACAACCCCCTTGCCGACATTGAATTCCAGCAAGCAGTAGACCGGGACACTGCTGTTTTCGGCCAGAACCTCCCCGATCCGCTCATAGGTCACGTAACGCCCGTCCCGGTCGGAAAAGTAGACCCCGAACAGCACAATTGTTCCCGCTTCGAGCCCGGAAAGTTTATGCCCCAGTTCGTCCAGACTCAGATTTTCGGCATACTCAAGCTGCAGACGTGAAGCATAAGGCGCAAGCTGCCGGCGGATCGTCTTTTCCCAGGCCCGACCGGTTTTCAGGTAATCGTTGACAATAAAAACTTTTCCGCTTCCGGGGTGGTTCTGCAGAGCCAGTTCCAGGGTTGCCGCTGCATCGAAAACCTCTTCTATTCCGGTAAAGTTGGCGTGTTCTTCCAAATCCTCATCCTGCAGATAGTTGACGCCGCAAAAGACCACCGGAACTCCGGGGAACAGCGTATCGCCATGCAGCCGCAAAAAATCGAAAGCATTGTTATCCGAGGAAAGAATCAGCTCGAAGTGGGTACTTCGATACTTGCTCCGGTAGGTTTGCAGCAGGGATTGCAGATACTCAGAGCTGTGGAAACGTTTCGAGTCCATGTTTTCGACGTGCAGCACCAGATCACTGCCGTTACCCGTCAGTTCATCCTCTACCGCCTGGGTGATGTTACGCACCCAGGTCATGTTCTGATGATAGGAGTTCAGCAGCAGGACATGCCTGGGTTCAGCCGTGGGATGCGCTGCGTAAACCGGCAGGATCGTTACTCCAAGCAGGAGAATGATCAAAATACCCTGCACTGCAATGTGGCAAAAAACTCTCATCTGAACCCTTGTCGACAAACAGGGAGAGCAACGCACCGCTGGAAAGGGAAAGTTAAATATAACTTATCTGTTGAGTTTGTAAAGGTTTTCCGGGCCATGTGACTTGTAATCTCTGGATTTTATTGGCTGATCAGCTCTCTGCAGGCCCGAATCGGGAGCTGAGTCCATACTTGTGCAGCTTGCGGGCAACGGTCGGCTGACTCATGCCGAGGGCGGCAGCGATCTGTTGCTGTTTGCGATAACGCTTGCTGGCGTCGCGCAGCACAATCCGCTCGACACTCTCGAGGATTTGCGTCATCTCCATCTCCGGCGGCCAGTTACCGAGCGGTAAGCGCTCCTGCTTAGCGCTGCCGCTGACCACCGTCTGTGGCAGGTCGTTAACATCGAGCAGCTCGGTTTCGGACATCACCACCAGCCGTTCGCAGATATTCATCAATTCACGCACGTTGCCCGGATAAGCGTAGCCGGTCAGAATATCGAGTGCGGCAGCAGTCAGGCGTTTGTTGCAACCGCTGCGGGCGCAGAAGTGGTCGATGCAGGAACGGATCAGCGGCGTCAGACATTCCTTGCGTTCGCGCAGGGCCGGGATCGGCAGCGGAATGACGCTGAGCCGGTAGTAGAGGTCGAGACGAAAACTGCCGGTTTCAACCATCTGCGGCAGGTCACGGTGAGTGGCGGCGAGGATGCGGACATCGACCTTGCGGCTGCGGGTGCTGCCCAAACGGGTGAGCTGCCCGTCCTCCATGAAACGGAGCAGTTTAACCTGCGAAGAGAGGGGCAGTTCGGCGATCTCATCGAGGAAGATGATGCCGCCGTCGGCGACCTCCAGATGCCCAGGTTTACTGCCGACCGCACCGGTAAAGGCGCCTTTTTCGTAACCGAACAGTTCGGCTTCGATCAGGGTTTCGGGGATGGCACCGCAGTTGATTTTGATCATCGGCTCTGCGGCGCGGCGAGAATTTTTGTGGATCAGGTCGGCGAACAGCCCCTTGCCGACCCCCGATTCGCCGAGGATCAGCACCGTCGAATCGACCTCGCTGACCTTGAGTGCCTGTTGCAGGGCCTTGAGCATGCAGGGACTTCTGGCGATGATCGGTCGGCTGTCGAGCTGTTCCTGCTTCAGCGCCAGGATTTGCTGCCGAAACTGGTCGCCGATCGCTTGCTGCTCCTCGAGCTGGCGCTGCAATCGATCCATTTCAGTAATGTCCCGCTCGCTGACCACCACCCGGATCAACTCCCCGGCATCATCAAAGACCGGGGTGGCAGAGGAGATCAGCTTGCGGCCGTGACGGTTTTCCTGCAGCAGGCTGACCGGCTGGCGAGTTTTGATCGTCTCCAGCGCGGCGGAGGGGAGAATCAGCAACCCCTGTTCGGCAACCTCCAGGTAGTTGCGGCCGACCAACTGTGCGGCCGAGGCGTTGTTGATCCGTTCCGAAGCGGGATTGACGCGCAGAATTCGCCCCGTCCCGTCACAGACAAACAGGCCGTCGGCCGAAGAATTGATGATCGCGTCATGCTCCCAGGTCAGTTCCTGAATCGTCCGGTTCATCCCCGCTCCCAAATCGTAGGGGCGAGGCGTTGCCTCGCCCAGGGCGACCCGGCGGGTCGCCCCTACGTAATTCAGTGTTTCTTGCCCAAGTAGGCTTCCTGCACCTTCTCCGAGGCCAGCAATTCTGCCGAGGTTCCGGACAGGGCGATCTTGCCGACATCGAGCACATACCCACGGTCGGCCAGCTTCAGCGCCGCCTTGGCGTTCTGCTCGACCAGCAACACAGTGACGCCGCTCTTGGCAACCTCCTTGATCTGCTTGAAGATCGCTTTGACCAGAATCGGCGCGATGCCCAGCGAGGGTTCATCGAGCAGCAGCATCTCCGGCTTGCTCATCAGTGAGCGGCCGATGGCAAGCATCTGCTGCTCACCGCCGGAGAGGGTGCCGGCGAGCTGCTTGCTGCGCTCTTTCAGGCGCGGAAACAACTGATAAACCCAATCAAGAACTTCGCGGTCCATTTTCTTCTGCGAGAAAGCACCGAGCATCAGGTTCTCCTCGACGGTCAGAATACCGAATACGCGGCGGCCTTCCGGCGAGTGGCTGATCCCCAGTTTAACGATCTTGTGCGCCGGCAGTTTGGTCAGCTCCTGCCCCTTGAAGCGGATCGACCCGGCCTTGGCCTTGAGCAGTTGGCTGATGGTGCGCATAGTGGTGGTTTTGCCGGCGCCATTGGCGCCGAGGATGGTGACGATCTCACCCTTGCGCACCTCCAGCGAGATTCCCTTGATGGCGGCAATACTGCCGTAGGAGACTTCGAGGTCTTTTATTTCAAACAGGACATCGTTATTCATCGTCGTCATCCTCACTGCCCAGGTAGGCTTCGATTACTGCCGGATCTTGCTGGATTTCTGTCGGTGTGCCTTCAGCGATCTTCTTGCCGAAGTTGATCACCGTCAGGTAGTCGGTGACCTCCATGACCATGTCCATGTCATGCTCGATCAACAGAACAGTGACCCCCTTGTCGCGGATCTTGAAGATCGTCTCCAACAGCCCGAGGGTCTCTTTGTCGTTGAGACCCGCAGCCGGTTCATCAAGGATCAGCAGGGTCGGCTCGACCGCCATTGCCCGGGCCATCTCAACCCGCCGCTGGATGCCGTAGGGCAGTGAACCGACCGGCGTGGCGGCAAACTCGCTGAGATTAAAGAAGTCGAGCTGTTCTTCAACCTTCTGCCAGTTCTCCAGCTCGTCCCGCTTTGCCCAGGGGGTGTGGACAATGCCGTGCCACCAGCTCTGCGTACTCTTGATGTGACGACCGCTCATGATATTTTCGGCGACCGACATCTGGCTGAACAAGCGAATCGTCTGAAAGGTGCGAACGATGCCGCGATCGACGATCTGGTAGGGGGTCAAACCACGAATCTCTTCACCCCGCCAGCGAACCGAGCCTAGTTCCGATCGGTAGATGCCGGTGATACAGTTGAAAACCGTGGTTTTCCCGGCACCGTTGGGGCCGATAATGCCGTAAATCTGATCGCTTTCAACCTGGAAACTCAAGGCATCGACAGCCGTCAGCCCGCCGAAACGCTTGGTGACCTCGGTCAATACCAGTTCATTGCTAGCCATGATTCGAGTCCTTGATCAAAAACTTGGGGATTTTACCGAAGGTGGCCGGAATGATGCCGCGTGGACGCAGGATCATCGCTGCAATCATTGCAAAGCCGAAGATGAAGAAACGCCAGGTGGCGAACTCGCGGAAGATCTCCGGCAGCACGAACATCACGAACACCCCGATCAGCACACCGGGGATCGAGGAACCACCGACGATGACGATACTGAAGAACAACACCGACTGGATAAATTCAAAGGCTTCCGGGCTGACCGCTGAATACTGCACCGCGAAAACGGTGCCGGCCAAGCCGGCGATTCCGGCGCCGAGACCGAAGGCGAAGATCTTGTAAACACGGGTGTTGATGCCGATACTCTCGGCCGCCAGCTGGTCTTCGCGCAGGTAATGCAGGGCGCGACCGGCCTTGCTTTTCTCCAGGTTATGCATCACCCAGAGGGTCAGCAGCAGGACCGCGAAGGCGAAATAGTAGACGGCAACCTGACTGTCCAGCGGCCAGTTGAACAGACTCAGAGAGTCGAGACCGAAGATACCGTTCGGCCCACCAGTGATGCCGCCGAGGTTGTTCTGCACCACCTGAACGAAAACGATGTTGAAACCGATGGTCACCACCAGCAGATAATCACCGCGCAGGTGGACGATCGGCCCGGCCAGCAGGATACCGAACAGCGCCGGGATCAGGATGGCCAGCGGCACCGTGGCCAGCATCGGCCAGCCGTACTGGGCATTGAGAATCGCGGTAATGTAGGCTCCCATGCCGAAAAACATCGCCTGGCCCATGTTGAACATGCCGCTTTTGCCGAGGATGATATCCTGCGACAGGGCGACCACGGCAAAGATCAGAAAGGTGATCGAGACCGCCTGCCAGCGTGAATTAAGCAGGTGCGGCAGGAGCGCCATGACGACGAAGAAAATCGGGTAACCGAAACGTTGCAGTTCTTTCATCAGACTTTCTCCGCAACCCGCTCACCGAGGATACCGGTGGGGCGGACGATCAGAATCAGGATCAACAGGATGAAGGTGAAGGCATCGGCCCAGGTGCTGGAGACGTAACCGGCGATAAAGGCATTGAACAGCCCCAAAAGCATCCCGCCGAGCATTGCGCCGGGGATGTTGCCGATGCCGCCGATAATTGCGGCGATAAAAGCGTAGAGACCGTATTGCCAGCCCATATTGAAGGTGATACCACGGTAGTAGAGGCCGATGAAGAGGCCACCGACGGCACCCAGCGAAGAGCCGATGATAAAGATCAGGGCGATGATTTTGTTGACGTTGATGCCCATCAGCCGTGCGGCATCCTGATCAATGGAGCTGGCGCGAATCGCCGCACCGATGCGGGTCTTCTCGACGAACAGGTAGAGGGTGACCATCAGCACCAGCGACAACACCAGGATAATCACCTGGATCAGGCTGATCACCACACCGCCGAGGTCCCAGTAAACCTGCGGCACCAGTTCAGGGAAGATGCGCATCCGCGGGCCCCAGATCAGCATGATGCCGTTCTGGATGACCAGCGAGGCGCCGAGGGCCGAAACCACCGCCGACAAACGGGGTGCTTCACGCAGGGGGCGATAGGCCAGCCGTTCGAGAATCACCCCGACTATCGCCATCGCCACTGCGGAGAGCAGAAAGATGATGATCACCGCACCGAGTGAGGTCGCTTGGCCCATCACCTGGGTGTAGATGGTCAGGCCGACAAAAGCCGAAGCGGCCACCATATCACCGTGGGCAAAGTTGATCAGGCGCATGACACCGTAGACCATGGTGTAGCCGAGCGCGACCAGGGCGAACATGCTGCCGATGGTCAAGCCGTTGGCCAGCTGCTGCAGAAAGGTATCCATGAAACTTATCTCCGGGGTTGGTGAACAGGCTGCCGTTCAGAAGCCAAATGAGGACGACAATCAGTCCTCTTCTCGCGCCTGAGAAGCAGTGAGCGGGCGACCCACCGGGCCGCCCCTACGATGGTTTGTTGCGGCGCTCCACCGGGCCGCCCCTGATGGTTTGTTGCGGCGCTGTAGGGACGACCCGCCGGGTCGCCCCTACGGTGGGTTGTTGCTGCTCTGTAGGGGCGACCCGGTGGGTCGCCTGGGTTGTACCGTTGACATTTTTGAGGCAAAAAAAGGGCGGGAGAATAGAACGTCTCCCCCGCCCCCTGGAACGACTCAAACCATATTATTGAACGTATTCGTTGGCGTAGCTGCCGTCAGCCTGAATTTTCTTGACGACGTAAGCGCCGCCCTTGCGGTTGCCGTCCTTAGCGAAAGCGATCTTGCCGGTGATCCCTTCCAGAGGCTCTTTGAGGTTGTGCAGGTAGTCAGCGGCCTGCTTGGTGTCGAAGCTCTTGTTCTGCTCCATGGCGTGAATGATGGCACGCATGCCGTCGATGTTCATCAGGCCCCAGATGGAAGGCGGCATCTCACCATACTTCTTCTGGTAGTCAGCGATGAAGGTTTTGGCGATTTCGTAGGGCAGCACGTCCGGGGAGGGAACATTGATAACGAAGGCCCCTTTCGCGGCGGAACCGGCCAGTTTGACGAAGTCCGGGTTGTCGTTGGCGTCGCCGCCGTAAAAGTCGGCCTTGATGCCGAGGGCCATCTGCTGGGCGCGCAGCAGGCCGCCATCGGAGTAGTAACCGGCGAAGAAGATGGCATCAGGGTGCTTCGATTTGATGTTGGTCAGAACCGGGGTGAAGTTCTGCGAGTCGGCTTTGATCTTGTCGCGGGAGACTACCTTGCCGCCCAGTTTTTTGATTGCTGCTTCGGTGGCATTGGCCAGCCCGTCAGCGTAGGTCGAGAAGTCGGAGATAACCACGATCTTCTTATATTTCTTGACGTTGACCAGGTAGTTGGCGACGAACTCAGCCTCAGCGCTGTTCGGGAAGGAGTTGCGCAGGAAGGTCCAGTAACCCTTCTCGGTCAAACTGTCGGCGGTGCCGTCAGAAGTCTGCAGGACACCGGCTTTGAAATAGGTCTTTTGTGCAGCTTCGGCGCAGGTTGAGGTGTAGGAGCCGATAACCATTTTGACGCCCTTGTTGACCAGATCCTTGGCACAGATTGCGGCAGCCATTGCAGTGCCCTGATCATCACAGACGATGACTTCGATCTGCTTGCCGAGCACGCCGCCTTTGGCATTGATCTGCTCAGCCAGCAGGCGCACACCGTTTTCAATCCCTTGACCTTCGTTGGCGTAGCTGCCGGTGATCGGTGCCTGAACACCGACCTTGAGAGTGTCAGCGATAGCCGGGACGGCCAGCAGAGAGATGGCCGCCAGGGCCAGCATCATTTTTCCGAACTTCATTTTCGTTTCCTCCATCATGGAATAGGGGTTGGACCGGTCGTACTTTCAAATAAGTACGATGCACAATTACTTCACTTATACCAATGGTTGCGTAACTGGAAGTCGGGATCAGCGGGATAGATGTTACTGCAAATCAAACATCGGTTTAGCGATATTGTATGCTACATGCTTTGTCCACGTCTGACCAGCCCCAATAAACTCTGAAAACTTCGATTTCCAGGTTGCTTCAACCGCTGCCGCGGAGCATCTGCAGCAGGGCATGCCGGGCAATGTTGGGGTTCTCCTTCAAGCGCCGCCGCGAATAAGGCATCCACGACTCGCCATAAGGGAGATAGACCCGCAGCCGGTGGCCCTGATCGACCAGAATCTGACGCAACTCCGGATCGACCCCGAGCAGCATCTGAAATTCGTACTGCTCCGGTTTAAGGTCGTACTTGTTGATCAGCCGCAACGCTTCGAAAACCAGCTGCTCATCATGGGTGGCGATGCCGACATAAGCACCATGTCTGAACATCCGTTCGAGACATTCGACAAAGTTACGATTGATGGTTTCCGGATCTTTCCAGGCGGCGGTGCGTGGTTCGTTGTAAATCCCCTTGCAGAGCCGATAGTGCATCGGGGCATCACTTAAGTCATCGATATCCTGCGGGGTACGGCGCAGGTAGGCCTGCACCACGACCCCGACGTTCTGCGGGAACTCCTCACGCAGCCGACGATAGAATTCCAGCGTCTGTTCGGTGCAGGCGATATCTTCCATATCGATGCGGACAAAGTTATCGAGTTCGGCGGCCTTGGCAACGATCTCACGGATATTGTCATAAGCAAACTGTTCGTCGAGCAGCATCCCCATCTGGGTCGGCTTGAGCGAAAGGTTACCGTCCAGTTTCTCACGGTGGATGGTCGTAAGGATCTCCAGACACTGGGCCTTGAACTGCTCAGCTTCCGCCTTGGTTTTGATGAACTCGCCGAGGACATCGATGGTCAGCAGCATCCCCTGCTCGTTCAGCTTGCGCCCGACCTGTACCGCATCGCTGAGCTGCTCGCCGGCAATATAGCCTTTGGCGAAAAAGCCGACGATCGGTCCCGGAATATGCATTATCGTTTTTGAAACGAGGTAGTTAAAGATGGACATTTCTGCTCCGTAACAAATGTAAAAGCGCTGACGAGTGAGCCTCTGGCAACAGTCCGAAAATTCAATCACTCGTCATTCCCGCGCAGGCGGGAATCCAGAAGTTCTCCGGGACAGCCTGGAAGCTGATCCCCGTTTTCACGAGGATGACGACTTATGCAAGAGCTTCGAGTGACAGGCCTTAAAGCTTTATGACCCGTTACTCGTCACTGATTCATTCCTCATCCATAAACGGATATTCGAACGATTGCGGCGGTACAAAGTTTTCCTTGATCGTGCGGACTGAAGCCCAGCGCATCAGGTTCTGCTTGCTGCCCGCTTTGTCGTTGGTGCCGGAAGCGCGACCACCGCCAAAGGGTTGCTGGCCGACGACGGCACCGGTCGGTTTGTCGTTGATATAGAAGTTACCGGAGGCATTGACCAGCTTGGTCATCGCCAGACTGACTGCGGTGCGCTGCTGAGCAAAGATGGCGCCGGTCAGACTGTAGGGGGAGGTTTGATCGCAGAGTTCCAGCGTGGCTTCGTAGTCGGCATCCTTGTAGCAGTACATGGTCATCACCGGGCCGAAAATTTCCTCTTCCATGGTGCGAAAATGCGGGTTGCTGGTGGTGATCACCGTCGGCTCGATAAAGAAGCCTTTACTGTCATCATAGTTGCCGCCGATAACAATCTCGGCATCCTCGGCCGCTGCTGCATAATCGATATATTCAGTGATGGTGCTGAATGCAGCTTTGTCGATGACGGCGTTGAAGAAGTTACCGAAATCACAGACATCGCCGGTTTTGATCCGCCCGGTCTGGGATTTCAGCTCCGCCAGCAGCGGCTCCCAGAGCGATTCCGGGATATAAGCGCGGGAGGCGGCGGAACATTTTTGTCCCTGATACTCAAAAGCACCGCGGACAATTCCGGTTGCCAGGGCTTGGACATCGGCCGAAGCATGGGCAAAGACAAAATCCTTGCCGCCGGTTTCGCCGACGATCCGTGGATAGGTTTTGTATTTGTTGTCGGCGATGTTCTGGCCGATCTGCCGCCACATCCCCTGAAAGACCGGGGTGCTGCCGGTGAAGTGAATGCCGTTGAAATCGGGGCTGGCGAGACAGACGTTGCCGACATCGCTGCCGGAACCGGGCACAAAGTTGATGACGCCATCCGGCAGACCCGCTTCCTGCAGCAGTTTCATCAAGTAGTAGGGCGCATAAACCGCTGAAGAGGCCGGTTTCCAAACCACCGTATTGCCCATGATCGCCGGAGCAGTCGGCAGGTTGCCGGAGATCGCGGTGAAGTTGAACGGCGCTACGGCAAAGACGAAGCCTTCCAGCGGGCGGTGCTGAACATAATTCCAGATCGGCGACGGTGAATGCAACGGCTGCTCGGCGTAGATTTCCTGGGCGAAATAGACGTTGAAACGGAGGAAATCGATCAGTTCGCAGGCAGCATCAATTTCAGCCTGAAAGGGACTCTTGCTGATATTGAGCATGGTTGCGGCATTGATCAGAAACCGGTAGGGGCCGGCCAGCAGATCAGCCGCTTTGAGAAAAATCGCCGCCCGCTCTTCCCAGCGCAAACTTTCCCAGACCGGCTTGGCCGCCATCGCCGCATCGATCGCCAGCTGTACTTCTTTCGCGCCGGCCTTGTGATAGCTGCCCAGTTGCAGCGAGTGATCATGGGGGCAGGCAATTTTAGCCAGATTGCCGGTGCGGACTTCTTTGCCGCCGATGATCAAAGGAACCTCAATCTGCTTCGCCTTTAACTCCTCGAGCGCCTCTCGGATCTTCCGCCGTTCCGGTGTCCCTGGAGCGTAAGAGAGAACAGCTTCATTCTGCGGGAAGGGAATATTGATTGCTGCATTATTCAGAAGGTTCATGGTTTTCCTCTTTTTCTGTCTGTTTACTCCGGCGATTTATTCACCTGTGCATGTCGGGAATGATCCTATGGCCTTCAGCAAGGAGGGTGCCAAACTATGTTCTGCGGTATAGAACATGGCTCGAACAGACCAAGAAGGGGGAAATTATACCTTCAATTTCAGATATTTCCTGATACATCGTGAGAATAATCGAGAAACCAAGAGAGGCGGTTCGGAATTTCTGCCAGAAACAACCGGCGACCGAATTATGCATTTTCGCATATTCAACCGCCTGTTTTCCCTAATTCAGCTGAGGCTCTTACATCAGTCGTCACCCCCGTGAAAATAGGGGTCCAGCTGCCAGGCTGTCCCGGAGAATTTCTGGATTCCCGCCTGCGCGGGAATGACGAGTGATTGATTTTTCGGACCCTTGCAAGAGGCTCAGCTGAGGCCATGTTTTTTCAGTTTTCGGGCGATGGTCGATTGGTTGACCCCCAGAGCGGCAGCGATCTTGGTCTGACTGCTAAAATGCGCTGTCGCCTTACTCAGCAGGCTCTTTTCGACCTGGTCGAGCGCTTGTTGCAGGCCGATCCCTTCGGGCCAGTCAAGCTCATTGAAATCGAGGCCGGCGGAACGACTGTTCACCTGGGCCGGCAGGTCCGGCAGGTCGATCAGTTCGGTTTCGGACATGACCACCAACCGTTCGCAGATATTCATCAATTCACGGACGTTCCCCGGATAAGGGTAGCTGGCCAAGGCATCGAGGGCGACCCGGGTCAGACGTTTTTTAACCCCGACCTGTTTGCTGAACAGTTCGATATAGTGGCGGATCAGCGGCACCACGCAGTCACGCCGTTCGCGCACCGCCGGTACCTGGATCGGGATGACGTTGAGCCGATAGTAGAGATCGAGGCGGAAGAGTCCCTGCTCGACCATCTCTTCCAGATTACGGTGGGTCGCGGCCAATACCCGAACATCAAGGTTCTTGCCGTTGGTCCCGCCCAGTCGGGTGATCCGGCCATCCTCCAGAAAGCGGAGCAGTTTGACCTGCGACGGCAGCGGCAGCTCGGCGATTTCGTCTAGAAACAGGGTGCCGCCGTCGGCCAACTCGAAGTGTCCAGGTTTGCCGCTGATCTGCGCACCGGTAAAGGCGCCCTTTTCATAACCAAAAAGTTCTGCTTCGATCAGCGACTCGGGGATCGCACCGCAGTTGATTTTAATCAGTGGATGTTCGGCCCGGCCTGATTTTTTATGGATCAGATCGGCAATCAACCCCTTGCCGACCCCTGTTTCGCCGAGCACCAGTACCGAGGAATCGACCTTAGCGACCTTGATCGCCTGCTGCAAGGCCCGCAGCATTGCCGGGCTGCGGGCGATGATCGAACGTGAATCCAGCTCAGCGTGCTGCATCGCCAGCATCTGGTCGCGAAACTGGTCGCGGATCGCCTCCTGCTCTTCCAGTTCCCGCTGCAAACTGTCGATTTCGGTAATATCCCGTTCACTGACGACGATCCGGATCAGCTCGCCTTGATGGTCGAAAACCGGCGAAGCGATCGAGATCAGCTTGCGCCCATCCTTGTTTTGCAGTTGGCTGACCCGCTGTTTTTTCTGGCTCGCTTCCAGCGCCGCAGAACGATCGATAAAACCGCTGGCGATCAGTTCCCGCATATTGCGGCCGACGATTTCAGCGGCAGCGGTTTGGTGAATCCGCTCCGAAGCAGGGTTCATACGGATCACGTTGGCATCGGCATCACAGACGAACAGGCCGTCGGAAGAGGAGTCGATGATCGTATCCAGCTCACCGGTCAGAACCTGAAAGGAGGGCAACTGACGGGTCATGCTGTCAAGCTGCCGGCTATCGACCAGTACACAGACGGCTCCGGTGACTCGATCGCCGGCCAGTTGCGGATTGATGCCGATCAGGTATTCCTGCCCAGCCACCTGGAGCGGCATTTCAACGCCGGGCACAGTTTTCTGCAGAACTTTTTCGGCTTGCCGCCAAAGATCGGGAAGTTTGACCTGTAGGGAATCGCCGGGGTTTATGCTCAGTCGTTCCCGTGCCAGATGACTTGCCAGGGTGACCTCACCCCGCAGGTTCATAATGATCATGGCGCGTGCCGAGGCATCGGCCAGCGATTGGAGGGCGTTGTCGCAACAACGATTTAAGGAGCTATTCATGATAATCATCGATCCACGGGAACTGGCAGCCAACACCATTATGCATCAACGCATGAAATATGCAACGAAGCATAGCGGCACGACTGGTTTTTCCGTCAGGGCCCGATGTCAAAAGGGTAGCTGCGGGTCAACGAATCGGTAGCGACCAGGATTGTTACCGCCTCGATCTGGCCGTTGAACAGCTGCTGCAGGCTGAGCTGTCCCCCGGCCTGCTGCCAGGTAGCCCCTGCTTCACGCAGCGGCTCCTTTTGCCGATTGAAGGCGCGGATACTCAGCAGCTCAACCAGCTCTCCCTGAAAAGTCAGTGAAATCTGGTTGTCGCTCAAGGCTTCAAGCGTCAGGGTCTTCCCCGCAAGTTGAATTTGCCTGCCGATATCTTCAGCGCCTAATTGCATCGATTCAATGCCGAGCGGCAAATTCAATTCCAGCGTCCCGCTGATGCTGCGGATCTGCTCCGGCCGTGTTCCCTGCTTCAGGTAGATACTGCGAGTACCGGAATAACGATCGGCTTCACTGCGGCCGGAAAGGATGTTCACCCACTGAAAGGCCGCTGTTTCGAAGCTGTGGTTGCGGTTGTAAAGATCCCGGCCGGAGCTATCGCTCACCCGGTCGATCAGGATGCGGGCGAAACGGCGGGGCGAGATAGCCAGGTTCGGCAGTTCCGCTAATTTGAGTTTCAACCAGAGCTGCGGGGAGTCAGGGCTGGCCCAGAAGTGGCTGTTTTCCAGCGTAGCCGGGCCAAGGCTGACGCCGTTCATTTCCGGTTCGACGAGCCGTTGACGAGCCAGCAGGCGGTTGTAATCGGCTGCCGATAGCGATTCGGGGACAGTAAATACCGGAGGTTCCCCCTGTTCTTCGGTCAACTCCTCCAGCGAGGCGACGGGGCCGATCGCCAGCTCGGAAAAGATCGAAATGCTGTCGTTCGCCAGGAACAGACGAGTCTGCAGGTCCTGCTGGTGGGCGATCAGCAGCACACCGGGGATGACCAGCCAGCCGAGTGTCGACAGACCCAGGTAGAAGCTACGGCCTGCTGAACGAACCGGTGCCGGGCGGCTGATCTGGCAGCGCTTCAAATCCTGGTAGAGCAGATAGGTGTAGAGCAGCGAAAAGGGTGTCAGCAAAAGCGTCAGGACAAAATTGACCGTCGTCCCGATCAGCGGCAGACGCCCGGCCAGGGTTGAGATTGCGATAGAAACCAGCACCAGCAACAAAATTCGAGAGAAGATCGCCCACCAGTGGCCGCGAACCAGTTGCTGACTTTTCTCCAGCGCCGCCAACCCGCCGGTGCCGTCCTCAGCAAGGACATAGTGGCTGAAGAAGAACCGGACGGCGAAAAGGATGCCGGGGATGACCAGCAGCAGCGACCCGCCGCCAACCGTCAACAACAACAGCAACAGCAGCCAGGTGAACTTGCCGAGCGTTCTCCACCCTGGAAAGAAAGTTTGACGAATATTGAGTTGCGGCTGTACCACCTGCTGGAAGAGACTGGTAATCATCCAGGTCAAGCCGAAGCAGCCGTAGGCAGCCCCTGTCAGCAGGCAGGCCCAGGCAAGCGCCCGATTGCCCATGACCAATTCAGGAAGAAAAATGCTTGCCAGCAGCAGCGGTGCAAAGATCAGCAGAGTGGCCAGCAGATAGATCGACAGCAGGTTCCAGCCACGGCGGCAGAGTAATTCCCAACTGGCGGTCAGCAGTGTCCCGATCCCCATCAGTTGATATTGCTGAGGATTTTGCGGAGCTGTTTTATGCGGTCTGCGGCCCTCTTCAAGACGGAAGCTATGTTGGCAGCGGCGACAGCTCAAGGTGGCCTGCGGGTCGGTTTTGCGGTTGCCGGGGAGTTGCCGCAGCAGGCCGCAGTGCGGGCAGGTAATGTAATCTCCGGCGGCAGCGTTAGCCGGGTTTTCAGCCTGGAAATCCGTCGGATCGAAATGGAAACCTTGGCAACATTGTGGACAGCGGGCCCTGGTTACCTTGTCCGGCAATCGTTCCTGTGGCGTGTTGCGATTGGTTCCGCAGTGCGGGCAGGTAATAATCGGCATCAAAGTTTCCTGGCGGTCAGAGAGATTCCCAGAATTCGGCGGCTTCTTTCCAACGCAGCGCTTCATCCATATCCTGTGGGACCCCCTTGCCGGTCGAATACATCACGCCGAGACAGTACTGGGCCTTGGTGTGCCCTTGGTCGGCGGCGCGGGCCAGCCATTTCTTGCCTTCCAGAAACTCACGCTTCACCCCTTTGCCGTTGAGATGCATGATACCGAGGTTATACTGGGCATCAGCATTGCCGGACTTGGCGGCCTCCAGCCACCAGTGATAAGCGAGTTGCAGATCCTGAGCCGTACCGATCCCTTTGGCAAAGTGGTGGGCAGCCGCGACCTGAGCCCGCTGGTGGCCGCGGGTGGCCGCCTGTTGCAGCAGAACAACCGCAGAAGAAGGGTCGCGAACTTCGTCATTGCCGCTGCTGAACAGTTTGCCGAGTTGGTAGATCGCCTCCAGATCGTTCTGTTCGGTGGCTTTTTGCAGCCAGTTGCGCGCTTCGGTGAAACTCTGCAGAACCCCGGTTCCCCTCGCATACATCATCCCCAGATGGTACTGGGCGGTCGGCAAGCCCTGTTCGGCGGCCTGGCGCAGCCACTGACGAGCCTTGGAGTAGTTTTTTTTCACTCCCTTGCCGACCAGATACATGTGGCCGAGGGTGAATTGCACCTTCGGGTTGCCCTGTTCGGCGGCCAGACTCCACCAGCGCCGCGCTTCGAGGAAGTCTTTCGGTACGCCGTTCCCTTTGGCGTACATCAGGCCCAGATTGTACTGAGCGTCTGAGAGATTCTGCTCGGCCGCCAAACGGAACCATTTGATGGCATCATCGTAGTCAGCGGCGACACCACGTCCCTTGATGTATGCCTGGCCGAGGAGATTCTGGGCTCGGGCGTAGCCCAAGCCTGCCGCTTGCTGGTAGTACTTGATCGCCTCGGCCTGATTTTCGGTGATTCCCTTGCCGGCATCGTACATCCGGCCGAGCATGAAAATCGCCCTCGGGTAGTTTTCCTGGGCTGCCAAGCGAAACCATTTCATTGCTTCAGCAAAAGATTTTTCCACTCCCTTGCCTTGAAAGTAGTTCATGCCGAGGCGATAGTGTGCTTGGGCCATTCCTGTCATCGGGTCCCCTCTTGCCGTGCAGCCTTTCAGAGCTATCAGAAAATCTGCGGAATTCAGTTACATTTAAAGGATACATACTACACCAGTTCAACCCCCTTGTGGCAGAGAGAAAATAATAATATAATAGTTGCTAATTGATTGCAAATAGTTAAAATGATCAAATGGTTCTATTCCGAGAGTGAAAGGTCTTAAGAAATGAGCAAAAGCGTTGCGAAGCAGGGAAAGCAGGAGATCCTGCTTGAAACCGGCACCAACGAGATGGAGATCATCGAGTTCTATCTCAGTGACCAGCCTTTCGGGCTCAATGTACAGAAGTTGAAGGAGATCATCCCATTCGATCCGACAGCCGTAACTGCGGTTCCCGACCGGGGAGAGTCGATGCTCGGCACCCTGCTGTTGCGCGGCAGCACCATTCCGCTGGTCGATCTGAAGACCCATATGGGAAAAAACAGCACAGAAATAGCTGAAGATGCCCGGCAGGTGGTGCTGGTCTGTGAGTTCAACGGTCGGGTCAACGGGTTCAAGGTAGACGGAGTCAACATGATCCACCGAGTCTCCTGGAGCGATGTCCAGCCGATGGCCGCCTTTATCGATCAATATCGTCCCCGCTTTACCGGCAGCATCAATATTGAGGGACGGGAAATTCTGATCGTCGATCTTGAGCATATTGTCAGTGAGTTCGATCCGGAATCGGCGCTCGATTACGATGTCGAGATTTTCACCGATGAAAGCAAGGCCGCCTGTCCGGCCACCCGTCAGGAGATGAAACTGATGATGGCTGAGGATTCTTCGCTGATCCGCAATGGTATCAAGAAAGTTCTCACCTCATCAAACTACACAGATTTGCAAGATTTCGTCGATGGTGAGTTCTGCTACCAGGCGATCATGAAACTGAAAAAACGGGTGATTGCCGAAAACGGGAATATCCTTGATCACCTGAATCTGTTGATCACTGACATCGAAATGCCGCGCCTGGACGGCTTGACACTCTGTCGGAGAATCAAGGAAGACCCGGTTCTGAAGGATATAAAAGTGATCCTCTTCTCCTCGTTGATCAATGAGCAGATGGCATACAAGTGTGATGATGTCGGTGCGGACGGTTATGCAACCAAGCCGCAGATTCCTTATCTGGTGCAGATGATGGATGAATTTTTAGGGATTGTCGGGGTGAGAAAAGATGGTGCGTAGCCGGGGAACTCGCTGATAGTTTGAAGGCAAAAGGTCGACGCTGATTTCGTCGACCTTTTGTTATTTAACCGATATTTTTTTCCAGCCGCTGACAGACCCTTTCGGCGTCACGGCGCGCCTCTTCAATCTGCGCCGGACTCATCTTGTTTTCCAGTGATTTCAGCACTTTCTGTGCGTCTTCGTGCCCTTTTTCCGCCGGCAGGCTCAGCCAGACATAGGCCTTGATCTGGTCTTTGGCAACCCCCCGGCCCAAGGCAAACATCCCGCCCAGGTTGTACTGGGCGTCGGTGTAACCCTGTTCAACCGCTTTGCTCCACCACTTGACCGCCTCGGTGTCACTCTTTTCAACACCGTAACCGAACACGTAGATGACGCCCAGGTTGTACTGGGCGGCGGCATTGCCCTGTTCCGCAGCCAGAGTCCACCATTTGCGGGCCTCGGCATAATCCTGCGGGATACTTTCCCCTTTGATGTACATACTGCCTAGGTTGTACTGGGCGTCGGTGTCCCCCTGCTCGGCAGCCAGACGATACCACTTGACCGCTTCAAAGACGTCCGCCTCGACCCCTTCACCCTTGGCGTACATGAAACCCAGGTTGTGCTGAGCGTCGACATGCCCCTGCTCGGCGGCCATCCGACACCACTTGAAGGCCTGGACATTGTCCTGTTCAACCCCCTGGCCAAAAGCATACATGACCCCCAGGTTGTACTGGGCGTCAGCACTGCCCTGCTGGGCGGCCAGGCGGTACCAGCGGACCGCTTCAACATAGTCCTGCGGGGTACCTTCGCCGTTAGCATACATTAAGCCGAGAGTGTATTGCGCCTCGATATGATTCTGCTCGGCGGCCTGCCGGCACCAGCTCAGGGCTTCGCTGTAATCGGGAGAGATCCCCTGACCGAAGGCCAGCATCACC
Source organism: Deltaproteobacteria bacterium (assembly GCA_024280335.1). Classification (GTDB taxonomy): domain Bacteria; phylum Desulfobacterota; class Desulfuromonadia; order Desulfuromonadales; family Geopsychrobacteraceae; genus Malonomonas. The sequence continues at coordinate 42,062 of JAJRQI010000041.1, forward strand.
CCCAGATTATACTGGGCATCGGCATCCCCCAGATTGGCGGCCTGGCGATACCAGCGAACCGCTTCGGTATCATCCTGAGGGAGACCATTGCCCTGTTCATAGAGATAGCCGAGGGCCAGCTGGGCATCGACGAAATCCTGTTCCGCGGCCTTGCGGTACCAGTTGGCGGCCTCGACAAAATCCTGCGGAGCGCCATCCCCCTGCTCACACATGCGACCATAATTATATTGAGCGTCGGCTTTTCCCTGTTCAGCGGCCAGACGATAGCGGCCCTCAACGATAAAGGCTTTGTTAGCCATAGTGATTCCTCCAGACAAGGCGGTGACAGCCGACGCTCTTCATTAAAACAGTATAGCCGCGTAAGATAGCAGAAGTAAAATCTGTTTGCAAATCGGCAGGATACCGCCGGACTAGGTTTCAATCGAACCCGTGGCCGGGCGCAGCCCTTTTCGTCCGATCACAGCCAAAGCAACTCCAGCAAAAATAATAAGCGCTGCAAAAACCAAACGACCGGATAGCTCCTCGGCAAGGAAGACAACGCCGCCGATCGCGGCTAACAGCGGCACGGCCAGTTGTACGATTGAGGCTCTGGTGGCAGTCATCCCCCGTACCGCCACATACCAGACAGCGTAACCGACCCCGGACGCCAACCCACCTGACAGACTCGCCAACAGAACTCCCTTGGGGGTCAACTGGCTATGGCTGAGAAAAATAAGATTCAGAATGACAACCAAAGGGAGTGAGAACACAAAGTTGACTGCTGTTTCAGCAACGGGGTTCACAACACTACGGCCCCGCAGTGAGTAGACTCCCCAAGAGATTCCAGCAACAATCATCAGCAAGGAACCGGTCAGAGAGGGCGCGGTCACACTGGGAAAAACCAGACAGACAAGCCCCGCGAAAGCAAGCGCAGCACCGGCACCCTCAAAGCGGGTGAGCCGTTCACCAGACAGCAGCGCCGCACCGATCATCGTCACCTGAACAGCTCCGAACAGAATCAGCGCCCCGGTTCCGGCGGCCAGCGTAACGTAAGCAAAGGAGAAAGCTGCGGCATAGCTGAACAGCAGCAGTGCAGAGATACAGTTGCCGCGAGAGATGGCGGCAGTTTTGCCGGGGGACAATTTCAAGGCAAGCAGCAAAACAACAGCACCTGAAACAAGGCGGATACTGGTAAAACTGGCCGCATCGATAGCGTCGTCACGCAGCGCCAATCGGCACAGGATAGAATTGCCCGAAAATGCCACGAGGGCACACAGGGTCATAAAAATCACAGAGACAAGATCTGCTTTGTTTCGATGACGATCCAATCATCCACCCGGCAAATTAAATGGTTTTCGACCAACGACAGCGGGATACCCGAACCAGCAACAGTCTGGGGTTTTGCGGGGATAAAGGCAATAAAAAAGGGACCTGCAGTGCATGCAAGTCCCTGAATTTATTTGGTTGCGGGAGAGGGATTTGAACCCCCGACCTTCGGGTTATGAGCCCGACGAGCTACCAGACTGCTCCATCCCGCGACAACGGATGCAGACACTAACGGATAAGGCTGTGGAGGTCAACCGTTTTTTTACATTTGTTGATTTCGCAAAAAGCATAAGAGGGCTAAGCAAAAATTTCGCTCTACGAGGCGTAGTGGTTTTTCAGGGGCGAAGGCCTACATTTGGGTAGGTTGAGGTCCTGAAAAAACGCTGCAACGCTGTAGAGCGGACTTTTTGCGACGCCATCACATTTGTTGTGTTGCCGGCCGCGATAGTGTAGAAACAGCATCTGAAACTTATCATCCGCAAGGAAAATGATTTGACACAAACAACGATAGAACTCGAGAAAGCACTGATTCAGAGGCACAAAGGGGCGCTGCTGATCGATGTGCGCACACCAGCCGAGTTTGCCGAGGAGACCATCCCCGGTGCGCTCAATGTGCCGATCTTCAGCAATGAAGAGCGGGCACGGATCGGCACCCTCTATAAACAGCAGGGCAAAGCGGTTGCCCGCAAAGTCGGGATTGAACTGGTTTCACCGAGAATCCCGCAACTGCTGGAACAGATCGAAGCGGCGCAGCGGGATTGCCCGGGACCGGTGATTGTGTTCTGCTGGCGGGGTGGCATGCGCTCGCTGGCGATCACCTCGTTCTTGAATCTGGCCGGGATCTATGCCCGACAGCTGGTCGGCGGGCACAAGGCCTTCCGTCGGCATGTCCGCAGCTACTTCGAGAACCAGCAGTGGCCGCCGCTCTATGTCCTGCGCGGCCTGACCGGGGTCGGCAAAACCCGGGTACTACATGAATTGCAGCAACGGGACTATCCGGTCATCGACCTGGAAGGGCTCGCCAACCACCGCGGCAGCGCTTTCGGTGGATTGGGCCTGCAACCGCAACCGGGGCAGAAGAGGTTTGAGGCACGGCTGTGGGATCGTCTTGAACAATTGCGCGAAACCGACTACCTGGTGACCGAAGGGGAGAGTCTGCACATCGGTCGACTGCAGCTGCCGAAACGCTTCCACCAGGCGATGCAGGTTGAAACAAGCCTCTGGCTGAAAGCCTCGCTGCAGCTACGAACCCAGATCATCCTGGAAGACTACCCGGCCCTCGATCAGTTGCGCGAGCAGTTTGAAAAACCGCTACTGGCGCTGAAAGAGCGGCTGGGAAAACAGAAGGTCGGAGAACTGCTGAAACTGTTGCAGCAGGGGCAGTGGGCAGAGCTGGTGCGCGAACTGATGGTTCACTACTACGATCCCCTCTATCTGCACACCCTGCCGGAGCAGCGGCTTGAGATCGAGCTGGACCCTTTTGAGCAGGGCTGCCTGCGGGTCGCCGCCGCGCTCGATTCTCTGACGCAAAGAGAACTGTAAACTTCAGCACCGCGATGGACGGCCTCGGGGTGCCCACTCCAAGGGCCGCATGAACCCATCCCTGGGGCTTGACTGTCGCCATCCAGGCGACAGACACCCTTGAAGTGGGCACCCCGAGACCATCCGGCTAAAAAGATTCTATCCCCCCTGCCTTGCCCCATTTTCCGGGCAGCGTTATTCTTTAATACAGAAAAGGGATAACTGTGATGCCGGACACCCGTACTCCGCCCAGTAAAATTTCACCGCTGTTCGTCAACCGCTTTAAGGTTGATGCATCGGCTCCGTTCAAACGTCACCTCAACCGCCTAGAGGTGGAGATCGCTCGTGAGGATTATGCCGGATTGAAGCGGGTTGAACTGGTCGAGCCGCTGCCGACAGAAGAGTTTTTCAGCCCCTTCGAAGAGTTGACCGAACGGCTGCTGCACACCACGCAGAATAATTACAATCATCAGTTGCTCAAAGAACTGCAGATCCGTGTCTATCTGGATATCCCCCGCTACCAGATCTATTATCGCCTTGCCGACCGCTGCATCCGTTTCATCCCCGCCTGGCGTGAACGGGTGTTGCGGCGTTTTTTCGGCAGGCTGCCGTTGACCGACAGCGATTGGCAGGATTGCCCGCCGCTGCTGCCCGGTTTTCGTTGCAAGTATCTGGCGGATGGTGCCGGCGGCTCCCTGTTGCTGCAAAATGATTTCAGCGATCCGAAACTGCCGCTGTTAACCGTCAGTCACGGCCCGTACGATCCACACACCCTTGAGGTTGCCCTCTATTTTCTGCGTTTCAACAAGGGCCGGGCGGCAATGATCAATCTCGGCTTTTCCGGCCGTGAGCCACTGGCCGACGGCAACCTGCAGCAGCTGAAAAACTGGGGGGTACCGCTGAACCCGAGCAATATCGATGTCATCTATCCTTACGTGGATGATCGCGGTCACCCCTATTGTTACAAACACGAAGAAAGTTTATGTCGTTACGTACGGGAGTTAGGCGGATCACAGCCCGATTTGATTGTCGATGTGCACGGTTATGTCGGCACACACGCGGAGGATGAGCGGGTACTGGTCGGCATGGGGGGCTTGCCGCCCTATCCGCAACTGGAGGAACTCGGCCGGGTCGAGCTGCGGAAAGAGGTGGTGCATCTGCAGCCTGGCGAGCGGCTGCGACGCGGCCTGGCCATGGTCCGTGAACTGTCAGAAGAGATCTACGTCCAGTTCTGCACCGATCCCCATCAGGCCTACCACTTGGGGATGCTCGGCGGCCTGCAGTTGATCGGTCGCAGCTTCGATCCGCACCATGAAATCTCGAGTCTGCTCTCGGGAGAGGAACGCAGCTTCCTGCCGAAGGAGAATATCCGTTGGCTGCCGAGCGCCGGGGCCAACGCCAAGCAGCGGATTGAGGCCTGCAAATTGGGTGCGGGGGCCCAGTGTCTGCATGTCGAGATCCCCACCCGGATTCGGCGACAGATCGCATTGCAGATGAAGCAACAAGCGCTGAACGATTCGCTGACCTCAAGCGGAATCTAACAGCCAGTCGGATCGATGCAGCCGCTTAGAACGGCCGCTTGTTCATCCCCTCTTTATATTCTCCCGTAAACGGCAGCAACGTCATCTTGATCCCTTCGACAAAGCCCTTGTTCGGCACCTGAATCGGGGTGATGACCTTGCCGTCATACTTACCGTAGGGTTCGCCGTTACGCGGCATATCCCAGGCATGCAGACGGGCCGCCAGGTAATACTCGCCGCCTTTCGGCAGGTAGAGCGTAAACTCGCCCTTTTCGTTGCTCAGACTCGAAGCGAAATCTGGCAGGCGCTTGATGTCGGAATTACTATAGGCGATGGCAAAAGCCCCGGCCTGCGGTTTGTCCTGTGCATCGGTCAGCACCCCGCGGATGCCCTGCTCCGTGGCCAAAACACCGCCCCCCTGCTTGAAGAACATCGGCGCGTTCATGTAAACCATCGGTAGATCGATCAAGGCCAGCTTGCCAGCCTTGATCTCCACCAGCATCCGTGCATCCTCAGAAAAATAATCGCCGGGCGAGATCGCCCCGGTTGCCAGACCGGAGGCGCGTTTGCGGGCGACAATATAATAGGAACCGGGCGGCACCTCGATGCTGTAGTTGCCGTCGGCAGCGGTCGGACTGGAAATATAGCTGGATGGCCCCAGCAGATTGGGAGCATGACTGGGATAGATATTGACGTAAGCCCCACTTAAGGGTTGCCCGTCTTTCTGCAAAAAGATTTTACCGGTGACACCGCTGCTACCAGCCCCGTCACTATAAGAGGCTTGATGCTGGGCTATCGGCGCACAAGCAAGCAAAACTCCAAGAAGTAGAAAACTGATCAGGTTACGCATACTGTCCTCCATCTGCTATTTAACAATAGGTAGGGATTCAGGGTTCATCTCAATTTCTAAATTCTAACGGCCGAATACTAATTGTCAAAAAATGGCCGACGACAATGGTATCATTAGCAAATCGTGAAAAAAACATACCCTCCACCGTTGTGTTATAGACCGGTTCGAGCTGGAGAGCAAGAAAGGGATTACCATGGAATTTCAGATAAAAAAAGGCGCTGCGCTCAAACAGAAAAGTCACTGCCTGGTTTTGGGAGTGGTTGAAGGAAAATTCAAGAACGAACTGCTGCAACAGTTGGATCTGGCGGTTGCCGGAGCATTCAGCCGTGCGACCCGCAGTAAAGAATTCAGCGGCCGCAAAGGAGAAACACTGCTGCTGCACGGCGGAAAAGGACTCTCCGCCGAGCGGGTGCTGCTGTACGGTTTGGGCAAAGAGCGTTCACTGACACTGTGCGCGCTGCGACAGGCGGCAAGCAGTATCACGAAACAGCTGGCGGAGAAACAGCTGGGCAGTTTTCTGCTGGCGCTGGCGCAGGTTCCGATCAAAAAAAGCCGCCTCTCCGAGCGAATCCAGGCAATCGCCGAGGGAGTGCTGCTGGCCGATTATCGCTACAACCGCTATCAGGGCAAAGAAAAACCGGGGCAGCCGGTGGCGCTGGACAAAGTCGGTGTGCTGATTGAGGCCGAGGAAAGTCAGGCCGAGGCAACCACCGCGATCGGCACAGCTGAGGCGATCTGTGCCGGGGTCTGCTTTGCGCGTGATCTGGTCAACGCCCCCGGCAACCTGAAATCTCCTGAATATCTGGCGATGCAGGCGGTTGCCATGGCTGAGCAGGTTGGAATTGATGCCAGGCTGCTGAACAAAAAAGAACTTGAGCGTCAGGGTTTTGGCGCGTTGCTCGGGGTTGCTCAAGGAAGCCCGCGAGATCCGTATCTGATCGTGCTTGAATATCATGGTGGCACCGCTGATGCTAAACCGGTGGCGTTGGTCGGTAAGGGAGTGGTTTTTGATGCAGGTGGGATTTCTCTCAAACCAGCAGAAAAAATGGATGAGATGAAGATGGATATGGGCGGCGGCGCGGCGGTCCTCGGCACCATCTTTGCCGCGGCACAGCTGAAGCTGCCGATTAACCTGGTAGCGGTGGTCCCGGCGGTGGAAAATATGCCATCGGGCAGCGCAATCCGGCCCGGCGACATCCTCACCTCACTCTCAGGCAAAACCATCGAAGTGCTCAATACCGATGCCGAAGGACGGCTAATCTTGGCTGATGCCCTGACTTATGTCGACCGTTATCAGCCACGGGTGGTCATCGATGTGGCGACCCTGACCGGTGCCTGCTTGATCGCGCTGGGCAACCACGCTTCGGCAGTGCTCGGTAATCATGATGGCTTGATCCGGCAACTGATCAAGGCGGGTGAGCGGAGTGGCGAGCGGCTCTGGCAGTTGCCGCTCTGGGAGGAGTACGCAGCACAAATCACGAGCGATTTTGCCGATGTGAAAAATATTGGGGGTCGACTGGGCGGGACTATCACCGCTGCCGCATTCCTGCAGAAGTTCGCCGACGATTACACCTGGGCGCATCTCGATATCGCCGGGACTGCCTGGGCGGGGAGTGGCCGTGCCGGGCAACCGAAAGGGGGCACCGGCTTCGGGGTGCGGATCTTGATCGAGTATTTACGTGGTGAAGTGAAGTAAACCGGTAACGGATGACGGCGAGCGACAGAGGAGCCGCCCCGGTTCAAATGTTCCTTGATTGCGTAGGGGCGACCTGCAGGTCGCCCTGTTCACTGCTCTGCTTTTCTACTGCCGATACAGACCCGCTTCAGCCAGCCGCGGGCGTATTTCTCCTGAGCCGGACTTTTGCGCATATAGTCGATGTAGTGCATCCCCTGAAGAATATTGAGGATTTTCAGCAGATGCTCCGGCGGGTCCTTGGCCAGATAGAAATTCAGTGCTGCCAAGGTTCCCGGCCCCGATTTGCCATCTTCCAAAATATCTTTGTAGCTGCGCTGATTGCGGTTGAGCAGGTTCAACCCCTCCTGCAGAAAACCGACGGCACGATGGATCCCCATGTTGACGCCGGTGTCGAAAAGTTCTTCGGCGAGTTCCTGCTCCGGGATGACATCCCCCTGAAAACGATCCCAGTAATTCTGCTTATAAAAAATCTGGATCTGCAACTGCAGCTCCTCGGCTTCTCCAAGCTGCTTATTCAACTGCCGGGTACCGCTGACCCGCTGCTTGATCTGATCGATAATGGTCCAGCCGTCCCAACCGGGGTGATACCGCCGGGCAACCCCTCGGTAGGTTTCTCCGCCGGCATCGTCCGGGTCGAAACTATAACCGCCCTCATGTCCTAAGGTCATCTGAAATGCCTGGATAAAATCAGCCATAGCTCACTCCCGTCGTCTGTCGCAATACGGCGCCAGCTAAACCAATTACCATCGATCTCATTAAAAGCAAGCAGGCGCTCCGCCTGAGCTCTGCAAGGCCCGCTCAACAGCACTTTTCTTTGTACCGATATCGGCTGGCGCCTGCTTGACATCTGGGCCTGACTGTTGCTAAATTGCGGCGTTCAGCCAGTGTTTCGAGGCTGCTCAAATACAAAAATAAGATCTTCTGAACCACCACCAACGACCTCTGCTGTGAACCGTTTTTCGGCAGGATGGAGTTATCAAAGATGCGCTTTTCTGATTCGCTGCCGGAAACCGACCTGCCGAAAGGGGTCAAGGATTTCCTGCCGCTCAAAGCAGCCAAGGCAGAATATCTGCAGCAGCAGTTGCAGCAGGTGTTTGCCGCCTGGGGATTCCGCCCGGTGATCACCCCGCAGCTGGAATTTCTCGATGTTCTTGAGTTGGGGCTGGGCGAAGGATTACGCGACCGCAGCTTTCGCTTTGACGACCGTCAAAGCGGCCGCCTGCTGACCTTTCCCGCCGACATGACCCCGCAGATCGCCCGCATCGCCGCGACCCGGATGCGTGAGCTGCCGCTGCCGTTGCGGCTCTGTTACAGCGGTCGGGTGTTGCGTCACACCGAGCAGCAGGCGGGCAAGGATCGGGATATCTTCCAGACCGGAGTCGAGCTGATCGGCCTCGACGGTCCCGAAGCAGACGCCGAAATGATCGCCATGGCGATCGAATCACTCAAAGCAGTCGGGGCCGAAGAGTTCACCATCGACATCGGCCAGGTTGATTTCTTCTGCGGCGTGATGGACGGCTTGCCGCTCGCAGGCAAGTTGGCTGAACAGGTGGCGGATGCGATCCTGCGCAAAGATAGCTCCGAGCTGCAGGCATTGCTGAAAGATGTCGAACTTGAGGATCCCGCCCGCGCGGAAATCCTTGCTCTGCCGCGCCTGTACGGCGGCCGTGAAGTACTGAAGCGAGCCGCCAAGGTGGTGCGTAATCAGCGCTCCCGCAAGGCCCTCGACGATCTGGAGCAAGTGCTCGACGTGCTCGAAATCTACGGTGTACTGGATCACGTAACGGTCGATCTCGGTGAATTGCGCGGCTTGAACTATCACACCGGCATCACCTTTCAGGGCTTTTTGTCCGGTCTTGGCCGGGCGGTCTGCAGTGGCGGTCGCTACAACAACCTGACCGCGCAGTACGGTTTCGCGGCCCCGGCAACCGGCTTCACCTTCAACCTGCAGCAGTTGCTGTTTGCCCTCGACAGCACTCTGGATGCCTCGGTCAAGCCGAGCAGCGATCTGTTGATTTACGCCGACGCCGGGCAGTTGCGACCGGCACAACAACTGGCCTGCCAACTGCGCAAACAGGGCTATTCAGTAGCCCGGGATATCCTGCCGCGTAATCCAGAGGCTGCCCGCGAATATGCAAAAACGATGAACTACAAATATATGGCAGTGGTCTCCGGGGAAGAAAAGGCGATTGAACTGATCGACCTGGTCGCCGGGCAGCAACAACTGATTCCCTGGCAGCAGTTCTACCAACAGGGGCTCGCCGCACGGAACGCAAAACAATAGCCGCCAACCAAAAGCTGGCTGCAGTCGCACCAGCGCAACAGGAGTTACAAATAATATGGCCAATGTCATTATCGTCGGCGCCCAGTGGGGCGACGAAGGCAAAGGAAAAATCGTCGATATCTACACCGAAAACTCGCAAGCAGTGGTGCGCTTTCAGGGCGGCAACAACGCCGGACATACCCTGGTGGTCGGCGATGAAAAGACCGTCCTGCATCTGATCCCTTCGGGAATTCTGCACGCAGGCAAGCGTTGCATCATCGGCAACGGCGTGGTTCTGGATCCGAAGGTTTTCCTGGAAGAGATCGATGGCCTGAAAAAGAAGGATTACCTGCAGGATGACAGTCAGTTGATGGTCGATGGCGCGGTCAATCTGATCATGCCTTACCATAAGAAAATTGATATCGCCCGCGAACTGAAAGCCGGCGGCAAAAAGATCGGTACCACCGGTCGCGGCATCGGTCCCACCTACGAAGACAAAGTCGGGCGGCGCGGCATCCGCTTTGCCGATCTGCTCAAACCTGAATCCTTCAAACGCAAACTGCGCGAAGTCCTGCCGGAGAAAAACTTCTACCTTGAGCAGTTCCTCGGCGAGTCGCCGTTTTCTGAAGAAGAGATCATCGAAGAATATCTGGGCTATGCCGAAAAACTGCGCTGCTACCTGGGGCGCGCTTCGACCAATGTCGATCAGGCGATCAAGGCGGGCGACAATGTGCTGTTTGAAGGCGCGCAGGGCAGCCTGCTCGACGTTGACCACGGCACCTACCCCTATGTCACCTCCTCTTCAACCATAGCGGGCGGCGCCTGCACCGGAGTCGGCATCGGTCCGCACCTGATCACCGATGTTATCGGCATTTCCAAGGCCTATGTCACCCGCGTCGGCGAAGGGCCCTTTCCGACCGAACTGCATGACGAAATGGGCGAGCAGCTGCGCGCTGCCGGACACGAGTTCGGCGCCACCACCGGCCGACCGCGACGTTGCGGCTGGCTCGACATCGTCGCCCTGAAAGAGGCAGTACGGACCAACGGTCTGACCGGCATCGCCCTGACCAAGATGGACGTGCTCAACGATCTGGAGACAATCAAGGTCTGTACCGCCTACAAGTATGGCGAGCAACTGCTCGAAGAGTTCCCGCAGGACTACGATGTACTCAAAGAGTGCACCCCGGTTTATGAGGAGGTGTCCGGCTGGCAGGAGGATATCAACTCGCTCTGCAGTTACGATGCGCTGCCGCAAGCGGCCCGCGATTATGTCGATAAAATTGAGGCCTGGTCCGGAACACCGGTAGTTTTGGTGTCGGTCGGACCGCGGCGTGACCAGACAATTCAGCGGAGCAACCCGTTTGCGAAAAAAAACTGATAAAAAGCCGAAAAAAAGTTGACGCACTAAATTGATTCACGTATAAAAGGTCTCCGTTGCACGAGCCGGTAGCTCAGTTGGTAGAGCATCTGACTTTTAATCAGATGGTCGTGGGTTCGATCCCCCCCCGGCTCACCATTTTAATAGCGTCGTAGTTTGCGGGTACATTTCCCGCAGGGTACTTAGAAGCTTAAGTCCCTATCGTCTAGCCTGGCCCAGGACACCGCCCTTTCACGGCGGCGACGGGGGTTCGAATCCCCCTGGGGACGCCATTAACGAACGAAGCCTCTCTGCTGAAAAGCAGGGAGGCTTTTTTCGTTGTGATTTTTGGAATTAGGTTGGTTCTAGGTTGAATACGTCTCACTGGAAACCTCCTGCCCCCTGAAGATTATCAGATTGATGTCCATTTCTACGCATACCAGCCAGCACCACATCTCCACATGATGCTAAAAATCCTTGTCAATTCAGCCTTCTGGGCATAGTCTGGTCACTCAAAATATGTAATTCCATGAGAAAACTGTGTGTGTCTTATCTTGACAGACTTGATCTGTACGATGACGGTCTATTGTCCTGGGCGTTTGTATTTCTAAGGTAAGCGTCATAACTGTCAGATTGCCTAATCTATTTCCGGAGGGGATCTAGATGCTCAAACTCGAAGATATAAGTAAGGATGCCCAGATCAAGGGCATTGAGGGAGATGAGATCGTCCGCGTGGTGACCGTTGAGCCCGTGGGTGATCATGCCATTACTGTCTACTACAAGACCGGCCAGGGGCGTCTCGGTGAGCAGATGTTGTTTCGCTCTGATGAGTCACGCCTGGAGCTTGCTAAAGTCGGTCGCCCTTGGGGGTTTGATGCCCCTGGTGCTGATTTCAAGCTAGGCCTTGAAGCCTATCGTATCAGTCAATCTGCTCTCTTCGATCCGATGATGGCAGTACACACCTCGAACGTCGAACCATTGCCCCACCAGATCTCTGCGGTTTATGAAGTTATGTTGCCGAAGCAGCCTTTGCGCTTTGTGCTGGCTGATGATCCAGGTTCAGGCAAAACCATCATGGCGGGATTGCTGATCCGCGAACTACTGATGCGTTCAGATGCCAAACGGATTTTAATTGTCTCTCCTGGTTCGCTGACTGAGCAATGGCAGGATGAGATGCTTGAGAAGTTCGGTACCGAGTTCGAGATTTTCAGTAAAGAAAAGCAAGAGCAGTGCGCCTCAGGTAATTTTTTCGACCAGACCGATCTGCTTATCACCCGCCTTGATCAGCTCTCGCGCAATGAGGACTACCAGGAGAAGCTCAAAAACACCGAATGGGACCTCATCATTGTGGATGAGGCTCACAAGCTCTCTGCCAACTATTTTGGCAGCAAGGTCAACAAGACCAAACGCTTTCTGTTAGGCGAGCTGCTCGGTTCCATCACCCGCCATTTCTTGCTGATGACTGCTACACCACATAATGGTAAAGAGGAAGATTTTCAGATCTGGCTGTCTTTGCTGGATGGAGATCGCTTCTACGGTAAGTTTCGTGAAGGTGCTCACAAGGTCGACGTCACTGACATGATGCGGCGCATGGTCAAGGAGGAACTGTTGAAGTTTGATGGCACTCCTTTGTTCCCAGAGCGTCGTGCCTATACTGCCAACTATGACTTGTCCGATATGGAGGCCGTACTTTACGCCGAAGTTACCGACTATGTTCGTAACGAGATGAATCGGGCTGACAAGCTGAACGGCAAACGTAAGGGCACTGTCGGCTTCGCATTGACCCAGCTGCAAAGGCGACTAGCTTCCAGCCCTGAAGCGATTTATCAATCCCTCAAACGTCGTCGTAAACGTCTCGAAAGTCGATTAGACGAGATGAAGCTGGTTGCGCGTGGTCAACACGTCGCCGAAACATTCGCTGAATATTCGGTCAAAAAGCAGCTCGATATCCCCGAAAACATAGATGAAGCGGTCGATGAGTTGAGTGGTGAAGAATATGAAGCCTGGGCTGAAGAGGTCGTGGATCAAGCCACAGCGGCAGAAACTATCCCAGAGCTCGAAGCCGAAATCCTCATCCTGAAGCAGCTCGAAAATAATGCCTGCCGTTTGGTGCAATCTGGCAATGATCGCAAATGGGAAGAGCTGTCCAGCCTGCTGCAAGACAAGCCAGAGATGTACACCGAATCTGGCAGTCGTCGAAAACTCATCATTTTCACCGAGCATAAAGATACCCTGAATTATTTGCTTGACCGTATTCGTGGTCTGCTTGGCTGTCCAGAAGCTGTTGATGTCATTCATGGTGGGGTTAACAGGGACCTACGGCGTAAAGTACAGGAAGAGTTCCGCAATAATAAGGACTTTATTGTTCTGATCGCCACCGATGCTGCGGGCGAGGGCGTCAATCTGCAAAACGCCAACCTGATGGTCAACTATGACCTGCCTTGGAATCCTAATCGCTTGGAGCAGCGCTTCGGACGTATTCACCGGATTGGGCAAACTGAGGTCTGCCACCTTTGGAATTTAGTCGCCAACGAAACTCGCGAAGGTGATGTGTTCCAGAAGCTGTTTGAAAAGTTGGAAATCGAAAAATTGGCACTAGTACCATGTAACATTTAAATCTTCGCAATCGTTGGCGCATAATATATACTTACGGCAACCCAAGGAGGTTGCCATGCCACCGAGATATCGAATTATACTGACTGAGCAGGAGCGTAAGGATCTTGAGGCACTGACACG
>JAJRQI010000042.1 GCA_024280335.1 Deltaproteobacteria bacterium
AATCGGCTGATCGGTGCCGGCCTTTTTTGTGGTCATAGCAGTACTCCTCTATTTATTTAAGGAACGATCCGTTCGGTAACACTGATATGGATTTCGGCGTGGTGGCAGAGCACGCTGCCGAATATCCGAATGTCATTAATCAGCACTTGCGGCGGAGCTTCGCTCGGCTGATCGCCGTTGCCGTACCACCAGGTGGCAGCGCCGGGTGCTTGCACATTGCGAAAGGCCGCACAAATTTCATCGAGCAGCGGTTGCCATTCTTCATCGCTGGCCCCCTCATCGTTGAAACTCAGATGGCCGCGTAACACAAAAGAGTGATGACGAAAGTAAGCACCGCGCAGATGCTCACGCACCGACCCACGAGTAATCTCCCAGCCGCGAATCTGATTCTTAGCCGCAAAGCGGAACAGCAAAATATATTTAGCCCAGTCGATCGCCAGGCGTGCCCGACCGTGGGTTATGCCAACACCCTCAACAGCATCGAGGATGCTGTTGATATGGTCACGAATTTCCAGATATTTATTCGCCACTTAAATCCACCTTTAGCTCTATGCCGTGTCGGTTGCCCATCGCTTCTAACTGCGTGAGGTTTTCCATCATCCCCCGGTAGAACATCGCCGCACCCTTGGTGCCTTTCTTGGCGATTTTGCGTCTGATCAGAAATTCGAGCTGGGTCGCCTCACGGGGATCGACACCGAACTTGACCTCGATCCAGCGCATCAGAGAACCTTTCGGTGGGTACTTACCCGGTCTGCGTCCCCGTTCAACGACTTCACCATAAGCCTTAGCAGTGCCGACCACGCCGTACACCATGTTGGTGCCCTGACCGGTCACTTCGTGGTGGATACTGCCGAGCAGCCCACCCTGGGCACCGTAAGTGCCCTGGGGAACGCGCTCCTTGATCTCACGCTCCAAAAAAACCACCGCTTCGGTGACCAGCGCATCCATCTCTTTCTGCACCGCTTCAGGTCCACGGGAGAAGAGCGGCCCGTTGGCTTTGAGGGTCGTTCGAAACGACATCGATCTCCCTAATGCGTTAAGCGGGTGCGACCGCTTTTTGGCTTGGCGGCAACGGTCGACATGGCCGGTTGGGTACTGCCTTCGTCGACGCCGATGTGATCCAGGTAACGTTGTCGCAGCGCCTTGGCGCGGCGGCCATAATCGCCGCCCTTACTGCCGCGATTAACCACATCGGCACCGATGGTCGAATCGGTACTCTGGATATAGAGATTGGCCAACACTTCGCAACAGATCGCTGCGCCCAGACAAGCGAGTGCATCGAGATCCCCGGCCGGAACATCAGCCTCCAGGCGCATGACGGTAAAGCTGACCCGCACCGACTCGCCGCTGCCGATATCTGTTTCCAGCATGCGTAGTTGCAGCCCGCCTGGTGAGCGGTAGAGTATCCAGGCATCGGTTGCCAACTGACTGGGCGGAATATTACCGAGGGGATACTCGACCTCCCGAATTGTTGAAAAATCGGCAACCCATTCAGCAGGCAGCGCCAGATCATGGCTGTCGGTGCCCGGCAAGTCGGTGACCTTAATCTTTGGACGGTGTTTGCTGTAGCTGGCCAGGGCGGCCGCAACCGCCGGATAATAATCAGCGACCAGGGTCAGCTTGTCGCTATCGTCCTTGACCTTGCCTTCTACCAAAGCAACCAGTTCCATTTTTCAAACCTTTCTTGATAGTTGTTCGCCAAGCCATCCACCCATTGGTCGAGAGCTTGGCGAACAGCCGCCGCTTGAAGCGGCGGCTGTCTCCTTAGCTAGGGATAAAAATCAGATCACCACGCCTTTGTAGGCACCGCGATAGTCGACCACGGCACACTCATACTCGTGACGAATCTTGTATTGCACCTTGTCGGCAACGAACATCTGACCGACAGCGGCCTGATCGGCGATGAACATTTCCGGTTCCTGCTGACCGTTCAAATAAGCCAGTTCGAGAATTTCGCACTCGTTGGGATCGGCGAACATCATGAAGTCATTGGCGTCGGTCATGAACGGACACTCGATGAGACCTTCAGGTTTGAAGAAGCCGTACATGGTGTTGCCGTTGGCGATGCTGACGGCCTGTGGGTTGAAGCCGTTGACGTTCTGGACAATGCCGAACAGCTCCGATGGATAGGCAACGGTGACCGGGCGCAGCATCAGGCGCTCGCCGCTCTCCGGTTCGGTCTGCTGAGCCATAGCGGTTTTGGCGGCCAGAGCCGAGGGGATGTCGTACGCGGCCGCGCCGAGGTTGCTGTGGTCGACGTGGAAGATCGCCTTGGCATCACCGCCGTAGACGGCATTATTGATAAAGGGGTTCCAGCAGCGCTTGGCCAGGGTACGGCGCGCAGCACGCGGCAGACGGCTGAGGATCTTCTGCACGACGCGCATATCGTCGTTGATGATCATCTTGCGGGTGATGGTGATCATTCCGCCCTTCTGGTTCAGAGCGTAAGAGATCTCTTCATCACCCAGCTCGCCGAGATCGGCATAATCGGCGGCTTCCGGATTAACGTCTGGCAGATCACCGTAGTAACCGATGCGCACACTCTCCATGGCGCGGAAATCGCGGGCATTGCGGATATTGTTTCCGACCAGGCGTGAGACGCCAAAATCGGTCTGTTCGCGATAGTCCTGGGTCAGGCGACGATAGAGAGTGTTGCCGAGCACATAGGCAAAGGTGCTGCTGCCGTAAGCGGCTTGCAACCTGGAAGCCGTGGCTGGGTCAACATAGCCGCGCACCTCGGTATCGCCTGTCATCTCAACATAGGCGGCGCGCAAGGAACCGAGCGGGATGATATCGGCGTACTGATCTTCAACCGTAACGCCGAGCATCTTGTCCATAGCGGCCTGCAGCTTCTCTGGAGCACCGCGCAGAATAGAGATTCGACCACCACCGGCATGATCGACATTGCCGCTACCGGTCAGCGAATCGACCAGCTTCTTTTCGTCGGTGATCGCAGCCTGCAGAACCTCACCATTAAACAGCTGACCGCTGAAACGTTTGCGCAGATTGTCCTGGGAGAGTTGCGGTAAGTTACTTGCCCCCAGTTCGCGGTCGAGGGTCATCCCTGCGGCGAGCAGTTTCATCTCCTTCAATCCACCGTCGTCAGTACCGCCAGCGGCAGCAGCCTCATCGATCAGACCCTTGAGCTCGGCGACAACACCGGCAACCAGTTTTTCATTGTTGCCATCGCCACCAGCATCCTCAACGGTGGCCGCTGCGACCATATTGAGCGCCTGCTCTTCGGTGATACTGCCATCGGCCATACCTGCTGTGATCTTCGTGTGAAGATCGGCCCGCTTTGTCTTCAGCGCAGCCAAGAGTTGTTGGAACATCTCTGTGTCTCCTTCCTGGCCGACTGCTGCGGCCATGCGAATGAATTTTCCGTTATTGGTCGGGTCGTAGACCACGTCCACCTGGACAGCGGTGATTTCGACCGGTTCTTTGTAGCGTTTGCCTGCGGCCATTTTGGTTACGGCGCGGGCGCTGACATCGTGCGACAGACCGAGCAAACCAGGGTTGCCGCGTTCGTGTGAATCGACCAGGGCATCACGCAGCCACTTGGCACTTTTGAGGATGTAGAGCTGAGCGTTAATGCCGGTGCCGGTGTCGACCGGATCGCCTAACCAGCCAACCAGCTCACGCGCCGACTTGCCGAACGGCTTGCTGGATGCCTGATGCTGTGATTCTTCCAGGCAAAAGACGTTGGCCTTGTCATATAGAGCAAGGGCGGCGACCAGTGGTTCTTTTGGCCAGTTGATGCGGCCATCCTTCCCCATTCCGTACTCGACGACCTGGACTTCCCACTTGTAGCCGTAGTCGTCATCGGCTGGATCTCCGGCAGCGGCCAGCAACTTTGAGGCGGCCGCCAGGGGGATATACTCGATCTTCTTCTGGACCGGGTTTGGGGTGCCGAGCTGCACCTTGCCCTCTTCAATGCTGTAACTGCGTTGCTGGTAGAGCGGCCCCTTGTCGCCGTCTGGACCTTCGATTTCGTAGACAACTGAATCCTCGAACAGGTCGACAATGTAGAGCCAGCTGTCGGCATTGAGAGCCAGCGCGGTTTGAAGTGCCTGGCGAATCAGTTCGCGGATCTGTTCAAATGTCAGAGTCATGGTTTTACCTCCGGCCAGTTACTTGGCGACCCGGTGCTTCTTGCCGTCGGCGGCGACGATGACAATTTCATTGCCCCGTTCGGCGAAAGAAAGAACATCCTCTTCCTTCAAGGCACGCTCAAACGATTTCCAGGACAAGACCTTGCCGGTCTCCTTGCCGTCGACCTTCTCCTTGATCGGCCGTGAGCCGTTAAACTTGAGATCCTTCAGGTATTTTTTGTCTAACTTTTCTTCTGGCATAACTTCCTCCGTTGGTTGAGTGTTTGTTTCTGCGGTTCGAACCCACCCCACAAATCGCGGTGAGGGCGTTTATAAACGTTTACAAGACCCCTAAAAGCTTTGATGGCGGCTACCACGCCTTAGCTTGGTCTGGATCGAATGTCGCGGTTATCGATCAGGCCCGGTTTCGGCAGACTTTGTTTGTCCCAGTCGGGATGCCAGGGAACCAGATCACAACCACAACCGATCACTTCGCTTAAGGGCGCTTTCGGGTCGCGTGGGTGGTCGATAATCACGCTGCCGACGATAAAGGGTTGATCTACCGGCTTGCGCTGACCATGCAGGCGCACATGATTGATGCGCGGCCGTTTGGGATGCCCGGCATGCCACCATTCCTTTTGCAACCCTGGAACGCTGGCCGCCGCCTGTTTGATACTCAAGTGAGTGGCGGCCGAGTAGGCACGGCCCATCTCTAACTTGGTGATGGTTTCGGCGCGTAGCTCGATACTCTTGAAAACACCGGGGCTGTCGAGACTTCCGGCAATGGCCTGGGTGACCTGTTGCGGTGTCTTCTGGCCCAACATGCCCATCACCAGCTCGCCGTTGATTTTGTCCCAGGCGGCATTGCTCAGGCTTTTGATCCGGTAAAAACTTGCGTCCTTCAGTACTTGCAGTTGAGCCTGCGGCAGATAGGTCATGCCGATCCGCAGCTCACCGACGGCAGCGGCTTGACTCAGTAGATCGCCACCAGCGTTCCAGGCTATTCCCAGTTGGTTGCCGATTTCACGACTGGCGAGGACTTCAAATTCGAGCATTGCCCGTTCGAGCATGGCGCGGTTCTGCTGTAGCTGATAAACGGCGTAGCCTTCACCGCTGACTGTGTTCAACTCGGCCAGTACCTGCTTGCGCAGGTTCGCCAAAATCAGACCGATGGCGGTCTGGCCATCAAGAATCTTTTGATCCTTGTGGCGTAACAGACGCTTGATTTCGGCATTGACGGTCGGCATCAGACAGCGGGCTCCTCGGGCGTTTCGGCCGGTTTGTTCTTTGCGTTATTCTTTTTGTAATCCTCATAGCCTGTCGCTTCGCGGTCATCATCTTCGTCGGGGTTGTACTCGTAGCCGATAAAGTCGAGAAAATAAGCGAACGCCTTGGCGGCCTCTTCGTTGCTCATCCATCCCTGGGTTTCGGCAGCGGTCAGCGAACTTGAGACCTGCTGCAGCATGGTGCTCAGCTTAGCGACATCCTTGTCGCTGATCTCCGGGGTCTGGATCTCGTAGCTGTAGAGTTCATCCTCCGGCACGTCTCTCAAACCACCGGCTGCGACTGCAGAGGAGATGACGAAATCGAATACCGTCTTGAGCATGTTCTTGACGGTCTCTTGCCGTGATTCAATGATCTTGCGCGAAGGGGCGTCCATCTCTGCAGCTGTAGCTCGGTTGACATCGCCGCCGCCGCCGAACCAGTGCTCGGGCAGACCGCAGCTACCGAGGATATGATTTCGATGCAGCCGCGCCTGGACCTGGGCATCGGCAGACTTCAGGTCGGGTGCCATCGGTTCTGATTTGACCTTTTCGTTATGGATGAAAGCCTCACCGGTTTTAGGCGGCTGATAACGCTCGCGATGTTCTTCGAGCTGTTTCTCATCGGCACCTTCAACGGTGATATCCCAGTAGAAGGAGTTGAACTGGGCGTATTTTTCCGAAGTGTCATAGAGAAACTGCTCATAGCCGTCGAGGTGATCGGCCACCGTGAACAGGTCGGAGCTGCCGCGCATTTCGTTGGTCAAGGCGTTGACGGTAAAGAAGAAGCATTGGCCATCGGTGAAGGTATCGCGCAGCAGCTGACCATCTTCGGAGAGGAAGTTCTCGTCATCACCGTTCAGGACAACCTTGTACCGGCGAGGTTCAGATGCACTGTCGTGACTGCTGACGGTGATGCCGACCTTGATCTTGACGTTATGCGGATCGGCATGCACTTCACTGATGTAGGCCGGGTCGACATAGCCGAGGCGGACCCGCCCCATCTGCTCGCTGACAAAGGCTGGCCAGATCTGCTCACCATAGATCCCCAGTTCGCGGACAAAATTTTCCCAGTGGATATCCATGCGGTTGACCGGATCGCTCCAGAACGATTCCAGCAGTTCCTTGATCTCAGGGTTTTTGGAGGAAAAAGGGATCCCTTTAGCGACAACAAAAGCGGTCACCACTTCGATGATCCATTTGCCCAGGGGATTGGTCTTCCAGAGCCAGTAACTGACCTCCAGCGCCCTGGCTTGGTCCATCATCGGCAATTCGCGGGTCGGTGCGCCGGTCAGCTTGCGCCAGCCGATCATGCTGATCTGATCGCTGACGGCGGCGGTCAGTTGGCTCTCAACCTGGCGGCTGACTTCACTCTTCAGCAGTTTGTCGGCCAGAAAACGTTTGATACCCATCTATCTTCCCCTTCGGCCGAGTATGCGGTTCAGCAGCCCTTGAGGGCGTTCGGCGTGATAGCGATTTTTATCCGGTTCCCGTGGTAGGGCTACGGCAGCTACAACCAGTCCGCCTTGTACCAGACTGACCGCCCCTTCCAGGGCATCGGCTCCATCGTCGTTGACGTTCTTGTTCAGCAGGTAGACCAGCTGTTCAACCAGCAAGTTCTGATCGCTGTGGTTCTTTAAAAAGCGCAGTTTGCCAAACTCGACCAGGTACGAGAGTGTGCCGACGATTCGGCCTTCCTTGTTGGTGCTGTGGAGCACCGGCTTCCAGGGCAGGTAACGTTTCACTTTTTTAGCGAAAGCCTGGATCGCCTCATGCAGAAAATCGTGCAGCATGTTCTCTTCAATGCCGACCGGCCCGCCGTATTCATCATGCTGGGCGTAGGCCGCTTCAAACATGCCGCCGGGGCTGGCGTGGCGAACCCAGCCATGCAACACATAGAAGATCATCTCTTCGGGATCGAGACCGACAGTGACAATCGCCTTAAAATCGTTGTTCTCGCCATTCTTGGCGCTGGGATCGCAGAAGCTGGCGACCAGCAACTGCTTGCCGTGGATCTCCTCCAGCTCGTAGTAGCGGAACCACTCTTCCGGGAAGGGCGAACCCTCCGCGCCGGTCAGGTTCATCATCTCAGCGTTGAAGTCGACGCTGCCCATCTGGCGCTTTTTCTTCAGCAGGCGTTCCATTGGCCAGCTGGCAGGCCATAAAGGCCGGGCGTTTGGTTTGCCGAAATCAAGAATGGCTTGATAGATTTTCGACAGGTAGAGCGGCTTGCCTTCTTCATCTTTCTCGGCAATGAACTGCGAGAGCACCGACTTGGGGTGAAACAGGTTGCCGACCATAAGGAAGGTGAAACCTTTGCCCATCGAGCCGATAACCGCCCGTCTGAGCCACTTCAATCCCTTTTTGACCTGGGTAGGGTTTTCAACGTTGGTATCGTTTTCAAAGTCATCGACCACGGCGAAGTCTGGCCGGTGCTGGCGGTTCTTCAGGCCCCGGACTTTTTCACCACGACCTCGGGCGAGGGTTTTAATGCCGTTACTGGTGGTGAAATCGTTACCCTTCCAAGTAGGACCGCGCAGATCGCCGAAGTCGTTACGGATGCGCTGGTTCTCTTCCAGCTCCAGGCGGATCGGCAGGGTGAAACCGGTTGCTTGATCGTTAGTGTCAGAGATAATCAATTGGAACCATTTGAGACCGTAGACGATGTTGCGAACCGGCACGGCAAAGGTGAAGAAGGTTGACTTTGCATGCTCACGCGGTGCGGCGATAAATCCGCATTCATCCTCGATCAGGGTTAGCTCTTCCCACTCGTAATGAAATTCACCGAACTCGCTGGTGAAGTAATGCGGCAGGTAGGTTTCACAGAAATAGAGCAGGTCGTATTCAGCACGCGCCTTGCGCTCTTCCTGCTTTTCCGGCGTATCGTCCGGGAATGGCGAGACCGACTCAGAGATCCAGGACTTGATGTCCTCGGCCCACTTGTCGAACTTGCCTTCTGTGATTTTTGGACGATTACGCATGCTCTGCCTTAAAGCGGATGGTCAGTTGATCAAAGTTGCGGGCCAATACCTTCAGCCCTTCGGGATCAAGCTCTTTTAAATTCTTTGCCAGCCATTCGATGTTCTCCAGGAACACCGCCGGGCGGTCGAACTCGGCACCGGCTGTTTCACGTTGGCGGGCCTCTTCTTCCATCTTTTCCCAACGCTGCACCAGAGTGCCGAGCTTGGTCAGTCCATCCATTGATGCCGGGTTGAGGGTTCCGGCTTGACTCTCTTCGAGGTGGATCAATTCGCGGTCAAACAGTGACCGCAGTCGTTCGACGTTGCTGCGCTTTTGTTCTCTGGCCTTGTCCCACTCGTCAAATTCTTCACTCGGTTTCAAGGTGTTGTTCTTCCAGGTGGTCAGGGTCACACGGGAAACATCCAGCTCTTCGGCGACCTGGGTCAGATTGCCGGTTTCGATGTAGCGCAACCGGGCCAGCGGTTCGAGTTTGGCGCGATCTCCCTTGCTTGCCATCAGCCCAGCTCCCGCTCAATACGGGCGATCTGAATGTTTGTGGTCTGCAGTTCACCCCAGGCGACAGTGAGCTGATCCATCTGCTCAGCGAGCATCGGGACCTCCAGATCATCCACCGGGGTTATCGCGGTATTCAGCCCGGTGCGGATCGCGCGGCAATCGCCCTCGATCTTCAAGCGCAGCTTGTGGCGCTCGCGCTTCAGACGCGCCAGCTTGCCCTCCATCATCATTCGCTCACTCATGACTCAATATCCCTCGGATTTATCCCTCTGCGGTTCCAGGGACAGAACAGGTTGTTGTCGGCTTTGTCCCTGACCTCAGTCATGATCTCAGTGTTGTAGACGATGGTGCCGTGCTGATCTTTGGCCAGCTTTTCAAACCGGTGGTTTTGGGCCTGTGCTTCTTCAACCAGGGCAACGTTATCCTTGTACATCTGCACAACAGCATCGAAGCGCCGACCTTGGACAAGCACCAGAACTATTGCTGCGAACCACGGCCCCATCACGGCCAGCACAATCAAAGTTCCGATAGGCAAGGTTCCCAGGGTTGAAACAATGGTGGCTACCGCGCGGACGGCAACAAGTGTTTCAGGTGTCAAATCGGCCTCCAGTTGTCGGTGATGTTTTCAAAATCGGTTTGACACTGCACGCAGCGCGGGCAGCCAGGTACTGCCAGACGTCGTGTCTCCGGGATCGGCTCTTCACAATCCAGACACTCGACCCGGCTTGGCAGTCGATTCATTTCACGGGTCGCATCAGCCAGCGCCTGATGCTGGAACTGCTCGATCTGGATTTGGACCTGGTCCATCTCATCCGGCATGGACCGCTCTCCGGATCTCGGCGGTCTGGTTGATCCAGCCCAGTACGCGCTGCATTGCGATTTTGGTTTGCCCGGGTTCGCTGACGCCACGTTTGGCCAGAGCCTTTTCCAGATCAGTCCGGGCCGCATTGATTAGCACCTGCAGCAGGGCTTGCTCTTCAGGGTTGAGCTCGCTCCAGTTAACCCGTGCAATCACTGCCTGCTCCAGATCGGCCAGACTGACCTGGGGTTCAGTGCGCACCAGGGCAATCAGCTCACCGGTGATGCGGTAGGTGTCTTCAACCCAATCGGGGCGTTGGTCCAGTACGCGACCGGCTGCAGCTCGCACGACCAGTTGGGCAGCGATGTCATCGTTAGCGATGCGGGTTGTCATGCTGCAGCCAGACAACAGCGGCATGGCGATCAGAGCCGCCAGCGAAAAGCAGAGCATGGCAGCAATCAGGTAACCGCGAGCACCACCACGGCTGTTTCCCATTGGCGTTGACCAGTCGATCCCGTCCCGAGTAACCAACCGCAGTACCAGATTGATCGCACCCAGCGCGACAGCCTGATCTTCGGCAGCGAAGATGAAGCCGAACTGGCTTTGCGCAAAGAGGGTGAGTATCCCGATCAGATTGACCCACAAAGTTTTCGACTTAAGCGGATTTTTCATGGTGCGACCTCCAGTGCCTTGACGGCGGATATGATGTTGTGGACTTCATTTTTGTTATCCCAGAATGCCGGACCGCCAAAGTGTGAGACGGCCTCGTAGTATTTGTGGGCACCGCGACGGCGCAACCAACGCAGTAGTGCCAGACCACCAGCCGTCTCGATCAGACGCAGCAGGTTGTTCAAAAAAGCGCGATCTGCCTTCTGCTTGTCGGCGATGCTGATACCTTCGACATACATCCAGTCGTGGATGTTGCAGGCTGCTGTTACCGGCAGGCCCCAGATCGTCTCCGGTACCAGTTCCCCTTTCCAGCCTTCGGTGCCGCAGCCGTTGACCACGGCAGCTCGGACATCTGGTTCTGCATCAACGTAGGATTCCGGCGCATAGAGGATGGCGATCATCGTTTGAGGATCCGCCACAGATTGACGATCAGAAACCAAACCCAGGTGACCGCAAACAAGCAGGTCTCTTTCGCAGAGGACTTTTCGGATGCACCGCTAAACGCGGCCATAATCGTGCCGAGCAGCAGACCGATTAACAGATATCCAGCAATGATAATTACGAGAGTCCAGACGGTGGCGGCTGTGATCATTGCTCGTCCCTCCACTCAATCAGGCCGCGACACATGGCATCGGCTATCGCGTCCTGGGCGGCTGGATCGGTTAACCAAATGCGTTCCTCTTCATTGCTGAGAAAACCCATTTCAACCAGCATTGCGGCGCAACGGGTTTTTGTGAGAACGTAGAAATCGGCTTCTTTATCCTGGTCACCGTCTGATAGATCGGAGCGGAAGTGACTTTGAGGGAACGTAAGCTGTAGCGAGGTACAAACGTATTCAGCGGCAGCGTCGGCATCAGTCGTACCAATACTGGTGAAGATTTCCAGACCATGAACACCGGGTGAGCTGAAGCTGTTGCAGTGCAGGCTGAGGAAAAGATCTGGTTCGGTCAGGTGCTCGATATGAACCCGGTCGTAAAGCTCAACCGGATGCGAGGTTTTGCGGGTATAACCAACGGCGAATCCGGCCGCTTCCAGCTTATCGCCAAGACGGATGGCGACCTGCAGGTTGATGTCGGCTTCATATACTCCAGCGTGGATCGCACCGGGGTTGTCTTTGGCCGGGTGGCCTGGATCGATCATGACGCGAGTTTTTCTGTCCATTGGATTCCCCGTATGCGTTTAGCCGACCATGTGGTCGGCGTAAGGATGGGCCGGGGAGCGAAATCTCCCCGACCCGCATGAAACGATGTGGGGGATTTTATTGAATATTTAGAAAGGTAACGTGCTGAACTTGCTTGAGTTTGCAGTCAAAAAGCCCCTTCCGGGGAGAAAGGGGCTTTTTATGTTGGTCAATTTATAACTGGTCGAAATTTTCGACCAGTTATTCAAAGTCGTTTTCAACATCCCACCGTCTTCTAATTGCAGTAATCTCTTTTTCTATAGTTAGTCGTGCGGTGGGGGAAAGCTGTTTATACCGGCTGAAGGGGCAGGTTTCCAGATGGATAATATTGTCCTTTCCTTTGATAGATTCACGGCAGATGTCACACCCACCATAAAGAAAGCTGGATTCCATAGTGTGCGCAACAATTGAAAGCAATAATTCGTAGGTACGCTTATCAACGTCGATCATGTTGTCCCCCCCCACAAGCTCAGCTGTTCATTTCGGGTCGCACGTTCCGTCTTGGTATGCACCATGACGGTCGATACCGCGCGATTGTACTTTCGTGCCGTCGCTTTAGTCCCGGCACCGGCCAGAATATCGGCCTTGATCGCGGCCTTTTCTTCAGAGGTGACAGCTTTACTGGCTTTGCTCGGCGGGGTGAAATTCGCCAGTTCTTCACGCACGATCCGCCGCAGCCGTTCGTCCTGGGCAAGTTGCTCATCTTCGCCGCTCCAGTACCGCCACAGCACCTCATCGCATTCGGCCTGATACATTTCCAATTTTTCGCGGATGGCAGGTTTGACTCTTGAGGCGTCGATATTGCTTAAAAAAGCAAAGAATCTGCGCAGTGGGAGACAGGCCATTTCGCGACGTTTTCCATCACCGGCAACCGTGGTCAATCTGACCACGGACCAACGCTTTGCTTTCTCCATTATTTCTGAAACCGAGGTCACAATTTGTGACCTCGAATGGATTGTGACCGGTTATTCTTCGGCTTCTTCAACCATGCGGAGAAAGAGTTGCCTCACAGCTTCTTTTCCACGACCCAGGCGGTTGCCGATTTCAATATAACTATAACCTTCGGTTCGCAGCTGCTGGGCTTTTTTCATCTCGAGCGGTAGCCAACGGCGCTTGACCACATAACCGCCGAGTTTCATTTCGGCCAGTTCGGCGCGGCCTTCCAGCAGTTTGATCAGCTTGTCTTTGTGGATAATCGTATGTTCTTCCGGCACCCGCTGGTTGAAATAGCTGTTGACCAGAACGCGCTGAACCTGCCACGCCAGAGCATCGGTGTACGACTTGACCAGCATCAGATAGCCGGTCTGGGTAACAAAGATCATGTTGCCGCGATGCCCCCCGTATTGTGGGCTAACTTCGCCATCTTGGTCCGGTGAATTTCGCCGGACCAAGTTTTCCTCTTCACGAGCAAAAACCTCGCCATTTTCTTCCAGATGAAGGTACAAATCGCCCAATTCGTCGTCAACTTGATCCGGCGAAATTCGTCGGTTCAAAAGTTCGGTCCATTCCTCATAGGGCAGCGAGAAGAAATCGGTACCTTCAATAAAATGCTCCCGGTTCTGACGAAAGTTTCGACCCGCTCTATCCTCTGTGCGTTGATGCACCGCATCGATCTGGCGCAGGGTGAGCACCGGCTGATTCCGGTAGTTGTGCGGGGTAATCTCATGATCCATCACTGTCATCATCTCATTCATCGTTTCATCTCCTTAAATTTTGGGTGAAGGGTAAGTCCGCTGCGCTGGGCCATAACATCGAGCACTTCGACCAGGTCAACGACCCGGCTCTGCAGCATGTCGATCAGTTGGCTGTCGATCATCACGGTCAGGGGGCGGTCGGGCTTTGCGCGAACGGGCAGGGGGATGAGGGTACAGCTGGACTTTGGCATGGGGCACTCCTACGTTAGGGGTTAACCCTCTTTCCGCTACTAAACGAAAAGAGGGCGGGACAGACAGGTTAGTAGACCGCACGTAGGAACGGCGAGCCCGAAGGCTCCCTGTCCATCCCGCCCAACTGGAGCGTGATGAAGCGGACGAAAAAGCCACCGAAAAAACAGCATCGGTGGCATCCATCCACCCACGTACCGAGCTACTAAACCCGTATCGCTGGATTTTGCCAGCAACAGGGTCAGCGTAGCCCGGCAGGCTTTTGTTTGTCAACGGGGTTTTCATTTAGCCGAACAGATCGAGCTGGCGGGGGTCGATGCCGTGCTTGCGTTCGTAGGTGTTGTTACGGGTCAGGTATTCGACCAGTTCGTCATAGCGCACCCGCTTGGTGCGACGCAGCAGGTAGCTGTCGAGGCTGGCGGGGTTTCTCGGCTGGCCGGTTTCGGCATCAAGCTCGAAACCACTGGTCATATACCAGAAGGTGCGGGCGCTGATCTGCAAGATCGTCTGCACTTCACCAGAGGTATAACTGGCTTTTTTCACCAGCCCAGCTGCGCGAAGCATCCCGTCAAGCTTCTTTTCTGCCAGTTCGATTACCACCATAGCCAGACCTTAAACCTGTGCTTCATCGGTCAGGGCAAACCGCTCGCAGCGGCATTTTGGACAGGCCAGCTCGAAATAAGGAATCTTGCACTGTTCTTTGCGGACCTGAACCATCTGCTGGGCGGTACCGGCCCAGTTGCAGTTGCCGCACTGCTGTGGCTGCTCGTTTAGATTCATTGATATTCCTCCGGCTTGTGAATTTCGATATATCCCATCACCCGTTCATCCTCAAACTGCATCAGCCACCATTCTGGGCCGTGCTTGGCCTTCATGCCGTTTTCGAACATCTTCTTTAGCGCTTCAATAGCCAGATAGGCTTCAGCAGCGGTGCGTACCTTGCCGCCTTTGATCTTGATCCGCTTCTCCAGGAACAACTCCAGACCATTCTCAACCCGCCACTCGATCAATGCGGCCACAGCGGCAATTTTGGAACGTTCGGCCGGGCTGGCCAGGGCAGTGACCTTCTTGCCGCCGCTGGTTTTACGCTTTTGTCCTGGGGCGGGGGCTGTAGATCTCCAACCTTTCTTCTTCGGCTTCAGCACAAAGCCTTTTTCAATCATGATGTCGATCATCTTGTTCGCCTGATCGAAGCTTAAATCTGTGCTGCTTTTCACTCCGAATTCATCAACAAGAATGCCGTAGTAACTATCGTCATCCATACCCAGCTGATGACGGGCCATGCCGATAATGCCCCGTTGTTTCGGGATACTTGGTCCGTTGAATTTGGTTTTATAGCTCATCGTTTTTCCCTTTGACTGATATGCTTTTGCTTGACTGATTTGTTTATCTTTTATACTTTGTGCGGCAGAGGGGTTTCTTATACAGTTACCCTTTAGAGACCCAGCGTCGGCCCCCTCCGCGCTGGGTCTCTTTTATTTTAAAGCTGACCGGCAACGCCCAGGTGATTGACTCGCCAGCCATGATTTTTTTATCGACATCAACAAAATGCGGACATTTGCCACCATGAGACAGTATCCGCAAGGTCATCCGGCCATTGATCGGCTCGGGGTGCTCGGGGTGGCGACAGGTGTAAACCAACCCACGAAAACCCGGATATTTGCACTCGGCGCATGGCAACGGGTTTTCGTCCATTTGATCCCTCGTTTAAAAAATCCCGGAGGGTCAGGAGGGTAACCCGCCGGGTAATAAGGGTATGCCTCGTTGGCTAGCATCATCAGGCCCAGGGCACCACCCCTGAACGACCGGATCACTTTGCCGAGGTTGGCAAAGGGATCCGGTTTCGCTTATCCGTTTCTGGCGACCAGTTCGCATTGATCAGGATCTACCCAGGTTTTGCCTGGTTTGATGTTCTCGTTGTCCCACTTAATCTGGATCCGCTTTTTGCCCAGTTTGATAACGCGGGCTGGCTCGGGCTCAAAACCTTCTTCGCGGACTTCGATCTCGTCAAAAAGCTCTACCGCTGTTTCGTCTCCGTAGTTCATGCGACCTCCCTTAAATCCTGCTGATTTAATCCCAACAAATCCTTGACCTGATCGGTCAATCGTTCTCTGGCCACCGCAGCCTCATCGCCGGTAATGGCTCCTCGTACCAACAGGCGCGTGATCGCCTGATAGTCGTCCTGCACCGCCTCGGCAACCGAGGGCGACAGCCGCTGAGTTAAAACCTCGATCATTCTGTTGGCTCCTGTGATTTCAGGTATGCGGCCCAGGTCTCGATCTTAGTAACCTCGGCCCAGCTGTTATCTAGGGGGCACACCGGGCGGGTGGTGCGCTCTGGCATCCGACTGCGTCGACCCAGCCAGACAACTTTGCTGCTGCGTTGCTCAACCCAATTGGTAGTGCCCCAATCATCAGAGCATGTGCAATGCACCGCATACTGGGTGTCGCGGCCCGGTGGCCACACCGGCCTGATAGCGGCGCAAATGTTGGCCGCTATCAGCACCAGGACAATGGTTAATATCAGCCGGATCACGCGGCCTCCAGTTTTAGTTCGCTGGCCCAGGTATCGAGCAACACCTGGGCGGTTTGTGGGTCTGCGACCTCCGGCAGCAACTCATTGTGCAGCTGTCCGGTGTTGCCGCCAGTGGTCTGCCAGTGCGGGGCAAACTGGCCATCCTCGGTTTTGGCGACACCGATCTTGAGGTCGCCGTCCCATGCGCTGGGCTTGCGGTATGTTTTGCCGAGAAACATCAATCGGACCCCTTAAACCGCAGCCAGATCGAGACTGACCTGCTGCTCTTGACCATCGTTGTCGGTGACATAAAAACGGATATATTCTTTAGTGCTGGCGGTGGTGACGCTGTCGCTGATGGCGCGCATCGCTTCGTGCCATTTGGCATCTTTGATATCGAGGCGGCGTAGGCCGAGGATGCGGGCGGTATTGATGTTGCCCTGGCGATCAACCTGGAAGGCGTCGTTGACGAGGACGCGGATGTTGTCGTTGCCACCTTCGCTCCAGCGGGTGATGCACTCGTCGATTAGGGCTTTGGCGACTTGCAACCGCTCATCAAAAACGATGCGATCGGCGATGGCTAGGGCGACACGAGCTTTGCCATCGAAGCTGCGCAGGGTGATGTTTCCCTTCTTTCCTCCGAGGTTGGCACCGTAGCGTTCGGCGGAGATCTCGACGAACGCACGAACACTGTCGAGGGCATCATCTTTAAAGTGGGCGAGTAGTTGGTGCATGTCTTTGGCTTTACTCAACAACTCATTGACGACATCATCGCGCAGCAGATCGACCGATTTGATCTTGCTGATCGGCACCATCGCGCCCTGGGCATTTTCTTTGAATTCTGCGGGGTTCATACTCATCTCCTATTCGGTATATCGATGGTGCCGCCAACAACTAATAGATTGGCGGTTAGTGTGGCGCGTTTAAGGGATTCGCGGCGTTGCTTGCGCGACGGGTAGAGCCGGATTGCGTTGTCTCCTGGTGCTGATCTTGGTTTGGAGCGAGCCAGCCGCAGACAGACAATGGAAGCAACGGCAAGCAGACCAAAGATGATGGCAGCCAAAACTAAAATGATATCCATGATGTGACTCCTTTCGTCCGGGTTCGTCAGTTCAAAGTGCTGCGATCACATCGGCAGTCACGCGATCTTCGCCCATTTCGTGGGCCAGATTGATCGCCTTGATCACCATGTCATTGACACGCAGCGGGTGCGCCAGGCTGATCCGCCTGCGGTTGTCATCTTCACTGGTCATACGGCGGGTCAGCATTTCGTAGGCGTCATCAGAAAAGATGCTTTCGGGTTTGACGTTCAGCCGTTCAAACTTGACCTTCAGGTATCCTTTCAGTGAACCGTTCAACCCCCTGATCTCAGCAACCTGAACCCGCTGGATCACCTCACGCATGTCGACGTTTTGTGACTCTTCAAAGATGTTTTTCAGCTCGGGCTGAGCGACCATGATAATGCCGAGCAGCTTCTTGTAGCCGTCTTCAAGCTCATGGAAACGTTTGAGGTATTTCAAGACCGGGATACTCAAATCGTGGGCTTCTTCGATGATCAATACGTGCCGGTAACCGTTTTTACTGCGGTCGACCAGCAGCCGTTGCACCTGGCGACTCTTGGCTTCGAGCTTCATTTTGGGTTTTTCATTGCTGATATCCATAATGATGGCGTCGCAGATGCTGCTGGCTGTCACACGCTGCTTGTCGATGATCTGGGGATAGATGACCAACACATCAGCATCCCTTTTCAGCTGTTCAATCACCTTGCGCCGCATAACACTCTTGCCGCTGCCGACCTCGCCGATCACCGCCAAAAAACCACCGTGACGTGCGGCATCAAGCATGGCCGCTTCGATGTAGCGATGTTCGTCCGACATGAAAATATCGCTGTCTTTGAGGATGTCATCGATAAAGGGATGACGAAAAAGTTTGAACTGTT
Source organism: Deltaproteobacteria bacterium (assembly GCA_024280335.1). Classification (GTDB taxonomy): domain Bacteria; phylum Desulfobacterota; class Desulfuromonadia; order Desulfuromonadales; family Geopsychrobacteraceae; genus Malonomonas. Next base: position 17,815 of record JAJRQI010000042.1, read on the forward strand.
TACGTGCTCCTTCTGTGAGCATTGAAACCTCCTGTGATTCAATTGATTTTGGATCGCCGATGGCGATAGCCGGGCGTCTTACGCGCTGCCCCATATCTGC
>JAJRQI010000043.1 GCA_024280335.1 Deltaproteobacteria bacterium
CGAGCAACTGCTGCAGCGACACCAAGGTCAGGTGCCGCAGACCTTGGCTCAGTTGGTCGCTCTGGCCGGGGTCGGGCGGAAAACCGCAAACGTGGTCCTCGGCAACGTCTACCAGATCCCGGGGATGGTCGTTGATACCCATGTCAAGCGCCTGTCGCGCCGCTTCGGCTGGACCCGCTCCAGCGATCCGGTGCAGATAGAGAAAGATCTTGTTCGTTTGCTGCCGCCGGCCGACTGGACTCAGGCCGGCCACACTTTGATTGCCCACGGGCGCAGCAGTTGCAAAGCGCCGACACCGACCTGCAGTTGTTGCCCGATTGCAGAAATTTGCCCCAGGATCGGGGTGGACAAGTCCCGCTGAACAAAGAAAGCTGGCAATTTATCGCATTATGTTATAGCTTTATAATGTTGCGCGGCAGGGGTTGCTCCCTGCCGCGTACTCAGAGTTAAATGAAAAGTCTTCAAACACTCTGGTTTTCAACAGGAGTTCCGATGATTGAGTTAGGTCGACAGTTCGGTCTGTACGTCATCAAACAGGTGGTCTCAAGCAGCGACAGCTATGTTTGCTGTAAAGCCGAAGATCCATTCTTTAATCGGGAGGTCGCGCTCAAGGTTTACCCCAAAGAGTTGTTTGCGGGGGATGAGAACCTGGCCCGGGTGGAAAACCTCTTGGAACGGCTGGCCGTTCTCGACCATCCGTCAATTGCGCCGATCTACGATTCCGGGATTGAGGGGGATTATTACTACTACACCAGCGTCGCTTGTAGCGACAGCTGTTTAGCAGAGCAACTGACCGGACCGATGTCGACAAAGCAGGTCCTGCGGTTGGCTGCGGAGCTGACCCAGGCGCTCGACTATGCCCTTGAGCATGAGTTGGGGGTCGGTGAAATCAGTACGAAAAAGATCTTTTTTGATAACGAAGGACGTGCGGTTCTGAGTGATTTCGGGATCGACAGCGGGATCAGGCAGATTCTCGCTTCCAGCGAGAAGCCGGAAAAAGGTCCTGATGAGGTGAAAATCAGCGGTAGCGTTGCAGAGTCCCTGCGCGGTGTCGGCGAGTTATTATTGAGTTTATCCCTTGGGCCGGCCGCTGATTTAAACCAGCGGATCGACGATCTGGTTGCCAAGGTGGAAGACCCGCAATTGAAAAAGCTGCTGGGCCGTTTTTTGCTCCCCGGAGAGTGGCGCTTTGCCTCTTATACCGAACTTCTGGAAGAGCTTGCCGGATTTTCTCAGCTGGCAGCTTTACTGCAAGGGCAGCCGGACCCGCCGCAGAGCTTTGACGTTTTTAGTGATCCGTCGGAAGGCAGTGCGGAGCTGCCGGACGAGCAGACGGTGGTTGAAATTCGGCGGCTGGTGGCAGAAAAGAACCTCCTGCAGCAAAGCCTCGACGAGGCGGTCTATGCGCGCAATCTGGCCGAGAATAAAGCATCCGAAAAGGTTCGCGATCTCACCGCCGCCCAGGAAATGATCACCAGGGCGCAGGAAGAATCGAACGTCGCCTGGGAGTTGGTGGCGGGTCAAAAATCGGATCGCTGGCGGCCAGTGATCTGGAGTGTCGGTGGCTTTGTGATCGGTTTTTTACTCTCCGGCAGTTACGGCTACTACTACAGTGAACAGACCCGTAATGAACTGCTGGCGAAAATGCAGGCGAACGAAGAGCTGATTAAAACTGCCGCCTGGCGCCAGGCAGAACCAGTCTCGGTGGCTAAGACAGAGCAGCAAGTGACCCCCGATTTGGCAGCTCCGGTTGTTACGCCAGACCTCCCGCTGCGGATCGAGGCCAAGCCGGTCAGCGAAGCGGAGGCGGCAGTTAAGATCGCCCCGTCGGTGGCGATTGTCGTCGCTCCGGTCAAAGAGGTCTCTCAACAGTGGTGGCCGGCCGGAAACGAGTTTTCGCCGACTGCGGCAATTCCAGTCGAGCAGATCAAGGCTGCTCTCGGCCTGAATGCTTTCGCCACGGATGACGGTTTGTCCGCCGCCATTCGCCAGGAAGTGCTGAGGGTAGTCAGCCGCTGGGCGGATTACTGGTCGAGCCAGGATCTCGGTCAGTACTTTTCTCTCTACAGCGAAAACTATCGCCCGGAACTGGGACGCAGCCAGGATGAGTGGCGTGACCTGCGGCGCCGGCGGTTGACCAAGCCGCAGTTTATCGAACTGAATATCGACAATATCCGTTTGCGGCAGATCGGTGCGAACCGGATCCAGGTGAAGATGAAGCAGAGTTACCGTTCTGACTTTTATCAGGACCGGATTTTGAAATCGATCAATCTGATCAAGGAGAACGGCACCTGGCGGATCCTCATGGAGCGTTCGCTGGGGATGGTCGACGATATCGTCGGCGGTTGATAAGCAAAAAAAAGCTCCAGGGCTGCTGCCCCGGAGCTTTTTTGGTTCAACCCCCAGATATAAAACAGATGCCTCCCATAGCGGGCGGCGGCAAAGCGCTAAATCAGACCTTAACTACATTTGAGGATTGTGGACCCTTATCCCCCTGAGTGACATCAAACGTCACCCGGTCGCCCTCGACCAGAGATTTGAAGCCATCACCCTGAATCGCAGAAAAGTGAACAAAAACATCAGGACCATTGTCCTGCTCGATAAACCCGAAACCTTTTGAATCGTTAAACCACTTGACAGTACCTTCAGCCATTCTTCCACTCCTTGTTATTTGTGCGAGGGCAACCAAAACGCGATAAAATCGCTTCTATCACAGAAGTTGATTGAAAAACAATGCTATTTTAACGATGGATTAATTGAGAAGCAGACAGGCCCTTTAAACAGATAAGAGATTTAATAAATTGGCGATTTTCACTTTGCTCACGAAATACTAACAAAAAAAACGCAACTTGCAAAAGAAAACCGAACCAAATCGTTTTTTAAGAGGGCTTTTATGGTGCAAGAACACAAGCTGATTATGGTTGTTGAGGATGAAGAGGATATTCTCGCGCTGCTGCAGTTCAACCTGATGAAAGCGGGCTATGAGGTCAGCTGTGCCGCCCGGGGTGTAGAAGCGCTGGAAAAAATCGCTGCGAAACGACCGGATCTGGTGCTGCTCGATCTGATGTTGCCCGGCATTGACGGCCTGGAAATATGTCGCCGACTGCGTGCTGATCCATCGACAGCGGATGTCCCGATCATCATGTTGACGGCTCACGGAGAGGAGGAGGACATTGTCCGTGGGCTGGAACTGGGTGCTGACGATTATGTCACCAAGCCGTTCAGCTTCAAGGTGCTGCAGGCCAGAATTCAGACCGTATTGCGGCGGAATCCTGACACAGACACACCGGCAGAAGATGACACTTTCTGCTGTGGTGATTTGCAGATTCATCCGGGGCGTAACCAGGTTCTGGTCGCCGGTGAGCCTGCCGAGCTGACCTTTACCGAATTTCGCGTGTTGTTGACCCTGGCCAGTCGACCCGGCTGGGTTTTTACCCGCTATCAGATCGTCAACGCAGTCCGGGGAGACGATTACGCTGTTACCGACCGGGCGGTCGATGTGCAGATTGCCGGGCTGCGGAAAAAACTCGGCAGTTGCGGCCGCTATATCGAAACCGTGCGTGGGGTCGGCTACCGTTTTCAGGAGAATCTATGAAACCTCGCCGTCTGATCTGGCAACTCTACCCCTCATACCTGTTGTTGATCCTGCTGGTGTTGCTGGCGGTCAGCTGGTACGTCTCCTTTGAGCTTCGCCGTTTCCACTATCTGCAAACCACCAACGACCTGCGTGCGCGGGCACAGCTGGTGGCGCAACAGCTGCACGGCAAGATCGATGTCGCTTATCAACCGTGGTTGTCGCAACTGGTCAAGCGAATGGGGGGAAAATCGGCCACGCGGATTACGGTTGTTTTACGTAACGGCAAAGTTCTGGCCGACTCCGCTGAAGATGGCTTGCTGATGGACAATCATGGGCAGCGTCCAGAAATTCTGGAGGCCTTTGCCGGTCGCCAGGGGGTCTCGATCCGCTTCAGCAATACCCTCGGTCAGTCGTTGATGTATGTGGCCTTGCCGATCAGCGAGGACGGACGGGTGGTCGGATCTATTCGTACGGCACTGTCAGTTTCTGATATCGATGCAACCCTCTTTGCCATCAAGCGTAAATTATTCTTGGCCGGATTGCTGATTGCTGTATTGCTGGCGCCGCTCTGCTGGTGGCTGTCACGCCAACTCAGTCGCCCTCTGGAATTGATGACCAGCGGTGCCCAGCGATTTTCACGTGGTGAACTGACGACCCCGCTGGAGGTTACCGGCTCCGAGGAGACCGGCCGCCTGGCTGCCGCGATGAACCGGATGGCGGTCGAGCTGGCCGAACGGATCGAGCGGGAAGTTGCACAGCGCAGCGAGATTGAAGCGATCCTTGGTTGTATGTCAGAAGGGATCGTTGCGGTAGATAATGAAGAGCGGGTGATCCGCCTGAATCTGGCGGCGGCAGAACTGTTCGGTGTTTCTGCCCGACAGACCCCGGGGCGACCGATCCAGGAGCTGATCCGGCAGGCCGAGCTGCAACGCTTTATTCGGCAGGCCCTGGCTCAGCAGGAACCGCTGGAAAGGGAGCTGGAGATGCACGGGCCGGAGAAACGCTACCTGCATGTTATGGCGACACCGCTCACCGGCAACGCTGCTGAACGGATCGGGGTGCTGATCGTGCTGCATGATTTGACCCGATTGCGCCAACTGGAGTCACTGCGGCGTGATTTTGTTGCCAACGTCTCCCATGAGCTGAAAACGCCGATCACCGCTATCCACGCGGCGGTAGAAACCCTGCTGGATGATGTCGCAGCAGACGAGACGACGGAGCGCTTTCTGCAGATTATTTTCAAACAGAACCGGCGTCTCAATGCCTTGGTCGAGGATCTGCTCGACCTGTCCAGGATTGAACAGGGGGTCAACGAGGGGCGTTGGGAGCTCAGTTCAGAGCTGTTGCTGCCGGTTCTGGATGGCGCACGGCTCGCCTGTGAAAGTATGCTCAATCGACAACAGGTCAAATTGAAACTGCACTGTTCCGCAAACCTTTGTGCCAGGATCTGTCCGGCGCTGCTGGAGCAGGCGATCATCAACCTGTTGACCAATGCGATCAAATACAGCGAAACAAACGCTCGGGTAGTGATTGAGGCTGCCGATCTGGGTAAAACGGTCAGTATCAGAGTGCAAGATTTCGGGTGCGGCATCGATCCGGTTCACTTGCCGCGCCTGTTCGAGCGCTTCTATCGGGTCGACAGCGCCCGCAGTCGGCAGCTCGGCGGTACCGGGTTGGGTTTGGCCATCGTCAAACATGTGGTTCAGGCCCATCGCGGCGAGGTGCGGGTCACCAGCAAGCCGGGTGAAGGGAGCAGTTTTGCCCTGCTGCTGCCGAAAAGTTGAAATTCCCCCCAGCGGCAACAGCTGTCTGAGGACTGAAAAAGCTTCGGCGAACTTTTACTCTGACGTAAAAACTGGTTACAATTAACCTCGACAGCCAGTTTCCCTACGGTAACAAGCAGAGGAGAGAGTCGATGACAGGCAACTCATTCAACAGTCATAAAACCCTGCTGGTGCAGGGACGTGAATACCATTATCAAAGTCTTAACTCGGTTGCTGCCCAACTGGGCAGTTTGGAACGACTCCCCTTTACCATCAAGGTGCTGCTGGAAAACCTGCTGCGCAAAGAGGATGGTGTCACGGTCAGGCGGGCCGATATCGAAGCGGTCGCCGGTTGGCAACCGCAGCAGGCCCAGGCGAGCGAGATCGCTTTCAGTCCGGCGCGGGTGTTGATGCAGGACTTCACCGGGGTTCCGGCGATTGTCGACCTGGCGGCGATGCGCGACGCGGTGGCCGAACGGGGCGGCGATCCGGCGAAAATAAATCCGCAGATTCCGGTCGATCTGGTCATCGATCATTCGGTGATGGTCGACCGCTACGGCAATTCGTCCGCGTTTGCCGCCAACGTTGCAATGGAGATGCAGCGCAACCGTGAACGGTACGCCTTTCTGCGCTGGGGGCAGACCGCTTTCGACAACTTCCGCGTCGTGCCGCCCGGCACCGGTATCTGTCATCAGGTCAATCTGGAGTATCTGGCCCAGACCGTCTGGAGCGAGGAGCGCGAGGGGAAAACCTGGGTTTATCCCGATACTCTGGTCGGTACCGACAGCCACACCACCATGATCAACGGCCTCGGGGTACTCGGTTGGGGGGTCGGCGGGATCGAGGCAGAAGCGGCGATGCTCGGTCAGCCGATCTCGATGCTGATTCCCGAAGTGGTCGGTTTCCGTTTGACCGGCAAGCTCGGCGAAGGGGTGACCGCCACCGATCTGGTGCTGACCGTCACCCAGCTGTTGCGGCAGTTCGGGGTGGTCGGGAAATTCGTCGAGTTCTTCGGTGCCGGTCTGGCGCAGCTGTCGATGGCTGATCGGGCGACGATCGCCAACATGGCCCCCGAATATGGTGCGACCTGCGGCTTCTTCCCGATCGATCAAATCACCCTCGATTACCTGCAACTGACCGGGCGCAGCAGTGGGACGCTCGCACTGGTTGAGAGCTACGCCAAACAGCAGGGGCTCTGGCGCTACAATGAGCTGAACGATCCCGAGTACAGTGCCCTGCTCGAACTTGATATGGCCGCCGTCCGGCCCAGTCTGGCCGGTCCCAAGCGACCGCAGGACCGGGTTTTGCTCAACGACCTGCGCAGCGCTACCGAACAGCTGTTGCCGGAAGCCAGGCGTGATCAGGGGATGGCGATCGTCAATAGCGCTGCCGAGCTGCACCATGGTGACGTGGTCATTGCCGCGATCACCTCCTGTACCAATACCTCTAATCCGGCGGTGATGATGGCGGCCGGATTGCTGGCAAAAAAAGCGGTCGAAAAAGGTTTGGCACAGAAGCCCTGGGTCAAAACTTCGCTGGCGCCCGGCTCCAAGGTGGTCACCGATTACCTGGCCAAAGCCGGACTGCAGCCCTATCTCGATCAGCTCGGCTTCAACCTGGTCGGTTACGGTTGCACTACCTGCATCGGCAACTCCGGCCCGTTGAGCGGACCGGTCGCCACCGCCATCGATACCGGAAATCTGACCGTCTGCTCGGTCCTCTCCGGAAACCGTAATTTCGAGGGGCGCATCCACGCCCAGACCAAAGCCAACTGGCTGGCCTCGCCGCCGTTGGTGGTCGCGTTTGCCCTGGCCGGAACCACCCGCATCGATTTGAGCAGCGAACCGCTCGGCAGCGACTAGACTGGCCAGCCGGTCTATCTGAAAGATCTCTGGCCGAGCAATACCGAGGTGGCCGAGATGGTCGCACTGGTCAAGGCTGAAATGTTCCACAAGGAATACGCTGAAGTCTTCAGCGGTGATGCCGACTGGCGCAAGCTGCCGATTCCGGAAGGCTTGACCTATCAGTGGCAGCCCGACTCGACCTATATCCGTCGCCCCTCCTTCTTCGACCGGCTGGAAGCAACGACCGATTACCACGGCTTCAGTCGTGCCCGGGTGCTGGCGTTGCTTGGCGACAGCATCACCACCGATCACATCTCACCGGCTGGGGCGTTTCAGGCCGACAGCCCGGCCGGCCGCTACCTGATTGAGCAAGGAGTGGCAGAGCGGGATTTTAATTCCTACGGCTCACGACGCGGCAACCATCAGCTGATGAAGCGCGGCACCTTCGCCAATATTCGCCTGCGTAACAAAATGCTGCCGGGGGTCGAGGGCGGGTTTACCAAGTTGCAGCCGGATGGTGAGCAGATGAGCATTTATTCTGCAGCAGAGGCTTACGCCAGCAAGCAGGTCCCCTTGCTGATTATTGCCGGCAAAGAGTACGGTACCGGCTCCAGCCGTGACTGGGCGGCCAAAGGGACAAAGCTGCTCGGCGTAAAAGCGGTGCTGGCGGAAAGCTATGAGCGGATTCATCGTTCCAACCTGGTCGGCATGGGAGTGCTGCCGCTGCAGTTTCTCACCGGTGATTCAGCAGCAGCGCTGCAATTGGACGGCAGCGAACAGTTCAGCCTCAAGCATTCCGGAGCATTGCGGCCGAAGAAAGGTCTGACCCTGCAGATTGAAAGGGCCGACGGTCGCTGCGAAACCGTCGCTGTGACCTGCCGACTCGATACCGATGAGGAGGTTGCGTACTTCCAGAGCGGCGGTATACTCAATCTTGTTTTACTCAAACTGATGGCAGATTAAGCAGAAGAAAAGGAGCGGGATATGAATATGACGCAAGTGAAGGCAATTGCCAGAGAACGCGGCGTAAAACCGGGCAAGCTGAAAAAAGCGGAGCTGATTCGGGCCGTTCAAAGGGCCGAAGAAAATCCGCAGTGTTTCAATACCGCTTTCGCTCAGGAGTGTGGTGAGGAGGATTGTCTCTGGCGGGTCGATTGTGATTAACCTTCGTTCTTCGTTATCAAGAAAGAGGAGCCGGTTGATGCAAAATTTCTTGAGAACGCTTAGCATAAAGAGCGAGTGTTATCGAAACCGCTTGTCTGGGCCATTGCTAGACTGCATCGATCTGCACATTAAGGTGCCAAGAGTCCCGCACAAAGACCTGCCCGATCAATCCCCCGCCGAAGACAATGGCGTCCAGTTGTTGATTCCCACTCTGTTCGGACAAACATTCCGTGATTATTTGGTACAGTTCGTCAGGTTTTCACGATCAACGGACTTTTGGTTAGCGGGGGTAACTAACGCTACCCCCGCTGGTTTCGCTCAGAACGGTTTTGTTCTTTTGGGTTGCGGAGCTCTGGTTTCGGCGAACTCGCTGTAGATTTGATGTTCACTGCTGATTTTGCGCAAGCTGACCAGAAGCATATCGAGCAAGAGCTGCCCGACTAAATCGCTGATCTCTTCCAGTTTTTCTTCCAGATCCACGTCCTCATAGATGTTCATCACTCTTCTCCTGTTTAGAAGATTTCCGTCTCTGCCAATCGCACGTGCTCGGCCGAAACCATCGATTCATCCGTTTTTGCTGCGGCGACCAGGGCACCTCGGGCGAGGTGGTTGGCTTTACGGAACAGCCCGCCGGAGGCTTGCTGGACGGCGGTGACTGCGGTTTCATCGAAGAGCATGCGTTTGACCCCGGCGATCATCAGGTGGTGACGCAGATATTCTTCCATGGTCGCCAGGTCGATTCCGCTGAGGTGGCATCTGGCGATAACGCGGGAGGCCAAGGATTGGCTGTTGCGGTAGTGGAGGTTGTCGACCAGGTTGGCCTGCCCGGCCAGGATGATCGGCAGAAACGGTTTGGAATCCTGCTCAAACGGGGTGAGGGTGTGCAGTTCGGCAAACACTTCCAGGCGCAGCAGGGAGGCTTCGTCGATCATCAGGGCGATTTTCATCTTTTTGCCGGTCACCCATTCCTGCACCTCCTGTTTGATCCGGCGGGTCATTTTTGCGCGTGAGATTCCGGCATTTTCAACCCCCAACTCGGCGAGGATCTGCCGGTAAAGTTCGAGGATTGAGCCTGAGGTGGCGGTGACGGAGATGATCCGGTATTCGGAGGGATGCAAGCCGCCGATGACATAGCGCAATGCCGTCGACTTGCCGCTGCCGATCTCTCCGGTCACCAGAGCAATCCCGCCCAGGCGCATGGCATAGTGGATGCGATCATGTACCGCAGTGAGGGTTTTGGTTTCCAGAATATCCTTGCGCGGGATGTCGGCCGCAAACGGCTCTTTCTGCAGGGCAAAATATTGATGATAAGAGCGGAACTGGAAACCCGTGGTTCCAGACATATTCCTGGATCCGTGAGTAAGCGGAGGAGAAAGGCTACCGGCCGGAGGTGTTGCGCTGAGGTGAATTATGTAAATCAGTGCTCTCGATTTAGCCAGATGTTGTGCTACAAACCCGGACAGTTTACGTGTTACCGACAGTTTTGAAAATGTTCCTGTTTTGAAAATGTTCCACGGATTGCTGGTCGATAGATGTTATAATAGCATATCAACAATAGTTATTTATTCGGAGGTTATATGTCTGAGTCCGTAAAATCCGACTGTAAAGATCCGGAAGGCCACTGGTTGCATATCTGCCAATTAAGGAAACAAGATCGTCAGAAGGAAGTGGCAGACCTTATGGACGATCCCGGCCATACCTGTCTAAATTGCAATGCCGTCGCCAAATACGCTAAAAACCTCTGCAACCCAAGTCCGATTATCAAAATATAAAATTTACAATTTTTGAGACTCGAAAGTTTCAACTTGGCAAATGGCGATTCAGTCGATACTGCAGGGGTAGTAGTGGTAGCGACATTGAGCGATAGAAATAATGCCATCGGCATATTTGTAGACCAACCGGTGCTCTCGATCTATTCGTCGAGACCAATAACCAGACCAATTATGCTTCAAAGGCTCCGGGTCCCCAATCCCATCAAACGGTTGACGCTTTATATCTTTAATCAGTGTATTAATCCGCTTGAGAGTTTTCTTGTCTGTTTGTTGCCAATATAAGTAGTCCTCCCAAGCCTTCTCAGCCCAAGATAAAATCATTCTCCAATCAGCTCATGCTGTGAGCCTTTTCCGGCCTCCAGCTCAGCAATTGAAGCATTCAATCTCTTGGCATTTTCAGGGCTTGCCATCAAATAAGCTGTCTCTTCATAAGCCTGAAAATCTTCTAGGCTGATAACTACAGCAGGCTTGCCATTTTGCCGTGTAATTAATATTGGCTTATGATCATCGTTTACTTTGTCCAAGGTGCCTGCAAGCTTGCTGCGAAACGCTGAATAGCTAATTGTATCCACAGTTTCCTCCTTACCTTAAGTACATATCATTGTACTTGTACTTATTTCTGTACGCAAGGGTTTTGTGTTGGGTTTTATGCAGGCACCTTACTAGGTTTTAGGCAGTGCCCTTAAGGAGTTACGCCGTAAGCGTCAACCGAGCCCCATCTTGCCGTTCAACGCCCCGCCCTTTAAACTGGCCTCCACTATCAAACACCGGGAGGCTGCCGCATGTCATCAGTTGCACTGCAAGAGGAATGGTCTGGAAAAATTGCCGCATGGCGTGACAGCGGTTTAAGCATTGCGGCCTGGTGCCGTGAGCATACCGAAAACTATCATCGTTTTCTCTATTGGCGGAAACGTCTGGCCCTGCCGGTGATTCAGCAAGCTGGCAGATTTGTTGAGCTGGAACTTGCGGCACCGCCGCTGGCTCTTTCGTGCAATGGTGTCTATGTCCACGTCTCCTCCGAATTCGATGCGCGCTTGCTGGGCGAAATCCTTACCGTCCTGAAGCGGGTCTAGGCATGCGTCCCACCGGATTGCAGCCGATTTATCTGTATGACCAGGTGGTCGATATGCGTAAGGGGTTTGAGGGCCTGGGTCATCTGGTTGAATGCGCTTATCCCGGCCAACTGCTCTCCGGTGCGCTCTTTCTTTTTCTGAATCGACGCCGCAATCTGATCAAAATCCTCTCCTTTGAGGGGGATGGTTTCGTCATCTGGTACAAGCGACTGGAGAAGGGTACCTTTTCCAGCTGTTTCAACAGTGAAAAAAAGCTCTCACGACAGCAGTTTCTCATGTTGCTCGAAGGGGTGGTTCCGCGCCGCCTGAATTCTCGTTTTTCTCTATGAAAATAAGTGGTTATCGCTTCCGTCAGGCACTGAAATGTGCTAGATTGCCAGCATGTTTGACGCTGTCAAAAACAGGGCGGAAGTGCCCAACTTTCTGGAACTTCTCCAGCAGAAAGATCAACGCATCCATGCGCTGGAAGCAGATCTATTGACCCTGAAAGAACAGCTGACCTGGCTGCAGAAGCAGGTCTTCGGGGCCAAAAGTGAACGGCTGATCGACCTGCATGATCAGCTGTCGCTGCCGGGCTTTGACCTGGGGCAGCAGGATCCTGAAGCAGAGTCGGAGCGAGAAGAGGTTCACTTCAAACGGCGTAAGAAGAAAAAGAATCTGGGCAAGGATACGATTTCCTATCCCGACAACCTGCCGGTCAAAAGGGTTGAGCTCGATATCCCTGCGGAAGAGAAGATCTGCCCGAAGACCGGAAACCCTTTGGTCAAGATCGGTTGCGAAATCAGTCGCAAGCTAGCGCGCAAGCCGGAACAATTCTATCTCATAGAATACGTTCGTCCTAAGTACGCCTCCAAAGCGGTTCCTGAAGCCGGCGTCAAAGTCGCGACGCTGCCCGATGCGATCATTGCCCGTTGTCCGGCCGATGAAAGCCTGCTGGCCTACATTCTGGCCGCTAAATTCACCGATCATCTGCCACTTTATCGCTTGGTGGAGATTTTAAAACGTTCCGATATCCGTATCAGTCGTCAGACCCTTTCAAAGTGGGTTCTCACCCTGGGGGCTGCCTTGTCGCCTCTTTATGAGGCGATGAGAGCGGCGGTTCTGGCCAGCGGGACGATCTTTGTCGATGAAACCCCGATCCGGCTTCAGGTTAAAGGCAAAAATCGCTGTCAACAAGCCTATATGTGGGTTTATGTCGGTGGCGGCGGTGGTGATCCTCCCTATCGATTCATCGAGTTTCAACTCAATCGCAACCATGAACATCCGCTGAAAATCCTGAAGGAGTACCAAGGATTTTTGCATAGCGATAAATACGGCGCGTACGTAAAGCTGGCGCAATTCGAGGGCATCACCTGGTGCCCTTGCATGGCCCACGTGCGCCGTAAATTTATTGAAGCGCAAAATGGCGACCCAGAGTTGCGACGCCGGATTCTGCGCAAAATCCGCTATCTGTTCATGCTGGAACGCGTCGCCTGGGCCCGCTCACCTGAAGAGCGGCTGCGCATCCGGCAACAGCTCGAAAAACCGATCCTGGAGGAATTGTCGGAACTGGTCGAGAATCGCATCCTCAAAGGCGGGCTGTTGCCGAAATCCAACTTCAGCCAGGCTCTGAACTACTACCAGGGCCTGGCGCCCTACCTGCCGAACTATTTGACTGACCCCGACGCCCGCCTCGATAACAACGTTGCCGAACGCGCCATCCGTCCCCTCACCATCGGTCGCAAGAACTGGCTGTTTGTCGGCAGCGAAGATGGTGGAAGGGCGACAGCAACCATCCTGTCTCTGGTCCAGACCTGCCGGAACCTGGACATCAATCCCCAGGAATACCTTGAAAATGTGTTGCGCCGCATCATGAGCCACCCCGCTAAGCAGATCCACGAACTCCTTCCTGACCAATGGATGGCGGCAAGGATTCAGCAGCATAATGACATGCCACAGACCGACAGCCAAGATGGGCTCGGTTGACGCTTACGTTACGCCTTAATAGTTGATAGTTGAGATGTGACCCCTTCTGCTTATCTGGCCATACCTGTCTAAATTGCAATGCCGTCGCCAAATACGCTAAAAACCTCTGCAACCCAAGTCCGATTATCAAAATATAAAATTTACAAGATTTAAGACGCAGATCCAAATAAACCCCGGCGAAGGCCAAGGCTTATTCGTTACAACTCAACAAAATAATTGATTAATTATTCAGAATCTTCCAGCTCCCTACTTGTTTTCTGGCGCAATCAGCCTGAGAAGAAAAATCCCCAGGAGAATCTACTTCACATTTTTTCTTGATTCCTATTTTGGTCGCCTCTGGAACCCCATGGAACAAGGAAGATCCCACCACCGAACCAATGTCAGAAACCTGAGTAACTGGGGGAGCCTCCTCCTCAGTGCTTAAGGCAATGCTATTATTAATATTTTTCACTGTTGTGTCGTCCCCAAAAACATATTCGGCTAAATAGCTGCTACCATTATTAGCTTGAAACATAATTTTTAATTTTTTATTTGAAATATCTAAATTATTTTTATCAATTACAAAGAACAGCACGCCTTCTACTTTTGATCTCGACAAGACTGTTTTTTCCCCCAAATACTTTTGTCTACAGAAGTTCTCTATTTTCGCGTTAGCTTGAATTGAATTTTTAATACTCCACGGACCTCTAAGAACCGCAGCAGCTCCATGGCTATAAGACTGATCCCTTATTGCATCATTAAGATTGACGGTATTAATTTTCACTCCATTTTGATTCAATAAAACAACATTCTCTCCTAATAGTTCAAGCTCTAAATCGGTATGGTTTCTTATTGTAATGGTTATGGGCAAAATTCCATAAGCACTAGAAATATTTATTCTTTTATAGCCGTTAAAAAAATAGAAATTAGGATCAATTTTTATTTCAATATTGTCCCCATTTTTAAAAATCAATTTTGTTATATTGTTTTGCTTTTTTAATTTACTCAACCTGCTCATTGCGTACTTCTTGGCAACATCATCAGAGTTTCTCACTGCTTGCGCTTGTAGAAATGCTATCTTTTCGGTCTCCTGCACTGGCATATTCAGAAAGGCTGCCAGTGCGGCAGTCCTGTTGTTGGTATGAGGGTCATTGATGGCCATATTTTTAGCTGGCCCTATCGCTGTTTCATTGTTGTTACCCCGAAGATATCTTATTGCCCGATTCCTGACGTTTAGATCTGGATCTTCTAAGGCTTTGACTAGTGCCGGGATAGAACTGGGGCTCCGCAGCATCTCACGGTCTTCAATTCCATATTTTTCTATCCAACTATCTTTTGCGCAGCCCGCTATAAACAAAAAAACTGCGCACAACATTACGCCATATGCAGTTTTCTTAGATAAAATATTAAACATAGCCCCTCCTGATAGAAGCAAACTCGTTTATTGGTTTAGTTCAAACCAGCTCTTCGCTTGCCTCTCTGCACATTCCGCTTGTCGAGAATAATCATTTAGAAAATCATTATTACATTTCTGCTTAATCATTTCTTTCGGCTCTATTGGCAGTGCCCCATATAAATTTTGTTCGCTTTCAGCTATCTCAGCACCGGAAGGTGCAGTATTTAATTCCGAACCAATATCAGGTGCTAACTGAGCTTTTTCTTCTAAGGATGGGCTTTGATTTTTTTTGATGCTGTGCATTCCTTCTACATTATAGGCATATTTTGCTTCTCTAACTCGTTCCCGATAATCATCCCTAGAAATAACACCGGTTCGATAATCATTCTTCAATGAAGTGACGATATGTTTGTATTCTCTTTTGATGTGATAGACAATGGACCTGTATTCACCTTTTGTAATTGTCCCAGAGTAATATTCCCTTTTGGCTATTGCTACGCTCCACGATCTCCCAGTGATGTCCGCCGATAACTCGTAAAATTTTGGTGTGCATCCCACTGTTATGAATATAGAAATTACGGTCACTATAATTATTAATTGCTTCGTCATAATTATTTTCCTTGAATATCAGGAACGCTATCGGTTGAGTTTTTTCCAGCCCTGAGCTTGTTTCACCGCACAAGAAACCTGCATGGTATAGTCATCAGAATAGTCTGTTGCGCACTTTTGTCGTATTTCTTGCTTAACGTCTTCTGGAATGGAACTGAATATTGATTTTTTAACAGTTGATTCGTTGTCTGATGAATTGGTCGATGGTTGAGCGGGGGACTGCGGTTCTATGTATTTTGGGGCCGAAGCTACTCTTTGCCCTCCTCCTCCTTCATCATATCCGCGGCGTCTTAATTCTTGCATACACTTGTTATGCATGTGCGCGGCAGCCGGTACTCCAAGCCACCCCCACCCTGTGCTTGCGCAATATTGAACATCTCGAGTCGCAGGATTTACCATTTCTGTACGCCTGCTAACACACCCCAAGATGGTCAGCAAGCACAGCAGTGCAATAGTGATGCATATTTTTTTAAACATTATTCACTCCCAGTATCGGCTATTTTGAATAGTCTCGAATCCTGTCTCAAAAATCGTGTCATAGAGTGATCTCAAAGGTTCAAGGCAATATGAGACGGCTATTCAACTGCTGACATCCGTGAAATCTGCCGAACCTGTTCTTTAATCGTGCCCGGCAGGTTGCAGTGTTGCTCAGAAGCCCATCTGCTCCCCGGTCGGCCGTACCACTTCAACCCCGGCTGGCAGTCTGAACTGGAAAAACCGCTCGGAGAGGTTGCGATTGACGCGGATTCTGCGGAATTCAATGCTGGTGCGGTTGCCGTTCGGATCGGTCACGCTGGTGGCCAGGATCGGGAAAAACCGCCCGGTCTGACCGCTCTGGACATATTCGAGAACCGCACGCCGATCGACCACGATCTGCAACATTTGGATCAGTTGTGAAACCCGGCGCGGCCGCAATTCAAGGATATAGTTTCCGTCCTGATCGCTACTGGAAGCGGCCCAGCGGATGCTGAAATCCCGCGACAGGTTGCCCAGACCACTGAGAAAAGTTATCGGATTATCGCCCTGTTGCCGCGATATTTCGGAGATATCGCTCTCGATCACCTGACGATTTTCCGGCAGGTAAACCCACATGGTCCGGCCGTCGGAGACAATCTCCTGAATGCTCGGACGGCGATATTCCCAGCGAAACATCGCTTGCGGCGCCCGGCCGCTGCGCTGGTCGGCGAACTTGAAGCTGACATCCCCCTCACCGCGCTGTATCCGGTCGATCGAGGCGATCTGTGATTCTTGAAAAAACTCGGCCTGAAAATCAACAATGGTTCCGCCGCGACCAGCGCCGGTCGCCTGAAAAGGCGTCTCCAAAGTTTTAATCACATCATTAAGCGCGATCTTCTCGGCAACGGCAACGCCCGGCAACAGGAAAAGTAAAAACAACAGGCATGACAGTTTTATCCGCATCGGTTGACCTCCGGTTGGTTAAATTAAGCGCTGATTCTAGCAGTTTTTCTGCGGCAGAGATAGGCTCAGAACGTTTTGGAAGTGGCCCGTTCAAGCAACAGATCGAGCGACTCGGTTTCGGGGAAGAGATAGATGGCGGCTTGCAGGCGGTCGGCGGGACCTCCGGTACTGCGCAAACGATTACAGATCACCGGACCGGGGGAGCTTTGTGCCTCACACTGCTGCTCCAGCAGTTCGGCGAGCGGTGCCGGAAACAGTTGCGGTGGACCTGGCAGGGCCCGTAAATGCAGCTGCTGATCGAGACTGGCCAGAAATGCTGAGGCGATGATATTGCCGACCTCCTTGAGGGTCGAACTGGCGGGTTCGGCGAGCAGATATTTGAGCTTCATCTGCCCCAACAGCCGGCCGCAGAGCCAACAGGCGTCGGCTTGGGGGAGAAACAGCAGCATGCCGCCGTTCAGCTCCCCTGCTATATGCAGATAAACCCCGAGGCCCGACTTCGTGCGGTCCGAGTTGCACGGTGCTTGTTTCGCCAGCAGACCGCCGGAGGCTTCCAGCCTGACCGGTTGCTTCAGCAGCAGCGTCAACGCCTCGGCCGCGTGCTGCATAGCGAGCCGATTGATCCGCCGAAGTGCCGCGCGCTGCCGTGGATCGATCGTCGCAAACCAGGTCGCCAAGTCCTACCCCCTGCGCTTTTCAAGCAGCGATTGCAGATCAAAAACAAACATCAGCCGCCCGTCACCGAGGATCGTTCCACCGCTGCAACCACGCAGACGGTCAAAAGGTGCCGGAAAACTCTGGATAAAGACCTCACGTTGCCCGACCAGTCGATCCACCACCAATCCGACCTTGCGACCGAGAACTTCGGTGATCACCAGCGGCAGCAGCTTAAGCTTCGGCCCTTTCGGCCGCTTGAGAATCTTTCGTAATGACAACAACGGCAGCAACTCTCCCTGGTGGGAAATGACCAACTGTTTACCGCTGGTCTGCACCTCTTCCGGCGGGATTTCAATGGTCTGCAACACCCGGGGAATCGGCATCGCCAGCAGCATCCCGGCACAGTCGAGCATCAAGACCCGAATGATCGCCACTGAAAGCGGCAATTTCATGGTGATCTTTGCCCCTTCGCCGAGTGTCGAGTCGATCAGCAGGACGCCGCCAAGCCGCTCGACCGCAGTCTTGACAACATCCATTCCGACCCCACGACCGGAGGTTGCGCTGATTTCGCCGGCGGTGGAAAATCCGGGGCTGCAGATCAGTTGCAGCAGGTCGTAATTGCGAATCGTCTCGGCCTGCGCCGGACTGAGCAGATCCCGCTCCAGAGCACGCTGACGGATCTTTTCCGGATCGATCCCGCAACCATCATCAGCCACCTGAATCAACACCTGATCCCGCTCCCGCCAGGCTTTGATCTGAACGGTGCCGCGCTGCTCTATGCCGTGATCGACGGCGTTGCGCAGCATATGCAAGAGCGGATCGGTCAGCTCTTCCAGAATCGCCCGGTCGAGTTCGATCTCGCTGCCGTCGATTTTCAGCTGGACTTCTTTACCGCTGCTGCGACAGAGATCGCGAACTGCCCGCGGCAGTCGTCCGGTCACGCTGGACAGCGGCATCATTCGTACCTGCAGCACTTGATGTTGCAGATTTTTGACCAACCGGGTCAATTGCCCTAACCCCTCGTGCAAATTCTGCCAGTTCTGCTCGCCGGCCGCAGTCTGCAAACTGTAACGATTGGTAATCAACTCTCCGGTCAGATTGATAAAATGATCAAGCAGATCAGTACTGACCCGTACCGTCGGTGCGATCTGGGAGATCTTTTTCTGCCGCGTCGACACCTGTTTTTCGTCCGGGAACAGAACATCACTCAGCTCACTGTATTTGCGCAACTGCTGCTGAAGCTGCTCCCGGCTCTGATCGGTCTGTAACCAGACCCTGAGCTTTCGCGGTGCACCTCCCTGCAGAATCTGCGCTTCGGTCGGGCTGGTTTTCAACACTGCGCCGAAGTTCGCCAGCTGCCGGATCAGCACCAGCAACCGGGGTCCGGCAGCGGCAGCCTTCTCGTCCAGCCGTAACTCGATCAACATCTCCTCAGCAACCGGCGCGGTTTTATCCGCATGCGGAATGATCTCTGGCCGGTCAAGTTCAAGGATGGAAACGTCGAGCGTCCCGCTGATAAAAGCGTCGATATCCCGCTCCGGCCGCTCGGCAGAAATATCTTCCAGCAGGCCTTCGAGCAGATCAATCCCGGCCAACAGCCGGTCGATCTGGGCCGTGTCGATGCTGTCCTGCTGACGACAA
Source organism: Deltaproteobacteria bacterium (assembly GCA_024280335.1). Classification (GTDB taxonomy): domain Bacteria; phylum Desulfobacterota; class Desulfuromonadia; order Desulfuromonadales; family Geopsychrobacteraceae; genus Malonomonas. The sequence continues at coordinate 18,860 of JAJRQI010000043.1, forward strand.
ATATCGAGACTGTCCTCCAGGTTGTGGGCCAGGCGGGCGGTCGCTTCATAGCCCATGGTCGCAGCCATCCCTTTGATCGAATGGGCCTGGCGAAAGAGTGCCGCGATGCCGTCTCGATCGGTGGGCTGTTTCTCAACCGCAACCAGCGTTTCAACCATCTGTTGCAGATGCTCGGCGGCTTCGTTGAGAAACATGTCACGATACTTGGAAAAATCCATCAAATCCTACCCGGCAAAAAAGAACTCAAATTCAGTCTCCACACACCCGTTCGACAATTTCCAGCACCTGTGAATCCTGAAACGGCTTGACGATAAAATCCTTGGCCCCGGCCTGAATCGCTTCCATCACCATACTCTCCTGGCCAAGGGCACTGCACATGACCACCTTTGCTTCGGCATCAGTGCCGAGAATTCTCTGCATGGCGTCGATCCCGCCCAATTCCGGCATGACGATATCCATGGTCACCAGATCCGGTTGATGGCGGTTGTAATCCTCAATTGCCTGCAGGCCGTTTTCTGCCTCGGCAACCACCTCCCAGCCCGCTGCGGTAAAAATATCGCGCAGCAGTGTGCGCATGAAGAGCGCATCGTCAACAATTAAAACTCGTTTGGCCACCTTATCCTCCGGTTTTGGAACAAAGTTGTTCAACGGTTTTCTGCAACTGTGCAAGATCGAGCAGGCTGATCATTTCCTCCTGCCAGTTCAGCACAGCGCGGATACAATCCGCTTCGGAATTGCTCTGGGTCAGGATCCCCTGGAGCAGATCGACGTTCAGCACCGGCAGCAATCGATCAACCGCCAGCGCGACCGGGCCGTTGTCGTCGGTCAGCACAATCAGCCGTTCAGAGCGCGGCCCGGTAGGGAAACCGAGCAGGATCGACAGATCGACCACCGGGATAATCCGGCCGTGAAAGCCGATCGCCCCGGCAACCATGTCCGGCGCGCTCGGCAATGGATAGACCGATCGGTTTTCAACCACCTCCTGAATCTCGGTCAGCTCCAGGGCGTAGGTTTCCTCACCCAGCTTGAAGGGGAGCAACTGATTCATTTTGTGCCGGTTGCCTGGTCCGAACCCAGGTTGAAGCGGCTGACCGAAGTGAGCAGCTCCTCGGCCAATTTCGACATGCGCTGCGAAGCAAAGGTCATCTCTTCCATCGATGCCGACTGCTCTTCGGTGGCCGCCGACACCTCTTCCGTCGAAGCGGCATTATCTTCGGCAACCCGGGCGATCTCTTCGATCGCTTCGACGATCGACTGGCCGCCGACACTCTGTTTTTCCGCCAATTCCCTGATGCTGACCGATTTAATCTGCGCCGATTCGGCCTTATCGATGATTGCCTTGAAGGAACTGCCGGTTACATCGACCGCCTTTCGTCCGCTGTCGATCGCTTTGATACTTTCAGTGATCGACTGATGCACTTTCTGGCTCTGCTCGCGGGTGGTTTCGATCAGCTGGGTAATCTCGCTGGCCGATTCGCTGGTGCTGTCGGCCAACTTGCTGACCTCTTCGGCGACCACGGCAAAGCCGTGGCCGTACTCCCCCGCCCGCGCGGCTTCAATCGTGGCGTTCAGCGCCAGCAGATTGGTTTTCTGCGCGATGCCGGTAATGACATCGGTAATGCTGCCGATTTTCTGCACCTGTTCACTGAAGGAAAGGATCTGTGTCCCGTTCTCCTCAACTTCGGCAAGAATATGTTTCATATTTTCCAGCGCCGTCTCCGCCATCCGCTCCCCTTGGCGGGCGGTCATGGTCGTCTCTTCCGCCGAGGAGGACAGCGTCTTGGCCGACGAGGAGATCAGTTCGATCTCCAGCGCCATCTCTCTGATCACCTTCGAGACCCGCTCGACCATCTCGGCCTGGGTTTCTGCACCGCGACTGATCTGCTCAATCGATCCGGCCACCTCATGCGACGTCGCCGTCATCTCCTCGGCGGTCGCCGCCAACGCCAGCGAGGATTCGTTGACATTGACCGAACTGCTGCGGATCTGCCCGACCAGATTCCGCAGACTGTCAACCACCAGGTTCAGAGAATTGGACAGATCCTCGGTTTCATCGGTGAAGAGCCCCTTGCGCAAGCGCACTTTACGGCTCAGATCGCCATCACTGAGGCGTTCTGCGCCCTCGGTGAGAATGCCGATATTGGCCGTGAATGCCTTGGAGAAGATCCAACCGAAAACCAGTCCGACCAACAGGGCGCCACCGACAGTAACCAGTTGCTGCAATCCGGTCGGGATCTCCAGGTGCGGCACCAGGGTATTTAACAGCACGACCGAGGCGACCACGAAAATAAAACCGACGACAAACTTATAACTGATCTCAACACGCATTTTTCATCTCCTTCAAAACGATCGCCGACTGAATCTGCCAGTGCTCATGCCGTTAGTTTAGCGTTGCCGCTTGAAAATAATCACTTTCACTCTACTCTTGCCCAGCGCTTATAAATCCGCTCGGCGGGGTCAATACACTGAAAAAGCTCTCGTACCGCCGCCACCAGGGTTTCTGCGCGGCCCAACACCAGGTAGCCCCCCGGCGGCAAAGCCTTTGCCAGAGTACGGACAATCCGCTCCTGTTGCGGTCGGGTAAAATAGATCAGCAGGTTGCGACAGAGGATCAGATCGACCCGAAAATAGGGTTGATCACTGAGAATATTGTGACGAAAAAAACGCACCCGCTGTTTGATTTCAGGGCTCAATTGATAACTGTTCTCTCGACAGGCAAAATAGCGCTTCAGCACGTCTGCCGGGACCTCGGCCAAGCGGTTGTGACTGTAGCAGGCCTGCTTGGCCCGCTGCAGGATGTCTGCACTGATATCGGTGCCGACGATCGACAGCTGATCATCGTCGCGCAGCAGTTCCTGACAGAGCAGGGCGATAGAATAAGCTTCTTCGCCACCGGCACAACCGGCGCTCCAGACCCGCAGTTTTCCATTTGTGTTTCTGCTCTGCTGCAACAACTCCGGCAAAATCTGTTTTTCCAGAACCGCAAAGGTCGAAGGATTGCGAAAAAACTGCGACACATGGATGGTCAACGCCTCAAGCAGCCGCTCCTGCTCCGCCGACGATTGCCGTAACTGTTCAAGGTAGAGTTCCGGATCGTTAGAACCAACCGCCCTGATCCGCGCCGCAATCCGTCGCTTGATGCAGAGATCCTTGTAGCCTGCAAGGTCAAAACCCTGCTCAACCTTGAGCGTCTGACAGATCTGCCGGTAGCTCTGGTCGGAAATATCTCCGCCGACAAAGGGGGCTGCCGGCTGTTTTTCAGCCGGATCCGGACTCTCCGGCGCAGACTCTTCTGCTGCCGGCAGCGATCCTTTCAGGTCAGGCAAAATGGTCAAAACCACCTCGGGAACATTGATAGAGATCAGCATCCGGGCGGCGACAGTTGATTTCGCGCTCCGTAGTTATGACACCGATCCGCGTGACTGCCGGCTTCAGTTCAGGGTGCTGCGATAAATCCTGCACCTTGGAGGTAAACAAAAGCTCGTAATCCTCGCCACCGGTCAAGGCCAGATCGAGTCGTTGCGGATCGACCTCTAAAGCCGCTCGAAACCTATTTGAAAGGGGGAGCCGACTCAGCTCAATCTCGGCACCGACCGCAGATTCTTCCGCAATATGACCCAGATCGGCCAACAGTCCGTCCGAGATATCCAGCATGGCACTGGCAAGCTGTTGCGCCGCCAACTGTTGGCCCAAAGCAACCCGAGCTTGCGGTCGGTGGTGGCGGTCGGCCAGTTGCGACGGCGGGGATTCACCCTGTTGCAGTAACTGCAACGCCAGCGCACTGTCGCCCAGACTGCCGGAAACATAGATCGCATCTCCGGGTGACGCCCCGCTACGGCGGATCGCCCGACCCTTGGACACAGTTCCTTGAACCGTCACGGAAATCATCAAGGGACCGGTCGAGCGACAGGTATCTCCCCCGGCCAGCACCACGGAATATTTTTCCGCCTCCGATAAAAACCCCTGGGTAAATTGTTGCAACTGGTCGCTGTTCAGTTGCGCGGGACAGGCAACAGCGAGAAACAAGCTCAAGGGCGTTCCACCCATCGCGGCAATGTCACTGAGATTCACGGCAACCGACTTGCGTCCCAACGCTTCGAGGCTGGTCCAGCGCAGATCGAAATGGATCCCTTCGATCAGCAGGTCGGTGCTGGTTAACAGCTCCTGGTTCGCCTGCTGCTGCTGAATTGCGCAATCATCTCCGATCCCCAGGATTAAATGCTCCGCAGTTCCAGCCTGTTGCCGGATTCGCCGAATCAACTCGAACTCGCTCAGCGAAGCCGGTTTGTCATTCATCATCAGCCAACTTTCATACGGTTAAATTAAGACCTTGATTATTATTTTTCTTTCACTATCTGTCAAGTAAAGGGCAAAAAAAAGGCGGTCAGCACTGAAGCTGACCGCCTTAGATATTTTACCCGATAAAACGCTTAGAGTTGCGGACCGGCCTTGGTGAAGTCGAAATCATCATTGTCGGTGATGTATTTCTTGAAGTTTTCGACAAACATTCCGGCCAGTTTCTTCGAGGTAGCATCGAAAACCTCCTTGTCCGCCCAGGCGTTGCGTGGGTTGAGCAGGGTGCTGTCGACCCCCGGCAGCCCTTTCGGGATGCTCAGATTGAAGAACTGGGTGTAATCGAATTCAACATTATTGATGCCGCCGTCAAGGATGGCGTTGATGCAAGCGCGGGTCGCTTTGATACTCATTCGCTTGCCGACACCATAACCGCCGCCGGTCCAGCCGGTGTTGACCAGGTAAGCGTTGACGTTGTGTTTTTCCATCTTCTCGCCGAGCAGCTTGCCGTAAGCGGTCGGGTGCAGCGGCAGGAAGGCCTCACCGAAACAAGCGGAGAAGGTTGCCTGCGGTTCAGTAACACCGCGCTCGGTTCCGGCGACCTTGGCGGTGTAACCGGAGAGGAAGTAGTACATCGCCTGCTCTTTGCTCAGCTTGGAGACCGGCGGCAAGACACCGAAGGCATCGCAGGTCAAAAAGATGATGTTCTGCGGCTGACCGGCCTTGAGAGTCGGCTCATGATTATTGATATGCTCGATCGGGTAGGAGACCCGGGTATTTTCGGTCTTGGACTTGTCGGCAAAATCGATATTACCGAGCTCGTCGGCAACCAGGTTCTCCAGCAGGGCGTTGCGCTTGATAGCACCGAAGATCTCCGGCTCGTTCTCGGCGGAGAGGTCGATACACTTGGCGTAGCACCCGCCCTCGAAGTTGAAGATGCCGTCGTCGTCCCAACCGTGCTCGTCGTCACCGATCAGCTTGCGGGAAGCATCGGTCGACAGGGTGGTTTTGCCGGTTCCGGAGAGGCCGAAGAACAGGCAGACATCGCCGTCTTTACCGACGTTGGCACTGCAGTGCATGGAGAGGATGTTCTCCAGCGGCAGCCAATAGTTCATCATGGTGAAGATGCCTTTTTTCATCTCCCCGCCGTACCAGGTGCCGCCGATGATGGCGATATTTTTTTCAACGTTGAAGATGCAGAAGACTTCGGAATTCAGACCGTGCTTTTCCCAGTTTTTATTGGTCAGACCGGCGGCGTTATAAACGCGGAAGCCGGGCTTGAAGTTCGGCAGGTCGGCGTCATCCGGACGGATGAACATGTTCTTGACAAAGTGGGACTGCCAGGCGATCTCGGTGATGAAGCGGACGTTTTTGCGGGTATTTTCGTTGGCACCGCTGTAGCCGTCCAGCACATAGATATCTTTACCGGACAGATAATCGGTAACTTCAGCATAGAGCTCGTCAAAAATTTCCGCTGAAATCGGCTGATTGATCTTTCCCCAAGCGAGGTTGTCCTGCGAAGGCGCCTGCTTGACAAAATACTTGTCCTTGGGGGAACGACCGGTAAATTTACCGGTATCGACCATCATCGTGCCGTTCGCCGACACCTTGCCTTCAGCGTTATCGGTCTCATGGGCAAATAGCTCCGCGTAGCTGAGGTTGCGATACACCTTACCCACACTGTTGAGTCCCAGTACGTCTGCCGTCAATTCGCTCATCCGTTCCTCCCTGGTGATCCTGCTTTCGATCTCGGGTTATTATGATTTGCTAGCCTATGGCTTGTAGACTTTCCGCTGCCCCGGCGGATGGTCCGCCAGGAACGGCCGGACTATAGCTCAAAAACTCTGCTCAAGCAAGCCTGCCAAAGGCTCTAATAGTGCTTTGCCCGTTTTTTTACTGCTCAGAAAAAACAGTTTGTCTGAGTCAGAAAAATAGCGTTCTCATAGCGGCTTGAAAACTGTCGATCGCTGCAACCATGACGAGCGAATCCCCCTTAATCGGCACCGGCCCGCTGTCGCAAGTAGGCCACCAGTTGCCAGATCTGCTGCGCGGTAAAATGTGGCTTCCAGGCGGGCATCACCGAGCCGCGGCTGCGGAAAGGCTCAATCTGTTTCCCCGTGGCAATCCGCCAATAGAGATAAGTCGGTTCCACCTCAAGCCAGGAGCGGCTGACAAAATCGGGGGCCGCCGGTATAAAACGCCCGGCACGGGGGTTCCGCCCTTCGGCACTGGTGCCATGGCATTCGCGACAATGCTTGAAGAACAGTCGTGCCCCGGCCTTCTGTTGCTCCGGTTGCGCCAAAAGCTGTTGCGGTACGTCGATCTTTGGTATCTGGATCTGCTCCTCCTGACAGGCCGATAACCACACACACAAAAGTAACCCCAGCAGTAACAGCGGTTTTGTCTGCACCCTCAACCCCCCAAAAAAGTAAGGGCCACCAAACGGCAGCCCCTGTATTGAATCATCAGTGCAATAAAATTCAAGCGACCAGTTGTGGTGGCGCACCCCACTCGGAGAGTTCGTGCACCACCTTGGCCATCAGCTGTTCCAGCGCGGTATTGACCGCCGCCGACATCTCCAGCCCCATTTCGATCGACTCCGCCTGAGCACCCAGAACCACCAGCTGTCCCGGCAGATGCCCCTGTAGTTCGGCGACCGCCAGCAGGTCCTGCAGTCCCATCTGGTGAACCGAGAGTTTGTTGGCAAAGGCGCGCGGCACCTCTTCCCCTTCAAGGCGAAAGACAGAGCCCGGTTCGGCCCCCATCTGCAGGGCATCGATGACCAGCAGCCGGTCAATCCCTTCGAGACGCGGCAGCAGATCAAGCCCCAGGGTTCCGCCATCGAGCAGGGCAACCTGCTCGGGAAATCGGTAGCGTTTTTCCAGTTCAAGAATTGCCCGACTGCCGAGGGCATCGTCGGTCATAACCAGGTTACCGAGTCCAAGCACCAGAACCGACATCAGTTCTCTTCATCCGGATCGATGAATTTGTAACCGCCGAAGATGGAACTGAGGGTGCCGTTCTTCTCCTTGATATCCATCAGCCAGGCACTGTAAACGTGGTGGATGGCAAAGCCGATCAATAGCCACATGATCAGATGATGAGTCAGCCTTAAACCTTGATTGCCGAAGGTCACCAGCAGGGAACCGAAGATGCCGTCCCAGAGTCCACCTGGCGCAAACTGCCCATAAAGCGCGAAACCAGACACAATCTGAATCAAAAACAGGATAAATACACAGGAATAGGCCATTGCTGCCAGGGGATTATGGCCGACCGCATAAGGCACCTTCCTTCTCAGGAAAGTGTAAAAGCAGAAGGTTCCGATGATATTCTTCCAACCATCCCTTGACGCCCAAGGGGCGAAGGCCAGGAAACGGGCATGCCGGTTGCCGAAGAACATCCAGATCAAACGGGCGATCCAGGAGAGAGCAAACACATAGGCAAAGATAAAATGCAGGTAACGCATCCAGCCCATCACATAGGAGCTGGTGCTCGGCACACTGACAAAGGGATCGCCGATATAGTAACCGGTCACCGACAGGACGATGATGGAAATGACATTGAACCAGTGGGTCAATCGCACCGGCCATTCCCAGACGTAACGTATTTCGAGCGTGCTCATGGTACGTCCTCCTTCGCAGTTAGAGTGCCTTGACCTTGATAATTTCATTGCCCCGCGCATCGAGTACGTGAACCGCGCAAGCCAGGCAGGGATCGAAGGAGTGGATGGTCCGCAGGATCTCCAGCGGCTGCTTCTCATCGGCGACCGGAGTGCCGATCAGCGCCGATTCGTAGGGGCCCATTTTGCCGGCAGCGTCACGCGGCCCGGCATTCCAGGTTGAGGGAACCACCGCCTGATAATTTTTGATGGCACCGTTCTCGATGCGGATCCAATGTCCCAACGCTCCGCGTGGTGCTTCGTGATAACCGAAACCCTGCGCCTCTTTCGGCCAGGTTGAGGGTTCCCACTTCTCAGCGTTGTGGACCTCAAGGATGCCGCGACCCATGTTGTCGGTCAGCTGTTGCAGCCAGAGTTCGGTCTTTTGCGCCAGCATCAGGCAATCAATACCGCGGGCTGCGGTCCGCCCCAGGGTTGAAAAGAGTGCTCCGGCACCGACCCCGAGTTTACCGAGGACGAAATCGACCGCCCCTTTGGCATCGGCGTTGCCGCTGGCGTAGGCGACCAGCACCCGCGCCAGTGGACCGACCTCCATCGGCTCGCCATTGTAGCGCGGTGATTTGACCCAGGAGTATTTGCCGTCGGTATCGAGAAAATCGTACGGCGGCTTCGGCCCGGTGTAGTTCGGGTTGGTCTCGCCGTCGTAGGGGTGCTTATCGGCGCGGCCGTCACTGTACTCGTACCAGGAACGGGTGACATCTTCGGTGATTTTCTGCTCGTCCACCGGCAGCACATTGGCAAGATCCTTGCCCATGATAATGCCGCGCGGAAAGTAGAGATTGTCGATCCCGCCGCTGTTATCCATCGGGAAATCACCGTAACTCAGATAATTACCGACCCCGCCGCCGATAGCAGCCCAATCGAGATAAGCCGGGGCTACCGCCAGCAGATCGGGGATATAAACCTGCTCGACAAAGGCACGGGCTTTTTTCAGCAGCTTGCCGATCAGCGCCAGCTTGTCGGCGTTGAGGGCGTTCTGGCTGTCCGGATCGACCGGGATCGACATGCCGCCGACCAAAAAGGTCTGCGGATGCGGGTTTTTGGAACCGAGGATCGCATGGATCTTGATGACATCCTTCTGCCACTCGAGCGCCTCCAGGTAGTGGGCAACCGCCATCAGGTTGGCTTCCGCCGGCAGCTTGTAGGCGCTGTGTCCCCAGTAGGCATTGGCGAACGGTCCCAAGCGACCGGTACCGACAAACGCCTTGACCCGATCCTGCACCCCTTTGAAGTAGGTGGCACTGGAGAGCGGCCAATTGGAAATCGACTGGGCGACCTGGGCGGTCTTTTTCGGATCGGCCGACAGGGCGCTGACAATGTCGACCCAATCGAGGGCGTGCAGGTGGTAGAAGTGGATGACGTGATCCTGCACGTTCTGGATGCCCATGATGATGTTGCGGATCAGCCGGGCATTATCGGGAATCTGGATCTTCAACGCATCTTCAACGGCGCGAATACTGGCCATCGAGTGGACGGTGGTACAGACACCGCAGAAACGCTGCACAAAATGGTGCGCATCGCGCGGGTCGCGCCCTTTAAGAATAGTCTCTATGCCGCGGAAGGCGGTCGAGGAGCTCCAGGCATCGGTGATCCTTCCCCCCTCGATCTGTGCTTCAATCCGCAGGTGCCCTTCAATTCGGGTAATCGGATCGACTACAATTTTCTTAGCCATCGGTTAGTCCTCTCTCTTTACCGTAGAATCATCATCCTTACGCAGCGCACTGGCCACCCCGTGGGCGCCGAATGCCACTGCCGTGGCTGCTGCCAGACCGAGACCGATCTTGTCTGCCGTCGCTTCGACACCGAAGCCGGGCACCTGTGGCAGTCGCCGATAGAAGGGGGTCATGCTGTCCCAGAATTGCGGTTCGCTGCAGCCGATGCAACCGTGACCGGCCTGAACCGGCCAACTGCTCCCCTCGTTGTAGCGGATCGTCGGACAGTTATGGAAGGTTTCCGGCCCCTTGCAACCCAGCTTATAAAGACACCAGCCCTGCCGATGTCCGGCATCGCCGAACCCTTCAGCGTACTGTCCGGCGTCGAAGTGAGCGCGACGTTCGCAGTTGTCATGAATCCGCTTGCCATAGGCAAACTTAGGCCGACCGAAGCTGTCGGTGGCGGGCAATTTACCGAAGGTCAAAAAGTGGACGATAGCAGCAGTCAGATTTTCTGCATTGAGCGGGCAGCCGGGTAAATTCAGCACCGTAGCGCCGGGGACCGCCTCGGAGACCGAAACCGCACCGGTCGGGTTGGGCGCGGCCGCCGGAAGACCGCCGTAAGAGGCACAGGTACCGACAGCAATGGTTGCCGCGGCGTTGCCACAGACCTCACGGGCAATGTTCAGCGCCGAGTTGCCGGCAACCGTGCAATAGACACCGCCATCAGCCATCGGGATCGAACCTTCCACGATGGCGATATACTTGCCTTTGTACTTTTCAACCGTGGCGTTTTTGGCTGCTTCGTCCTGATGTCCGGCTGCCGCCATGATGGTCTCATGGTAATCGATCGATAGATAATCCAGGATGATCTCAGCTGCAGTCGGCTGATTGGCGCGCAGGAAAGCCTCGGTATCCCCGGTGCATCCCTGGAACTCCATCCAGATCACCGGCGGACGGTTGTCGGCCTCCATCGCTTCCGCAATCTGCCCCATAAAGGTTGCCGGTAACGCCAGACTGGCGGTCATGACCGAGCAGAACTTCAGAAAATCACGCCGATTAACCCCACGGGCCTCCCATTTTTGCAGGATTTCCTCAGAAACCGACCCCTCCAGCAGGGTCTTCTCAGGATCATGCATAAGACATCCTCCTTTCTTGATCATCCATGACACCAGCCAGATAACAAACTGCTAAAATGGTTTGGTGGGGATGATGATGAAAAATGCGCGTTGGTTCCTTGCGACAAAACAATAACGCTGTTATGAATCAACCCAATTAATAAAGTCAAGGAATTTCAGCAACATAGCGTATACACTATAAAATATTTGGTAAACTGTTCTTTGTTTGGTTTTTTATGGCGGGGACAACGCTAAATCGCATAAGTGGTTCATTATATCTTATGAGCCTAAACGATACTCCAGCGTTTACAAGGAGCGACGATGAAGATTTTTGTTACAGGCGGAACAGGTTTTGTCGGCCAGGAACTGATCGGTCAGCTGCTCAATGCGCAGTACTCGGTCCGGGTCCTGATCAGGGCAGGCAGCGCCTCAATCTATAGCAATAAGATTGAGACGGTCACGGGGGACACAACCGATCCCGCCAGCTTGAAAGCTGCTCTGGAGGGTTGCGATGCGGTCATTCACCTGGTGGGAATTATCCGTGAATTCCCTTCCCGCGGAATCAGCTTTGCTCGTTTGCATCCCGAGTCGACCGGCAATCTTCTGCAGGCGGCAGAGGAACAGGGAATTTCGCGTTTTTTACACATGAGCGCCAACCGGGCACGAGCTGATGCGGTCACTGATTACCACAAAAGCAAGTGGGCGGCAGAAGAGCTGGTTCGCCAATCCAATCTCGACTGGACCATCTTTCGCCCCTCGCTGATTTTCGGCGCCGCTGATCAGTTTGTCAATCTGCTGGCCGGGCTGATCAAAGCCCTGCCGCTGGTTCCGGTGATGGGCGATGGTCGTTACCGTCTGCAGCCGGTCTGCGTGACTGACGTTGCCAGCGGTTTTGTTGCTGCACTGAGGGTAAAAGAATCGATTTCCCGGACTTACCACTGCGGCGGGCCGAACGCTTACAGCTACGATGAAATTCTGGATCTGATCGGCTTGGCACTGGGCAAAAAAATGCCGCTGCGAAAACTTCATCAACCGCTCAGCCTGATGAAACCGCTGGTCGCAATGCTGCAATCACTGCCGCAATTTCCGATGACCAGCAACCAATTGCAAATGTTACTGGAAGGAAACTGTTGCGATCCGACCGAATGGAAAGAGACGTTCAAACTGGAGTTGACTGAATTTCCGGAAGGGATCAGCGCGTTTCTGAAATAAAACAACGCCCGGCGGGAAAAATCCCGCCGGGCGTTGCCGTATATGGAACGTTCAATGCGGGATTAAAAGAAAAACTGAATACCGAGCCGGACCGACTCGTCGATATTGCGTGTACCCAGGGCGTCGAAATCGACCTCGACATTCTGATATTCCAGCAACAGGGTCGCCTTCGGAGTAAACATATAGCTCAGCCCGACCGCCGTTTCCAACAAACGCTCACTATCGAGAAAGCTGAGCAGCTCCGGCGAATACTGCACCCGACCGTAGGTTCCAAGCCCCTGCAATTGCGGCGGTTGATAGCTGACCAGCAGCCCCAGACCGAAGGTCAGCAGATCGTTACTGTCGGTCCGTCCGAGGTTGCCGAGCATCTGGGCACCGACCTTCAGGCCGTCAAGGTTGCCCGGCTCACCGCTGACCCCGATCCCGACAGAACCGAACAAGCTGTCCCGGTCTTCGCTGTACAGCAGGCGACCCGCGATAACAGAGTCGCCAAACTCGTTCTTGTCGAAGGCAGAGCTTAACGTCCCCTGAATGCTGTCATCATTGAGCAATAAAGAAAAATCTGTCGACCAGACCGTTCCAGCCAGAAAAAAAACCGCCGCGATCGTCGAGAATAGAACCTTGATCATTACTTCTCCCTAAACATCTACCGGTTGATTCAGAATCGATTTTTTACCCTGGCCACCTTCGACCGCCGTCATGCTTTCGAGCAGCACGCTGCCACCGATGGCGGCGGTTTTCTTCACCAGGCTTTCTGCCATATCACCATCATGGTTGCGAAACGCCTCCAGCAGCCGGTCATGCTCCGCCACCGAAATCGCCATCCGTCCTTCAACAGAAAGCGAAGCCATCCGCAAACGGTTGAATTTCAGACCCAGCTGTTGGATCAATTCGTACAGTTTACTGTTGCCCGAAGCCTTGAGGAACAGTTCGTGAAACTCATTATGAACCCGAAAAAAAACTTTGACGTCACCCTCTTTTGCCAGTTTTTTTAACCGTTCATTGATCGTCACCAGCCGTTCGATCTCTTTTTCCGACAAGCGCGCTGCGGCAAGTTCCGCAGCGTAACCTTCCAGAATGCTTTTGATGGCGTAAAACTCCTGCACATCCTGCTCTGAAAGAGCTGCCACCACCGCACCTTTGCGCGGGATAACGGTCAGATAACCCTCAGATTCCAGCTGACGAAAGGCCTCGCGAATCGGTGTCCGGCTGATGCCGAAGCGTTCAGCGAGCTCTGGCTCGGCAACCTTTTCACCCGGCTTCAGGGTTCCCTTCAGAATCGCTTCACGAATCGTTTCAAGGATTTTTTCCCGCAGAGTTTGATGTCGTTCAATCGGTTTACTCTTCAAAACAATTCTCCCATTTCAAATTTTGCTAAATTGTATACAGTATACAAATCATGTCAATCCTTTTCTACGGTGGCGGAACTATTCAATGTCGAAACGGCCGTTTCTTGTCTTTTCTTCCACAGCTGGATACTATGGAACTCTTTTATCCAGGAGCACTGATGCACCCACTACGTAAAGTCCTGTTATCCCTGTTGACTCTGATTATCTTGAGTGGCAGCGGCTCGGCCGGCTATATGCTGCTGGAAGGCTGGGATGGGTTCGAATCTCTCTACATGACGGTCATCACCATCTCGACGGTCGGCTATAAAGAGGTCAAACCCCTGTCTAACGACGGGAAGCTGTTTACCGTTCTGCTGATTATCTTCGGGACTGGAACCCTGGCCTACACCATCGGTTCGATGTTTCAATTTATGGTCGAAGGACAGCTACGCAAACTGTTGGGGAGAAAGAAATTGCAAAAACAAATCGATAAATTGAAAGATCACTATATTATCTGCGGCTATGGCCGAATCGGACGACTGGTGGCACGTGAATTTGCCGCCAAACCGCTCCCCTTTATCGTTGTCGAACAGGATCAGGAGCGCTGCCGGCGGCTGGAAGAAAAGGGCTACCTGTTCGTCGAAGGGGATGCCACCCACGACGATATTTTGGAAAAAGCCAGCATTGCCCAAGCCAAAGGGCTGATCACCGCGGTCACTTCCGACTCAGCGAATGTCTTCATCACCCTGACCGCTCGCGGAATCAATCCAGACCTCTACATTCTGGCGCGGGCCAGTGAAGATCGGGCCGACATTAAACTGATAAGAGCCGGCGCCGACAAGGTGGTCTCTCCCTACACCATCGGTGCAACGCGGATGGCGCAGGCGGTGCTGCGCCCCTCGGTGGTCGATTTTATCGACATCGCCACCGGTACCGAAAATCTGGAACTGCAACTGGAAGAGATTCAGGTTTCCGCAACCTCTGCCCTGGCCGGGAAAAGCCTGATCAATTCCAGCATCCGCAAAGAGCTGGGGATCATCATCGTCGGCATCAAAAAAGGTGAAAAGATGTTTTTCAACCCCGCGCCGACCACGACCATAGAAGCGGGAGATATTCTGATTACCCTGGGCGAACCGCCCTCAATCAAGAACCTCGAAATTATCGCGGTCGGCAAATAAAGGGATTAACTTTGACAACTGCCCCCCTGTTCGTCCATGTCCCGGCGCAGCTGTTGGCAGCACGGCTGCCCTTTCTGCTGAACCGCAAGCTGCAACCGGAAGTCGCCTGCCAGGAAGTCCGCCTGGACAAGCTGAATTTGCCGGAGTTGCGCGACTGTGCCGAGCAACTGTTGGCAGCAAAGCTTCAGACCAGTCTGCATGCCCCCTTTGCTTCGTTTCATCCGGGCAGTCCGAAAAAGCGACAACAAAAAAAAGCCCACGCGATCGCTGAGCTGTCCCTTGAACTGGCCGACATCCTGAACGCCGGTCGCATTGTTTTTCACCCTGGATTGTCAAGCAACCCCGCCGCCAAAGAGCAGCAGCAGTGGCTGCAGAACAGTCTGAATTTCTGGCCGGACTATATCTGCCAGGCAGAGGCGCTCGGTACGCAGATTTGTATCGAAAACATCTTTGAATCGACCCCGGAGCTGTTGCAACAACTCTGTCAGGAACTTGAATCACCCGCCTTCGGCCACTGTTTTGATATCGGCCATTGGAACATGTTCGCTACCGGCAGCCTGACCGACTGGTTCGCCAAACTCGGTCGCCACACCCGCCATCTGCACCTGCATGACAATCATGGCCAATTTGATGAACATCTGCCGGTCGGCCAGGGAGTGATCGATTTCGCGGCACTGTTTGAACGGGTCGGGCAACTCGACCCACCACCCAGCATGACCCTGGAAGCGCACAGTCTACCAGCACTGGAAGCCTCGCTACTGGCGCTTGAACGCTACCGACCCAGCAACGAATAAACACCGCAAGTTCAAGAGAGTGTCGTGCCAAAAAAAGGCCAGCCCGAAGGCTGACCATTGAGATTCCCTTTTTTGCTGCAGTCTAGTACTCATCGGGATCCAGCGGCAACAGTCGTTCAGCCAAGGTGTACAGGAACAGACAGGTGCTGATTGAACCGATCACGATGGCAAGTTCAGTTGCTGAAGGGGAATACTGCAGCAGGCCGTCGACCAGTTCGGCGGTGCCTTCTCGCATCGATACCAGCTGACCGACGATCACCAAATCGTAGCGCATGAAAAAGATGCCGACGGTCGAGGAAAGACCTGCATACATCACTCCGACCGGGGTCCTGGTGGTCTTTGGAAACAGGATGCACAGGGGAATGACCAGGCCCAGCAGCACCTCGAAGAACCAGAAGTTGAAGGCGAAGGGACCATTGATAATCGCCATGGTCGCTTCATATTTTCCCGGCGGGTGTCCGTATATACCGGGAATGATCTTCCAGATGACAAAGAAGATCAGGGTCATCAGACACAAAATCTGCAGACGACCGAGGCTGTCCATGAAATCGCGATACTTCTGCGGCATCGGCGCACCTGAACTTTTGTGGTTGAAATAAACGATCATGCCGATCAGGGCGCAGCCGGAAACCAGCGCCGAAACGATAAAGTAGATCGGCAAAAAGGAGCCGTGCCAGAAAGCGCGGGCCTCAAGCAGACCGAACACCGCGCCCAGGTTCGAGTGCGCGGAAACCGCCGCGGTAAAACCGAGCACCCCCATGGTGAATGCTCCTTTGTGCATCCCCCTCATCAAAAAGTAGAACTCCGCACAGAGGAACATCAGGTAAATCCCGTAGAGGGTCCCCATCCACCAGATCGCGGAGGAGAAGTTCGGGCTGGTAATCGCGTAGATGCCCATGCGGATCGGGTGGTTCAGCTCCATAGCGATCGCCCCGAAACCGCAGAGCAGGGTCAGAATTGCCAGGATAATCGCGCGCTTGCCGATAAACTCGAACTGCTTCATGCCGAACACATGACCGAGGCTCGAGATCAGACAGAGGCCGGTGCTCGAAACCACCAGAAAAACGTAGGTGGCGATCAGAATTCCCCAGGGGATTTCACGGGTGACGTTGTAAACCTGGGCATGGCCGTTGAGCAGGACATTGATAACGCCGGCAACTCCGACCCCCATCCCCAACAACAGTATGGCGATCCAAACATATAAATTCGGACGATTATTAAAGGCTGACATCGGTCTCTCCTTCTAATCCAGATAAAAGAGGTGTGGGTTGGTGCCCATCGCCGGTTTCAACACCTTCGACGGATTCTTGGCCAGCAGCAGGGAAACCTCTGAGTTCGGGTCGTTAAGATCACCGAAGACCCGAACCTTGGTCGGGCAGGTTTCCACGCAGGCAGGCAGCTGCGCCGGCACTGCGTAGATCCGTTGGGTACAGAAGGTGCATTTGTCGATCGCCTCGGTCTCTTCATTGTAATAGCGGGCATTGTAGGGACAGGCGGTTTGGCAGTACTTGCAGCCGATACATTTATCGTCATCGACGTGAACGATCCCGTCCGGATTGGTGGTGGTCGCCTTGGTCGGGCAGACATGCTCACAGGGAGCGTTGCCGCAATGCTGACACTGACTGGGGATAAACGACTGACCCAAGTTCGGATAGCTGCCGCGCAGTTTACCGGTGACCACCCAGTTGCGATAGTTGTCCGGCCCCAGCGGGACATTGTTTTCCGCCTTGCAGGCCACGGTGCAAGCCTTGCAATCGATACAACGGTCGGTATCGAGGACAATGGCGAAGCGTTTATTTTTCATCGTTGCAACTCCTTACACTACAGTATCGCGCACGGCCGGAACCAACCGCACAGAACACCGGTCCCTGCCTCAGGCGGGAGAAATTTCGACAAAGGTTTCATGCATGGCAGCGTTGCCCGAGATCGGACAGTACTTGCTTTCGATTAATGCCGCGTCACTGCCGCCGACCCCCTTAATGTTGCTCAAGCCCTTGGAGAGCACCCCGAAGCCGTGCGCCATATAGACACTGTCGGGGCGGATTTTCTCGGTCACCTCCAGTTTCAGCCGCTCTTCACCGACCGCACTCTTGACTTTGACCCGCTGGCCGTTGCGCAGACCCAGCTTTTTGGCTTCACGCGGATTCAACCAAAGACTGTTCTCCGGCATGATGTCGTGCAGATAGGCGTTGTTCGCCGTGGTGCCGTGGGTAAAATAGGCATGTCGACCGACCAGCAACCGATACTTGTTGACCGGCACTGGCTCCGGTGACCGGTAGACCGGCAGCGGATCAAGACCCTTCTTGGCATATTTTGCCGAATAGAGTTCGATTTTGCCCGATCTGGTTCTCAGCCGCTTGCCGGTGAACCGGCCATATTCCGGCTCGGTTTTTTCTATATAGACGCCCTTGTTCCGCAAGTCGGTGAGAATCTGCGGGTTCTTCTTCACCAGATGGTCAATATGCTCTTCCATGCTGAAGTCGAAGGTGGCGTAGATCTCACTGCCGAGTCGCTTGGCGATCTGCTGCATGATCCACAGGTTCGGCTTGCTTTCGAACATTGCTTCGACACAGGGCTGCCGGAAAGCCACCACCGGCACCGGGCCAGCGAGCCCTTCCGGCGGGTCGAGACGTTCCAGATAGGTCGCTTCCGGCAATACCACATCGGAGTACCAGGCGGTATCGCTCATGGTGATATCGATAGTGCAGATAAAATCCATCTGCTTCATCAGCGCCAGCGATTTGGCCCGGTCGGGAACCGAAACCAGCACGTTTTGCTTGTAAACCATCATCCCCTTGATCGGGTAGGGCTCAGCCACCAGGGCACGCTCACGGAAGATCGGCCAGGAGCCGTCCTTTTCCGACAGGTAAGCAGCCCCCCCTTTGTCAAGACGTTCATGAACATCATCGTACCAGGGCGCCAGAAAATCATGTTTGTTCAAGGCGATTTTCTGGTTCGGCAGCAAACCACCCTCGGTATCCCAACTGCCGACAATCGCATTGAGGATGGCCATGGCGCGGCGCATCTGGGTGTCGTTGGAGAAGAAAGAAGAACGCCGGCCCTGGTAATAGACCGCCTTCGGCGCCGCGTTGGCAAACTCGTTGGCGATCCGGCGGATCTGCCGGGCCGGGATCTCACACTCTTTCTCTGCCCACTCCGGGGTGTACTGCTGAATGTGTGCTTGCAATTCGGCGAAACCGACGGTCTGCTCTTCGATAAAGTCATCGTCATAGAGACCCTCGGTAATAATCACGTTGATCAGCGCCAGAATAAAGGCCATGTCGGTCCCCGGCTTGATCGGATACCACTCATCGGCCTTTGCGGCGGTTTTGGTGAAGCGCGGATCCAGGTAGATCAGCTTGCGACGACCGCCGTCCCCCTTAAGCATGTCGATCGAATCCGGGGTAATCAGCGCTTCAGCCCGGTTTGCGCCGCTCATGATGATGTAGTCGGCATTGCGCACGTCCGGGGTCGGATTGGTGCCGAAGGTCGCCGCAAAACCCTGGATGTTGGAAGAGAGGCAGAGGGTCGGATGACGCAGGGTGTTCGGCGAACCGTAACACTCGGCCAACTGCAGAAAGAAGTGCTCCGAAAAGGTCCCTTCGGTCGAGGCGAACATCATCGAGGCCCGATTGTACTTTTCAGCGATCTCATTCATATTTTTCGCGACCAGGTCGAGAGCTTCCCCCCAACCGGCCCGCCGCCATTTCCCTTCGCCGCGCGCACCGACCCGGATCAACGGGTACTTGAGCCGATCGGGATCGTAGACCACCTTGGTCCCGGCGTTACCACGGGCACAAAGCATGGCACGACTTTTCGCAAAGAAATTCGGATTCGGGTCCAATTTATGGATCACTCCGTCCCGCACCCGGGCAATGACACCGCACTTGTTGACGCACATGCCGCAGCTGGTAAACACATCCTGGGTCGGCAGGGGGGTCGTGTGGCTGACATCGCCACTTTTCGCCAAAGCTTTCAAAACCGTGACCTGAGAACCGACCAGGGCGGTGGTCAGTGCGCAGGAAGAAAGCCCTATAAAGCGCCTACGGCTTAAGTTTTTAGTTCTCAGGGATGACACGTCAGGCTCCTCTATTGTTTGAGTTATTGATTTTTTACAATATTCCAATATTACGTTTTTATGCCTGAAAAATATGGAGAGAGGGAAACCCCTCTCTCCGTCAGGTAAAACAAATCAGAACTTAAGGGTCATCGATGCATAGAGATCGTAGGCGGTATCGACAACCGGCATCAGCGAGAACGCAGTACCCGCTTTGATGTCATCGATCTTTTGTGGCTTGCCGACCGGCGAGCCGCTGCCGCTGTACTCGTAGTCGTAGTACATGCCGCCGAGCTTGATGAAGGCGTTCCTGTTGACCTGGAAGATGTAGTAGGCCTCGCCGACGTGACCACGGGTGGCCAGCTTGCTGCCGAGGGCGTCATCCTGAGCCTGGGTGAACGGGGACCAGTACTCGGAACCATAGTTATATTCCAGACCGAATTTGCCGAAGGGTGCCGGGGTCTGAATCCCGACATAGACACCGTAACCCTCTTGCGTATCATCGTTCTCCGCACGAGCGGGAGCCATGTAGATTTGGCTGCCGTCCTCAGTGAGAGTTGCCTCATACACCGCGTCGGTGCCTAAGCCACCGAACATTCCGGCTTCGCCGTTCGGCAGCAGTTGGGTCATTGCCACAGAACCGAACCAGGTGAAGCCGTTTTCTTCGGTGCGGGCAAAGTTAGCCCCGAACAGGTTGATGTCACCGATAACGGTTGACGGGGTGTAGCGGACGACAAAGTTCATGTTACTGAACTGCTGCGTATCCTGATAAATGGTCGGGGCAAACAGCTGGGCATAAACACTCGGCAAGGCGAAGGTCCCCTTGAAACCGTCGTTGACATCATGGGCCCGGAACAGGGTCAACTGCACCAGCGTATCGTCATCGTCAAAGACATCGATATTAAATCCACCCAGGTGGGTATCTTCAATATTGGCGGTGCCGCTGGTGTTGAACAGCTCTCCGTTGCCCCACTCCGACTCGAAACCCTGGCCGTAACAGAAACGGACGACTTGGCCTTCAACACCGGTCAGCTCTGCCAGTTTATAGCCGACGGTGACGCCGTCGAAGTTAAAGTTGACCAGATGACCGGCCGGAGTGCCGCCGCGCAGTTCGTTCTCGCGGTAATTGGTCGGCGAACCGTAGGTGGAAGGACGACGACCGATCGACAGGTAGAAAGGGGTGCCGCCGATATTTTTCCAGTTAAAGTAGGCGCGCTCGACCTGCAGGCTGTCGCCGCTGGTGCTGCCGCCGCTGGTGCCGTCCATAGTGAAAGCGTTCCAGGAATCGAAGACCTTGGCGCCGCTGGAATCGCCCCAGTTTTTATACATGTTCAAACGACCGGCGAAACTCATGTTCTTGGAGATTTTAGCCTTCATGCCCAACCGCAGGCGGGTGGTGTAAAAGAGATCGTTGTTGATGTCGTAAGTACGCTTTTGATCCATGGCAAACGGCATGACACCGCTCAATTGGCCCAGCCCGAACGCTGTCGCCAAATCAGGATTTGCAACCAGCATCTTGGTCAACGGAGTTAAGGCATTCCCGGTCGGCAATGACCCACCACCCAGCGGTCCGGCAAGAGCTGCCTCAAGGGAGGCCTGTTGCGCCGCGCTGATGGTCAGCCCGTTGCCGCCGGCATCGAACAATTGAGTATTGAAAGCAGCATTATCAGGATCCAGAGGATTCAAGGCCTTCGCGCCGAAATCATCAAAATCGACCAAGACACCGGGGTTCCAGGTCACATTCTGGTAGTGCAGGCCATCAGCCTTGACGCGGATATCACCATACCAGCTGATACGGTCGGTCGCGGCGTGACGCTCCGGTTTGTCAACTCGATCCTGCAGCTCTTCAATCTCCTCGACAATATCAGCGACCTGCTGCCGTAACTCTTCGATGGTCGGCTGAGCCGCCAGCAGGGCGCTTGGAACAAGCAGCAGGCCTGCCAGCAGTACGAAAATAATTCTGTTCATTGCGTTCGCCTCCTTCATTGGTGTTGATAATACTCCGATCAGCCGCAGGTTTCCGGCTGATCGGAATCGACGGCATGGTCAAACAGAAACTGGTTGGTATCGAGCAGATCCTGCCCAGAAAATTTCTCCCAGGCTTCAGCAGAGTGCTTGCTCTTCTTAAAAAAGCGATCCCACTGGGACATGGTTTTCGACAGCGGAGTAATCTCACCGCCTTCAGCACCATCTGAGTGGCAGGTTTTGCAGTTCTTCTTGAACAGGTACTTCCCTTTACGGGAGTTACCGTCTTCAACCGCCAGGGCGAAGGAGCTGCAGCAGGCGACCAGGAACAGGGAGAGGGTAATCAGCTTGAGGATTCTCATGGTTTCTTCTCCTTTGGTTTGTTGGTAACTGTGCTTCGGGCTTTCATAAGCCCCTGTGATCGATTGAAAAAACGCGTCGGCCGCAGCCGGGTCTGACCTTTTCATCCGGCTGAACGGCTCTGCTCCCGTTCGCTGAACTGCCTGAGTGCAGCGGCGCTCCAGGAGTAGAGCGGGTGCCCGCCATCGCTCTCTTTTAGCCGTTGGCAAAAGACCGGCAGCTAAGGGTGCAGCAGTTCCCGGCAGAAGTTTGCCTGCTTCTGTTTCCAGTTGCAGACCGCCGCACCGTCCCCAGCTTGTTCGGCGGTTTCCTGTTCATTGATCAGGTAGTAAAGAAACTCCAGTTCCGTCGCCAGAAAGTCGGCCGGTTCGTCACTGGCCTCCATGTTCAGGCCTTCGTGACGGTAGCTTTCGGCAACCCGCAAGCTGCTTGCGCCCATCAATTGCGCTTCAGCTTCCAGATACACAGATCCGTACGGCGGGACGGGGACACCACCGAGGCAATTAATGAAAAGGCCGGTGTAGGCAACTTCCAGCTCGGTTAATTCAGCGGGTTGCCGCAATTCAGCGGGAAGCGGCAGGTCAAGCAGGGTCGAAAGTTGTTTGAGGTGCAACTCCAGACAATCGAGCAGGCCCCGCTCGGGATAGTTAAAGAGAGCCGCCAGAATCTGGTAGCAGGTTTTTCTTTCTGTGCTGTTCAGCGGTCGGTTCACTTCAACCTACCTTTCGTGTTGACGATGGACTTTTAGTGGCAGTGTTAACCTAGCCAAAACCAGGAACATTCAGCTTAATTCATTAGTCGGAATCACCACCATCTCGCAATTTATGTTAATATCACCACGCGAAATTGATTGCAATATATTTAATCCAATATTTCGAATAAATATCTATATGAGTTACCGAATTCTTGATCAGTTTACTTTCAAGAGATGATAATCTCCATACTGTTCGGCTAGTTACATGTAGTTAGATGATTTTTTGAAGATATCTGGATTGTTTATTTAGCTGCTGCGGGAATCATTCTTACAAAACTCTGCATTCTTTATGCTTTGCTGAGACTTATTGTTAACTTTTTGCACTCCGCAAAACACGGATATTTTCTAATTTAAATCTGACCATTAAAATAAAAAAATTAAACGCGCACAGGACGTGCAGATAGGGCGAGGGCGTCTGCGGTTGGCAAACCATCAAAGGGTGAATCGGGGTTCTGTTCTGGAGCTGGGATTACTTGACGTGGCACTGCCGGTCAATCTGGGGCTGAGCCCGGCTCAACGCGCTGTCAACAGAGAGAATGAAATCATCAGAGATGACAAAAGATCCTGATCTCTTCTTTAACCCTGCAGGGCACAGATGATTTATCGTGACGAAGACGGATACGAACAGGTACAATGGCACAGAAATTACGGAGGCAGCCAGTGCTCTGGTGACACTCACGGTCTTCAAAACCGATGTGGGGCGTATCCCGTCCCAGGTGGGTTCGATTCCCATCTGCCTCCGCCACCAACTCCTAACTATCTGATTTCTGGATAGCTTAGCTCCCTCCTCTCGACTGTGTCACACAACTTTGTTACACAGTCGAGAGGTCCTATGCCTAGTACATGTCCATGTCGAAACCGCCAAGGAGTATGTGCGTTGATGTCGTTGCTCCTGCCATGGGGACCCAGGAACAGCCCATCACTCTGGCCGATTTCCAATTCTCTGAAACCGATGAGATGACCGCTTGTCCAGCCGGTCATCCGCCACAGAAGATCAAGATCGGCAAAAATTAGTAAGGTTTCGTCAATGCCGGATTTCCAGAAAAAGAAGCGCCTCTCACTGCTGTGCCAGTCAATGTCATCAACCTGCAGCAGCTAAAAGTGACATCAACGCCCCGCTGTTTTCCGTATTGACTCCCTGGAAGTTTGCAAAATAAACCGTTGCGGCAGTTTCACGTTGGAGCGGTTTTGT
This sequence comes from Deltaproteobacteria bacterium, assembly GCA_024280335.1. Classification (GTDB taxonomy): domain Bacteria; phylum Desulfobacterota; class Desulfuromonadia; order Desulfuromonadales; family Geopsychrobacteraceae; genus Malonomonas. The sequence continues at coordinate 42,442 of JAJRQI010000043.1, forward strand.
GGTATAAATCCTTGTTTTTCACCTGTTTAAAATAAAATCGAGGAGAAGATTAGATGCCGAGTTTTGATATTGTATCCAAGGTCGATCTGCAGGAGGTTGACAATGCCGTCAACCAGGCGGTCAAAGAGATTTCCCAGCGTTACGATTTCAAGGGAACAGAAAATGAACTGACTCTGGAGGATGGGGGATTGAAGATCCTCGCGGCTGACGAATACAAGCTGCAGGCGATCAAGGATATTCTGATCGCCAAGCTGGTGCGCCGCAAGGTATCGCCGAAATGTTTTGTTTACGGCAAGGAAGAGTCTGCCTCCCACGGCGCCGTGCGGGTCAAGGCCGACATGGTACAAGGGATCAGCAAGGAGAAGAGCAAAGAGATTATCAAGCTGATCAAGGAGACCAAGCTGAAGGTGCAGGCGCAGATCATGGAGGACCAGGTACGGGTCACCGGCAAGAAAATCGATGACCTGCAGGCGGTGATGCAGGCCTTGAAGGGCAAGGATCTCGATATTGAACTGCAGTTCGAAAACATGAGATCTTAGAGAGCGGCCCTTTTGACGTTAACCGAAAAACAAAAAATCATTCAGGAAACATTACGTGGAAAAATTCAAAGTCAGTCTGGTCAGCCTCGGTTGCCCCAAAAATCTGGTCGATGCAGAAGTGATGCTCGGGCATCTGCCGGTCGATCGTTACGAAATCACCACCGATGAAAGTCAGGCCGATATCATCGTCGTCAACACCTGTTCCTTTATCAACGATGCCAAGGAGGAATCGGTCGATACCATCCTTGAGGTTGCCGATTACAAGGAAACGGGCAATTGCAAGCTGCTGGTGGTCAGCGGTTGTCTGCCGCAGCGCTACAAAGATGAGCTGCGCAAGCAGCTGCCCGAAGTCGACCTGTTTATGGGTACCGCCGAGGCACCGCGGATCGTTGAATTGATCGAACGGCAACTGCAACTCGATGTTGCTACCAGCGAAATCGGCACGCCCGATTATCTCTACGATCACGATACGCCGCGAGTAAACTCCTCGCCCTTTTACAGCAGCTACATCAAGATCGCCGACGGCTGTGCCAACCATTGCTCCTACTGTGTGATTCCGTCGCTGCGCGGGACTCTGCGCTCACGCAGTATTGAATCGGTGGTCCAGGAAGCAAAGAATCTGGCGGCGAAAGGGGTCCGGGAGATCAACCTGATCGCTCAGGATATTACCGCTTACGGTATGGATCGTACTGACGGAGCCTGTATCGAGGCGCTGCTCAAAGAGCTGGTCAAGGTCGAGGGAATCGACTGGATCCGCCTGCTTTATGCCTATCCAGACGGTGTTTCTGATGAATTGATCGAGCTGATCGCGACGGAAGAAAAAATCTGCAACTATCTGGATATTCCGTTGCAGCATATCGACGATCAGATTCTGGCCGAGATGAATCGTCGGGTCGATGAGCAGAAGATTCGTACCTTGCTGAAAAAGCTGCGGGAGAAGATCCCTGATCTAACCCTGCGCACCTCGTTTATTGTCGGTTTTCCCGGTGAAACCCGCGAGCAGTTTGACAAGCTGTTGAAGTTTGTTGCCGAGGGACATTTCGAACGGCTCGGGGTGTTCCGCTATTCCCGTGAAGAGGGGACCGCCGCTGCCGCATTGGCGAACCAGATCCCGGCGCAGACCAAAAAGGGTCGCTTGAATCGGCTGATGAAAGCCCAGGCGCGGGTCTCCTTTGAGAAGAACCGTGCTCTGATCGGACGGATCGAAACGGTGCTGGTGGAAGGTTACAGTGAAGAGACTGAGCTGTTGCTGAAGGGGCGCAGTGCCCGGCAGGCGCCGGATGTCGACGGCCAGTACCTGATCACCGCCGGACAGGCCGATGTCGGACAGTTGGTGCAATTGAAAATCACCGATTCCTCCGAATACGATCTGATCGGCGAGATCGTCGAGGAGCCCTGAGAATGTTCGGCCGTCCGCAACTGGTCTTTTTGCTGTTGTTGCTGGTCGCCGGACTGGCCTGGCTGCGTCTGCCGGGCGATGAGCAGCGGGTGCGGACTGCACTGATCATGGGGACGCTGGTTGAAATCAGGCTGGCCGGTGACCCGCAGCAGTTCAACCCGGCGATCGATGCGGCTTTTGCCGAAATGAGTCGGGTGGAAAAGCTCTTTTCCAGTCAGCTGGCAGAGAGCGATGTTTCGCAACTCTCGTTTTCAACCGAGCCCTTTCAGGTGACGGAAGAATCTGCGGCACTGCTGCAACGCGGCCGGCAGATTGCCCGGCAGAGTGACGGTGCCTTCGACATGAGCCTTGGTGCGCTGAAGCAGCTCTGGGGAGTGGAGACGGAGAACCCGCAAGTGCCGAGTGCTGAGCAGTTGCAACAGGCACTGGCCGGGGTCGGCCCCGAGGCGTTGCAGATCGAGGGGCGCACGGTCAGTAAAAGCAATCCGCATCTCCAGATCGACCTCGGCGGGATCGCCAAGGGGTACGCTGTCGACCGGGCGCTTGAGATCCTGCGCCGGGCCGGCGTGACCTCGGCAGCGGTAAATGCCGGAGGGGATATCGGCCTGCTGGGGAGTCGCGAGGACGGCAAGCCCTGGCGGATCGGCATTCAGCATCCACGCAAGCAGGATGAGCTGCTGACCACGCTGATCCTGACTGATCGGGCGGTGGTCACTTCGGGTGATTATGAGCGTTTCTTCGAAAAAGATGGGGTCCGCTACCATCATATTTTCGACCCGCGTAGCGGTTACCCGGCCCGCGATTGCCAGAGCGTTACCGTGGTTGCAGCTGATGTTGCCAGCGCCGATGCCTTGGCGACCGCTGCTTTTGTGCTCGGTCCGCAGCAGGGGCTGCAACTGCTCGAGCAGTTGCCGCAGGTTGAGGGTTTGCTGGTCGCCGCCGACGGCACGCTGCATCGAACCAGCGGCCTGGCGGCACTTGAGCCGTGATTTTTTCCATATGGCGACAGCGACTCACCCGCTTCGATCGCAAGCTGGTTGCAGCACTGGCGCTGCTGGTGTTGAGTTCCTTTCTCCTGCCTCTGCAGCAGGCTGCCGGCAGTCGACTGGTGGTCAGCTCGGGTGATAACATCCTTTTCGTCGCTCCACTCAATCAGGATCAGCAGTTCGAGCTGTCCGGTCCGCTCGGCTCGACCAAGCTGCAGATCAGCAACGGGGCGGTACGGGTGCTCAGCTCCCCCTGCCCGCAGAAGATCTGTATCGGCATGGGCAAGGTATCTCGCAACGGTGAACTGCTGGCCTGCGTGCCGAATCGGCTGGTGATCCGCATCGAGGGAAAGTCTACCGACAGGGAGAGCGGTTATGACCTGCTCAGCCGTTAATTCAGCCGAACTGGAACAGGTCAGACGGCGGGTTTTTCTGGCATTATTCATCGCCCTGGCGGTTGCCCTGCATACCTTCGAGGCGTTATTACCGAACCCGCTTCCCTGGTTCCGCATCGGCTTGGCTAATATTCTTGCCCTGACCGCGCTCTATATCTATGGCCTCCGTGCGCTCTGGATTGTCAGTCTGGCACGAATTCTGGTCGGCAGTCTGATCCTCGGGACACTCTTTTCCCCCGGTTTTTTGCTGTCGCTCTCCGGCGGTCTGCTGGCAACCCTGTTGATGAGTCTCGGCTACCGGCTCTGGCAGCCGAAGATCGGCCCGGTCGGCGTGTCGGTGCTAGGCGCCTTGGGGCATGTCAGCGGTCAGTTGCTGATCGCCTGGCTGCTGATTATCCGCCATCCGTCTATCTGGATGTTGTTGCCGTTTTTTCTGCTGTTTGCCTTGATCAGTGGTATGGTTAACGGGTTGGCGGCCGATCTGCTGATAAAGTTCTTATTAGGTCATCCGGCCTTTCTGCGCCTGCGTAACCTCGCTGGCGGCAATTACAGTTGAGGAGGATTGAGATGCGATATCTGCTGGCGGGATTGCTGTTACTGCTGGTCTCCTGCGCGCCGCCGAAAAGTAGCAAACCGATCGATCGCGAAACACTGTTGCCGCAACTGTCACAACTTCCTGGAGTGGTCGTCTCTGCCACTGAACCGCTCAGTTTCGGTTATCCTGAACAGGTGATGTTCGGCAGCCGAGCGGTGTTACCGATGCCGGGCGGGCCGCAGTTACTGAATCCCTTGGCACAGTTTCTCAAGCAGCATCCACAGACCCTCTGGCAGGTCGATCTACGGGTGCAGACAATTTATGGTGCAGAATACGATCAGACGCTGGCCGAAAAACGCAGTGAACTGCTGGCAAGCTACCTGCTCAGCAAAGGGGTGAATCTGCAAAGCCTTTATTTTCAGCCGTCCTTTGCCGACGGTGATCCGCTGGTGTTTACCTTAATGAGTAACAAACCAACAACCGAATAAATCAGGAGGGTTTGATGAAAGCGATTCTTCCCGTTGCCGGCAAAGGTACCCGGCTGCGCCCGCACACCCACACTAAAGCCAAGTCGCTGGTCCATGTTGCCGGAAAAACCGTTCTGGAACATATCGTCGACCGGTTGACAGCGATCGAAGTCGATGAGTTTATTTTTATAACCGACGAAAACGGCGAACAGATTTCCAATTTTATGCAGCGTAAGTTCCCTGCACTCAAGTGTCACTATCTGGTTCAGAAAGAACGCCTCGGCCCGGCCCATGCGGTGGCCCTGGCCGCGCCGGTGGTCAAAGCCGGGGATGACCTGCTGGTGGTCTTCAACGATACCATCTTCGTCACCGATCTGGCGCAGATACCCCAGCTGTGCACAGAGGCCGATGGACTGATCTATTCGAAAGAGGTTGAGGATTACCAGCGCTTCGGTGTCAATGTTGTGCAGGATGCTTATATCGTCGATATGGTAGAGAAACCGGACACGCCGATCTCACGGCTGGCCCAGGTCGGCCTCTACTATCTGAAAGACGGCGCTGGTTTTCTGCGTCATATTGAAGCGACGATCGCCGCCGGAGAGACGGTCAAAGGTGAGTACTATCTGCCGTCGGTCTTCATGCGGATGATCAATGCCGGGATGAAGTTGAAGGCACCGGAGATCGACGCCTGGCTCGACTGCGGCAAGCCGGAAACGCTGCTGGAGACCAACCGCTTTCTGCTGCGGGGGCGGCATCACATTCACGGCGAGGTGGTCGATTCGGTGCTGATTGAGCCGGTCCATATCGAACGGGGGGCGCTGGTCAAAAATTCGATTATCGGTCCCAACGTCTCGATCGCCGCCGGAAGCATCATCGAAGCGAGCGTCATTCGAAATTCGATTATCAACGCCGAAAACCGGGTCAGTAACATGAACCTTGAAAACTCGCTGCTCGGCGATGCGGTCAGCCTGATCGGTTCCCCGAGAAAGATGAATATCGGCGATCATTCGCACATAACGATGGATCAGTGAGAGACTGCGAAAAAACAATAAATTAGCCTCCACCCCCAATAGGCGCTCTTAGCGCGAGGCTCAAAGATACCAAGAAAACAACCAGTTAAATTTTGAACCTCTTGGTGCCTTGGTGGCTAATATCGTTCTTACAGGTGAATTTTTTCCATGGAATACCAACAATACCTGCCATATCTGATCCCCCCGCTGCTCGGGGCGTTCATCGGTTACGTGACCAACTATATCGCTATCCGCATGCTGTTCCGACCGCTCAAGGCCTGGCGGATTTTCGGTCTGCGGATGCCGCTGACGCCGGGAATCATTCCCTCCAAGCGGGACGAACTGGCACAGAAAATGGGCGATATGGTCGGCGATCACCTGCTCACCGCCGATGATGTCGGCCGGGCCTTCGCCAAGGATTCAATTCAGCGTGAACTGCGACTGGCGGTGACCGACAAGTTAAGCGGCTTTCTCGATCGCGAGCTGGGACCGCTGGAAACTCTGTTGCCGAACCGGTTTCGTGGCCGCTTTCGTGAAGTTGTCGATCTGGTGCGGGCAAAACTGGTTCAGCAGATTTTCAACTATCTGCAGAGCGATGCTTTTGCGGCCAGACTGCGTGCCTATCTGCAACAGCAGGGGGATCAGCTGCTCGCGCGCGACCTGTCGAGCTTTCTCACCCCGGAGCGTTACCGTACCGTTCAGCAGCATCTGGACGGCAAATACAGCCACTTTTTTCAGTCACCGAAAATGGCTGAAATGGTCGGCAACTATGTTGACCGTAAAACCGATCAACTGCTCGCCAATCAGCGCCCCTTACGTGAATTGCTCCCCGCCGATCTGATTGAACTGCTGTTGACCCAGCTGGACAAAGAGCTGCCGCCGCTGGTCGAAAAGTTCGGCGGCATGCTTTACGATCCGCAATTCCGTGCCCGGTTGGTGAAAAAGGGCAAAGCGGCGATCGATGCTTTTCTCGATTCGCTCGGCGGCTTGGCCGGACTGCTCAGCGGTTTTATGGATCTGAACAAGATTTACGACAAGATCCCGGATTTTCTGGATAAAGCCGGTGATGAGATCGCCGGTTGGCTAAAAGAAGAGAAGACCCAGCAGCAGCTCGCGACGCTGCTGCGTGAGCGGGTTGACGGTCTGCTCGATCGTTCTCTGGCCAGTTATCTGGAAAATATGCCCTACGAAAAGGTCAATGGCGTCCGCCAGTTTATCCGTGGTCAGGTGGTCGGCGCGGTACAGTCACGACGCACTGTCGATACGGCGCTGATTCTCACCGAAAGCGCCATCGACCGGATCAAGGATCGCTCTTTCGACAACCTGCTCAACAGCGGCCTGCCGCCCGGCAGCCTGGATAAGCTGCGGCAGCAGTTAGCCGACAAACTGCTGGAAACGATCCGCTCGCCGCAGGCCCGAGCCGCACTGGAAGCGGTTTTGCTGGAGAAGAGCGAAGAGTGGTTCTACCGCAAGCCGCTGGGGCTGCTCTCGGCCCGGCTGCCCGGTGACCTGCGCCAGGAGTTGGAGAGCGGTATCTGTCAACTGGTTGAGGGGCTGCTGAAAAAAGAAGCCCCACGGCTGGTCGAAACCCTCAACGTGCAACGGATGGTTGAAGAGAAGGTCAACAGTCTCGACCTGCTGCAGGTCGAAGGCCTGTTGATGGGGATCATGCAGGAGCAGTTCAAGTACATCAACCTGTTCGGAGCGCTGCTCGGTTTTATGATCGGGATGATGAATCTGGTGCTGTTGGGAATGATGTGATTTTATCCTTGTAGATCAAACTTTTGATTCACTGCTGTTTTATCGTACAAAAAATTCAGAAATCTGTACAGGATATGAGCAGGCTTCAAAAAAACAGGAGAAATAGCCATGGCTAAAATAGAGGGTTTCAGAATTCAAAATTACCGGGTGTTGAAAGACGTAACACTGGGGAAATTATGGAATATGCAAAAGGCTCAGCCGCTAACTCCAATGACTTCTGTAATCGGAAAAAACGGTGTTGGCAAAAGCTCTCTGTTTGATGCTTTTGGCTTTCTGGCCGATTGCCTAAAATTGGGCGTTGAAGAAGCCTGTGATTTCAGGGGCCGGGGAGGATTTGAGCGGATTCGTTCTCAGAGCGCAAACGGCCCGATCGAGTTTGAAATCTATTACAAGCAAGATGGTAATGCTCGGCCGATTACCTACGAACTTGCCATTGATGCTGATAAAAACGGTCGTCCCTACGTAAAGCGGGAACGTCTTCGTCAGCGACGCAGAGGACAAAGTCACGGTCGGCCATTTTCTTTTCTTTTATTAAATGAAGGCAAAGGAATAGCGTGGAAAGGTGAGGAGCAAGGGCAGCAGGTCGATGAAGATACGGCAGAGTTTGACTTGTTCAAGTGGTTGGATGAAATGGGTGTAACACCACAAACAGAAGAAAGTCGCGAAACAGAGATCATTGAACTGCAAGACAATCGGAAGCTTGGCATTGCAACTCTTGGCGCTCTTAAACAACACCCCCGGATATCGGTTTTCCGGCAGTTCATCGAGGGCTGGTATTTGAGTTACTTCACGCCAGATGCTGCCCGCAGCCTGCCCTTGGCTGGGCCACAAAGACATTTAAATATCCACGGAGACAACCTCGGTAATGTTGTTCAGTTCATGGAACGTGAACATCCAAAACGTTTCCAGAGTATCCTCGATCGAATAGCTGAGAAAATCCCCGGAATTGACCGGATCGACACCGAAGAGAGTCCGGATAAACGTTTGCTACTGCGCTTTAACGACAAAGGCTTCGATGATCCATTTTATGCTCAACAGATGTCTGATGGTACGCTGAAAGTCTTTGCCTATTTGCTGCTATTGGAAGACCCTACACCACCGCCATTCATCTGTATCGAAGAGCCAGAAAACGGTCTTTATCACAAACTTCTTGAAACTCTGGCTGTTGAATTCCGTACACATGCAACTGGACGGAAAAACGCCCCACAACTCTTTATCACAACCCACCAACCTTACTTTGTCGACGCGCTCTCGCCGGAAGAAACCTGGATTCTGGAAAAAGGTCCGGATGGTTTCTCGAATATCCGCAGGGCCAGTGATGATACAACCGTCAATGCCTTGGTCGATGAAGGCTTACCGCTTGGCAGCCTCTGGTACAGCGATTACCTGGATGCGGGGTGAGTCGATGCACTTTGAAATCCTTGTCGAAGATGCGTCTGGAAAAATCGCATTGGAATCTATCTTGGAAAAAATTCTTGGCCCAAACGGACAAGATCATACCTACAAAATCATTTCCTACAAAGGCGTTGGCCGTATTCCAAAAAATCTCAAAGGGACAACTGATCCGCAGAAGCGGATTCTTCTGGATCGCTTGCCCAAGTTACTCAGGGGGTACGGGAAAAGTCTGCAGAATTTTCCGGCTGTAGTTGTCGTGATCGTAGACTTGGATGACAAAGATTGCCTGGTGTTCAAGCAAGAAATGCTCGATATTTTGAGTGGCTGTAATCCGCAACCGACAACACTGCTCAGAATTGCGATCGAGGAAGGCGAAGCCTGGTTGCTGGGAGACCGCAACGCCATAAAAGTCGCCTATCCACGGGCAAAGGAACAGGTTTTAAACACCTATGTCCAGGATAGTATTTGTGGGACATGGGAAAAACTTGCGGATGTCGTCTATCCGGGGGGAGCACAAAAACTCAAGCAATTGGGCTGGCCCTATACCGGACAAGCTAAATGTGAGTGGGCGCAGAATATCGCCCCTCATTTGGACGTGGAGAACAATCAGTCGAAAAGTTTTCAGGTGTTTCGTGACGGAATCAGAACTCTGCTGTAAGCAGAATGATCAACTGATCGCACGACAAAAGCAAACGCTGCGGACGTGCTGCGCTGCAGTTTTCCCGCTACTGTGGCCGGGCAGCAATTGTAGAAACAGGGGTAACTTATGCAACAGGCAACCTTTGCCGCAGGCTGTTTCTGGGGGGTGGAAGAGGCCTTCCGCAAGCTGGACGGGGTGCTTAAAACCGCCGTCGGCTACATGGGTGGAGTTACGGAAAGACCGAGCTACCAGCAAGTCTGCAGCGGTGAAACCGGTCATGCCGAAGTGGTCGCGCTGGAATACGATCCGACGCTGATCAGCTATTCGCAACTGCTGGGGCGTTTCTGGAGCAAGCATAATCCGACCTGCCTCAATTTTCAGGGCTGGGATGTCGGCAGTCAGTACCGTTCGGCAATCTTCTATCACAGCGCGGAACAACGCCGTCTGGCAGAAGAGTCGAAGGCCGCTCTCGCGGCCTCTGATCGATATGACAGCCCGATTGTGACGGAAATCACCGCGGCAGGGCCATTCTGGCTGGCTGAGGAATACCATCAGCAGTATATTCTCAAGCAGCAGAGCGGGAATGCTTGCTGAAAAGAGGTATCGATGCAAAAAAAACTGACTCTTCTATTGGGACTGACTCTTTTTCTGTTGGCCGGTTGCGCAACCCTGAGCCCCGACTTTGAACGACCGAGTGTCAGTGTCAGCAGCTTCCGGGTGCTGCCATCAAACAGCATCGTGCCGAAGTTTGAGATCGGCCTGCATGTCATCAATCCCAACCGGATCCCGCTAAAGCTGTTCGGGCTGAGCTACGAGGTTGAGTTGGAAGGGTATCGAATTCTGACCGGTGTTGCCAGCGAGCTGCCGATCATCAGCGCCTACGGGGAAGGGGATCTTCTGCTGCAGGCAACCCCCGATCTGTTCAGCACCATCAGCCTGTTTACCGACCTGATGAAGCAACCGCGGGAAAAATTTCAATTTAAATTCAGCGCCCGTTTGGATGTCGGAAAATTTCTGCCGAAAATCCGGGTGGAAAAGAGCGGTGAAATCAGCCTGTCAGGCAATAACCGCTGAACGATAGAGGTTTTTCATGGCCATAGAGATTGAACGGAAATTTTTGCTGGTCGATGATGCCTGGCGGCAAGCTGCTGTCGGGATCCTGTTTCGACAGGGTTATCTTTCTGTTGCGCCTGCGCGGACCGTGCGGGTTCGGCTGGAGGGGGAGTGCGGCAAGTTGACCATCAAGGGGAAATCGCAGGGGCTTGTGCGCGCCGAATATGAATACAACATCCCGCAAGAGGAAGCGGCTGAACTGCTCGATAACCTCTGCTTGCGGCCGCTGATTGAAAAGACCCGCTACCGGGTTGAGCATGCCGGTCAGCTCTGGGAGATCGACGAGTTCCACGGTGAGAATGCTGGTTTAATTGTCGCTGAGATTGAATTGGAAACGGCCGATAGTAGCTTTGACCTTCCCGACTGGGTCGGGGCGGAGGTTTCCGCTGACCCGCGATATTTCAACGCAAACTTGGTGAAGCAGCCTTACTCCAGCTGGGGGAAACGCTGATCCTGAAGCGGATGCTGCGGGTGGGGCTGCTAAGTTATTCGTAACGACTCAGTACTTCGGTGAATGGCCTCGCGCTGCCCACAGAGAAGGTCGCATGAACCCATCCCTGGGGCTTGACTGACGCCATCCTGGCGCCAGACACCCTTCTCTGTGGGCACCCCGAGGCCAGCGAGCTGAATCGTTACAGTTATTCAGCATAGATCATCAGACCAGCAGCATCCGGTCGGAAACAAATTCCTCGCCGCGGACCTTGTAGAATTGTTCCAGCAGATCTTCGACGCTCATCGCTGCTTTCTCTTCCTCCCGCACATCCAGAATCACCCGTCCACCGTGCAGCATGATCAGCCGGTTGCCGAGCTGCAGTGCCTGACGCATGTTATGGGTGACCATCAGCGCGGTGAGTTGCTGCTCGGCGATCAGTTTTTCCGTTAATTCAAGGACCTGTAGCGCGGTCTTTGGGTCGAGGGCGGCGGTGTGTTCATCCAGCAGAAGAATCTTCGGCTTGATCAGGGTTGCCATCAGCAGGGTCAGGGCCTGCCGCTGACCACCGGAGAGCAGACCGACCTGATCCTTGAGCCGCTCCTCCAGCCCCAGCCCCAGTTGCGCCAACTGGTTACGAAACAGTTCACGGTCGCTGCGCCTGACCCCTTTGCCCAGCCCGTGACGGCGGCCGCGCCGATTGGCCAGCGCCAGGTTCTGTTCGATAGAAAGCGAGGCGCAGGTACCGAGCAGCGGGTCCTGAAACACCCGACTGATCAGCGTGGCGCGTCGGTGTTCCGGCCAGCGGGTGACATCCTGCTCATCGATACCGATATGGCCGCTGTCGATGGCATAGCTGCCGGCCAGGCAGTTGAGCAGGGTGCTCTTCCCTGCACCGTTTGAACCGATCACCGTGATGAAATCCCCTCTACCGACCTGCAGATTGATACCGGCCAGGGCCAGCACTTCGTTGACACTGCCACGATGAAAGGTTTTCACCAGATTGTTGACTTCTATCATCGGCGCAGCACCTTTTGCCGCAGTTTCGGCAGGGTCAGCGCGGCGACCACCAGCAGGGCGGTGAGCAGGTTGAGATCGCTTGGGGTGAAGGAAAATTGTCCCAGTTTCAGGCTCAGGGCCAGAGCGATCGCCAACCGGTAGACCAGCGAACCGAGCAGTGCCGCCAGCAGCGCCCGGCCGATGGTACGACAGCCGAACAGGGTCTCGCCGACGATCACCGAGGCGAGCCCGGCGACGATGGTGCCGACCCCCATGTTGACATCGGCAGCGCCCTGGCTCTGGCAGAGCAGCGCCCCGCTGACCGCCGCCAGCCCGTTGGAGAGGCCGACGGTGAGTATGATTACCCGGTCGGTGTTGACCCCCTGACTGGTAATCATCTGCACATTGGCGCCGGTCGCCTGCATCGCCAGACCGAAAGCGGTGTGCAGCAGCCAGAGCAGAAACAGCAGGATGAAAACCGACAGCAGCGCAAACAGCAGCGGCGCGGCATTGAACATGCCGACCCCGGCGTTGATCAACGGTTCCAGGATCGTCGGTTTGCCAAGCAGGGTCATGTTCGGCCGACCCATCACCCGCAGATTGATCGAGTAGAGGGCGATCATGGTCAGAATTGAGGCGAGCAGGTGGAGAATGCCCAGCTTGGTGTTGAGGATCCCGGTGATCATCCCGGCACAGAATCCGGCGGCCAGCGCCAGCAGCAGTGAGAGATAGGGATCCACTCCAGCGGTGATCGCAACCGCAGAAACGGCAGCCCCCAGCGGGAGACTGCCGTCAACGGTCAGATCGGGAAAATCAAGCACCCGAAAGGTCAGGTAGACGCCGAGAACCAGAAAGCCGTAGGCTAAACCCTGTTCAAGTGCGCCGATAAAGGCATAGTAAGTCATTTTCTTTCTGGTACTTTTCTATTCGATAATCTTGTCTGCTTTTTTCAGAATCTCTTCCGGAACCTTCACCCCCATCTTGGCGGCAGAACCGGGATTCAGGTGGATCTGGAATTCACGCAGGGTTTCCACCGGCATCTCGCCCGGCTTGGCACCCTTGAGCACCCGAGCGACCATTTCACCGGTTTGGCGACCCATCCGGTAATAATCGACCGCCAGTGCGGCAATCGCACCCCGGCCGACCGAATCGGTATCGGCGGCAAAGATCGGCAGCTTGGTCTGATAGCCGACCTGAGTGATCGCTTCAAAGGCAGAAACGACGGTGTTGTCGGTCGGGATGTAGACCGCCTCGCTGCGGCCGATCAGGCTTTTAGCAGCCTGGGATACCCCGGCCGAATTGCTGACGGTGGCTTCCTCAACCTTGATGCCGCGTTTCGCTGCTTCCCGCTTTAAAACCTTTACCAGAGTGACGGAATTTGCTTCGCCGGAATTATAGATGACGCCGAGCGTTTTGAGCTTGGGCAGAAATTCCAGGATCAGTTCCAGCTGGCGGTCGATCGGACTCATGTCGGAGGTACCGGTAACGTTGCCGCCCGGTTTCTGCAGCGATTTTACCAACCCGGCTCCGACCGGATCAGTGACCGCGGCAAAAACAATCGGAATCTCCCTGATTGCCTGGGCACAGGCCTGGGCCGTGGGGGTGGCGATACCGACCACCGCATCCGGTTGCTCGCCGAGGATCTGTTTGGCGATCAGGTTGGCCGTGGCGATATTCCCTTGGGCGATGTGGTCATGGTATTGAACCTTCAATCCCTGCGCGGCCAGTTCATCCTTGACCCCCTGACGCAGGGCATCAAGGGCCGGATGCTCGACAATCTGATTGAAAGAGACGCTGTAATCTGCCGCAAATCCGGCTTGAGCTGAAAGCAACAGGGAACACAGGCAAAGTAAGGTTATCAGCAGAGATTTCTTCATCATCGCTCCAGTTATTTAAAGTCAGATATTCAGGGGATGGGATCGGCAAGCCGACAATTTACCGCCGAGCCTGCCGAAGGTCAAGTAACAGTCGCCGCTTGATCGAAGCAGTTGTCCAGTTCGTTACAGATCGGCAGACTCTGCCGCCCCTTCCGTAATCGCCTCGGCGGCCAGAGTAAGTACCGCGTCCTGCGGAAGCCAAGAATAGGTCTTGGCGACAAAACCGTTGGCGTGGATAAAACGGACATCGGGATTGTCCGCCAGCAAGCGGAAATCGACCTGCCGGTTATCTCCCAGCCGCAACAACTCCCAGCCCGCCCCGCGAACCGAGGGGGTAATGCTCATCACGACACGCTTGTCGTTGAGAAAGGTCAGGTAGCGATCCATCGAGAGTTTCGGGTTGTCGTCGATGGTGCTGATGATCACCTTGAACTGTTTGACGGGAACGATCCTGGCCTCTTTCTTAAGCCGTTCCAGTCGTTGCCGCTTTTGCTCAAGCATCACAATCAGATCCTGACCGAGTTCCTTCATCAGATCATAAAGGATGTCCTGTCGACCGAGAACGCTGAGGTCGGAAAAGCGCGCCAGAATGTAGCCGTCAATCGGCGAAGATGCGGCAAACAGAATACTGGTGTCGACGCCCAGATGCTCGGCGGTGCGGTGCGGTCCGCGAACGTCCATCATACTCATGTGCGGATACCACTCGAACATCGACATCGCGGAATCGTGATAGCCCAGATGCTGCATGACCAGATGGAAAGCGCACGGCAGGGACGAATCCTGATGATGGTCAAAGTTGTGCCGTGCCGGTTCGTGCTCCATCCCGACATCGACCACGTAGGTGTGCGGATCGGCAAGATCTTCGTCGGTTGCCTCGCGGCGGAAGACATCAGCGTGACCAAGCGTTGAGAGCAGAACACAGACCGACAGAAAGTCATCTTTATGCGCACTTCCCGGATGGGCGACAATCTTGTACATGGTGCATTTCCTTTTTACCTGATTAACCTGCAACTCCTGAGTCAGAAGTTTAACAGGTCTGGATAAAAACCGGCAGAGGAATAATCCTCTGCCGTACGTTCAGTCAGTAGTAACCGCCGATGAGCCGAGCTCTTGCAGAATTCCGCATTGCTCAGCAGTGCGGGCACCGTTGCACCGCTGCCGCAGCGATCCCAGCTGAGCTTTCAGTTGTTCGAGTTCGCTGATCCGGGTGCTGACCTGTTCGATATGTTTGTCAAGAAAGGCACTGACCGCGGTGCAGTCATCTTGCGGCGTATCGCGCACCTGCAGCAGCCGCCTGATTTCATCCAGGGTCATATCGAAGGAACGACAACGACGCACGAAAAGCAGGCGCTCGACATGCCTTTTAGCGTACTGGCGATAGTTGCCGACAGTGCGCGGTGGTGGTGGCAGAATCCCCTCTTTTTCATAAAAACGGATCGTTTCCACCGAACAGCGGACTTGTCTGGCCAGTTCGCCGATCTTCATATTCTCTTTCACGGTTTAATTCTCCTTCTGGACGCAAACAGCCTTGACCCTATAGTAACTTCATGGTGCCTGATAAACAAGAAGGCTATAATGCAGAAATAATGAACAGGAGCTGCTGATGAGTGAATGTGCAAGCAAGAGCTGTGGTTGTTCGGGCAAGACAACGGCCACGACCGAAACAGAAGCTGCGATCGAGAAGCAGGTCGTTTTTCGGATCGAGGACATGGACTGTCCTACCGAAGAAGCGTTGATCCGCGACAAGCTTGCACCGCTGCCCGGGGTGCTGGCGCTGGAATTCAACCTGCTGCAGCGCACCCTCAGCGTGAGCCATAAACTGCCCTCCCCAGAACTGCTGGAGACCACGTTGTCCGCCATCGGCATGCAGGCGGTACGTCAAGCTGCGTCGTCGGCAAGCCGGATCACGGAGTTGTTCATCACCGGGATGGATTGTCCGACCGAGGAAGGGCTCATCCGGCGCAAGCTGGCCGGGATGAGCGGTGTGCTGAACCTCGATTTCAATCTGGTGCAGCGCAAGCTGACTCTCGACCACAACCCTGAAGCTTTACCTGAAATCCTCAAGGCGCTGAAGTCGCTCGATCTTGAAGCGCAGGTCATTGACGAGACAACCAACGAAAAGGCTCTGCCGGAGCCGACCAAAACCAACTGGTGGCCGATGGTCGTCTCCGGCAGCTCGGCCGTCGGCGCTGAAGCGGTGCATTGGTTCAACGGCGGTTTCCACTGGACGGTTGCCGTTCTGGCGTTGCTGGCGATTATCAGCGGCGGGCTGCCGACCTACAAAAAGGGCCTTATCGCCCTGCGTAATTTCAACCTCAACATGAACGCCCTGATGTCGATCGCGGTGACCGGTGCGATGCTGATCGGCCAGTGGCCGGAAGCGGCGATGGTCATGTTCCTGTTTGCGCTGGCCGAGATCATCGAAGCAAAATCGCTCGACCGGGCGCGCAATGCTATTCGCGGACTGATGGATCTTGCGCCGGAAAGCGCAACCGTGCGTCAGCCGGACAGCAGCTGGGCAGACGTACCGGCCGCAGAGGTGCCGCTGGAGGCTCTGGTGCGGGTCAGGCCGGGCGAACGGATTGCGCTGGACGGCGAGATCGTTTCGGGCAGCTCGACGGTCAATCAGGCGCCGATCACCGGTGAGAGTCTGCCGGTGGAAAAGACGCTGAATGACCCGGTGTTTGCTGGCACCATCAATGAATCCGGCTCCTTCGAGTACCGGGTGACCGCGCTGGCCAACAACAGTACCCTGGCACGCATTATCCATGCGGTGGAAGCCGCTCAGGGCAGCCGCGCTCCGACCCAGCGTTTTGTTGATCATTTTGCCAGAATTTATACGCCGGTGGTCATCATCGTTGCACTGAGCATGGCACTGATCCCGCCGCTCGCCTTCGGCACGGACTGGCTTGAATGGATCTATCGGGCGCTGGTTCTGCTGGTAGTCGCCTGCCCCTGTGCCCTGGTTATTTCCACCCCGGTGACCATCGTCAGCGGACTGGCGACGGCGGCTCGCAAGGGGATTCTCATCAAGGGCGGGGTCTATCTTGAAGCGGGCTGCAAGCTCGCGGTACTTGCGCTCGACAAGACCGGAACCCTGACCCACGGCAAGCCGGAGCAGACCGACTTTGTCAGTCTTGTCGATAATGCTCAGCAGGTTCAGCGGCTGGCGGTCAGCCTGGCAACCCGCTCCGACCACCCGGTTTCACAGGCGATCGCCCGCAGCGCAGCGGAAAAGGGGCTGAAAATAGCGGAGCTGACCGATTTTGCCGCAATCCCCGGTCGCGGCGTGCGCGGCACCATCGCGGCGCAGCGCTACCATCTGGGCAATCAGCGCCTGATCGGTGAACTCGACCTGCTGACAGCTGCGTTGGAAGAACAACTCGACAAACTGGAACGCCAGGGCAAATCGGCGGTGCTGCTGGCCACGGCAGACGAGGTGCTAGGGATTTTCGCCGTCGCCGATACCGTCAAGCCGAACAGTCGCCAGGCGGTGGCTGAACTGCACGCACTGGGCGTCAGAACCATCATGCTGAGCGGCGACAATCAACACACTGCCGAAGCGATCGCGCAGCAGGTCGGTATCGACGAAGCGCGCGGCAACCAGTTGCCGGAAGACAAACTGGCAACCGTCGAAGCGTTGCTCGAACAGATCGGTACCGTCGGCATGGTCGGTGACGGCATCAATGACGCGCCGGCGCTGGCGCGTGCCGATATCGGCTTCGCCATGGGGGCAGCCGGAACCGACACCGCCATCGAGACCGCCGACGTCGCGCTGATGGACGACGACCTGCGCAAGCTGCCGACCTTTGTCCGCCTGTCACGCGCCACCGCCGCCATCCTCAGCCAGAACATCACCTTCGCCCTGGGGGTCAAGCTGGTCTTTATCATCCTGACCTTCGCCGGCCATGCAACCATGTGGATGGCGGTCTTCGCCGATATGGGTGCGAGCCTGCTGGTGGTCTTCAACGGGCTGCGCCTGCTGCGTAAATGAACCTGACTGGGGAGAGAGATGATGTCTGTTGAAACCCTTGCTACCGGCACTGCTGTTGCCTGGCGCTGGTGGACCCTGGCGATAGCGGTGGCGGCGGCCGATCAGCTCAGCAAGTTCGCTGTTTCTACGCTGATGTTCTACGGCCAGAGCATTCCGCTGAGCGGCTTTTTCAATCTGGTGCATGTCTGGAATACCGGGGCGGCGTTCAGCTTTCTCGCCGATGCGGGCGGCTGGCAACGTTACTTCTTTATTCTGATAACGCTCGGTGTGTCAATCTGCCTGGCCGTTATGCTGCACAAACCACGACGCGGGATAGAGTCGTTCGGCTACAGCCTGGTTCTCGGCGGTGCGCTCGGCAACGGCTTCGACCGGGTCGTGCGCGGCTACGTCGTCGATTCGCTCGATTTTCACTGGCAGAGCTGGCATTGGCCAGCGTTCAATCTTGCCGATTGCGGCATCGTACTCGGGGTGTTCTGTCTTTTCTGGACCACCTGCAAACCTGCTGCCGAACAGCAAACAGCAAAGTCATGACCGTTGCTACGAACAGAAAGGAAGCCAGAGGATGGAGACCGGCACCGACCTGACCTTCTGGATCGCGTTTCCGCAGGGGGGGGGCGCTCTCATTCTCATCCCCCTGTGTATTACCGCTGATCCCTGCTTACGTCACCTACATGTCCGATCCTCGGTGCTATCTTGGCTTGGGCGGCCGGAACCAGCGACGACGCCGGACAGGGGGTTGTTCTGCCGGGTGTCTATTCGGCGGGGCTGGACATCTCTTTTCCGTCAGCCGGTTTCCGGCAACCGGCTGACGGAAGAATCAGACGGCCCCTTCGAACAGTACGCTCGAAAGATAACGCTCGCCCGAGTCGGGTAGAATGACCACGATTTTCTTGTTCCTGAATTCAGCTTGTGCCGCCAGGCGAACGGCCACCGCCGTCGCCGCACCGCTGGAGATGCCGGAGAGGATTCCTTCCTCTTTGGCCAGGCGCCGGGCGAAGTCGATGGCTTCTTCGTTGCCGACCTGTTCCACCCGATCGACCAGCGACAGGTCGAGGGTCTCGGGGATGAAACCGGCGCCGATCCCCTGGATCTTGTGCGGTCCGGGCTGCAGCTGCTGACCGGCCAGTTTTTGTCTGATGACCGGGCTGTCGGCTGGCTCCACCGCCACCGAGAGGATCGGTTTTCCCTCGGCCTGTTTTATATAGCGGGAAACGCCGGTGATGGTGCCGCCGGTACCGACGCCGGAGACCAGCACGTCAATCCCGCCGTCGGTATCTTCCCAGATTTCCGGGCCGGTGGTCTGTTCGTGGATCGCCGGGTTGGCCGGATTTTTGAATTGATGCAGCAACAAGTAACGTCCCGGGTCGGAGGCGGCCAGCTCCTCCGCCGCGGTGATCGCACCGGCCATCCCCTTGGCGCCGGGGGTGAGAAGGAGCTTGGCACCGAAGGCTGCCAGTACCTTGCGCCGCTCGATGCTCATGGTTTCGGGCATGGTCAGGGTCAGCGGAATCCCGCGCGCCGCCGCGACGAAGGCCAGAGCGATACCGGTGTTGCCGCTGGTCGGCTCGATGATCTCCCTGCCGGGCCCGAGCAACCCCTGCTGCTCGGCATCCAGGATCATCGAGGCACCGATGCGGCACTTGACCGAGTATGCCGGATTGCGCCCCTCGATTTTGGCCAGGACGGTGGCACCATGGGGTACGATACGGTTCAGGCGCACCAAAGGAGTGCGACCGATGGAAAGTGAGTTATCGTTGTAAATAAGAGACACAGCAGTGATTCCTTTTTAGCATGGAGTTTAAAATCAGAGGTTCCCGGAGCAACCCGGAACACTCTGTGCGGGAGGTTGCAAGTCTCTGCCTCCCGCCACAAGACTCTATGGAGTTAACCTTCCTTCGCTCCAAATTTACGTAGAATAGTTCATCATCGGACACCAGTCGGTAAAGGCGCTCTGAAATAGATTGAGCCCGACAAAGGCCGTGAAATACAACCAGTAGGGGGAATGAAGTTGGGCCAGCAGAATACTGAGCATAATGAAAAATCCGGCGATCATTCTTAATAACTCAACTTTCGCACCATCATAAACGGTGCAACAACTTGATATCACTTTGATTTTTAAAATATACAGGCCGGAAGTAGCATCGGCCGCCGTAATAGGCCAGGTATCTGCGCCATGAATTCTTCCAGCGCCTCTGCGAC
>JAJRQI010000044.1 GCA_024280335.1 Deltaproteobacteria bacterium
CTTAAAACCAAGATCAAAGACCGTCATCCTCGCGAAAGCGGGGATCCACGCGTCTTAAAAACACTGGATTCCCGCCTTCGCGGGAATGACGACAAACGAGTAGCACCTGAAAGGCTTGGACTAAAGTCCATAGTTTTTACTCGCGTGATGGAACAATAAAAGGGGCACATCGAAATCGCCGGGCAAAAATGACGCAAATTCAAACCACTTGCTTGATGGCATCTTTGAGGACTGAGAGGCTGTAGGGCTTTTGCACGAAACCGGCGAGCCCTTTGCCCGCAAATTTCTGGGCAATTTCCTGCTCGTTGTAGCCACTCGATATGATCACCTTGACGTCTGGTTTGAGCTGTCGCAGTTCACGAAAGCATTGCTCACCGTCCATGTGCGGCATGGTCAGGTCGAGGATGACGAAGGCGATGTCCGGATTGGATACGAAAACTTTTAAAGCCTCTCGGCCATCTTCAGCCGTCAGAGTGGTGAAACCCAACTCCTTCAGCATTTCGGCGCCGATACCGCGGATTGTCTCTTCGTCATCCACCAGCAGGACCCTGCCGCTGCCTTGCCAGTCATCCTGGCGTGATTCATTGTCAAAGATCTCGGCCGGTTTGTCGGATGCGGGGAGCAGGATTTTAAATGTCGTCCCCTTCCCCGGTTCGCTATAGACCTTGATCGCCCCCTTGTGGCCACGCACAATACCGAGCACCGCTGACATGCCGAGACCGCGACCGGTAAATTTTGTCGAAAAAAACGGATCAAACAGCTTTGCCAGGGTCTCCTTTTCCATACCGCAACCGGTATCAGAGATCTCAAGGTAGACGTACAGTCCATCCTTCAGATTTTCATCCAGCCAGACATTCTTCAGATAGCTGCGGTCGCAGTCCATGCAGCCGGTGGTGATGGCAATAATCCCGCTTTTATCGCCGATGGCTTCGGAGGCGTTGATCACCAGGTTCATGATGATCTGGCGGAGTTGGGTGGCATCTGCCTCAACCGACGGGAGGGAGGAACAGGGGTTAAGCCGTAGTACGGATTTTTTAGAGATCGAAACATCGAGCAGATGCAGCATCTCTTCCATCAGGATATTCAGGTCGATGCTTTCGACCACAAACTTCCCCTTGCCGGAATATGCCAGCATCTGCTTGGCAAGGTCGGCAGCTCGCGCTGCGGCCTGCTCGATGCGTCGCAGATTCTCCAATGCCGGTGATTCTTTTTTGAGCCGCCTCAGCGCCAGCTCGGCATTACCGATGATGGTGGTAAGGATATTATTGAAATCGTGGGCGATCCCTCCAGCAAGGACGCCGAGACTCTCGAGTTTTTGAGTGTGAAGAATCTGTTTTTCCAAATTGAAACGTTCCTCTTCGGCACGCCTTCGTTCGGTGATGTCACGGACCAAAGCAAGGTTGTAACCGGTATCGTCAAATTCAAAATAATTGGCCGTGATCTCGACCGGAAAGGTTCGACCGTCCTTGTGGCGATGGATCGATTCAAAGTTGAGCGTCCCCTGTTTTTTCAGTTGCTGCCAATGCTCAGACCAGCTCTTCGCCGGGAACTCCGGGCCAATCTCCGGAATCGGCATGCTGCTAATCTCTTCTCTGCTATAACCCAGGGCACGGCACGACTCTTCATTGACATAATTGAGTCGAGAGCTTTCATCAACCAAATAAACCGCTTCACGGATGTTATCGAGGGCAAAGTTCATTAGTGCCATGTTTTTTTCGGTCTGTTTGCGCGTGGCGATATCGCGATGGATGGCCAGCAGCATCTGCTGGCCGGCTATCACGAGCATTTTCAGTGAGACCGCGACTTCCCGCTGGTCACCGGTTTTGGTGCGATGAATAGCTTCGAAGCTGGTCAGACCATCCGGCGGCAACGCCGCTAAAAAAATATCTATTTCTTTTGAGTGCTCACTGAAATGAATATCTTTGGCCCTGAGAATTGCAAATTCTTCACGAGAATAGCCCAGCAAGGTATGCGCGGCCGTATTGAACTGGAGCGACTTGAGTTCGGGAACACTCCAGAGCACGATTCCTTCGGGCGACTGTTCAAAGAGGCTGCGATAAAGAACCTCTGATTCCTGCAGGCGCCGATTGGCTTCGACGAGTCGAGAATAGGTGGAGATCTCGTTGTCGAGCATTAACCCGGCATAGACGAAGAACGGCAGCAGCTCATCAAAAATACTTTTGTCCGATAGCTGCATCCCCTCCATACAGACCACCCCGATTTTTCGCCCATGTGAGAGCAGGGGATAGATCCAGTTTTCAATCGCTATGGAGGAGCTGCCATCCGGAGCGGGAACCGCCTTCCCGTGATGGATGATCCGCTGGGGCTTTCCGCTGGCAAGGACCTGATCAACATCCGGATTTTCGGATTCCGTGTAAAGGCACCTTTTGCCGTAGATATCGCGGTATTGCCAATCGGCGCCCAGACGAAAGATGAGCACGATGTTATCGCCCCCGACAGTCTGCATCAAAATCTCGAGAATGCACGGCACCAGATTGTCCAGCCCAGCCACCGAACTTAAGCTGCTCAGCAGACGGTTGACCAGCTCTAAATGTGACTTGCTTTTAGCCATCGCGGACAGGCGCCGTTGCAGCTCTTGGTTTTCCGCAAGCATTTTTTGTAGATCATTGTTCATGGTGTGCCCGCCTTTGCGCGACTGAGGGTTTCGGCGAGGGTTGCTTCAAGGTGTCCGAGCCCGATATCCACCCAGCGTAGTTCAAGGGCAGTCATCTTGCTGACGGCTGCGGCTTCAGCACTAAAATCTCCCGAGCAGGGGGTACGAATCGCCAACAGGTACTTGTGAGCACCGCAGAAGATGCTGCGCATGATTTCTGGATCTCCCGGCATGATCTCGCCAACAATCTCTTTCCAGTTTAACGCCCAATCCTCAAACAGGAAGAAGGCGCCCCGTTCCAGTTCGCGGCAGAACAGCTCATGCCCCAGATAGATATCAACACAATTCTGCCCGGGTGTCCTAATGACCCTGACGTTATCCAGAATCTGGTCCATGCGTGGATGGCAGGCACCGTAAAACACGATGGCTGATTCCTCGCGATGCCGCTGCAGACATTTCTCCAAACTGTTCTGGAGTTTATCAAAGTCAACGTGCAGGCCGGAGGGGAGAAATGATAGGCGCGGTTGCCAGTCGTTCTTAGCGACCAGATAGCGGATCTCTTTTTGCAAGATGCCGCAACCGATGATGAGATCAGTTCCGCTCATAGGGCGTCCGTTGCATAGCGCCCATGTTTGATGGCGGCCTCTACCAGCGCCCTGATATTCTCTTCGGGGATCTGCAACGGCATGACCTGGGTGCCGAAGGCGAAGCCACCCTGCTGCTTGCCGACCCGCATGATCCGTGCGACCTCCTGATCAATTTCGGCCGGAGTCCAGTTAATCAATTTAATATCATTGATCGCACCGACAATCAGTGCCTCGTGACCCAGAATTTGCCTGGCCTCGGCAATATCATCGAACGGATTAAGATAATAGGCACCGATGCCGGTATTTTTCTTCAGGTCGGCCAGAATCGGGTTGATTCGGCCGCCGCCGTTAAAAAACACCACTCCGGTCGCTCCCGGCCCTTCCAGGTCTTTAATCACCCAAGGCAGAGCCAGATCACGAAATTTTTGCGGCATGATAAATGTTGCCGAAGCCACCGGGTTGGCATAAATAACCAGATCGGCACCTGCTTCTCGCAGAGCAACAATCTGCCTGGAACAGAATTGTGAGCACTTTTCTAGCAGCAGGTTGCGTAATCCTGGATCGCCAGTCAGAAACAGATCGAGCCAGGCCCCGATCCCCATCAGCATGGCCGGCAACGAGAAAGAGGCCGTCATCACGCCGAGTACCGGCCAGCGGCCGGCTGATTCCTGCTTCAGAATGCCGATACAGGTTGCAAGTTCGTGGAAACGTGGGTGGCAGTGCAGGTCGTCGGGAAGCTGTAGTTTGAGAATGTCCTCAGGCGTGCGAATCACCAGATGGCCGACGTTGGGCGGGCCGTCATCGGCGTAGAGGATCGTGTGGCAGCCCATGATTTCGGCATCCAACCCCGCATAGAACATCCCCAGCAGGCCGTCATAACCGTATTTCTCGCGCAAGCGCAACTGCCCTTCGGCCACCAGGTCCCCCCGCGCGTAGTATTCGCGCAGAGAAACCCCTAACTCGGTTGCGCCCTGATCAAGAAGATTGACAATGAGCGGAACCCGGTCGGGGGTCCGGCCCTTCATCAGTGCTGCCAGACGTTCCATCCCGGTCACGATGTGCGTACCTCCTGTACCAGGCGGGAAACGACTTCCGGGGCTTCAGCCGCACTGTCAGCCCAGGCATCGGCCCCGACCTCGCGGAACATGTTGTCGTGGAAACGGTAAGGAGCACCACCGACGATAATCCGCAACTTTTCTTCCAGCCCGCGCTCCTGCAACAGCTGGCGAACCCGCTTGGCCCCGCGCTCGCCGGTGGCGGTGTGGACCATCATGGAGGAGATCGCAATGACATCGGCACCGACCGCAACCGCCTCGTCGACAAAACGCTCCGGCGCTACGTTGATCCCCAGATCGGTGACCTCGAACATCCTGGCGCGCAGACAGCCGCTGACAATTTTCTTGCCCAGACCGTGGAAGTCGCCATAACTGGTTCCGATGATCACATGACCACGAATTTCCGGGACAACGGCAAACATCGGCAGCAGCCGGTCGACCACCTCCTCGGCGATCTGCGCGGCCAGAAAATGCTGAGAAAGAGTGACCAGACTGTCAGAGACCATCCCTCCGATCATCCGCTCCATGCCGGGGATGATAACTTCAAAGACGATCTTCTCCGGTGTCACCCCACGGTCCAAAGCGTTCTGCACAACTTGCAGCGCCGCAGGCTTATCGGTGTCGAAAAGAGCCTTGATGTAGACTTCGAGTGTGAGTTGCGCGATATTATCAGTCATGGCTAGACACTCCTGCGCAGAGGATCTATGGTCCTCTTCGGCGACGTGCAATCCATCTATTCCCCCGGATAAATATTTTTCTCTAATTTAATAGCGTCACCAACAAATGTCACGGATATAGTGCCAGTACCCTGTATTTCATACTAATTCTCGGACACAACCAGATCAAATCGTACAAAACGGCGTCCGTGGCGCTGAAGGCGCACCTCATCAATCAACGATTCACCCTTGAATCTTCCCGATCCGGTGAAATTCGCCATCAGTGCCGCCACACTCAGTAATAATCCTCCCCATAATCCGGCACTGCATTGAACCAGTCGGGCTGTTTGCGCGCCTCAGATAACGCTGCTTCAGTCTGTGCGATCAGCCTGTCCCGATCCTTGGGGTAGCTGCCGGACAGGTTGAGGATATTGGAAACATGGTTGGAGCGCAGGATACATTTCTGCGGGTTGAGCTGACCGACAATCGTCAACGCCTCTGAGATAATTTCACCGTTGGTCAGCGGCTCGATCAGCGCAAAATAGTCGTCGTTGTGCCGCCTGAACATAGTCAACAGGGAAAAATATTCCGGCGAGAGTTGATTGATCCACTCGGCAGTGGCGAGTGCATGCTCGCGACTTCTGGCTCGACCGGCCAAACCGAGGATACCGGTGACCGATAGCTTGATCCCGGCTTTTTTTGCCTTTTTGCAGAGCTCCAACATCTGCTGCGGCGAAAACCCTTTGTCGATCAGCTTCAAGGTCGCGGCATCGCCCGATTCCAGGCCGAAATAGAGAATCCGCAGCTTCTTTGCCTTCAGTTCCGCCAGCTCCGTTACCGATTTGGTTGTCAAGCTGTTCGGCGACGCATAAGCGCCGACCCGGGTCAAACGGGGAAAGTTCTCCGCTAATAAATCAAGCAGCTCCATCAACCCTTGCTGCGGATAGACCAGCGCATCGCCATCGGCCAAAAAGATTCGCTGGATCTGCTGACGATGCGACTGTGGTACCGCAGCAATTTCGGTCGCAATTTCGGCAACCGAACGCAAGTGAAATTTCTTCATCTTGTACATGCCGCAGAAACGGCAACGGTTCTGGCTGCAACCGATGGTGATTTGCAGGATCAGCGAACCGGCCTCCGAGGGGGGCCGAAAAACCGGTTCGACATAATCAAAATAGTACATGGGCTAGTCCTCTGCCTGGGTCTGTTGCTGCTCGATCATCCGCAACTGCCGACGCGCCTCGGCGGCTAAAGTTTCGCTGTGTGCCAGATCGAGAGCGGAGAGAAAATAATGATACGCGCTGGTCAGGTAACGCGGCTGTCGCAGCATCGCTTTGCCGGCCCCCAGATAGGCCTGATCGATCCGTTCATCGTTCTGTCGTTCGGCGACAAAGCGCCGAAAAACCTGCAACGCCGCCCGATGTCGACCCTGCTCCAGCAGATAATTACCAATCAGTATCACATTACCGGAATCGACCTGTGCCCGCTGCTGCCGATTCTCCAGATGCAGATAGCAGTCACTGGCACCGGCCAGATCACCAGATCGAACGGCCGGACAAATCTGCGCCAGCGAGTTGAATTTCGCCGGCGGCTTTTCCGGTCGGCGCACCCTGCTCTTGCGCTGATAATATTGATCACTCCCCCAGGCAACCCCCAATCCGCCTAAAAAACCACCGATATGCGCACCGTGGGCGACGCCGCTACCGGAACCGGCCGTAAACAGAAAGGGGAGCAGGTTGTCGATCAGCAGATAGAAACCGAGCACCAGCCGGGCCTACAGATAAACGCTGGTCATCAAAAACGGAAAAAAGAACAGAAAGCAGCGCACCCGGTTGCGCGGAAACCAGAGAAAATAGCAGCCGAGCACCCCGGAAATAGCCCCCGAGGCGCCGATCAACGGGACCTGCGAACCGGGAACAAACAGGGCAAAAAAGAGCGTCGCAATGATCCCGCAGCCGAAGTAGGTTAACAGGTAACGCCGGCGGCCAAGCCGATACTCAACATTGTCGCCGAAGATATAGAGGAAGAGCATGTTTCCGGCCAGATGCATCAGACCGCCATGCAGAAACAGGGACGTAAATAGTGAAATCAGAGAAAATTCGGCCGGGCGGAAACCATACTGAAAAACCAGCAGATCGTAAGCAGAGAGATTCTGATAAACTTCGCGAGCAGTGACCTGCCCTTGCAAACCGAGAACCTGCAGATAATCCAGCAGTAGCGGGTCGCTGAGTGAAACCTTGCCGAGCATGGCCGGAAGGGTCACCAGCAGATAAACACCGATATTGATCGCCATCAGCAACCAGGTGGCGAAAGGGCGCCCCGGTGGGTTGGGAGTATCAGAAAGTGGAAAAAACATCCGGATCCTATCGTTAAATTGTCAGCGGGCATATTAGCATAGGAACAGACCTCAAGCCAGAATCGACACCCCTTGCTTTTATCCGGCAGATACCGCTATCTTCCGAGGGGAGGCGCGCAAGAAGCTGATCCTGCAGCTGGCAGTGCCCGCAAGGGGAGCGGCTTTTCTATTCAAATTCTATTCTGTAGGGAGAAAAATATGTATCGCGCCAAAATCAAGGAAAGCGGACAAAGCTACAACATCGGTAAAATCATCTGTCTGGGTCGCAACTACCTGGACCACATCCGCGAGTTGGGCAATCAGGTTCCGGACCGGGCGGTGATTTTTTGCAAACCGGCCAGCAGTGTAATTGCCGACGGCGGAACGATCGAGATCCCCGACTATTCAGAGGACTGTCACCACGAGCTGGAACTTGCCCTGCTGATCGGCAAAAGCGGAAAGAATATCGCCGCAGAGAAAGCCCTTCAGCACATCGCCGGCTACGGTGTCGCCCTCGATCTGACCCTGAGAGACCTGCAGGCAGAGCTGAAAGAAAAAGGCCTGCCCTGGGAAATCGCCAAGGGGTTCGACACCGCTTGTCCGCTCTCCGACTTTGTGCCTGCCGATCAGGTAAAAAATCCGAACGACATCCGCTTGACCTTGAAAGTCAACGGCGAACTGCGTCAAGAGGGAACAACCGCACAGATGATGCGCAACATCGAGCAGATCATCGCCGAAACATCCATCTTCTACCGCCTGCAGCCGGGTGATATCATCCTCACCGGCACCCCCGCCGGAGTCAGCCGGATCAGCAGCGGCGATGAACTGTTCGGCGAGATTGAGCAGGTCGGCAGCCTACGGGTAAGGGTGGCATGAAACCGAGCATTGCGCTGATCGGACCGGGCAAGGTCGGCTGCGCTGTCAGTCGCCTGCTGCTTGACGCTGGCTATCCGCTCGTTGCGTTGATCGGTCGGAATCGGCAACGGACAATCGATGCCTGTAACTTCATCGGCTGCGACGCAACGCTCGCCGGCCTCAACCTGCGGGATGCGGCAAAAGCCCAGATCCTGCTGCTGGCGGTCGCGGATGATCAGATTGACCCCCTGGCAAAGAATTTACAGGTGACAGCAGGGCTTTCCGCCGAGCAGACGCTGATCCATTTCAGCGGTCTGCACCCGGCGACAGTGATGCGCCAGGACTCATCAGCGGCCCAGCTGTTGTCGATCCACCCGCTGCTTCCCTTTGCCGACCGACAATTAGCAGTAGAGAGACTGCCCGGCTGTCCCTGTGCCCTGGAGGGGGATAAATCGGCACTGGCTCTCGGCGAGCAGGTGATCACTGCCATCGGCGGCAAACCGTTCACCATCGCCGGCGAACAGAAAGCCCTTTACCACGCCGGCGCCAGCATCGCCTCGAACTTTCTGGTCACGCTGCTCGGGATTTCTCGCGACCTGCTGGGTCAGTGCGGCATCGACCGGGAGAAGGCCATCCCGCTGCTGCTGCCGCTGCTTCAGGCCAGCCTGGACAACACCGAAACACTGGGCCCGGAAGCGGGCTTGACCGGACCGATCGTTCGCGGGGATCGCGGGACGGTGCAACTACATCTGCAGGCACTGGAAAGAGCACAGCCCGACCTGTTACCGCTCTATCGACTGCTGGGGAAATTGACCATCGATCTGGCAGTGAAGAGTGGGCGGCTCGACCCGGAACAGTCGAAGTCCCTGCTGTAAGCGTAACGGAACAACTCTGCACTGAAAGTGCATAGGTTCCAAGGGGACTGAAAGGCCCTTAAGTCAAAGGCGAAGATCGTCATCCTCGCGAATGCGGGGATCCACGCCTTATAGAACCTCTGGATTCCCGCCTACGCGGGAATGACGGGTATTTGATTTTTCAGCCCGTCGCAAGAGGCATAATTATTAATTTTATTTTATTTTGCGGCAAATCACGCTAGCATGAATTCTTTACAGCGCTATAAGTTGTGTTATTGGCTGGCGGTGAAAGGATGGACGATAAGCGATGCAGCAGATCTATCTGCACAATAAGAGCTACAGCTTCGAACAACTCCCCTCTGTGCCCTCGTTACTCGTCGAACTGATAGACCTCTGCCACGACGATGCCGGAAATTTTGACCGGATCGCGAAAACAATTCAAAAAGACTCCGGCCTGACCGCCAGAATTATTCAGATCGCCAACTCAGCACTCTTTCGCCAATGGAACGAAGCAACCGATATCCGACGGATGCTGGTTGTCCTGGGTCTGGACAATGTCAGGCAGATCGTCATCTCCAGTGCTGTCCACCAGTTTTTCACCAACTTCAGCAAAGATTTTGACCGGCAGGTGCAGTTTGTCTGGTACCGGGCGCTGGTCTGTTCCCACCTGGCGCAGAGGCTTTCCCAACTGACCGGCTACCAGAAACCGCAAGAGGCCTATCTGGCCGGATTACTCTATCAGGTCGGCCAACTGCTGCTGTTGTTGAATCAGGAACAGAACTATCGTCCGATCCTGGAGCAATACGGCCAAACGACCGAGTTCAACAAGCGGGAAAAAGACGCATTCGGCATTGATCATTGCGAACTCGGCGCTGCCCTGGTAGAAAGCTGGCAACTTGACTCCTTTATCGCCGACGCCATCCTCTTTCAAAACAACCCGACCGAAGCATTGCGCGGCGCCCCGACACTGATTAAAATTATTGCCGTGTCCAGCTCATTGAGTTCAACAGGCTGCGATCAGGTTTCTCCGGCCAGCCTTGAAAGAGCCGGAACGTTATTCAACCTGACCGAAAGCTCAACCCTTGAATGCCTTGCCACCGCAACCGGGAAAGCTCGCCAGACAGCGGAAGAATTCGGCTTCGGCGCTGTTTTCAGGACAACTGAAAACAGCTTGACCACGACCATCGAACCACAGAAGGAAAAAGCCGACCGGCAGCTCGCCGACAGGATCAAAAGCCTTGCCCTGGCAAACTGTCACGCAAATCCGACTTCGGCGACAGATCATGATATTGCGAAAAACTTGCGGGCAACCTTTGCGATCCTTTTTAATATCAGTGCGCTGTTTTTAATCCGCCCCGGAAGCGATGACCGCCTGACGATTGTCAATGATTCCGGAGTCAAGCGACTGGATGAACTCTGCTTCAACGCTACGGATCAAAGCAGTATTCTGGTAAAATCGTTCCAGTCGCTGACCCCCCTGAGCAGTTTTGACCAAGCTCCTTCGATCCTCGATCAGCAGTTGATCCGATTATTAAAAACAGAGGGGGTGCGTTTCTTCCCTCTGCAGCATGATGCAAAGGGTTTGGGACTCATTGCGCTGGGCCTTTCCAGAGCAGAGAACCTGGAACTCAGCAAGAAGTCGCTGCTGCTCAAACTGCTCCTGCAAGATATCGGCAGAACACTGCTGCAATCGGTTGAACAACAAGCGGAGAAACCGGGGATCAGTTTTGAGCAACTGAAAAACATCAGCCATGAAGTGAGCAATCCGCTGACAATTATCAAAAACTACCTCTATGTCCTCGGTAAAAAAATTGGAACAGAGCACGAGGCTCAGGAAGAGATCGCCTTTATCAACGAAGAGATCGACCGGGTGGGGAATATCCTGCTTCGGGCCAAGGAGGTCGACTGCGACATTCCGGAGGCCGGCCAAAGTCTGGATATCAACAAGCTGCTTCGCGACCTGGACAGAATCTTCAGTGATTCTCTGTACAAAACCTCCAATATCAGTGTAAGGTTACGGCTCGATGAAAGTATCCCTCGACTCTCCTGCTCCAGGGATAAAACCAAACAGATCCTGATCAACATCATCAAAAATGCCACCGAGGTGATGCCGGATGGAGGCACCATCGAGCTCAGCACGCGGGACAACATCTACCAGAATGGTGCCGAATTCGTGGAAATTACCATCCGCGACAGCGGCCCGGGGATCCCGCAGCGTATTTTACAGAACCTTTTCAGCCCGGTTGAAAGTACCAAGGAAGGCCACTCCGGGGTCGGCCTGTTGATCGTCAGCAACCTGATCAGCGAACTCAGCGGCACCATCTCCTGCCACTCAACCCTGGACGACGGAACCGAATTTAAAATCTATCTGCCGCGAACAATTTGCGCTGAGCCAGTGGAGTAACCTCATGCTTCAACCCGAAGTCATGGGAGGGGGCAGACACATCATGATGCAAAAAAAAGCCAAGATCCTGATCGCCGATGATGATCCGTACGTCTGCAGAAGCACCCAGGCGGTTCTCAGCAGCGCCGGTTTTGAGACGCAGGTTGCCACCGGTGGGCTTGAGGCGATCGCAGCCCTGAGCCAGACTATCTACACCCTGATATTGCTCGATCTGGACATGCCGGAGGTCGACGGCCTTGCGGTGATCGAACATATCAACCGCCACAAAATCAACACCGGAGTGATTGTCGTCAGCGGCGAGTCGGACCTGAACAAAGCTCTCGAAGTCGTCAAGTCCGGTGCTCGGGATTTCGTCCGCAAACCGCTCAGTCCGGACGAACTGATCCTGGCGATCAATAAGGTTCTGAAAACCATCAACCTGGAAAATGAAAACCGGGAGATCTTTGCAGAACTGAAAAAATCTGAGGACCTGCACCGCTTTATCGTGCAAAACTCGCCTGATCTGATGTTTATGCTCGACCGGCGCGGCGAACTGACCTTTACCAACAACATGCTGAAACTGCTCGGCTACAGCGACAAAGATGTACAGGGTAAACATTATACGGAATTTATCCACAGCAAGGACCTAAACAGAGCCAAGCGCTTTTTCGGCCGCGGCCGGGGGGCCACTGCGACCAAGAGTATTGAGTTGAGACTGCTGAGCAAAAATCGGCACCAAGTCCGTCACGTGGAGGTCACGACGATCAAGGTTTCCAGAAACTTTGACGGTGGCTACCTGCTGAGCGGCAACAAACGCCCACAAAAACGACAACTGGTCGGCTTCTACGGGGTTGCCAGAGACATCACTGAAAAAAAACGCTCCGAAGAAATCATCCGCTATCAGCACAATCATGACATCCTGACCGGGCTGCCCAACCGTAGACTGCTGAATGAACGACTTTCGATGCTGATCGATCGGGCGCAAAAAAAGGGCGGCCAGATCGCGGTTCTGTATATCGATATTGATCGCTTTAAATTAATCAACGATTCATACGGACAGGTGACCGGTGATGAACTGCTGCAATCGGTTGCCGAGTTGCTGAAACGCCACACCCGCAAGGAAGACACGCTGGCACGCTTCGGCGGCGATGAATTTGTGCTGCTGTTGCCGCAGGTTAACTCCGCCGCAGACGCAACCGCTGTCGCCGAGAAAATCATCCGTGAGATCGCCATCCCCTTCCACCTGAACGGCAATGAAATCCATATCACGGCAAGCATGGGGATTGCGCTCTTCCCGGAGCATGGCGCCGCCCGGGAAGAACTGATCCAAAATGCCGATACCGCGGTCTGCAACTCCAAAAACACCTCGATCAGCAATTTCTGTGTTTACAGTGAACAGCTGACCAACCACAACAGCAACAAGGTACGGACCGAAAATCGGATCAGGACTGCTATCCGGGACAATCGACTGCGCGTTCACTATCAACCGCAGATAAATCTGCAGACCGGGCAGTTGCATGCCGCCGAGGCCCTGGTTCGGATCCTCTCCCCGGAAAACAGCCTGATCCTGCCGGGGCACTTTATTACCATCGCTGAAGAATCAAACCTGATCAACGAGTTGGGACAGGTCGTCTTTGCACAGGTATGCCGGGACGTTCAGGAGTGGCAGGCCGGCGGGATAAGGATTCCTATTTCCATCAACATCTCGGCAAAGCAGCTGGTGCTGGAGGATTTCAGCGACTCGGTTCTCGATACGATCGACAGCTATGGCCTGGACCCGGAGATATTCGAACTGGAATTGACCGAAAATGTGATAATCCAGAATCTGGAGCGAACCTTGGCCAACCTGTCTCGGCTGACCCGTTCCGGGATCAAGATTGCCATCGATGATTTCGGCAAAGGCTATTCATCGCTCAGCTACCTGGACCAGCTGCCGCTGAGCACCCTGAAACTGGACAAATCATTCCTGAAAAATATCGGTGTCGACAAGGACGAAAACACCATTATCCCCGCCATCATCAATGTTGCGCGGGGCCTGAAACTGAAGTTTATCGCCGAAGGGGTGGAGAGCAAACTTCAGCATCACTACCTGAAAAACCAGGGCTCCTGTATCGCCCAAGGCTTTTACTACAGCAAGCCGATCGATAAAGACAGCTTCATAGATTTTGTCAAAACCTACCGTTTCGACAATTTTGACTGAATATTTCTCTGATAAAAAATAGCCTGATTAGAACGAATCTTCAGCCTACCCTTCTCCATGAGGGAGAAGGTGGCCGAAGGCCGGATGAGGGGGAGCGTTTTCGGCCATTCCCCCCTCACCCTAGCCCTCTCCCTCAGGGAGAGGGGACACTTTCAGCGCATAGCTGAATATTGCTACGATAAAAAATGATTCATCAGAAACGCCCGGTCAAAACATGGTCGGGCGTTTCCTGTTCGGGCAGAGCCTGTTCAATCTCCCTGCAGGGCCGCGTGCGCGGCCGCCAGCCGGGCGATCGGCACCCGGTACGGGGAACAGGAGACATAGTCGAGACCGATCTGATGGCAGAAGATCACGCTGGAAGGCTCACCGCCATGCTCACCGCAGATGCCGACCTTCAAGTCAGGCCGGGTCCGGCGACCCTTCTCGGTTCCCATCTGTACCAGCTGGCCGACCCCGGCACGATCAAGTTTGACGAACGGATCGCTACGGAAAACTCCACTATCCACATAGTCAGGCAAGAAACGCCCGGCATCATCACGCGACAGACCGTAGGTTGTCTGGGTCAAATCGTTGGTACCGAAGGAGAAAAAATCGGCTTCACGGGCAATCTTGTCGGCCAGTAACGCGGCGCGCGGGAGTTCGATCATGGTACCGATCTGGTAATCAACCTTGACCGCGTAACGGGCAAGCACCGCTTCAGCCACCTTGACAGCATTTTCTCGCAGAATGCGCAGCTCATTGACATGAGCAACTAGCGGAACCATGATCTCAGGAACAATCTCAAAACCTTCATTTTTAACCAGTTCGCAGGCGGCTTCCATAATTGCCTGCACCTGCATATCGTAAACCTCAGGATAAGTGATGCCGAGTCGACAGCCGCGATGACCGAGCATCGGGTTGAACTCATGCAGTTCTTCGACATGCTCTTTCACTTCGGAAAAGCGAATTCCGGCGACGGCTGCAAGCTCGGCGACATCATCATCAGTCTGCGGCAGAAATTCGTGTAACGGCGGATCGAGCAGGCGGATGGTGACCGGCAGCCCTTTCATCTCCCGAAAAATACCGATAAAGTCACCCTTCTGCATCGGCATAATCTTGGCCAGAGCCTTTTTCCGCCCCTCCAGGTCGGAAGACAGAATCATTTCACGGACCGCCTGAATGCGCTCACCTTCAAAAAACATATGCTCGGTCCGGCACAAGCCGATCCCCTCCGCCCCGAACTCTCTGGCCACCTTCGAATCCTTGGGCGTATCGGCGTTGGTTCTTACCTTGAGACGCCGGAACTTGTCAGCCCAGCCCATCAGCGTGGCGAAATCGCCGCTGACCGCCGGCTGCACTTTCGGCACGTCGCCAAGAATGACTTCACCGGCACTGCCATCCAGCGTAATGACATCCCCCCGCTTGATGGTATGTCCTGATTTGGTAACCAGCAGCTGTTTTTCATAGTCGATTTTCAGATCGCCACAACCGGCGACACAACATTTGCCCATGCCGCGAGCAACAACCGCCGCGTGCGAGGTCATGCCGCCGCGCGCGGTGAGAATCCCCTCTGCGGCGTGCATACCATGAATGTCCTCGGGGCTGGTCTCGATCCGCACCAGGATCACCCTCTGCTTGAGGCGATGCTGTTCCTCGGCCTCGTCGGCATTGAACACCACCTTGCCGCTGGCCGCTCCCGGAGAGGCGGGCAAACCTTTGGCAATGATATTCTTTTCGGCAGTTGGGTCGATCGAAGGGTGCAGTAACTGATCGAGCTGTTCAGGATCGACTCGCAAGACCGCTTCTCGCTCGCTGATCAATCCTTCCTGAACCATCTCCACGGCAATCCGGATAGCGGCATGTGCAGTCCGCTTTCCGCTGCGCGTCTGCAACATGTAGAGTCTGCCGGTTTCGATGGTGAATTCGACATCCTGCATTTCCCGATAGTGCTTTTCCAGGGTTTCGCGAATCTCCAGCAGCTGGCCGTAGCACTGCGGCAGAACATCCTCCATCGTCGGCAGATCGCCCTCTTTATACTTGGCGTTATTAAGCGGCTGCGGGGTACGGATACCGGCGACCACATCCTCCCCCTGAGCGTTGACCAGATACTCGCCGTAAAAGTAGTTTTCCCCAGTGGATGGATCGCGGGTAAAAGCGACACCGGTAGCGCAGTCATCGCCCATGTTGCCGAAGACCATCGCCTGCACATTGACCGCAGTCCCCCAATGGGAGGGAATATCGTGCAGCCGCCGATAGGTGACGGCACGTTGATTCATCCAGGAACCGAACACCGCGCCGACCGCCCCTAAAAGCTGTTGGTGCGGATCCTCGGGAAAATCGCAGCCGAGCTCCTGCCGGTAGCGTGCTTTGAATTCCGCCACCAGCAGTTGCAGATCTTCGGCGCTCAGCTGATTATCCTGCTCAACCCCTTTCGCCTGTTTTTTCTCTTCCAGCAGTTTCTCCAGGATTTCGCCATCCAGCCCCATGACCACGTTGGCATACATCTGGATAAAACGCCGATAAGAATCGTAAGCAAAGCGAGGATCGTTGCTCTGGGCAATGATCCCCTGAATGGTCTCATCGTTCAAACCGAGATTGAGGACGGTGTCCATCATCCCCGGCATCGAGGCGGGGGCGCCGGACCGGACCGACACCAACAGCGGATTTTCTCGGTCGCCGAAGCCTTTCCCCATCTGCTCTTCGAGGGTCGCAAGAGCGGCGTCCATCTGCTGCTGCAACCCTTCCGGGTAGCGACAATCATGAGCATAGAACTCCTTGCACACTTCTGTCGTCAGCGTAAAACCTGGAGGGACCGGCAACCCGAGCAACGTCATTTCCGCCAGATTAGCGCCCTTCCCCCCCAGCAACTCACGCATCGAGCCATCCCCATCCACTTGTCCTTCACCAAATGAGTAAACATATTTTGCCATTAGCACGACTCCTCTGTATGTCTCAGCAGCGAATAAAAAAGGCCGAGGAATGCAGCGAACTCCCAGGTAAATTCTTCAAGGCAAAAAAAGAACGGACCGGTAACACAGTTTGCAGAAAAAAAATTCTGTGATCTGTGTACCGGCCCGTCGATTCTTTGCACCAGAAGAACCTCCCCGTGGGTTCTAACCATCCTTCGGCCATCAATAGAAAAGGACTGCTTTACGGGCAGTGACTCCGATCAGTTTTTGTCCGTATCAGGCAATACGGCTGAAATCGGCAACCCCCTTGAATAGACCGGAAATACGGGTCAACAGGGCCAGACGGTTATTTTTGACCGCTTCATCCTTGGCCATAACCATAACACCATCAAAGAAATCATCAACCGGTCCACGCAGCCCGGCAATCGCTTCCAGGGCAGCGGGATAATCGCGACCGGCGACCAGCTCAGCCACCTGGATCTGTACCTGTTCCAGCTTGTCGCAGAGAACTTTCTCGCAATCCGCCTCAAACAGTGCGGGATTGACCGACTGCTCCAGCCCGCCTTTGATAATATTACCGACCCGCTTGAATGCGACTGCCAGCGGTTCAAAATCCTCCCGACCCTTCAGCGCTGCCAGCGCCTTGACCCGCTCGACCGCATCAACCGGTTCGACAAACGCGGCCGTTAACACCGCATCGACTACATCCTGCGGGTAACTCTGTCCGGTCAGCAGATTCAGCAGGCGCAGACGGATAAACTCAACCACTTCGGTACTGATTTCAGCAGCCGGGCGCTGCCGTTTGGCCGCCAGCAGGTCAACACTCTTTTCAACCAGGGCTGGGATCGAAATCGGGTAGCCTCGCTCGAGGATAATGGCCAGAATGCCGATGGCGCAACGACGCAGGGCATAAGGGTCGGCAGTTCCGGTCGGGATCAGGCCGACACTGAAACAGCCGCAGATGGTATCGATTTTATCGGCCAGTGAAACAAAGGCGCCGATGTCGTCGCTCGGCAGTTCACCACCGGCCTGGATCGGCAGGTAGTGCTCACAGATGGCCGCAGCGATCCGGGGATCCTCCCCTTCAAGCAGGGCATATTCCCGCCCCATGATTCCTTGCAGTTCAGGAAATTCATAAACCATCCCGGTTTCCAGATCGCACTTGGCCAACAGCGCAGCCCGCGTGGTCTGCTCGACCAATTGCGGGGCCAGCTGCTCAGCCAAACCGCCGGCCAGCTCGGTAAAGCGTTCGATTTTCTCGAAGCTGGTACCCAGTTTAGCCTGGTAGACGACCTTTTTCAGTGGCTCCAGCCGCTCCTCCAGCTTGCTTTTCTGATCCTCCTGCCAGAAGAACATGGCATCGGAGAGGCGCGCCCTGAGCACCCGCTCATTACCGGCGACAACGACCTGCGGATCTGTGGCGTGGGTATTGGCGATAGTGATGAAGTGCGGCAGTAATTTGCCGTTTTCATCAATCAGGGTGAAGTAGCGTTGATGCTCGCGCATGCTGGTGATCAGCAATTCCGGCGGCAACTGCAGAAATCGCTCTTCGATACTGCCGGCCAGCGCCTGCGGTGTCTCGACCAGAAAGGTCACTTCTTCAAGCAGTTCAGCGTCCGGGTTAATTTTGCCGCCCAGTTGTTCGGCCAGCACTTCTAGCTGCTCGCTGATCATGCTTTTACGTTTGGCAATCTCGGGGATCACATGCTGCTGTTCCGCCTTGACGAGATAGTCTGCAGCACCGCTGACGCTGAACTCTTCCGGCGCCATGAAGCGGTGCCCGCGCGAGCGGTTGCCGCTATGCAGGTCGCCGAAGCAAAATGGCACCACTTCGCCAGCAAACAGGGCGACGATCCAGTGCATCGGCCGGGCGAATCGGACATCCTGATCTTTCCAGCGCATCGACTTTTTGAACGGGATTTTGCTGACCACCCGCGTCAGAATTTCAGGTAGCTGTTCGGCCGTCTCACCCCCTTCGATCACCTTGGAGAGGAACAGGTAGTCACCTTTTTCCGTTTCGATGGTCTGAAGTTCATCGACACTGACATCGTTACTGCGGGCAAAACCTTCGGCCGCCTTGGTCGGCTTGCCGTCGGCAGTAAAGGCGATGCGGGCCGGCGGGCCGGTCAGTTGCAACTTTTGACGCTGCTGTTGCCGGGCGACATCCTGGATCGAAATCGCCAGCCGCCGCGGGGTGGCAAAGGTACGGATCGCTCCGTAACTGATGCGGGCACTCTCCAGCTCTTTTCTGAGCAGTCGTTCTATATCCTGCAAGGCACGCGGTATGAATCCGGCCGGGATCTCTTCGGTACCCAGTTCAAGAAACAGTTCTGCAGACATGTAACACTCCAATCACAGGGGCGCTGACTCAGCAAGAGCCTGAGTGCGACCGCATGGCTATTTTTTCAACAGTGGATAACCCAACTTCTCGCGCTGGGCAACATATCCTTCAGCGCAGAGTTTCGACATGGTGCGCACCCGGCCGATGTAGCCAGCGCGCTCGGTAACCGAGATGGCGCTGCGCGCATCAAGCAGATTGAAGGTGTGTGAACACTTAAGAACAAAATCATAGGCCGGGAAAACCAACTGCTTTTCTGCCAGT
Organism: Deltaproteobacteria bacterium; assembly: GCA_024280335.1. Classification (GTDB taxonomy): domain Bacteria; phylum Desulfobacterota; class Desulfuromonadia; order Desulfuromonadales; family Geopsychrobacteraceae; genus Malonomonas. The sequence continues at coordinate 19,030 of JAJRQI010000044.1, forward strand.
CGAAGACACTCTTTTTCATACATTTCAAACAGCTGAAAGAGCATCTCGGTATCAGCTTCTTCGAAATTATAATGGGAAAACTCAACTTCGGTCTGATGATGAACATCGCCATACTTGATGCCGTCGGTCCACTCCAGGTCGTAGACGTTATCGACCCCCTGCAGGTACATGGCGATCCGCTCGATTCCGTAGGTGATTTCACCGGGGATCGGCTTCAGATCGATACCGCCGCACTGCTGAAAATAGGTGAACTGGGTGATCTCCATACCGTCCAGCCAGACCTCCCAGCCCAATCCCCAGGCACCCAGGGTCGGTGACTCCCAATCATCCTCAACAAAGCGGATATCGTGAGCATTCAGGTCAAGGCCGAAACTTTTAAGCGAGTCGAGATAAAGGTCCTGAATGTTCTGCGGCGACGGTTTGAGCAGAACCTGAAACTGATAATAGTGCTGCAAGCGGTTGGGATTCTCACCGTAACGACCGTCGGTCGGTCGGCGTGACGGCTCGACATAAGCAACCTTCCACGGCTCGGGACCGAGTGCCCGGAGAAAGGTGGCAGGATTGAAGGTTCCAGCGCCTTTTTCAATATCGTAAGGCTGCTGAATAATACATCCCTGTTTGGCCCAGTAGTCTTGCAGAGAAAGAATCAAATCCTGAAAAGTCACAATACCTCCCAAAAGCTTACAGTCGCCGTTTCAGGCGAAAAAAACACAGGCTGTCCCGAACGGCGATTCTAGCTTTCACCCCAGGAGATGTCAAGAAACACAGCCGCTTAGAACTGCTGAAGAAACTTGAGTGATTTAGGGTCTCGGGGCAGAACCAGTGAGAGGACTTGAGCAAGCATCCGACCTGCTTCGTGCCGGGTTGTTTCACCGAACTTGAAGTCAGTAAACTGCCGGTGGTTGACGTTGAGTGTGCGAGCCAGAGAGCCGATGGTTTTCAAATCGATCGCAAAACCACTCGGCCCGGCACAACTCAGACAGAGGCTGCCACCCCGTGCGGCATCGAACCGGATCGGTTCGGCGGCGAAGATCTTCAGACATTCGCTGCAGTGCAGCAGGTGCGGAATATAGCCGAGCAGGTAAACCAGGCGTAATTCGAACAACAACCGGGCGACTTCTACAGCACCATCCGCAGCGAGATAATCAAGAAAACAGCAAAGCAGCTCAAAAATGAGCGGGTGTGACTCTGCCTCTTCGACCAACAGTTCGACCAGTTCAACCGCATAACTAGCCAGCGCCAAACGAGGCAGATCAGTGCGCAGACCGGTCCGGGAATTGAGCAGTTCGGTCTCCTGCAACAACCAGAGAGAACCTCTTCCGGTTCGCCAATGGACAATAACCTGACTGAACGGCTCTAAACTCGAGCCGAAGCGTTTGCGGCTTTTGCGCGCCGCCCTGGCAAAGCCTTTTTGCCGGCCGTCTTCAGCGGTGAACAGGCTGACAATCCGGTCCGCTTCGCCATAATCAACATGCCGCAAAACCAGGGCCTCACAGCGAAGAATTGGGCCTGGCATTTAAATAAGATGTTTGATGAAGAGGGTCGCGGTACTGAAGTAGATCAGGATTCCGGTGATATCATTCACCGTCTGAACAAAAGGACTGGAGGCGATCGCCGGATCGATGCCGACCTTCTTAAAGAATGAGGTTGCCAGTACGCCCATACAGGCCGCGACCGAAATCGCTACCACCATGGCAATCCCGACAACCAGGCCGAGATAAAGATTTTGGTGCCAGAAAACCGCAACCGCTGAAATCACCGTACCGCAGACCGCCCCCATAATCAGGCCGACGCGCAATTCTTTGAAGAAAATCTGCCGCAACATGGAAAACTCGATACGGCCGGTAGCAAAACCACGCACAATAATGGTTGAGGTCTGGCCGCCGACATTTCCCCCCATACCGGTAATCACCGGGATAAAGGTGATCAGAACAATGACTTGCTCCAATGTTGCCCGATAATACCACATCAAAGAACCGGTAATAACGCCGCCGAACAGGGTGGTCAGCAACCAGGGCAAGCGCAGCCGGGCGATCTGGAATGACTTATAGCCGAGCAACAATTCATCTTCGCTGGTTCCGGCCATCCGCAGCATATCCTCGGTCGCTTCATCACGCATGACATCGATGACATCGTCAACCGTAATCAGACCCATCAGCTTGCCATGTTCATCGACAACCGGGATCGCCAGAATGTTGTACTTGGCAACCAGTACTGCAACCTCCTCCTGATCCATATCGGAGCGCACGCGCAGAACATCGGTCGACATAATTTTTGACAGCGGCGTCGCCGCTGCGACATTCAGCAGTTGCCGCAGGGAAAGCACCCCGACCAGATGATTATGTTCGTCAGTGACATAGACGTAAAAGACCATCTCGTAGTCTTCTGCATTCTGCAGTGCCTCAATCGCCTGGCGTACGGTAAGTTCCTGATCAAGAGAAAAAACGTCCGTGGACATGATGCCGCCGGCGGTGTCCTCGGCGTACCCGAGCAACTGCTCGACATCCTCGGATTGCTCACCATGCAGTTTATCCAGAATCTGCTCGGCCAAATCCGCCGGTAGATTTCGGATCAGCTCAGCACTGTCATCGTCAGCCATTTGCTGCACAAGAGAGATCAGATAATCCTTGTCCAGCAATTCGGCCAGCTTGGTCCAGGAGTCGGATTCAAGCTCGGCAAATACGTCGGCAGCAATGGTTATCTCTGGAATCAGATAGAGCAGGGTTTTCTGCTCTTTTAGATTGAAATAGCGAAACAGGTGGGCGATATCCGCCGGGTGAATTTTACCAAAGACCTTTTTCAGATTGGATGTCGCACCGCGCCGTAGAAGTTTTTTGACCGTTCCCTGCAAAACCTGCATTTTTTGTTCTTGCATAAGAACCTCCGCGACAACCTCAATAACAACCGGAAAACCGCCTGTGAAATTATCACTCTCGCGCAAAGTGAGTCAATCTAAAGGCACTGCGCGAGACAAAAAAAGGGGCAAGGAGAGAACTCCTTGCCCCAAAAGTTTTCAGCTGGATAAAAAGCTAACTTTCAGCTTTTTCTTCAGTGGCCTCTTCGGTGATTTCTTCAACCACCGGTGCAGGTTCTGCCGCGGCAACTGGCGCGGCCTTCTTCTGCTTGGCGGTAAACTCTTCCTCGACAAGTTCAATGATCACCATCGGCGCATTATCGCCCTGGCGGTTTTCCAGCTTGATGATCCGGGTATAACCACCCGGACGTTCCTGATAGCGAGGAGCGATCAACTCAAACAGTTTACCGACAATTTTCGGGTCACGTATAACCTGAAGAGCCTGTCGACGTGCATGCAGATCACCGCGCTTACCCAGAGTGACCATTTTGTCAACAAGCTTACGCAATTCTTTGGCGCGGGTGACAGTGGTGGTGATTTTTTCATATTCGAAAAAAGAGGTCACCATGTTCCGCATCATATGCTGTCGATGATCTGGTTTGCGGCCGAGACGTCTGCCGGTTTTATTGTGACGCATTGCTTCTGGTCCTTTCTAAGACTTAACAGGGGAGACTATTCGTCATCCTGCCCTTTTTGAATCAATTTCAAATACTCAGGATCGGGAAAGTTTTCCAATTTCATCCCAAGGCTAAGGCCCATTTCTGAGAGGATATCTTTGATCTCATTCAGCGACTTGCGGCCGAAATTCTGAGTTTTCAGCATTTCAGCTTCAGTCTTCTGAACCAATTCACCAATCAGATTAATCTGGGCATTCTTCAAGCAGTTCGCGCTTCGCACCGAGAGTTCAAGTTCTTCTACCGAGCGATAGAGATTCTCGTTAATCTTCTGTGTTTCGTTGTCTTCCTCGTCGATAACCGGCTCGTCAGTTTCATCGAAACTAATAAATATCTGCAGCTGATCTTTAAGAATCTTTGCCGCATAGGCAACTGCATCCTCTGGGTTAACACTGCCGTCAGTAGTCAATTCCAGGGTCAACTTATCATAATCGGTAATTTGGCCGACACGTGCGTTCGAAACATTGTAGTTAACTTTAACAACCGGCGAGAAAATTGCGTCGATCGGAATCGTCCCGACCGGTGCAGTTTCATCTCGGTTTCTATCCGCAGAAACATAACCTTTACCCATGGCTACAACCATATCGATCTCTAAATCGGTTTCGTTACCGCAGGTCGCAATGTGATGGTCAGGGTTAAGAATCTCCACATTGCTGTCAGTTATGATATCGCCGGCCTTGATCACCCCGGCACTCTTTTTGACAATCCGCACATTACGTGGATCATGCCCATGAAGTCGCACCTTGACGCCCTTCAGGTTGAGAATGATATCGGTGACATCTTCGGTCACACCGACAACACTGGAGAACTCATGCTGAACATTCTTAATCCGAACCGTTGTGATCGCTGCACCCTGCAATGAGGAAAGCAGAATTCGACGTAATGAGTTACCGAGAGTTGTGCCGAAACCACGTTCAAAAGGTTCGGCAACAAACTTGCCATAGGTTTCAGTCAACTCTGAGGCTTCGAGACGCTTCGGCTTGATCAGGTCTCTCCAGTTTTTGTACATATATTGATTCTCCCTCTCAAGATTCCTGATAAGGTGATTACTTGGAGTAGAGTTCTACGATCAACTGTTCATTGAACTCAGGTGTCGTCAACTCGCTCCGTACCGGCAGGGTCTTGATGGTTCCCTTGAAATTTTCACGATCCAGTTCTACCCACGAAGGAACACCACGGCGCATAACGCTGTCGAGTGACTCGTTGATACAAGCAACCTGACGACTCTTTTCACGCAGACTGACAACATCTTCCGGCCGTACCAGGTAAGAGGGGATGTTGACCTTGTGACCATTCACTTGAAAGTGACCGTGGCGAACCAGTGTCCGGGCCTGAGCACGAGACAAAGTAAAGCCGAGACGATAGACAATGCTATCGAGACGCCGCTCAAGCAGCATCAGCAGGTTTTCGCCGGTTACACCCTTCATCCGGTCAGCTTTGGCGAAGTAGAGACGAAATTGCTTTTCCTGCAGACCGTAAGTCCGCTTCATCTTCTGCTTCTCGCGCAGCTGGGTACCGTAGTCGGAAACCTTGGTGCGGCGTTGACCGTGCTGCCCAGGAGCATAATTACGCCGCTCAACAGCACATTTATCGGTGTAACATCTGTCCCCTTTCAGGAACAGCTTGGAATTTTCTCTTCTGCACTGACGGCAGACAGGACCTGAATACCTAGACAACTTCTTCCTCCTTGACGCTTAAACGCGACGGCGCTTGGGCGGACGACAACCGTTGTGAGGAATCGGCGTCACGTCCTTAATCATAGTGACGGTGAGACCGGCCAGCGACAAAGCGCGCAGAGCTGATTCACGACCGCTACCAGGGCCTTTGACATAGGCTTCGACCGAACGCATACCGTGTTCCATCGCTTTGGTCGCTGCTTCTTCGGCGGCCATCTGCGCGGCAAACGGGGTGCTCTTCCGGGAACCCTTGAAACCTTTAGCACCTGAAGTCGACCAGGCGACAACATTGCCTGCCGGATCGCAGATGGTCACAATGGTATTATTAAAGGTCGATTGAATATGCACCACACCTTTGGCGATATTCTTCTTTTCTACCTTTTTACGAACAATTTTCTTACCTGACTTAGCCATGATTCCTCCGCTTACTTCTTCTTACCAGCAACGGTCTTCTTCGGCCCTTTGCGAGTCCGAGAATTGTTTTTGGTGTTCTGACCGTTAACCGGCAGGCCTTTACGATGGCGAAGCCCACGGTAACAACCAAGGTCCATCAGACGCTTAATATTCATCGTTATTTCGCGGCGCAGATCACCTTCAACACGGCAATCTTGGCCCAAGATTTCACGAATCTTTACCAGCTCTGCTTCAGTCAGATCGTCAGTACGAGCATTAAAATCAACACCTGCCTGCGATAGGATTTTTTGAGATGTCGTACGGCCAACCCCATAAATATAGGTCATGGCCACTTCAATGCGCTTATTGCGCGGTAAATCGACTCCAGCAATACGTGCCAATGTCTTTTCCTCCTAGGGCCTTATCCCTGTCTTTGCTTGTGTTTGGGATTCTCGCAGATGATCCGGACAACACCTTTGCGTTTGATAACTTTGCACTTATCACAGATCTTCTTAACCGAAGCTCTTACCTTCATCTTGAGATCCTTCTCTAGCAGTATTCATTGGGCTGTTCAGCCAGCCAAATCTTAAAGATCCAAACAGGTCAATATTTCCGGCCCGTTCTCCGTGATTGCCACCGTGTGCTCGAAATGAGCTGAGCGACGACCATCAACGGTCACCGCAGTCCAACCATCCTCCAGCACTTTTACCGCCGGCGAACCGACGTTGACCATCGGCTCAATCGCCAAGGTCATACCAGCTTTTAATTTCGGTCCCTGTGCCGGCGGGCCAAAATTTGGAATTTGTGGATCTTCATGCAACTGGCGGCCGATTCCGTGACCGACAAACTCGCGAACGACACTGAAATGATCCTGTTCGACGCGAGCCTGCACTGCATGAGATATGTCAGAGAGTCGCCCACCCGGCTGAGCAGCCGCTATGCCGGATTCAAGCGACTCTTTGGTGACAGTCAACAGCCGGCGAGTTGTTTCGTCAATCTCGCCCACCGGGATTGTCACAGCTGAATCACCGAAATACCCATCGATGATCAAACCGAAATCGATGCTGATGATCTCCCCTTCCTGCAGTGGCTGCCGGTTAGGGAATCCATGGACCACCCGATCGTTCGGAGAAGCACAAATAGTAAAAGGAAAGCCGCCGTAACCCTTGAAGGCCGGGCGTGCCTTCCACTTAATACATTTTTCTTCTGCCAGCCGGTCCAGCTCAAGTGTTGTTATTCCCGGTCGAACCCTCTCTCTGAGATCCGCCAGGACTTCAGCGACCATTCGGCCAGCCTTGCGCATCTTCTCAAGTTCACTTGCCGACTTGAGTACAATCACCTCATGCGACCTGCAGCGCCATCAGAATCTGCTGTTGCACCGAAGTGATCTCTGCCATACCATCAACGGCAATCAACAATCCTGCTTGCCGATAATAGTCTTCCAGCGGTGCGGTCTGCTGGTGATAGACTGCCATCCGTTTTCGAATGGTCTCTTCCTGATCATCAGCCCGCTGCTTAAGCTCGCCTGAACAGACATCGCACTTGCCATCCGCTCCGGGAGGGTCAAACTTGAGGTGAAAGCCCTTCCCGCAGTCCCCACAGCTCCGGCGACCGGTCAAACGCTCGACCAAAGAATCAATATCAACGTCCAAGGAGATAACCGCGTCCAACTCTTTGCTCAACTCAACCAGATTCAACTTAAGAGCGTCTGCCTGAGGAACGGTGCGCGGGAAACCATCCAGTATAAAACCAGTTGCGCAGTCTACCTGCTGCAAGCGCTCACGCACAATGCCGACAACGACTTCGTCTGGCACCAGGTCGCCTGCGTCCATATATCCTTTAGCCTTGATGCCCATCGGAGTCTGGCCACTAACCGCTGTACGCAACATATCACCAGTAGAAATCTGCGGAATGGCAAACTTCTTGACCAGCATTGCAGCCTGCGTCCCTTTACCGGCACCCGGAGGTCCAAGCAGAACCAGTTTCATCTCAACACCTCCTAGCCGTGCCGACCTTTGAGTGTCACACCCTTCATAAATCCTTCGTAGGATCTAGATATAAGATGTGCCTCAATTTGCGATGCGGTATCCATTCCGACCCCGACAACAATCAGCAACGACGTCCCACCGAAAAAGAATGGAACATTAAACTGACCGATCATCAACGTTGGCAGTACGCAGACCAGCGAAACATAGATGGCACCAGCAAAGGTCAAACGACCGAGAACCGTATCCAGATAATTGGCGGTTTCCTTGCCAGGGCGAACTCCAGGGACAAAACCGCCCTGATTCTTGATGTTTTCTGCCACGTTTACCGGGTTGAAGGTAATAGCCGTGTAGAAGTAGCAAAAGAATATGATAAATGCAACATAAAAAAGGTTATAAATCCAGTGTGAAGGAGTTAAGACTGCAGACACTGATTGCACCCAGGGAACATCGATAAAGCTCGCGATCGTCGCCGGAAACATCATAATTGAACTGGCGAAAATCGGCGGGATAACGCCACTCATGTTTATCTTCATCGGCAGGTGACTCGCCTGCCCACCCATGTTCCGCATGCCGACTACGCGTTTAGCATAGTGGATAGGGACTCGACGCTGGGCGCGCTCCATAAAAACAATTGCGGCAACGGTAACCAGCATCAGCACCAGTATGAAAATAACGACCGTCGGTGTCATCGCTCCGGTTTCCACCAGACGCAACGAGTTAACAATCGCCGAAGGCATCCCGGCAACGATCCCGGCAAAGATAATCAGCGAGATCCCGTTACCGATCCCACGCTCGGTGATCTGCTCGCCGAGCCACATGATAAAGGCCGTACCGGCAGTCAAGGTAACCACTGTCATCAGAATAAAACCGATACCCGGATTCTGCACCACCGGCTCACCAGCCGGACCAACCATCGACTGCAGACCGGTTGCGATTCCCGTCCCCTGAATAACCGCAAGGACTATCGTTCCATAGCGGGTATACTGAGTAATCTTCTTACGACCCTGTTCACCCTCTTTGGAAAGCTTTTCTATCGGCTCAAAAACAACTGTTAATAACTGCAGAATAATGGAGGCACTGATATACGGCATAATACCGAGTGCAAATACAGCCATTTGCTGTAACGCGCCTCCGGTAAATGCACTGACCAGACCGAGCAGGGTGCCCTCGGTCCCTTCAAAGAATTTTGCCAGAACCTGAGCATCGATCCCCGGCGTCGGCACATGACAACCAACCCGATAGACCGCAAGCATGCCGAGCGTGAAGAGAATTCTCCGCCGCAACTCAGGGATAGCTAAGATATTCTGCAGCGTCGACATAGGTTAAAGCACCTCAGCCTTGCCGCCGGCAGCTTCGATCTTCGCTGCGGCAGTCTTGCTGAACTTGTGTGCCTGAACCGTCAGGGGTTTGGACAGGTCACCATCTGCAAGGATTTTGACTCCGTCCTTAATGCTACCGACCAGACCCACCTTACCCAAGGCTTCGAGATCGACAACAGTGCCGGACTCAAACCCATCAAGATCACGCAAGTTAACCAGCGAATAAACTTTTTTATTCAATGAAGTGAAACCACGCTTCGGCAAGCGACGCTGGAGAGGCATCTGACCGCCTTCAAAACCAGGTTTTACGCCACCACCGCTACGTGCATTTTGACCCTTGTGTCCTTTACCGGAAGTCTTGCCAGTACCGGAACCCGGACCACGCCCAATGCGCTTTCTATTTTTAGTCGAACCGGCAGCCGGTTTCAGATTACTTAAATCCATCTCGCTGTCCTCTAGTTTCAGTCTTCTACCGCAACCATGTGCTCAACCTTGAAGATCATCCCACGAATTTCCGGGGTATCCTGTAGGGTTACAGTCTGTTGCAGACGTTTCAATCCAAGCCCCTTAAGCACCTTGCCAAAGTAGGCCGGCCGGCCGATGGGACTCTTTTTCAGAGTGACCTTTACTTCTGCCATGTCAATATCTCCTTAAAAGACCCTTAGTCGTTGGCCAGGCCGCGACGGGCTTTAATTTCTTCCGGGCTTTTAAGCATACCCAGAGCATTAATGGTCGCCTTAACCACGTTGTGCGGATTATTGGATCCGAGGCACTTGGTTAAAATATTGCCGATACCGACCGCCTCAAGAACCGGACGCACAGCACCGCCAGCTATAACCCCGGTACCCTCGGACGCCGGTTTCAGCAGAACCCTGCCGGCACCAAACTTACCGATGACGTCATAGGGGATGGTCCGACCATCCTGAATCGGCACAGTGATTAAGTTCTTTTTTGCTTGCTCAACACCCTTGCGGATCGCCTCAGGAACCTCTTTCGCTTTACCCAGGCCATAGCCTACATGCCCTTCACCATCACCAACGACTACCAAAGCGGAGAAGCTGAAGCGACGACCACCTTTAACCACCTTGGAGTTCCGGTTGATATGAATGACGCGATCGGTCAATTCTAATTTATTAGGATCAATGCGCAGCACAGCCCTTCTCCTTAAAGCTTCAGTCCGGCTTCACGTGCAGCATCAGCCAGCGCCTGAACGCGGCCTTGATACAGGAAACCGTTACGGTCATAAACGACCTTAGTAATATTCTGATCAAGCGCCTTCTTAGCAATGGCTGTACCGACAGATTTAGCTGCCCCTACGTTACCACCGTTGTTCAAGCCCTCAACTTCCTTACCAATAGTTGATGCAGCCGCCAAAGTCCGACCTGTTGAATCTTCTATAATCTGGGCATAAATATGCTTTGCACTACGGAAGATAGAAAGCCGGGGGCAGTCAGCGGTGCCACGTACTTTTTTTCTAACGCGTGCCTGGCGTTTCAGCCGGGCAATACGTCTTTTCTGGGAAACATCCACAGCATATGCTCCTTGTTGTTAACTAAGCCTACTTGCCGGCCTTACCAGCCTTACGTACAATGTGCTCATCCGCATACTTGATTCCTTTGCCTTTATATGGCTCCGGCTTTCGGAAAGAGCGAATCTTTGCAGCAGCCGAGCCAACCAACTGCTTATCAATTCCCTTCACTGTCAGTTTCGTCTGCTTTTCTACTTCGACACTGATTCCTATTGGAAGTTCATAGACTACCGGGTGGGAAAACCCGAGTGAGAGGGTTAGCACTTTACCACTGATCTCGGCACGGTAACCGACGCCTTTGATCTGCAGCTCTTTTTCAAAACCTGCGGTAACACCAACAACCATGTTGTTGATCAGGGCACGGGTCAAACCGTGCAGAGCACTATCCTGCTTATCATCGGTTGGGCGAGTAACAGTAATCTGGTCAGTCTCAACTGCAATAGTCATACGCTCATGCAGATTCTGAGTCAGGTTACCTTTCGGGCCCTGTACCGTCAATTTGTTACCGTCGAGGGAAACCTTGACGCCCGCAGGGATTGCTACAGGCAATTTACCTATACGTGACATTGTCGAACTCCTTGTTCTATTGCGCTTACCAGACGGTACAGATGACTTCACCGCCGACTTGCGCTTTGCGCGCGGCGGCATCATCAAGGACCCCCATGGAGGTCGACAGAATCGACGCACCAAGACCATTCTTGACCCGAGGAATCTCATCCTTACCAACATAAACCCGGCGACCAGGCGTCGACACACGCTTGATCTCGTGGATGACCGGAAGCTGGTTATCATCGTACTTCAAGTAGATGCGCAGAACACCCTGCTTGTTGTCACTGATAGTTTTAATGTTTTTGATGTAGCCAAGGTCTTTAAGGACGGTAGCTACAGCAACTTTGACGTTGCTGGAAGGGATATCTAGTTTGGCGTGTTTTGCAACCCCGGCATTGCGAATGCGGGTCAACAGATCCGCCATCGGATCAGTCATAGACATTGGTGGTACTCCTTCTTGCTGTTACCAGCTGGACTTGACGACGCCGGGGAGCTTCCCCTCCGAAGCCAGTTTCCGCAGACAAATTCTGCACATATCGAACTTACGATAATAAGCACGGGGACGACCGCAAATTGGGCAGCGATTGTACTCCTGGACCGCAAACTTCTTCGGTCGCTTGGCTTTGGCTATCATTGATTTTTTTGCCACAGTATCCTCCGCCTGATCTATTTTCTGAACGGCATGCCGAGACCGGCCAGCAGTGCGCGGCCTTCCTCGTCAGTTTTAGCCGTTGTTACAATCGTAATATTCAGTCCGGACACCTTGGCAATCTTGTCAAGGTCGATTTCCGGGAAAATCAATTGTTCCTGGATCCCCAGAGTGTAATTACCACGACCATCAAATGCCTTCGCAGAGATACCCTTGAAATCACGAACACGCGGCAAAGCCACATTGATCAGGCGATCAAGAAATTCCCAGGCGCGACTCTGACGCAGCGTCACACAGGTCCCGATCGGCACATCTTCACGCAGTTTAAAGCCTGCAATCGCCTTTTTGGACTTGGTAATCACTGCTTTTTGACCGGCAATCTGCTCCAGTTCCTCTACAGCAGATTCCAGTAGCTTAGGGTTCTGGATGGCTTCACCTAAGCCCATATTCAGAACCACTTTCTCAATCCGAGGAACTTCCATGACGTTCTTGTACTGAAATTCCTTCATCAGGGCAGGAACCTGCTCCTGAAGATATGACTGTTTCAACCTGGCCATCGAACTCTCCGTTTATTTATCAACAATCTCGTTACATTTCTTGCAGTAACGGGCTTTGTTACCGTCTTCGAGCACCCTTACACCGGTTCGCACAGCTTCGCTGCATGACCCGCAGACAAGCATGACATTTGAAATGCTCATCGGTGCTTCTTTCTCGACAATGCCCCCCTCAGGATTGAGTTGGGTTGGACGAGTGTGACGCTTAATGATATTGAGGCTTTCTACCACAACGCGGCCCTTGGCCGGGAACACGCGCAAAACTTTACCCGTTTTGCCCTTTTCCTTGCCGGCGATAATCTTCACTATGTCATCTTTTTTGACATGTAATTTTACAGTTGCCATCGCTTCAAGACTCCAACAGTCAGATATTAAAGAACTTCAGGTGCCAGCGAGACGATCTTCATAAAGTTCCGAGCCCGCAGCTCTCTGGCGACAGGGCCGAAGATACGGGTGCCGACCGGTTCATTACCAACATTAACAACAACTGCAGAGTTGCCGTCAAAGCGGATGAAAGATCCGTCCGGACGTGGGACTTCTTTGGCAGTTCGTACGATAACCGCACGCACAACATCGCCCTTCTTGACCTTTGAATTCGGCAGTGCCTCTTTGACACTGCAGATAATGATATCACCGATACCGGCGTACTTACGTTTGGACCCACCTGGAACCTTGATACAGCAAAGTTTCTTGGCACCAGAGTTATCCGCGACAGTAAGCATGGACTGCATTTGAATCATGACGTATTCTCCTACGCGGTAACGGCCTTCTCTAGAACCTGGCGGACCCGCCAACGCTTGTCTTTCGACAAGGGTCTGGTTTCGACAATAAGGACCTTATCACCAACAACGCAGCTGTTCGACTCGTCATGAGCCTTGCAGTTGACTTTGCGTTTGATGAATTTTTTATAAATGCTGTGCTTAACCAGACGATCAACCCGTACCACAACGGTCTTGTCCATCTTGTCACTAACCACAACGCCGACCCGGGTTCTCCGGTTACCTCGTTCTTGACTCATTGTTTCCTCACCTAGGCATTCAACTTGCTGGAAAGAACTGTTTTCACGCGTGCAACGTCTTTCCGAACCTGCGATACCCGGGCAGAATTCTCCAGGTGTCCAGTATGGAGCTGGAACCGTAGATTAAACAGTTCCTGCTGCAGTTCGTCAGCTTTTGCCTGCAATTCTTCGACACTGAGGTCTTTGATTTCACTAGCCTTCATCGCCAGCCTCTCTTTTCACAAACTTGGTCCGCACCGGCAGTTTATGGGCGGCGAGGCGGAACGCCTCTCGCGCAACCTCTTCGCTGACACCCTGCATTTCATACATGATATGACCGGGCTTGACAACGGCAACCCATTTCTCCGGCGAACCCTTACCTTTACCCATCCGCGTTTCAGCAGGCTTGCTGGTCAGCGGCTTATGTGGAAAGGAACGGATCCAGATCTTACCGCCCCGCTTAATATAACGGGTCATCGCCCGACGAGCAGCTTCGATCTGACGAGCACTCAGCCAGCCGCAATCGAGTGCCTGCAATCCGTAATCTCCAAAATTGACTTCGGTACCACGGCTCGCCTGTCCGGCCATTCGCCCGGTAAACTGCTTTCTACGCTTAACCTTTTTCGGCATTAACATGACAAGTTACTCCTGATCAGCCGGCTGGCTGTTCTTTATCTTTTCCAAGGACTTCACCCTTGAAAATCAGCACTTTGACACCGATGATCCCATAAGTGGTCTTGGCTTCAGCGAAACCATAATCGATGTCGGCACGCAGAGTATGCAAGGGCACGCGCCCTTCACGATACCATTCAATGCGGCTCATCTCAGCGCCGCCCAGACGGCCGGCACAATTAATTTTGATCCCCTTGGCACCAAACTTAAGAGCCATACTGACACTGCGCTTCATGGCACGACGGAATGCTACCCGGCGCTCCATCTGCAGTGCAACATTCTCGGCAACCAACTGCGCATCAACTTCAGGCTTACGAACCTCCTGAATATTAATGAAGCACTCACAATCGGTGATCTTGGCTAAATCCTTCTTCAGGACTTCGACTTCAGAGCCCTTCTTACCGATGATGATACCGGGGCGCGCAGCAAAAATATTGATTTTTACCTTATTTGCCGCCCGCTCAAGCTCGATCTTGGAAATTCCTGCATGATAAAGCCGCTTCTTTAAGAAATTACGCAGCTTCAGGTCAGCATGGAGTTTTTCCGCATAATCGGAATCTGCATACCAGCGGGATTCCCAAGTCCGGTTGATCCCCAGACGAAATCCTATAGGATGAACTTTCTGGCCCAAAGGGACACCTCCTTGACTTACTTAACGTCCAGAACCACAGTGATGTGACTGGTCGGCTTACGAATCCGGCTGGCTCGGCCTTGTGCACGAGGCATGAAACGCCGCAGTACGGGGCCCTGATCAACCACCACTGTTTTAACAAACAGCGCGTCGATATCAGAAACACCCTTCTGCTCAGCGTTAGCTACAGCTGATTTCAACAATTTTGAAAGAATGGGCGCGGTTTTTTGCGGGGAAAACTGCAGGATATTCATCGCATCCTGAATTCCTTTACCGCGCACCATATCTACAACAAGTCGCGCCTTCCGTGGTGAAAGACGGACGTTCCTTAGCTTTGCTTGTGTTTCCATTATTCGGAACTCCTATCAGGCAACGTCGTTCTTACTTTCTGACCTTACTCTTCCGATCAGATCCATGACCATAATAGGTCCGAGTCGGGGCGAACTCACCGAGTTTGTGCCCAACCATGTTTTCACTGACGAAAACAGGGACGAACTTTCTACCATTATGCACGGCAAAAGTCGAGCCTACGAATTCCGGAATAATGGTCGAACGACGAGACCAGGTCTTAATGACCTTGTTCCGGCTTGCTTCACCTTCGAGATCGACCTTGCGAAGAAGGCATTCTTGCACGTAAGGTCCTTTTTTAATTGATCTTGCCACGGTCGTCTCCTAGAGCCTGATTCTAAAATCTACTTTTTGTTCCTACGGCGTACGATGAACTTATCGGTACGTTTATTGGTCCGAG
Source organism: Deltaproteobacteria bacterium (assembly GCA_024280335.1). GTDB lineage: Bacteria > Desulfobacterota > Desulfuromonadia > Desulfuromonadales > Geopsychrobacteraceae > Malonomonas. The sequence continues at coordinate 34,262 of JAJRQI010000044.1, forward strand.
TTTTATAGCCTTTGGTCGGCACGCCCCAAGGAGTAACCGGGTGACGTCCACCAGAACTCTTCCCTTCACCACCACCATGCGGGTGATCAACCGGGTTCATGGCAACACCACGAGATTGTGGACGCTTACCAAGCCAGCGATTTCGACCAGCCTTGCCGATCTTAACCTTTTCATGGTCCAGATTACCAACCTGGCCAACCGTTGCACGGCACTCCTGTAAGACCAAGCGGACTTCACCGGAAGGCAAACGAAGTTGAGCGTAGCGACCCTCCTTGGCAGCGATCATTGCATAAGCGCCGGCACTGCGGGCCATTTGACCACCTTTGCCGACTTTCATCTCGACATTATGTACCCAGGTACCGAGTGGAATCGACTTGATCATCATCGCATTACCCGGAGTAATGTCGGCAGTTTCACTGGTTACAACCGTATCACCGACATTCAGCCCCTGAGGCGCCAGAATGTAACGTTTCTCTCCATCAGTGAAATACAGCAGAGCAATCCGCGAACTCCGGTTCGGATCATACTCGATTGCAGCTACCTTCGCCGGGATCTCCAACTTGTCACGACGGAAATCGATTATCCGATACCTGCGCTTATGACCACCACCGGTGTGACGCTTGGTGATACGGCCAGCATTGTTACGACCACCCGACTTTTTCAACGGTGCCAGCAGCGGTTTTTCAGGCGCAGACTTAGTGACTTCCTCAAAAGTCGATGACGTCATATGACGCCGCCCAGCCGAGGTCGGATTATATCTCTTGATACCCATAATAACTACTCCATACCTGCAAAGCGCGCGGCCTTACACGCCGTAAAAATCGATATTGTGACCTTCTTCAAGAGTCACGTAAGCTTTTTTCCAGTTGCTCCGTTGGCCAAGGTTGGTGCCTACCCGCTTTACCTTGCCGCGAAACAAAATTGTATTGACTGATTTCACTTTAACGTCAAAAGCCTTTTCGACCGCCTGCTTGATTTCAATCTTGTTGGCGGTGCGCGCAACCTCAAAGACGACAACCGGGGCTGCTTCCTTGAGAATATTTGCTTTCTCAGTAATCAGCGGCTTATGGATAATTTGGTGCAGAGGCTTCATTTTTCCAGTGCTCCTTCAATCTGGCCTATCGCAGCGTCGGTCAGCACCAGATTCGGGTACTTGAGGATGTCATAAACATTCACCCCCTCAGCGCGGAGAACTTTTACATTGCGCAGGTTCCTGGCCGACAGCTCAACATTTACATCAGCTTGGTCGATAACAACCAGAGCTCCATCCAGTTCAAAACGCTGCATCAGCTGATTGAAACACTTGGTGCTGATAGATTCCAAGCTGATCTCTTTGAGCACAGTCATTTTTTCTGCCTGAAAACGGACAGAAAGAGCACTACAGAGTGCCGCCTGCTTTACCTTGCGGTTCAACTTGAAGGCATACGAGCGTGGCTGCGGCCCAAAAGCAACACCACCACCGACAAAGTGCGGAGCGCTCACGGTACCCTGACGAGCATTACCGGTACCCTTTTGACGGTACGGTTTTTTCCCACCACCAGCAACGGCGCTGCGGTTCTTGACCGCGGCACTCCCCTGACGGCGAGCAGCCCGCTGGTAGCGAACCATGTCGTGCAGCAAATAGCCTTTTACTTCAGTATTAAAAACCGCGTCAGCGATTTCTCGCTCACCGACCTGGTTTTTATCCTGATCAAATACAGTTACAGTTGCCATTTCTATACTCCTGCGTCCGTAGCGCTTAAGCCTTGGTTCCCTTGCGGATCATGACCAGGCCATTTTTAGGTCCGGGCACGGCACCACGCACAAGGATGAGATTCTGTTCCGGGCGGACATCGACGACGATCAGATTCTGAGTAGTCACCCGGACATTACCCATCTGGCCAGGCATCTTCTTGCCCTTGAATACTTTCGATGGCGATGCGGATTGTCCAATCGCACCAGGTCCACGCTTGAACATCGAACCGTGACTAGCGCGACCACCGGAAAATCCCCAGCGCTTTATGACACCCTGGAAGCCTTTACCTTTGCTGGTTCCAGTAACATCAATCCGGTCACCCGGTTTGAATATGTCACAAGTCACTTCATCTCCCAGCTGACAGTCCTGCTCAGCCTTGAATTCACGAATATGAGCAAAGGCACCCTTAGCTACCTTTTTAAAGTGACCCATCTCCGGCTTATTAACGCGATGCGCCTTTTTCTCACCGAAGCCAAGCTGAACGGCTTCATAACCGTCAGTTGCTGCAGCCTTCTTTTGCAGAACGGTACAGGGACCTGCTTCCAATACGGTCACTGGAATTCGCTGCCCATCGGCGGCGTAAACCTGACTCATTCCGATTTTTCTTCCTAACAATCCGTTGATCATTGCTGTTGCCCTTAACTCGCTATGTGTATGATCGCCTAGAGCTTGATCTCAACATCAACACCGGCCGACAGGTCGAGTTTCATCAATGCATCGACAGTCTGCTGAGTCGGCTCCATAATGTCCAAGAGGCGTTTGTGGGTCCGAATTTCAAACTGCTCACGACTTTTCTTGTCAACATGAGGACCACGCAGAACGCAGTACTTGTTGATGATAGTCGGCAGCGGAATCGGACCGACCAGGCGAGAACCGGTACGCTTGGTGGTGTCAACGATTTCTGCTACGGCCTGATCAAGCAGATTATGATCATAGGCCTTCAGGCGAATTCTAATCTTCTGAGTAGACATGGTGATTCCTTTTACTCGACGACTTCACTGACCACGCCGGCACCGACAGTACGGCCACCTTCGCGGATTGCGAAACGCAGTTCTTTATCCATTGCAATCGGGGTGATCAGGTCAACGACCATGGCGATGTTATCGCCTGGCATGACCATCTCGATCCCTTCCGGCAGGGTCACAATCCCGGTCACATCGGTGGTCCGGAAGTAGAACTGGGGACGATAACCTTTGAAGAACGGGGTATGACGACCACCCTCTTCTTTGGTCAAAATGTAACCCTCA
>JAJRQI010000003.1 GCA_024280335.1 Deltaproteobacteria bacterium
AACGCTGGCACGGTACATATTTTTGCCTATGTGGCCGAATTCCGACGAGTCGCAATAACCACCTTGGCTGGGCAAATCGCAGTCCAACTTAATCGTGGCTGAATTTTGTTAAAACAGGCTTTTTCTGCCAAGCACTAAGTAAGTGGGGCAAGTCGTGATTTCCTCATCCCCTCTTGACCACCAGGTAGACGCCGATGACCGTAGTGGCGATCGCTGCAATAGCCGCAACGGTTAATGATTCATCAAATAATATCCAGGCTTCGATGCTGGCAACCGGCGGGACCAGATAAAAGTAGCTTGCCACCTTGGCCGTTTCCCCCTCGCGGATCATATACATGAGCAAGAGGATGGCCGTGACCGATAATCCCAAAACCAGCCAGCCGAGCGCGAGGAGCAGCTGCGGAGCCCAGACCACCTCCCGGGATTCGAATGCCCAGCTCAGAACCCCCATCAGCAGTGCCACACTGACATACTGCCACAATGATCCGGCCAACAGATTCGTTGCCGTGCCGAAGCGTTTCTGATACAGGGTCCCGAGAGAGATCCCGAACAACGCCGCTATTGCCGCCAGTACCGCCGGCAAGGACAGGATTACACTCTCTTGCTGGCCGGTGTTTAACAATACGGTAATCACTCCCGCCAGCCCTAACCCAAGCCCCAGCCACTGTCTGGGGCGTAGTCGTTCCCCTAGACAGCACCAGCCGAAACAAGCGGTAAGAACCGGTTGCACGCCGACAACGATTGCCGATATTCCTGCCGGCATGCCCCACTTGATCGCAGCAAAAACCCCGCCCAGATAAACGCCATGCACCAGAAAACCGGTGACCATCTGGTGCCCCGCCTGACGGGCCGATAACCATTTAACCCGAAAAAAAATGCACAACAGCAAAAATACGGCGATGGTCAGCGTCATGCGAATGAAGAGCAGATAAAATGGTTCGATGAAGGGCAGCGCATATTTGGCGCTGATGAAGCCGGTGCTCCACAGAAATACGAAGATGAACGGGATTGCCTTGATCAGAGAGCGTTGCATCGGCCCCGACGGTTCCTTTTGTTTCGCAGCAAAATAAAGCTGGAAAGGGCCGCAAGTACCCTTTCCACGGGTGGGAGACACCCGGCCGCTGCCCTATTCTGTTCAGCGGCCGGGATTTTCAGTTGCAGTGGGCCTTCAGTCGACCCTTCAATACAACTTTTTACTCTGTACGGCTGGTGACTTCGATCAGGTGGTAGCCGAACTGGGTTTTGACCGGGCCGAGGACCTTGCCGATTTCGCCGGAGAAGACCACTTCGTCAAATTCCTTGACCATCTGCCCCGGAGAAAATTCTCCCAGACCTCCGCCCTGTTTGCCGGACGGGCATTTGGAGTGGGCTTTTGCGATCTCAGCGAAGTCCTCCCCGGCTTCGATCATGTTTTTCAGGGTGGTGCAGTCCGCTTCGCTGGGCACCAGAATGTGCCGGGCGCTTGCTTTCGCCATGATAAATCTCCTTACTTGACTTGAGTAATGAAGCGACTATTCATAGCCGATCTGTGGTCGCTTGTCCAATTATGTCCCTTGAGGGGTTTGTAGGATTTTCCAGTTTTTGCGGCAGAGGTGGTCTTTCCCCCCGTGAATGACGAGATTTAGAAGGATTTTTTTGGGGCGATGGGTTTGAAAATAATCGGTTGTCAGGGGTTGTCTTGGACTGTCTTCAGGGTGGATAATGAAGGTGTGGAAGATGGAAATCGGATCGCCCTGACGTAAAGTAAATGCGAGTGCCATAAGGAGTTGAGGGCTCTATCTCGGACACTCCACATAAGCAGAGTGTAGGATCTGCTAGCCTTGCAGCAGGTAGATGAAGCCAGGGCGACGTCAGAGAACCCTCCCGATTGTTACAGGCAGGCCCGACGGAAAGTCGGGCCTGTTTCTTCTTATTCAGTCCTCTTGCTTGCTTTTCGTCTGCGACATTTCAATCTCCCGACCCATATTCTCGGGCAGTCTCTAGAAGGCCTTCGGCTGGCAGACGTTGGCGGCATCGTGAACTTTGACTCCGCAGTTGGTGCAGGCGAAGCGCGGGTTCTCAAACATCTTGTCGATTTCGGGGTTGCGCTCTTTGCTGGTCAACTGGCAGGCGTGCAGATCACAATGGTCTTCCGGGTTGTTGCAGCTTTGTTCGGTCATTTTCAGGCTCCTTTTTCGTTCAAATGGATTATTTTGAAAAGCTCAACGGTTTGTTCTTTATGCCATTATACTACCGGACAGGGAACTATTCAGCATCTCGGCAAATGGTCTCGCGCTGTCCACTCCAAGGGTCGCGTGAACCCATCCTTGGGGCTTGACTGACGCCATCCAGGCGCCAGACACCCTTTCCGTGGGCACCCCGAGACCACCGAGCGGAATAGTCGCAATTATGGTTACCTCAGGTTGCTGCCTGTCCCACTTTGCGCAGTCGGCTGCCGAGCAGCAGGGCGGCAATGCTGAGGCCGACGATCAGGCTGATCCAGAAACCTTTGGCCCCCAGCGGTGCGCCCCAGAGATCGGTCAGGGCCAAGCTGTAGCCGAGCGGCAGACCGATCACCCAGTAAGCGATGATGGTCATCAGCAGCGGTACGCGAGCGTCTTTATAACCGCGCAGGGCGGCGGCGGCACCGACCTGAAAGGCGTCGGAAAACTGGTAGAGGGCGTTCAGGTAGAGCAGGCCGACAGCGATGGCGATAACCTGGGGATCGCGGGTGTAGATCGCGGCGATATTTTCGGCAAACAGCAAGGTCAGCGTTGCGGTCACCAAGGCGATGGAAGAATTCAGCAACAGTCCGGCCTTGCTGACCAGCCGGGCCCGGTCAAAGCGTTGTTTGCCGATGGCATGGCCGACGCGGATGGTGATGGCGCTGGAAATACTTAAGGGAATCATGAAGATCAACGAGGAGTAGTTCAGGGTGATCTGGTGCGAAGCTACCGCCAGCGCCCCCAGCGGCGACAGAAACAGCGCGATCAGGGCAAAGATACTTGATTCGACCAGCAGCGCCATGCCGATCGGCAATCCCAGCCGCAGCAGCTGCGAAGCTCCTTCGACACCGCGTTGTTTGGCGAGATCGAAGAAGTGGGTCATGCTGTACTTTCTGATCCGCCAGATGGTCAGCAGCATGCAACCGGCCATGAACCAGAGGCTGAGCGCCGAGGCCCAGCCGCAACCGACTCCGCCCATCGCCGGCAGGCCCAGTTTGCCGTAAATAAAAACATAATTGCCTGCCACGTTAACCGGAATGCTGGCCAGACCGATGAGCATACTCGGCCGCGCCAGGCCGAGCCCTTCACTTAAATTGCGCAACAGAAAGAACAGCGCGACCGCCGGCAGTCCCCAGGAAATGGCTTTCAGGTAGTCACCGGCGATGGCCGCCACCTGGGGATCGACCTGCATCCAGCTAAAGACGTATCCGGCGTTTCGCAGCAACAGGATGGCGATCAGTACCAGTGGCAGTGCCACGACCAGTCCGCGACGGGCCAGGGGACCGGTTTCGGCAGTTTTTCCGGCTCCGTGAAGTTGCGCGACCAGCGGGGTGATCGCCAGCAGCACGCCGTAGAGAAATAGAAAAATCGGTCCCCAGATGCTGCCGCCGACCGCCACCCCGGCCAGGTCGGTGGCACTGACCCGGCCGGCCATCACCGTGTCAGTAAAGGCGAGGGACTGCTGCGCCAGTTGGGCCGTCAGAATCGGCGCCGCCAGGGTCATCAGCAGGCGGGCTTCAGTTTTCAGCAGTTGGAGTTTTCTGCGCTGGGGGTGGGTCATGAAGCCTCAAATAACAAAAAGCCCAACGCCGAATAATTGGACGTCAGGTAGCCATATCTGAGCGTTTGAGTACCACCCGTGGTCTGAGGGTGTCAATAGCGAAAGGGGCGGCTTTTCCCCGCTGGTTCGTTGCTGGTAATTGCAAAATGTTCAGCGTTTTGGTTGCAAAACATTGGGCAATGCCGATAAACTTAGACCAAATCGTGCCAGATAAAAACCAAGGTACTGCAGTCCAGTTTTCTGTCTGACTATGTTTTTAACATCACCAGGTAGGTATTGAAATGTCCTCTCAACAGCCATTCCCTGACTACTGCGGTTTCGAGCAGGGTCCGATCCGTCCGCCGAGTGAAGCAGCCAGCCTGTTGCTGCGGATCTCGCGCAACTGCCCTTGGAACCGCTGCACGTTCTGCTCTATCTACAAAAGAGCAACCTTTTCCCTGCGCCCGCTGGAGCATATCCTCAAGGATATCGACAGTATTGCTCATTATCTGACAATTCTGCGGGAACGGATGGTCGGCACGGGTCCTGTCAGTCATCAGCAGTTGAGCGAACTGGCGAGCCCTCTCGACGATGCTGAACAGAGGGCGCTGTATGCGGCCTATGCCTGGCTGGATGAGGGGATGCAATCGATCTTTCTGCAGGACGCCGACAGTCTGGTCATCAAGCCGAACGATCTGGTGACCATCCTGCAGTATGTCAAGGAGTGCTTCCCCGAGGTGGAACGGATCACCTCTTACGCGCGCTCGCAGACCATCGATCGGATCAGTGAAGACAACCTGAAGCGGATCGCTGCGGCCGGTTTGAACCGGATCCACATCGGCATGGAGTCGGGCAGTGACGCGGTGCTGAAAATGGTGCAGAAGGGTACCGACCAGGCGATGCATATCCGGGCCGGACAGAAAGTGAAGCGGGCCGGGATGCAGCTCTCCGAATACGTGATGCCGGGACTCGGCGGCCGTTCGTTGTCGCGTGAGCATGCCCTGGAAACCGCCGCTGCCCTGAATCAGATCGATGCTGATTTCATCCGTCTGCGCACCCTGGCGATCGTCAAGCACACCGATTTATTCAACGATTGGCAGGACGGCTCCTTCGTGAAATTGGGCGATAAAGAGGTCGCCGAAGAGATTCTGCTGTTTCTCGAAACCCTGGACGGCATCAGCAGCACCTTGAAGAGTGACCACATCCTCAACCTGTTTCAGGAGATCGAGGGCAGCTATCCGGCTGATAAGCCCGCCATGACCGGGGTTATCCGGCGCTTCCTGGCGATGCCGATCGAGGAGCAGTTGCTCTATCAGGTCGGACGGCGGATGGGCTTGTTTGCCCGGCTTGATGATCTGCAACGGCCTGAACGACGCCAGCGGGCCGTCGCTGCCTGCGCACAATTCGCGATCACTTCGGAGAATGTTGATCAGGCGATCGATCAACTGATGAAGCGATTTATCTGAGACCCCTGTTTCTGAAAACGTCTCGCTGCAAAGTTACTCTGCTTGATGCCGAACCATCTGTCATGAAATGAGGTTGCCGATATGATCTTGGGATTTGCCGGAAAAGCCGCTTCAGGAAAAACCACCGCCGCCAGACATCTTGCCCCCTTGCTCGATCGGCAGACCCTGATCATCCCGATGGCGATGCTGCTGCGTGACGAGGTTGAGGATTTTCTGCGCAGCTGCGGTGCCGCTGAATATGTGCCGCTGGTTTACGGTTGTCAGGAGGATAAGCTGCGGGTCTTTTATCTCGACCAAGGTTTGGCACTGCAACAGTGTGACAAGTGGCCGCACTTTATCGCAGAACATGCCGAGATTCAGGATTGCTCCGGAAAGACCGCGCTGAGTGTTCGCCGGATTCTGCAGTGGTGGGGAACCGAGTATCGCCGGGCGCAGGATCCCGATTACTGGACCAAGGCCTGGCAGCGGAAGGTTGCAGGCTATGACCTGCAGCAGGTCCATATCCTGGTTGATGATGTGCGCTTTATCAATGAGTTGAACACCGTTCGCGGGCTGGGTGGGCAGATCGTCAAGATCGAGCGACCCGGTTTTGCCGTTGCCGGCAATCACGCCAGCGAAACCTCACTGGATGGGTACGCCGACTGGTGCGGCACGATCCGCAACGACGGAACCCTTGAGCAGTTCAAGGCGAAGGTCGCTGCGCTGGCGGAGACTTTTTGTGTTTGAATCGCAAGCCGCTGAAATTATTCACCATCGCCTAGCCAGCTCTCATCCCTATAACGCCATCCTTTGCGAAAATAGATAGAAACCCGTGTGGTGGGTATGGGGCTATCTTTTTGAGGTAGAGATTTGAGAAATTCCCCTGCATTAATAGAGGTGTTGCAGATATTGAATGACACCTGTAGACTAAACTGCCAGCTTAAATAAAGCCTATACGGAGGGGGAACATGAAATCCATTTTTTATTTAGTTCTAGTCACAATAATACTTATGTCGCAGTTTGGTTGCGCAACCTTATCATCGATTGACATGGGTCTCTATGAAATCACAGAGGAAGCAACTGAAACGGACATTGTCACGGGTGATCGAGTTTTAAGTTTTGCTGATAGACAGGCACAAATCAAAAAAGGTGATAAGTTAATTCAAGACCAACTGATACAGTTTGAATTAGCTGGTGTAAGCTATAATGAAAATTATGATTCGGTTGCCTTTGATCGTATTCTGAGAATTTTCAAGAAAGTCCATTCTGTTAGTCATTTAAGAGATGAACAGTGGCAACCAATACTTTTAGCTGGTGATGAATTCAATGCATTTACAACTGGTGGTACATATATTGTAATATATTCAGGACTTGAAAAGGAACTAAGAGACGATGCTGAACTAGCAAATGTAATTGCTCACGAAATAGCTCATGTTGTGGCAAATCACGTAGGTGAAGGGCAAGCTTTTCAAACCATGAATGCGCTTGTAGGTTCCAGTACTGCTGGCAGAAACAGTTTTCAGGCTGCCTTTACTCATAAGGATGAAGAGGAAGCGGATAAGGTAGGGATTCTTTATTGTGCTCTGGCCGGATATGACCCTTATGCTGGTAGCAGAGTTTGGGAGCGAATGCATGAAATATATGGTTCAAGGGCAGGGATTGTTCAAGACCATCCAATGAACCTTGAGAGAGCTGAAAATACAAAGAGAATTGCTGATCAAGTTATGGAATATTACGTCGAGGGCTGGCGTAATATGGACTATCCACAAATTCTTAATTCGAACAATCTTTGGCAAAAGAAAGTGGCAAGCACCCATAAAGAACTTGCAGGAGAAGGCGGTGGGTTGGCAGCTGCATTAGAAACGGTAGCTAAGGCGTTAGAAGGTAAATGGCAGGCTCAAGTAGAAGAAACAAGGCAACAAAATAGAGCCGTTTTTATTGAAAGTGTTCTCTCGGTATCAGCAGTGGCAGAATCGAAGCCGGTTGGACTAAATTCTTGGCTGATCTCAATTCACTATTCTGGCAATATTCCTATCAATGAGGTAACGATTAGGGCCGACTTTCCTTCAGCACATGGCAGCGTTTCTATTCTGCGACAACTCCCTTATCCTGTCCATCCAGGACAAACATTTGATGTGATTTTTGATGATCCAGAGCTTCAAGCATATTCAATATCAGATCAACACGTCGTTGTGACCTATGACAGTGCTCAGCCACTACAATAAAGCTACCAACACAATAACAGTACACCGAACATTAAGCATTAGGAGGATTAAAATGCGTCCAGTTCTGCTTGTTTTTCTTTGGGTTTGCTTATTTGTGCCCAGCGCCAATGCCGATCCATATCAGGAATTTTCACTAAAGCTTTATGATTATCACAAAGCTACGGTTGAGTTACTACCAGAAATTCTTGGTTCGACCATGAAAATCGCTAGTTTCCTGCAGGGAGCGCACGATTACTCGTCGATAGAGAACATTGGAGGGGAGCTTGCCAGGAAATTCGATAATTTTTCCAATAAAAGCAAGGTGTTAAGAGAATACTACAAGCAACAGCCAAACGCATTGTCGGCTGCCAAAGGAATACTGGACGATATGAAAAGAGAAATGTCCGATGAACAAATTAAAAAAATTGGAGAATACGCCAAATATTTCAATAGCTTTTCCAAAGATTCAAAGCGCACCCAATTCACCGTTTATGCCAATGAGGGGTGGGCAAATACAGGAGTTCAAGTTCAAGAAGGTGATATCGTTTTTATCAATTCGGCTGGGGAGTGGTCTGTTTCGCCAAATACATACGGTTTTGTGGATTGGCGTGGCCACTATAATGGTAACTCGCGGGTATACACTCTTAATCAGTCGGCTCCGCTGGGAGCTTTACTCTATAGGGTTAGGGGGTCTTCAAATTCAATTGGTGCTGGATTTGATAATCAAAAAGCTGGTCGAGTAGATGCAGGTGGTCGCCTTGAGATGACTATCAACGATTCTGCTCTTGGAAATAATAAAGGACAGCTTGATGTCGATATGTTGATTGTTGATGGTGAAATTTTTGAAGGATTTATCAATGCAATTGAGGCCTTTCGCAATCGCGAATAATTTGTTCACAATTTTGTGCCTGCATTATCATCAAAGATCCTGATGCGAACTTTTCTAGACACGAATGTAGTTTTGACCGGGACGTTCAATCATCGCGGCCCTGCAGGAATCCTTGGTTCTCTTGGTGATCCTGTTACCTTTTTGCACTCGCCGCGTGTTCTACAAGAGTGCAGCCACCTTATAGCACGCGATGCACCAACCGCAAAGATCGAACGATTGGCAACTGAATGCGTACTGTCTTATTTAGCTCAGCTTCGCTCAGAATGTGTTCCTGATTGCATGCCGCCAGCGGGGATCTTAGCAAGAGATCCTGATGATGACTTGATTCTCGGAGCAGCAATAGCATCGGGTTCTGACATGATCTGCACATATAATGTCAAAGATTTTCCTGCCGATCGACTAGCAATTTGTACTCCACTTACGATACATCGAAAGTTTTCTGACCCAACGTTAGAACAGTACATCCAAAAAGTCATGCTCGGGTCGCAGGGGACTATGTTATTTTTCGGCAGGCTGCATCACCCAGGCTCAATGGGTACGATATTGACCTCCGAAAATGGAACAAAGGTTTCGGCAGATAATCTAGGATTTGTTCACTTAGTTGGACCAGAGGTCTCAAGGTGCAGAGCAATAAAGCCTCTGCGTGCAAACGAAGAATTTAGGCTCACTGTTCGATATAATAAATCAGACTTTGAAGCGGCCCTGTGGGGCAAAAAAATGGGTTATTGGGAGAAGGATTTATTATCCTCTGGAACCGGCAGCTTTTCCGAACGGACATTGCCAAATTTATTCTTTGTGCCAAGTCATCAATTTTTTGGGCATATCCAATGTATTTCAGGTCTACCACGATTTGTGCGAGACAAACATCTTCTCAGTGCTCTCGATAATTACTCACTTGAAGCAGTCGCTGGCAGCCTTGACTTGAGATGGTTTTTTGAGAAGATTTTTACGAATAAGTCAATTTGAACAGTGGGCAGACTGTTGTTAGCAACCCATAATCGCCATGTACAAAGCAATTGATGCCCCAGCCTATTTTTATGGGCTGGGGCATTCCTATGAGACACCCTTTGAATTCATCGGACAGACTTCACATTGATCAGGGGGATTCTTATCTTTTCAATTTTCTACAATCAGCCAGTACGGATTTTTTCGGGGATAGGTCGTTTCTCCACAATGGATTCCGAATGCGCTTTAAAACGAAGCAAAAATCCGTGCTGTCGAGCGTCCCGGCGCCTGCAGATCGAGATCGTGGAAATAACCGAAAGGCGTCTGTCGGGATTGGTAGCCGGCAGTCGCCAGGCGCTGCTGCACCCGGGCCAGTAACTCGCGGGTAAACTCGGCCGAAGCCTTGGTTTCCGCCAGGTGCGAGAAGGGGTGCAGGACGATCCGTTGGGTGTCTTTTTTGCGTGCCCCCCTATTTAATGCCCCCCTATTTAAGGTTCTTGAGTAGTTTTTTCTCGATCCGCGACGGGTCCTCTTCGTCGGCGGACTCGGCGTGAATCAACCCGATCAGCGCTGCTTCGAGCTGCTCACCGTCGTGACAGTCCGGTTCGTTTTCCAGGGTTTTATCTGCCGGAGTGTAGGCAAACCGGTCATAGTAGATCATCAGCAATTTCATTTTCGGTTATCGCTTTCTTTGCGGGCCAAAGTTAAGTCATCAGCCAACGGCACGGGGTTGTTTCTCAGCCATCTGCTTTGCCAAACTGCCGAGTTTTTCCATCCCCTGTTCCATCTCCCGATTCCAGATGCCGTTACAGCTGAGGCGGATAAAGTTGTTGTACTTGTCCTGGGTGGAAAAGATGGTTCCCGGCGCCAGGCCGATCCCCAGTGCACGTGCTTGATAAAAATAGTCGACCGCATCGATCTGTCGAGGCAGTTCCACCCAGACTGCCGCCCCGCCTTCGGGAAATCCGGCTCGGGTGTCTTGCGGAAAATGGCGGTGCAGACTCCGCAGCAGCGCTTCCATCTCATTTTTGACTGCGTTGCGTAAGCGTCGCAGGTGGCGTTCGTAGTAGCCTTCACGTAAAAAGCTGGCGATCGCCAGTTGATTGGGTGATGCGGTGCAGATGTTGGTGGTGGTTTTGATGTCGAGGGCTTTGCTGTAATGGCGTCCGGGAATCATCCAGCCGACCCGGTAGCCGGGGGCGATGGTTTTTGAAAATGAGGAGCAGAACAGCACCTCTCCGCGGCGGTCAAAGCTTTTGCAGGTGGTCGGGCGATGCTCGCCGAAATAGAGGTCGCCGTAGACATCATCCTCAACCAGCGGGATGTTCCGCTCTTCCAGCAGGGCTACGACCCCCTGCTTGGCGGCATCGCTGGTCAAACTGCCGTCGGGATTATTGAAATTCGGCACCAGAATCGCCGCGCGGATATCGAACTGGTCGATCGCGTTTTTTACATCCTGTGGATCGATGCCGCTGGTCGAGGAGGGGATTTCTATCGCGCGCAGACCGCAGTTTTCCAGCAGTTGCAAAAAACAGAAATAGCTCGGCGACTGGATCAGTACGTGGTCGCCCGGCCGGGTCAGGGCACGCAGGGCGATCGACACCCCCTCCATGGCGCCCGAGGTGATCAGAATCTCATCCGGATCGACACCGATCCCCGCATCCAGTGCGCGCAGGGCGATCTGCCGGCGCAGTTCCAGATTGCCGTTGACCGGGGCGTAATCCATCATTTGTGCCGGGTTGCTGCGCAGGGTCGCGGCGGTAATCCGCGCCAGGGTTTTTGCCGGCAGCAGCTCTTCGGCCGGGCAGACCACGCCGAACGGCAGCAGATTGCGATTGCCCAATGCTTCCAGAACCTTCTGGATCAGTTCACTGCGTTTGCTGATGGTCGGAATCAGCGCCGGTCTCGGTCGACTGGCCGGCGCCGGCAGACGCATGGCACCGGCACTCAGGAAGAATCCGGAGCGCTCGCGCGATTCTATGATCCCGCGCTTTTCCAGCTCCAGATAGGCTTGACTGATCGTCGAGATACTGACGCTTAACTGGCGGCTCAAGTTGCGCAGCGACGGTAGCTTTTCTCCCGCCTTGAGCGCTTCGCTGTTAACCAGCGTCATAATATGCTTTTCCACTGCCTGATAGCGGAACCCTTCATCTCGCATCACTGTCTCCTTCATGAGTTCTGTTATGGTTTGAATTTTATTAAACTGTATCTGTTTTGTAAACAGATTTTGCGGTTTTATAGCAGCCTGTCATTTCGTTTGAGGTTTAAGTCTAAAAAATCTGACTGTTGCTTGAAAAGGAGTTACCCGTGAAAACAATCGGTTTGTTAGGTGGCATGAGCTGGGAATCGACCATTCTCTATTACCAGCTGATCAACGAAGGGGTCCGCGAGCGGCTCGGCGGACTGCATTCGGCAAAGATCATTATGCACAGCGTCGATTTTGCCGAAATCGAACAATACCGGGTGAGCGGACAGTGGCAGGCTGCCGGTCAGCAACTGGCCGCCGCTGCTGCCGGATTGGAGCAGGCCGGGGCTGATATGGTGCTGATCTGTACCAATCTGATGCACAAGGTGGCGCCACTCATCGAAGCGCAGATCACCGTTCCGTTGCTGCATATTGCTGATGCAGCCGGTCGTTCGATCCGGCAGAAAGATCTGAAAAAGGTCGGTCTGCTTGGCGCCCGTTACACCATGGAGGAGGATTTTTACCGCCGGCGGCTGTACGACAACTTCGGCATAGAAGTCGTCATCCCCAATGTGAAAGAGCGGGAACTGGTGCACCGGGTGATTTTTGAGGAACTCTGTCGGGGGAAAATTACCGCTGATGCCCGGCGGGACTATCTGGCGATTATCGATGAATTGCGTGCTCAAGGGGCCGAGGGGGTGATTCTCGGCTGTACCGAAATCCCACTGTTGATCGGCCCGGCGGATACCGACCTGCCGCTCTTCAATACCACCGCCCTGCACGCCGGGCTGGCGCTGGAGGCTGCGTTCAACGAAGCAGTGGCGGTCGCCGTCTGATCTTTCAAGCGCCGGTTGTGCCCTGCGGGGCAAAAGTTATGTTATCGTTGTGACCGTTAACTACCCCACAGACCGAGGAGAGTCGTATGAAAATCGATTGGGCGTACCTGCGTAAAGGCTGAACCTCCTGTAAAAATGCTCAAGAGTTTCTTGAGAAAGAACAGGTGAAGGTAGAAGAGGTTGTCGATGCGCGCAAAACGCGGATCGATGCGGAGGGTGCTTGGGACTTGCTGAAAACGGCCAGGACCGTGACTGCCGCAAGGGGCAAAAAGGTTCTTCGTTTCGAGCAGGTAGCAAACGAAAAAGCAGCAATCCTGCAACAGGTGATGGGCCCCAGCGGTAATTTGCGGGCGCCGACCTATCGGATCAAGGACGAGTTCATTATCGGCTATAATCCGGATCTTTACACCGAGCGGCTGAAATGAAGCCCGCATAGTCCGACCGGCTGCTTGAAGGTCTGTCCGCTAACGGAGCATTGCCCGGTCGGCTGATTTTTTCAGCTGATCCGGGTGGTGATCTGCGTCGCGAGTTCTGTTGCCGTACTGGCGGGAGCGACGATCAATGTCTGCTGCTGTTCCGTTTGGCTCAGCGGCTGCTGCAGGGTCAGTTGCCGGACGAGCACCTGCAGAGTCCCTTCGGAAGGATCATCTCCTGTCGCGGCGCGTTGCCGAAGGCGTCGCTGCAGTTCTTTTTCGGGGACCGGAAAATCAAGAATCAGCAGTGGAACCTGTTGTTCAGCGGCAAGTCGGCGCAGCAGGTTTCGCTGCTTTTTTTGTAAAAAGGTCGCATCGACGATCACCGGATAATCGGCGGCAAGTCCGATTTCGGCCAATGATCGCAGTCGCTCATAGGTCGCCCTGTTGGCCCGGTCGGTGTAGATGCCGCCATCAAGCGGGGAGTGACTGACAGCGGTTGCCGCAAGGCCGTGCAGCCGTTTGCGCTCACGGTCGGATTGCAGGTGGATGGCGCCGCAGTGATCGGCCAGTTCTCGGGCAAAACTGCTCTTGCCCGAGCCGGAAAGCCCGTGGGTGATGATCAGTGCCTTGGCAGGTGTTGCCGTGTAGCGGTCGGCCAGCGCCAGGTAGCTGTGATAAAGGGCCAGATCCTGAGCATGTTCCGCAGCATTCAGCCCCGGTTGGGCCAGCCGCAGACAGGTTACTTTGGCGCGAACCATCGCCCGGTAGGCCTGGTAAAAGCGCAGCAGCGGCAACCCCTGATAATCCCCCGACTCCTGCAGATAGCGATTCAGAAAACGCCGGCCCAGTTGCGCCTTACCCCGATCATCCAGATCCATCACCAGAAAAGCGATGTCGCTGATGACATCGATCCAACGCAGGTTCTCGTTGAACTCGATGCAGTCGAACAGCAGCGGTTGCTCGTCGAGCCAGGCCATGTTGGCCAGATGGACATCGCCGTGGCATTCGCGGATGAAGCCTGCCGCTTTCCGCTGTTGAAACAACGGTTCTAACTGGAGTGCAGTTTTCCGGCTCCATTGCTCCAGTTTTTCCAACTGCTGAAGTTCTGCCGTCGGCAGCAGCGGGCGGATCTGGGCAAAATTAACCGCTGTCGGTTCGATGACAGCTCGCGGGGAACCGAAGTCCCGGGAGCGTTCGGCAATCGGCGCAGCTTGATGCCGTTCGGCGATGTAGGTCGCGAAGCTTTCCACCTGTCTGCTCTGCAGAAGACCGGCAGCCAGCAATCGATCGAGTTGCGCTGCTTGAGGGAAACGTTGCATTTTTACTGCATATTCCAGCGGCGGTTGCGCATTCAGCGCCGGGGCGGCTGGATCTCCGCCGATGGTTTTGACGGCAAGGTAGAGTTGCGGGGCAAAGCGGCGATTGAGGCGCAGCTCTTCCTGACAGAAGTGCTGGCGTTTGGCGAGGCTGGAAAAATCGAGAAAACCGAAGTTGACCGGTTTCTTGATCTTGTAGGCAAAGTCACCAGCCAGAAAAACCCAGGAGATGTGGGTCTCGATCCGTTCGACCCGCGCTACCGGATGGTCGTAAAAGGCGGGCTGTTGCATGGCCTGAATCAGCCGGTCAGCCGCATCTCTGTTCATCTGTCCACCTCCGCCTGTGATCGAGCTACCATCAGCTTAATCGATCCTGTTACGATGGCAAGCGAGGAGACTGGCCGAACATTGATGACCGGCTGCGCTGTGCATTTTGCTGTGGGCATTTTGTTGCGGCATTTTTGCCTCTCTTTATGTGAATGTGCTACTATTCCAGTATCGAAAATAGATTGCAGTGCAGCTTGAGGTGGGGCCGATGGGCGACAGAATAAAACTGAAAAAACAGACCTCAGTCGAGGAAAAGCTGAAGACTCCTTCCTTGTACAAGGTTTTGCTTAAAAACGATGATTATACGACGATGGAATTCGTGATAACTGTCTTGCAGGCGGTTTTTCACAAGTCGGTTGCTGAAGCAGAAAAAATCATGTTGACGATCCACTTTCAAGGTGTCGGCCACTGCGGAACCTACCCGCATGCCATCGCTGAAACCAAAGCGGATCAAACGCGGATTATGGCAAGAAAGCAGGGGTATCCGCTGCGGGCGATTGTTGAGGAGGCTTGATCTGCGGATTCAGGCTATACTTAAGATACCCGCAGGTGTATGTCGTTTGCAGCACGAACTGCTTGCGGGTTTACATCAAGCTTTCCACTGACGGGGGGCTCTTGAAAAATTGTAAGGAACGGTGGTTTTAAATGTTTAATCAGGACGTCCAGATAGCCTTTACCTTGGCGGTTCGCGAAGCGCAGCGACGGCGGCATGAATATTTGACCACCGAGCATATCCTCTATGCTCTGCTGTTTGAGGGCGCTGGGCAGCAGATTATCAACACCTGCGGCGGTGATGTCGATGGTTTGAAGGAGTTGCTGGAAAACTTTTTCGATCTGCATCTGGAGCACCTTCCCGAAGAGCTGGAGGATGACGAGGTGCCGCGGCAGACCCTGTCTCTGCAGCGGATGCTGCAACGGACCGTGCTGCACATGCAAGCCTCTAACCAGAACGAGGTCGGCGTCGGTGACCTGCTGGCGGCGATCCTGGAGGAGGAAAACTCCCACGCCTGCTTCTTTTTGCAGAGTCAGGGAATCGAGCGGGTCGATCTGCTCGATTATATCTCTCACGGTCAACCTGCTGATGAAAAACCGGAAGAGCGTCCGGCAGAGCCGGCTCCGGGGGAGCGCAGCAAGCCGAAACCGCAGCCCGCCGATCCACTCGAATCTTTCACCATCGATCTGATCGCCCGGGCCAAAGCGGGGAAGATCGATCCCTTGATCGGCCGTGAGCAGGAACTGGAGCGGACCGTTCTGGTGCTTTGTCGACGGCGCAAGAATAATCCGATTTTTGTCGGCGAACCGGGGGTCGGTAAAACCGCCATGGCAGAAGGGCTGGCGTTGCGGATCGCCGAAGGGACTGTCCCCGAGCTGCTGAAAGATAACGAACTGTTCACCCTCGATATGGGCGCGCTGCTGGCCGGGACCAAGTTTCGAGGCGATTTCGAGGAGCGCCTCAAGGCGGTGATTTCTGCACTGCAGAAGCGGGACAAGGCGATCCTGTTTATCGATGAAATCCACACTATCGTCGGTGCCGGAGCGACCAGCGGCGGCTCTCTCGACGCTTCGAATATCCTCAAGCCGGCCTTGGGTTCCGGGGAACTGCGCTGTATCGGTTCGACCACCTATGAGGAATATCGCAATCTGTTCGACAAGGACCGCGCCCTGTCGCGCCGTTTTCAGAAGATCGACCTGCACGAGCCGAGCAGCGATGAGGCGTTGGCTATTCTGCAGGGGCTGGCCACTCGCTACGAAGAACACCACCAAGTCAGCTACGCGCCGGAAGCACTGGAGTCGGCGGTACAACTGGCGGTCAAGCATTTGCCGCAGCGCCATCTGCCGGATAAGGCGATCGATATTATCGATGAAGCCGGGGCGCAGCAGCGGCTCGACGGGCAGCTGAAGCGGCCGATCGGCCTGGATGAAATTGAACGAGTGGTGGCGCGGATGGCGCGGGTGCCGATCCGCACCGTCAGCGGCAGCGACCGTCAGCGACTGCGTTATCTGGAACGTGACCTGAAGCGGGTGGTGTTCGGTCAGGATCCGGCCATCGGCAGCCTGGTCAAGTCGATCCATCGTTCCCGTGCCGGTCTGGGGCATCCCGACAAGCCGGTCGGCTCATTATTGTTCACCGGTCCGACCGGCGTCGGCAAGACCGAAGTCGCCCGCCAGTTGGCGATCCAGTTAGGGGTCAAGTTCCTGCGCTTCGACATGAGTGAGTATATGGAGAAGCACTCGGTGGCACGACTGATCGGTGCGCCGCCCGGTTATGTCGGTTTCGATCAGGGCGGGCTGCTGACCGAAGAGATCAGCAAGAATCCCTGGTCGGTACTGCTGCTCGATGAGATCGAGAAGGCGCACCCCGACCTGTTCAATATCCTGTTGCAGGTGATGGATCACGGCACCCTGACCGACAACAACGGTAAGGAAGCCGATTTCCGCAACGTGATCCTGATTATGACCAGCAATATCGGCGGCCGGGAGATGAATCTGCAGCCGATCGGTTTCGGCAGTCGCACTGCCGCGACTTCGAAAAACGCCGTAGAAAAGGCCTTCTCGCCTGAATTTCGCAACCGGCTCGACGCGACCCTCCACTTTGCCGCGCTTGATCCGAAAGTCATGCTGAAGGTGGTTGACAAGTTCCTGGCTGAACTCTCCGGGCAGCTGGCCGAGCGGGAGGTGAGGATCCAGCTGTCAGCGGCCGCCCGTAAAGATCTGGCCGCCCGCGGTTACGATCCATTGTTCGGCGCCCGACCGCTGGGCCGCTTGATCCAGAGCGAGTTAAGCGATCCGCTGGCGGAAAAGATCCTTTTCGGTGAACTGCGCAAGGGTGGCCAGGTCAAGGTCGGCTGCAAAGCCGGAAAACTCACCTTCAAGTTCAGCTGATTGCCGCAGATGCCCTGCTGTCAACTGGATGAAAACCTCTGGTTCCCGCCGACCGAGCAGGCTGAAGATTACGGGCTGCTGGCTGTCGGCGGCGATCTTTCTCCTGAACGGTTGTTGCTGGCGTACAGTCTGGGGATTTTCCCCTGGTATAATCCGACCGAGCCGATCCTCTGGTGGTCCCCCGATCCCCGCTGTGTCCTGTTCCCCTCTGAGCTGCATATTTCCCGCTCCTTAAAGCGCTTCATGCGTAAGCAACCCTTTCGTGTCAGCTTTGATGAAAACTTTGCCGGGGTGATCTACTGGTGCCGGCGCTTGCGGAAAAACCTGGACGGCAGCGGTACCTGGATTACCCCGGAGATGCAGCAGGCCTTTATCCGCCTGCATCAGCTCGGTTTTGCCCATTCGGTGGAATGCTGGGACGGGGAGGAATTGGTCGGCGGGATTTACGGTGTCTGTCTGGGGCGCTGTTTCTTCGGCGAGTCGATGTTCAGCCGCTGCGACAATGCCTCAAAGGTAGCGTTGGTTCATCTGTTGCGCCGACTGGAAATGGCAGGGTTCGAACTGCTCGATTGTCAACAGACCAACGACCACCTGCTCAGTCTGGGAGCTCGAGAAATCACCCGGCGGGAATTTCAGGAGCATCTGCGGGTAGCCGAGGTGCCGCCATACGGACCCTTGTGCAGCCGTTTCCAGAAACTTGATTTTAGCTGATGAAAACCGGAAACTCGAATCCTGTCCTTTCATTAAATTTCTGATAAGATGCTGTAATAGTGTCAGTAAATTGCCTTTACGCGGGCATGTCCAGCCTTTTGACAGCCTTACCAGTTCAGTCAAGTTTGAAATGCGATAAAACTGGTCGTTTTGCTTTTGGAACATTGTTTGCTTTATACTGAAGGCGAGTGATCTGTTTACAGGTGTAAATGAAAAGGAGAACGTCATGGGTATTTTTCTAGCAGTATTTGGTCTTTGCGCCGGCGGTGCTTTGCTTGTTCAATATCTGGCTTTTTTGACCTATTCCAATCGAGCCCGGTAAGAAGGCGTTCAGTTATCGATATTCTTCACTGCTGACGTAATTCCAGTTGTTCACTCATGTCGATCCAGCGGTTGTGGCCGCTTTTCTGCGCAGCATAAAGAGCCATGTTGGCGGTGGTCAGAAAATCGGTGATCGGCAGGTCTTCGAGTGCCGGCTTTTTGCAAACCATGCCGATACTGACCGTCATGTGCTTTGCCGCCGGTGATAATGGATTTTCAATCTCAAGAGATTTGATTCTTTTGAGAATTCTTTCCACGACTTTCACTGAACCTTTATTGTCGGTTCCCGGCAACAGCACGGCAAACTTTTCATCGTCAAAACGGGCAATTTGATCATCCGGTCGGCGAATGATTTTTCGTAGCGCCCAGGCCACTTTTTGCAAGCAGGTTTCAACCGCGATCTGGCCATTACTTCCAGTGTATTCATGTAAGGCATCGATATTGATCAAAAGCATCGACAGCGGATTTCTATTGCGACGTGCCTGATGCCATTCGCGGTCAACCGTTTCTTCAAAACTTTGCCGGTTGGGGATGCTGGTCAAGATGTCGAGCGAAGAGAGGCGGAGCAGTTCATCTGTCGCCAGCTGATGTTTTTTAAGGGTTTCTTCAATCGCTTGATAGCGATGCTGCAACTGTTTGACCTCTGCTTGTCGGGCTTTCCCCTGGTGATAATGTTCAATGGCGTCATCGATGGTTTGTTTGAAGTTTTCCAGGTCAAACGATTTGGTCAGGTAGCGGAAGATTTCACCATTGTTGATACAGCCGATGAGCTGTTCGACATCGGTATAGCCGCTTAACACCAGGCGGACCGTTTGCGGTGATTTGCGGCGAACTTTTTGCAACAGCTCCAAGCCATTCATGTGCGGCATTTTCATGTCGCAGACGATTACCTGGATCGGTTGCTTATCAATGATCTTCAGCGCTTCAGCGGCACTATCGGCAAACAGCTTCTGGTAGGGTTCTTTGACCAGGTTGCGCTTCAGGGCGCTCAGAATCGGCTTTTCATCATCGACAAACAGAACCGCAATATCTTCTTTCATCTTGCGTCTCTCCGTAATCGTTGCTTGGCCGGTGACAGATAACGATAGCCCAGTGGTGTCCGTTTATGGTTCTTGCTGAGGGTTGAAATGATCAAATCCCCCTCAATCCCCCTTTGCGAAAGGGGGAGGTAAGTACATTGTGCTCAATTCTCCCCTTTGAAAAAGGGGGGCTAGGGGGGATTTATGCGGTCATTTGGTAGTTTGTTCTGACTGCAAATATCTAACCGGACATTACTGACTATAACCGGAGTTTTCTGGAATTGCTACCGAAATGGTCAGGAATTTAGATTTTTGTCCCGTTTCGATTTAGATGGGGGGGGGGAGCGTTGCAGATTAGCGGAGGGGCAACCGGACACAAAAGGACGCGCCGCCTGTGGCGTTACTCTCGACTGACAGATCGCCACCGTGCTTGTGGACAACAATGTCGTAGGAGATGCTGAGCCCGAGTCCGGTCCCTTTGCCGGCTTCTTTGGTGGTGAAAAATGGCTCAAAAATCCGGCTGTGAAGTTGCGGCGTGATTCCCGGTCCATCATCACTGACTTGAATATAAATATTCTCTTCAGCGTACCAGCTTTTGATGACGATCCGGCCCGGCAGCTGGCGTTGTTGACTGGTAATGGCCTGGGATGCATTGATAATCAGGGCCAGAAATACCTGGTTGATCTGTTGGGGAATACAGAGCAGCGGCGGCAGTTCGCCGAGTTCGGTAACGATTTCCGCTCGATCCCGGTATTCATTGCGCGCAATGATCAAGGTGTCGGCAATCCCTTTATTCAGATCATAGCGGGCCATATCGCCGGCTTGATCAATGCGCGAGAAGTTTCGCATGCTTTGCACAATCCAGTTGATCCGTTCGAACCCGGTCCGCGATTCTCGAAACAGCTGTTCGATATCTTGCAAAATAAAATCCAGATTAAGCTCTGCCTCCTGTTGCCGGATCTGTTGAGTCTGTTGCTGTTCGGCCCCGGTTTGTTCCAATTGTGTGAGCAGCTCCCGATAGGTTTTCAGCAGTTGGCGAAAATCGGCGGTATTTTTTTCCAGAGTATCGAAGTTGGTATAGACAAAATTGAGCGGATTATTGATTTCATGGGCGATTCCAGCGGCTAATTGGCCGATCGAGGCCATCTTCTCCTGCATGGCAAACTGCTTTTGCATCTGCTGTATTTTTTGCGTGCGGCGCGCAACCAGTTCTTCCAGGTTTTCGTTGGCCATCTGGAGGGCCGCCTCGCTCTTCTGCAGTTTTTTGGTTCTTTCTGTAACGCGCAATTCAAGAGAATCACGCGCCTCGATCAGTGCTTGTTCGCGTTGCTCAATCTGTTCGGCCATCGCATTGAAATCTTCAGCCAGCAGGGCAATTTCAAGAAGCGGGTGAGCGACGGTTGTGGCGGTGCTTTTTTCACCTGCGGCGAGGCGTTTTGACAGGTTCCTCAGCTGCTCGATCGGTTGTGCAATCAGGCTTCGGTTGAAGCGATGCGCCACCAGTAGCAGCAGAAAGGTCAATCCCAGCAAGGCGATGGCAAATTTCAGCAACAAGGGTTGCAGGGAATCTTCCAGATTGAACCGATCGGAGCGCAAGCGGAGTGAAATTTCGGATGCGGCAAGATGATACATGACGGTTGAGGTCGAGTTGCTCTGGCCGAAAGTCGCGACAAGCTGGTCGTCGTAGAGCACCTCAAGCTGACCGTCTTCCAGGCCGTTGAACAGTTGTGCCTCTCTCAGCAGTTCTTCGATCGGTAATTCGGCAATCAAAATACCCCGGACGACGCCCTCCGCAACCACCGGGACCGCAAATTGCCAGAAAGATTCTTCACCGAAGCGGCTGATCCCCCGGTAACGGCCGCTCTTTCCGCTGCTGAAAGCCTGAAACCAGGCGAAATCCTGGTACTGAAAGAGAGGTTCCCTGTGGGTCGCATGGATGATTTGCCCCTGAAGATCAATCAGGACCAACTGGCAGTTCGAGCCGAGTAAAGACAGGTTCTCCATGACACTTTTCAGGTTTTGCAGCGATGTCTGAGTGCGATCCAGCGCGTTACGTATTTGCGGCAGCTGTGTGTAGTCGTTTAAAGCTTCGGAACGGTGATCAAGAAGGGTAGAGACGGTCTGGCGGATCTCCCAACTTTCATGCTGCAGATTCTCTTTTTCCAGACGATTTAGGGTAGAATTGTGCCAGGGGATGAAGATCAGCCCGGCACACAGCAGTAAAACTGTTGCCAGCAGAAAGAAAAAAGCTCGCAACGCCCAGGTTATCGGCAGACGTTTTCTGGTGAAGATTGCCATTCGTCGATCCTTTTGGGGGCAGCGTCGGCAGTTTGAAGACATCCTGCACGATTCTTCGCTATCCGTCAGTAAAATATGCTGGATAAATTCAGCAGGAGAATAAATAAATGGAGTTTTCTGCTTGATGCAAAATCCGGAGGTTGGAAAAACCCAGTTTTCGACCCTGTTCGGGGTCTTTTTTCTGATGATGATGGCCGTCTTTGCCGCTGAAGTGACGGTCATGGAGCTTTATGCTGATCACTTCGCCAGAATATCTGTTATCCAGCGCGCATTCCTCGATACCTCAACCCTGGTTTTAATTATCGCCCTGCCGCTGTGGTTTTTTGTTTTCAATCCTGCGTTTCGAGAAAAGATAAAAGATGACGGCGGCTATATGACAGTCGCTTTTTCTCTCTACGTCAAGGTTCTCGCCGGGCTCTACCTCATTCAGTTGCTGATCATGCTGGTCCTGCCCGAGCTTATGCAGTATCTGCCGGCGCCGTTCGAGAGCCTGATTGATGGTGCCCTGACCGCCGCGATCAGCGCACCGCTTTTCTGGCGGCTGCTCTACCGGCTTGAACTTCACTATCGCCTCGAGCCGTTAGCCGGGTTTCTCAACGCGCCGAACACACTATATGTCCTGCTGCTGTTCATGACCTTTCTTGCCGACATGCTGCAGGAGATTTTTTTTCATCAATTGAATCTGGATCTCTCGGCGATCCACGTTCAATTACTCGATGCTCTGGTGTCGGTCATCCTGATTGCGCCGCTGCTGCTGATTCTGGTTGTGCGCCCGCTTTGTCGCCTGGCGCAGTCTGAAAAGGCCCGAACCAATGCTATCTACGATCAGGCAACCGAAGCGATTGTCAAGATCGATTTCCAGGGCACGATTTTGTCCTTCAATCTGGCGGCACAGACAATTTTCGGCTTTCGCAGTGAAGAGATACTGGGTAAATCGGCGTCACTGTTGCTTGACCACCGGCAGATCGATTTTACCGCGGTCATGCAGCAGTTGATCGATGATGTCGAGACCAGACCGCTGCGGTTTTGTGCTCTGACCGCAAGTCGTCACGATGGCGCTGTTTTGACTCTGGATGTGTCGATCAGCAAAGTTGATCTGGAGGGTCCGGACGAATTTCTGCTGCTGCTGAGCGATATCTCCAAAGGGAAGGCGACCGAGGATGCTTTGCTGGCAACCGATGCAATCTTCCGCGAGATTTTCAACCAGACTGAAGATGCCATACTCTTTTTTGAGCCGGGCAGCGGTAAAATTCTGGATGTGAATTCCACGACCGAAAGTCTCTACGGTTTCAGTAAGCGCGAATTGCAGGATCAGGGGATCAAGGCTTTTTGTGCTGATGACGACAGAAATCGATTTTCAGCTTTGCTCAGCGGGATCGATGCCTCTTGCAGTTCTAAAGTCGACCAGCTGGTCAACCACAGAAGGGACGGGCAGCAGATCGTCGTTTCGATCCATGGCAAGATGATAACCCTGCAGGGTGAACCGGTGATCTACTGTACCATCCGTGATATCAGTGAACGGGTCCGACTCGAAAATGAAGCCCGCAAAATCCAGTCAAAACTGATCCATGCCAACAAGATGACCTCACTTGGTTTGATGGTTTCCGGGGTGACTCACGAGATCAACAATCCAAATAATTATGTACTGTCGAACGCCCAACTACTGGCTAAAATCTGGAAGGATGCGCAGATTATTCTGCGTCAGTATTATCGTGAACATGGTGAGTTTGTCCTCGGCGGCATGCCTTTTTCCGAGCTGGAAAATCATACTCCCGATCTGTTTCAGGGGATTACCGACGGCTCCCGGCGGATCAACGCAATTGTCAATGATCTCAAGCGCTTTGTTCGCCAGGATTCGCCCCAGACGTTGACCGCGGTGGACATCAACGAGGTTGCATCTTCGGCGGTATCGATCCTTCGCCAGGAACTGGCCAGGCACACCGATAATTTTTATATCGACCTGGCGGACAATCTGCCGCCGATTAACGGCAGCAGTCAGCAGCTCGGGCAGGTGATTATCAATCTGCTGATGAATGCCAGCCAGTCGCTGCCGGATAAAAATTGTGCTATCTGGCTGGAGACCGGCTATGATCCGCAGTATCGGCTGGTCAAAATCAGTGTGCGTGATCAGGGGCGGGGGATGCCGGAAGAGTTGAAGGATAAGGTTCTCGAGCCGTTTTTCAGCACCAGGCTTGATTCCGGCGGGACCGGGCTGGGGCTGTCGATCAGTCAGACGATCGTCAAGAGCCACGGCGGGCAGATTGTATTTTTCAGCCAGCTGAATAAAGGGACCACATTTACTGTTACACTTCCTGTTACCACCCCTTAAATGATTCAAGGAGTTGCTTGCGTGAGCCTGCTGACGAACGGACAGAGAAAAATCCTGCTGGTGGATGATGAACCGCAGATTCTGAAAACCAACATGCTGACCCTGCGGACCAACGGCCTGCAGGAGGTTGTTACCCTTTCTGACAGCACCGAAGTGATGGAGCTGCTGACGCACGAGCCGATTGCGGTCATCCTTCTCGATCTGCGGATGCCGAAGCTGTCGGGCCTTGAACTGTTGCCGAAGATCGTCCAGGAATATCCGGACATCCCGATCATTCTGGTGACCGCTAATGATGAGATCGATACGGTGGTCGCGGCGATGAAGTTGGGCGCTTTCGACTATCTGGTCAAACCGGTCGATGCCAGTCGCCTGGTTGCCAGTGTCCGCAAGGCGCTCGCGATGCGCAGTATGGCTAAGGAACTCTCTTCGCTGAAGCGCTACATGCTGGACGATCGACTGGATCATCCGGCTGTTTTTGCTCCGATCGTCACCGGCAATAAAAAAATGCGCGCGCTGTTCCAATATGTTGAGGTGGTCTCCCCGACCCGTGAACCGATCATGATCTGTGGTGAAACCGGGGTCGGCAAAGAGTTGTTTGCTCGCGCTATCCACCAGTTGAGCGGTTGTCAGGGGGAATTCGTTGCCCTTAACGTTGCCGGCCTTGACGACAACATGTTCACCGACACCCTCTTCGGCCACAAAAAGGGCGCTTTCACCGGTGCCGAGATCAGTCGAGACGGCTTGATCTCTAAAGCTGCCGGCGGCACCCTGTTTCTTGATGAGATCGGTGATATCAACGAAGCTTCGCAGATCAAGCTGCTACGATTGCTGCAGGAGCAGGAATACTACCCGGTCGGTTCCGATCTGGTGCAGAAGAGTGATGCACGCATCGTTATGGCGACCAACCGCGATCTGCAGAAAGCGATCGCTGCGGGGACGTTTCGTAACGATCTCTATTATCGGCTTTTTGCCCACCAGATTCATGTGCCTTCGTTGCGCGAACGCATCGATGACATACCGCTGCTGCTTGAGCATTTTCTGGACTGCGCGGCTAAGCGGGTCGGCAAGAAGAAACCGACCCCGCCGCCCGAGCTGCAGGTGTTGCTGGCGGTTTATCACTTCCCGGGCAACATTCGTGAGCTGGAGGCCTTGATTTCCGATGCCGTGATTCGGCATAGCTCCGGAGTTCTTTCCATGGAGAGTTTTTCTGCTGTGATCGGTGAGATCTGTCCTGCCCCGGCGGTTCGTGAACAAAATCTGGTTACAGACGAAGAACCACTCACGGCAATTTTCGGGCATTTTCCGACCTTTTCCGAGATTGGTGACTATCTGATTGATGAGGCGATGCGCCAGTCGAAAGGGAATCAGAGTGTCGCCAGCACCCTGCTCGGCATCGGCCGGCAGACCCTCAATAAGCGCCTGAAAAAGAGAGAGCAACATTGATTTTGTCTCAATAGTAACCAAACCGGTTGAATCTTTGCACCCATCCCCCCTTGCTCTGCTTTGTCCAATCTAGATAAAAACAAATAAAAACAGCTGATTGGGAGATCTGTGGGCTGCTTGGCAAATTCTTTGCAACATTCAAGGTCTGACTTCTGCCGTCACGACAGAAGAAAAAATCGATTCACCCTGAAACGAAGGTGGCCGGATGAGTATTGAGACCGCCGCAGGTAGAAGTAACACTGCTCAAAGCAGCTCCGCCGCGGCCCGAAAGGCCAAGGTGAAATCGCCGCGATCTCGTCCACCCTCGCCACTCTACTGTGCCTTTTTTTTGGTTCTCAGCATCAGCCTTGCAGAGCTGTTTGAGAACTTTGTCTCCCAGCAGCTGGCAGCATCGGTGTCGCCGACAGGGTTGGTTTTTTTCGATGCGTTTTCCATGGTGGTGGTCATTGTCCCCGCCTTCTATTATTTCGTTTATCGCCCGATGAAACTCTATGCCCGGGAGAAAGTTGCCTCAGAGAAAGAGATCCGGTTTCTTTCTCGACAGCTGATCCTTTCGGCTGACAGGGGGAAACGGGCGGTTGCCAGAGACCTGCATTCTCAGTTTGGTCAATCGCTTGCCAGCCTGCAGTTCTCTCTGGGGAGTTTGCTGCCCGCTTTTATTGACCGGCAACCGGAGCAGCAGCAACAATGCGAAAATCTGGTGAATACCGTTGCCCAATTGGGAACCATGGTCAGAAATATTTCCGCCCGTTTGAGTCCTCCGCAACTTGAGGAGCTTGGGCTTGTCTCGACCCTTGAGTGGGCCGTCAACGATATCCAGAATAAAGGGGGGCGTTTCAGTGTCGATTTCGACATTTGCGATATGGATGACCGGCTCCCCGGCGAGATCGAAATTGCCCTCTATCGGATTTT
The DNA here is from genome assembly GCA_024280335.1 of Deltaproteobacteria bacterium. GTDB lineage: Bacteria > Desulfobacterota > Desulfuromonadia > Desulfuromonadales > Geopsychrobacteraceae > Malonomonas. The sequence goes on from JAJRQI010000003.1 coordinate 26,224, forward strand.
TCAGGAGGCGATGGACAATATCATCCAACATTCCGAGGCCAGCAGGGTAAATATCTGTCTGGCCGGAACGCCGTCGCACGTCAGTCTGGCGATCCGGGATAACGGGATCGGCTTTGTCTATCCTCAGACATGGAATGATGAAAAAAGCAGCCGGGGGATTGGTTTGTTGGGGATGAGGGAAAGAATCGAGGATCTGGGGGGGGAGTTCTCATTCAGCAGCACCATTGGGGAGGGGACGGGGATCGAGGTCAGTATTCTGCATTCCTGAAGGGCGAAGCATGACAAATACCATTACAGTTGTTGTCGCCGATCACTATCAGAGCGTCCGTGACGGCCTTGGGACGTTGCTGAACGGTCTGGGCGATATCGAGGTTCTTGGCAGCGCAGTCGATGCTGTTGAGGCATTTACCATGACCCGGCAGCTGTGTCCTGATGTCTTGGTTATGGATATCGCCATGCCGAAGATGAACGGTTTTGCGGTCGTTGAATCGATACGCAGGGCGGTTCCGGAGACCAGAATAGTGATCCACTCGATGTACGAAAAAGAGGCCTACATCCATCAGGCCTTCAGCGCCGGGGCGATGGGCTATGTTCTTAAGGCGGCACCCAGTACCGATATCATCAATGCGATTCGTTGCGTTGCCGGGGGGGAGTACTTCACCAGTTCCACCGTACGTTCAGAGTTCACCGGTGATTAGGTCGCAATCCGCTGTTGAGGGCGGCACCATCATTGAATAACCCAGTTGCTCTTCGGTACAAGTTTAGGCGGGATACTTTGGTCCAATTGGACGATATAGCAGCCTTTGACGGCATACCTCTGCCCCTGACCGAAGCTGACCCGCGGATAGTTGGTAATTGAAAAATACTCGTCGTTCATCATGTCGAGAGAGTCGAGAAAATAGTCCTGATAATATTCATTGCTGAGCATTTTCAGCCCTCCCGAAAGCATCCAGCCGATGAAATAGACTTTGCTTTGAATGTCCATGTCAATGATCGGCACCTTGTGGACTTGCAGCCATTTTTTCACCACCGTTTCCCGCAATTTCCGATTTTCCGAAAGGCGTTCAGGGTGGGTGAAGTACGCTTTGCTGCGAGCCGATTCTGCTAGTCGGTAAACTTGTTCCCCCAGCAACGGCACCGAGGCGATCAGCTTGCCGGTTTGCTCCGCTGCGGCCAGCTGGTTGATAAATCCGAAATTCGAGGCGTCGAGCCAGACCAGATAGCTTGCGCCGGGGTACCGATCTGTCAAGGTTTGCAGGTAGGCTTTGTCCAGCGGTACATCAGCGTTGATCAACAGATTGATCGGTTCCGGTTGCCCCAGGTTCTTCCATGTTTCGGAAAATCCGGCGGCGAGTCGCTTGCTTGCCGGGTTGTCTTGATAGAGTTGCACAACTTTTTCCGCTGTGGATTTGATTCCGGTTCCACGCAGAAATTTTGCCGCTGCTTCACCTTCCTGAAAGGGGCCTTTGGAAAAATAGAGCGTATACCAGTCCTGATCGTTAACCACCGGTTGCTCCGTCAGGGGAAAAATATTCGGCAGCCTGTTGGCTTCACAGAAGTTGTGAATCGGTTCCCACTTGCCCGAGGAGAGTCCGCCGATCAGGGCAAAAACCGGATCTGCGGCATAAAAATCCTCCAGTTGTTGCTGCCAGGTCTCGGCAGGACCTGTCAGCTCCCAGACCGAAAGGATCAAGTGGCGATAAGAAGTGAATCTCTGCTGCCGATACCAGGGGCCGCGTTTGGCCCGTTTTGTTTGCGGCCGGTTTTGCGAGTTCTTCACCTTGAGGTAGGCAGTCAGGGTTTTGAGCACCGCCTCCCGTTTTGCTTCCGGCACCCCTTCTGTGATGACTGTCGCCAGATGTATTTCGCTGTCTGTCACTCCGGGCGAAAATGTTGCGGAGAGATGTTTCAGGTAGTAGACCATGATCGCCATCTCAGCTTCGTCCAACATGTAGCGAGGCATGGTCTCATCCAGCATCTCGCCGGTTGGACTCTGCCCGCTCCAGATGGCCTGAGCCAGAGATTCATCTGAATATGCGGGGCGAATCTCACCGGGCTTAAACGCCGCGGAAAGGTTGTCTCGGGTCGGCGTAATCGGAATATCGGCACCATGCCGGAGCGGAATGTAGAGCTTGGCCGCATTGACCGGAAAAACAATTCTGGTGCCTTCGGCAGAACCCAAACCGCTGCGCAGATGGCAGCTTTCACAGCTGAACATGCTCCCTTTAACCGGGATATCCCCCTGAACAAACGCCAGCATCGGTTTTCCTGAGGGCAGGATTCCCTCTCGATACATCCTTTCCCCGGCCGAAAGTGCTTCTTCCGGCAGCATTCCGCCGATCGTCGGCGAAGTCGCGGCGTTTGCAATGGCGGTACCGGTCAAGGCACAGACCAGCAACAGACTGTATAACAGGACGAGCTGGAGTCGCTGCAGCAGATCGTTCAGGTTCATGGCTCTGCTCCCGTTATTTCGGATGGATGCGGCGGAATTCGTTGTATAGCTCCTGAGTACCCATCAGCCCGTTGAGTCTGAGCCATTTCGACTCGCCGGGAACTTTAATGAAGGTCAGCGGTTTGTGGGACATTTTGTTCGAGACGTAAGAATCAAACGCACGCATGACCTGATCAATATCCTTTTTGCTCCCGGTTAAAAAATCCCAGCCTGGCTGGGCATCATATTTGGCCAGATAACGTTTCAGGATCTCCGGATTGTCATGTTCCGGATCGATGGTGATGGAGATGAATCGTGTCTCAACTGCTTCTTCACTCAACTTCTCTTGCAGGCTGGAAAATCCTGCCGAAAGGACCGGGCAGATGGTTGTGCAGGTTGCGTAAACGAACTGCAGCAGCACCGGTCGTTCATCACTCAGGACCTCTGTCAGCTTGACCGGCATGCGCTCCTGATTAATCAGCGTGACGTCCGGGGTATGAAACATTCGGATCGATCCGGTGGTCGCTGTCGGGGTCTGGAGCATCTGTTTGTGCATGGCATGCATATCATGCCCGGCACAACCAGTGAGCAGCAACGAAACAAAAATTGCGCAGAAGATGAGACCGTTTGAGGTGGATATACGCATTGAATCACTCCTTGTCGGGTGTGCTGAATAGCTTACAACCATCAGCAGATTATATGTCTGAACGGATACTATTTTAGCAGATAGATTTCACGTGTGCTCAACATTTGACACTTTTTAGGTGTATTTTGAAATGGCTCGTCAAGTAGATGGATTTGGCCAATCTCATTGTCAGTAAATTGTGCAAGAAAAGTTGCTCCTGCTGAGAACCTTGTCCTTTTTTTGCAGGGCTGGGAAGGGCTGACTGCGCGTGGATTTCTTTCATATGTTGCTGGTAAAACACAATAATCGACAGATGTAGAGAAAGTGGCACGTATCTCGCTGTACAGGCTTGTATGAACTAAGATGACCGAAATTGTCAACATCGGAACGACGAGTAAAATCAGTCTATTAAATAACTGATCTTCACGGGAGCGAGAAAAATGATGCCTCGCACAAGTAACTCAGCAGAAGGAGGAAGCTTTATGATGTTTCAAAAGTTGGGTAACGATGATCGGCGCGCAGTCAGAAGGACCTGGGCACCCCTGGTTTCTTTCTTCGCCACGCTGGTGCTGCTGTTGGTCTTCGCGACACCGCAGGCAGATGCGTTTAACCTGCGGGTCGTTGATGGCAGTACTAAAAATGATATTAGTGATCAATTCAGATGGCTGGTCGAGGTGGACAATACCTTTAAGGTCGTCCCACAGCAACCGGTTACAAACGCTTTGGGTTTTCAGGTGCATAACAGTTATGCACCGATTGCGGCGATGCAGAGCGGCCAGCCGGCTAAGGGGGAAGGAGCGACCAGCGGGGTGGCGGTTGATGTCGACCCGGCCGGGCGGTATTACGTCTCAGTTTTGCCGAATGCTACCTACTCCAACGGCGGCGCACAGGTTGCTGAAAATCAGACCGAAGTCGTTGTGTTCGTGAACGCAATGCCGCTGCCGACGGCACAGATTTCGGTCTATGCATTTATTGACCGTTTTCCGATCAACAATGCGCCGGATGATCCGAACGAGCCGGGACTCGGCGGTGCGACGATCATCATCAGCGATGCAGCAGGGCCCTTGTGGCAGGATGCCTGGGGCAACCCCTTGGGCACGACCTACCAGATGACCAATGGCCAGTTTGATATGCTGGATGGCGCGCCGGTTGTGCAGGTCATGGGTGATGGTGTTTTGACCACCTTGACTGCAGCTGAAGTCGCTGACCCCGCAACCAACCCCTACAACCTGACCGAAGGTGAGCAGTTGATCAAGTTTCTGCCGCCGGGCAAGTACGGTATCCAGCTGATTCCGCCGGATGACGGCAAGAACTATCAGCTGACTTCAACCATTGAGGGTACCCCAACTGTCGATGCCTGGGTTCAGGCTGATGAGGGTTCTACCTTTATCGAGCAGTTCGGGGTCAGCTTCTTCCATACGTTCTTCGGGTATATTATCCCGGAAGAGTTGCCCTGGGCAATAACTCCACCGACCGGGGCTGGAAGTATTTCCGGAACCAACCGCTTTAATCACTTCTCCCGGCCCCCGAACAACCAGGGTTTTTTCGCTGGTCCAACGGTTGATGCCTGTTGGGTCGGTCTAAATGACGCCGTTACCGGTCAGGGCCTTTATGCCGCACCCTGTGACGCGAACAGCGATTTCAGCATTACCGGTCTTCCTGATGGCCAGTATCAACTGGTCACCTGGGACACCCCGCTTGACGCACTGTTTGGGTTTCACGCTGTAAACATCCCGGAACTGGACGCCGCCGGGGTGCCGACCACCAATCGTGCGATCAACAAAGACTGGCTGTCGTTTCGCTGGTTCGGCACCGTCAAGGGCAGCGTCTTTCTCGATCTGGATGAAGACGGCTTTCGTGACTCCAACGAAACCTCCGGGCTGATGATGCAGGCGGTCAATCTTCGTTATCGGGACGGCACGATTTATCAGGCCACCCAGACTGACATCTTTGGCGATTATGAACTGAGCGAAGTTTTTCCCTTCTTTAAATGGTTGACTCTCGAGGTTGACTTCGCCCGCTTCAAGGCGACCGGCTTGACTGCCATCGTCGATCAGGGCGGTGCGGTTGATCCGGCGGATATCGACACTTCAAGCTGGGATTCTCGCGCGGTGAACACGCTGAGCCCGCAGGGGCAGTTCGACCCGGCTACGGTAAGCGTGGATCCGGTCACCGGACTCTTTACCGGAACGCCGATCGACAATCCCAATACTCCCGGCTTAAACCTCTCCCGAACTGTCGCGGAAACCGGCGTAGTGACTCAGGCGATGCAGCTTTATCTGAACCAGACCAACATTGTCGATTGGGGTAAAAATCTCTACGGACCCGGCGTTGACGGCCAGTTCGGTACCATTGATGATGAAAATGGCGGCATATCCGGCGTGGTTTATTATGCCGTAACCCGTGCCGAAGATGACCCGCGTTTTGCTGCGGCTGAAACATGGGAGCCGGGGTTGCCCAATGTTCAGGTGGCCCTTTATCACGACGACATGACCCCGTACGGCAAGGCTGACTGTCTGGATGATGTGACCGGGATTCCACTTTCTGCAGCAGCACAGGCGACATGTACCCCTGAACTGGCTGACGTGGACAACGCACCGCTCGGAGATTTCCCCGGCGTTGGTGATGTTGACCGCAACAGTAACGGTCAGTTCGATTATGGGGATGCGGTGCAGATTGTCTGGACCGACAGCTGGAACGACAGCAAACCGACCGATTGCATTCAGGTGCTGCCGACCATTCATGGCGGAACCCCGCCCCGCTGCGGAGATACCTACGGGACCTGGAACCAGATTCGTGACGGTATCTTCGACGGCGGCTATGCCTTCACTGATCACTATGAAAGCGGCATGAAGGTTGGTCTTGATGCCGATCTGCCGACCCCGGGTGCCGGAGTCGAAACGCCGATCGGCTTGCAATCCGGAACCTACGTTGTTGAAGCCGCGACCCCTTTCGGTTATGAGCTGCTCAAAGAAGAAGATAAAAATGTCGACTTCGGTGACGCATTTGTTCCCAGCCTGAACCTGCTGGCCCCTGTCTGCGTCGGCGATCCGCATGAGATTCCGGCGGAACTCAGTCTGTTCCCGGGGATTGCCGCACCTTTCTATGATTCTGCCGCGGTTCCACCGGTTTCCAGGCCGCTGTGCGACAAAAAGCAGGTGGCACTGAAAGCCGGAGCCAATGCCGCTGCAGAATTCTGGTTCTTTACCCAGGTTCCCAAGGCCGCGCGTGGCGTCGGTTTTATCAACAACGACCTGTCGGCTGAATTTAACGATGCCAGCCCGGCGTTCGGCGAAAAATCCTCTCCTTCCTGGCTGCCGGTCTCGTTCCGTGACTGGGCCGGGAATGAAGTCGCAAGAACCTACGGCGACGAGTTTGGTCATTATGAAGTGCTGGTGCCATCCTCCTACTCGAAGAACCAGCCATCGCCGACCGGCGTGACCCTGGCGATGCACAACATCCTGATCAACGACCCGTTTATGCAGAATCCGGCCGATCTGACCGGACCGCGGATTGCTGATCCCAACTATGATCCGAATATCAGCGTGACCCCTTGGACTTTCCAGTTTGAAGCTGGAAAATCCAGTTACATCGATTCACCTGTCGTGCCGACGGCTGCCTTTGTCGGTTATCCGACCACCGGTCTTGACATCGAAGCCGATGATGCTGAACCGGTTATTGCGTTTGTTTCAAGCGCTGATGGCGGCGCGCTGATTTGCGACGCCGGGAACGGGACCCCGCTCATCATCAACTCAATGGAGCTGGCTTCAGTTCCGAATCCCGATTATGATCCAGCAGTTCCAGGCAGCATGCCGACGATCGATCGTGACTTCGGTTTCGGCACCACCCCGGGGACCGTCTCCATCGGTGGCGTCAATGTTCCGTTTGACACTGTAGTCAACCCGAGCGACTCCTGGAGCAACAGCCAGATAGTTATCACTGTCCCGGCCGGTGTCAGTTCAGGTTCCCTGGTCATAACAAGGGGCGACAACGGCAGCATGACTGAGCTTTCCGTCAGCGTAAATATCGGTAACTGCAGCGTTGGCGACATTTTTGTCTCCAATGCTGGTGACGACACTACCGGCGACGGTAGCTCCCTTAACCCTTATGCCAGCATCCAGAAGGGAGTTGACAATGCCCCGATCGGTGGCCGTGTTTTTGTTGCTGCCGGAATCTATAACGAAAATGTTCTGCTCTACAAAGAGATCACCCTGCAAGGCTCTGGAAAAGATACCGTGATCAATGCCCGAGCCAATCCGCCAAGTCGCCTTGTGACTTGGAATGCAGCGGTTGCTGATCTCGGCGTGGGCCCGTTCACCGCTAACGAAATGCCGGCAATCATGGTGCTTGGTGATACCAGCGTAAGCTCCTTGCCGACTGAAGCCGGTGCCTACACCGGGCTGGCGGACGACTTCGACTTTGCCTTAGGTGGCAATAACGCTAAGGTCGATGGATTCACACTGACCGGAGCTACCGCCGGTGGCGGCCTCTATGTTATTGATCATGCATTTGATCTGGAAATCAGCAACAACCGGATCAACGGCAATCAGGGCTCCTATGGTGGCGGAATCACTGTCGGTACCCCGGATAACGGTGCCGCCCCTAACAGTGTCGGCAACTTCAATATCCATATCCATAACAATCACGTACTCAAGAACTCTGGCGTTGATGGCGGCGGCGGGGTTGTCCTCTACACCGGTTCTAACAATTACCTGGTTGAAAACAACATCGTCATGGGCAACCTGACCCGTGGTAACGGCGCCGGTATCAGCCATGTGGGTTCAAGTGCCGGTGGTACCATTTTCAATAATACCATCGCCTTCAATGAAGCCTTCTTCGGAGCCCCGGGTGCCTTCGCCGGTGACGGCGGCGGAATTTTCATCGGTGGTGAATTTGACCCACTCGATCCTGCTGAACTCGGTAATGGATCAGGTGACGTCGTTGTGAATCGCAACCTGATTCAGGGCAACCTGTCAGGGGCCGGTAACGGTGGCGGTATCCGCCTGTTCAAAACCAACCTGGATGCGATCGACATCTACAACAATATGATCGTCAACAACACCGCCGGATTGAGCGCCGGTGGTATCTCAATGCAGGATGCCGGGGTGGTTGAAATCATCAACAATACGGTTGCTCACAACGACTCAACCGCAACCTCACTGCTGGCTTTCCCCGGCGGTATTCTGTTCTCATCCGCTCCCAGGCCGGCCGGGATCGTCTCCAATGTTCATTCCGGCCCGATGCAGACAGCCACTGTTCAAACCTTCTCGGATCCGATCCTCGACAACAACATTGTCTATCAGAACCGCTCGTTCCTCTACGATCCAAGCCTGAACGGCGGCCAAGGTGGCCTGACCTTCAGCAGCTACTGGGACTATGCCGTAACCGGCACCCCGGGAACTCTGGACGCAACTTACAACCTGATGACCAGTTTACTTGGCCCGGATGGTGCTGATTACAACGAAGGGACTAATATCGCCGCTGATCCGAGTTTCTTCCTTGGTTATTTCAATGATCTGGCAACTGCGGCCGTTATTGATGAGGGTGGCAACGCGATTACTGTGCGTTACACCACTTTGGATACGGGGCTTGGAAATTATCACCTTTCAGGGTTGTCTGTAGCGATTGACGCTGGGATTTCAGTTGTTGGTACAGAGCTCGGGCTGGATTTTGATGGTGATGCTCGTCCACAGCTGGATAGCTTGGATATTGGAGCTGATGAGGTTTTGGCTGGTGATGTGCCAACTCCGGCCGCTATAATCTCTCCTGCAGATACCGCAACACTTGCAGGGGCAAGCCAGACCTTCACCTGGAACGCTGCAAATGGAGCGACTCGTTACCAACTTTGGGTTGGAACCTCTCCGGGTATCGATAATATAGGCAGGTTCCCAGCGAACTAC
>JAJRQI010000045.1 GCA_024280335.1 Deltaproteobacteria bacterium
CTGATAGATGCGGCGAATCTTTCGTGCGCCGTGTTTCATTACCGTGTTGCCGAGGCTGACCTGTCCGTCACCGGCCAGTGCCACCTGTGAGCCTCTACGTACACAGCAGATGGTTGTTCCTTTGAACATCCGTTTGCTCCTATTTTGAATCGCTAAGTTGACGAAAAGACGAAATATAACACAAAGAAGATCAGGATAAAAAGGCTTCCGGCCGGGGGAAGGATTTTTCTCTGCGGGAGTTGTAACGATCCAGCACGCCCGTATTTGGTGCTCTGGTAAGGCGCGAGCAGCGCAGAAGCGGAGCAGACATGGATTTGAGCAGCACAGCAACGCCGCCAGAGTGCCGAAGTCGGGATGGGCTGAATCGTTGCCGGGAGTTTTCAGTCGCCCAGAGGGAAGCAGATGGTCGCCACGGTTCCCAGCCCTGATTGACTTTCGAGGTCGATATCGCCGCCCATGTTGCGAACGAAATCACGGGCATAAAAGAGGCCCAGGCCGAAGCCGCGCACCTGGCCGGTGTTCCCTGTATCGATCTGGTAGAATTTGCTGAAAACCTTATTCAACTCCAGCGCTGGAATACCGGGGCCGGTATCGCGGACCTTCAGACAGACCTGGTTGTTTTCGATCAGCCCTTCAAGCAGGATGCTGCCGCCTTCCGGGGTGAATTTGATCGCGTTGTCGAGCAGGGCCCGGATGGCGAAAGTAATCCGTTGCCGGTCGAGGACCAGTGGTTCAGCGGGGAGCGGCGGGTCGATGTTGACAACAAAACTCTGCTTGCGACTTTTGGCGGCCGGTTCCAGGGCGGTGGCAACCTGGCGCGCGACCCGCCCCAGCTCCAGTGGTTCAAGGCGTAAATCATCATCCTGCAAGATGACATTGCTGAAGTAGAGCAGGTCTTGAATCAGGTGCTCCAGGTGCAGGGTTTCGGCCTGAACCATCGACAGCATATTTGCGAAGTTTTCTTCTTCTGAGTCCTGAATGCCGTCGGCGATGTTCTGAATAAATAGCGAGATGGCCGTGGCTGGGGTTTTCAGCTTGTGGGAGATCAGACCGAGGAAGTCGCTTTTGAGTTTGTCTATCTGCCTGAGGCTGGTCAGCTCCTGCCGCAGCCGTAGCTTGTCCAGAGCCTTATCGACAGTAGTTCTCAATTGCAGCAGGTTGATCGGCTTACTGATGAAATCGTCAGCCCCGGCCTTGAGGGCCTGCAGGATGACCTCTTTTTCTGTGTAGCCGGTCATCAGAATAACCGCCTGATCAGGACTCTGCTGTTTGATCTGCCGGAGCAGTTCCAGCCCACCGATATGCGGCATCATGACATCACTCAGAACAATGTCGACGGTTTCTTTATCCAGAATGTGCAACGCCTCTTTGCCGTTGCTGGCCTGCAGGGTGCGAAAGCTGTTCAAAGCACGGGCACAGAGTTGCCGGATGATCGGTTCATCATCAACGATCAGCAGGGTTTTTGGCTCCTGTTCCTGCACCAGCTCAGGTCTTTGCGTCAACTCTGGTCGTTGCATTGATTCCTACTTCAGTGGTTGCGAGTATGGAGATAATCGTTACGACTCTGAAAACGTTACATCGCTTCTATGGCAGGGATCGGGTGACAAGCCATGCTTCGTCTAATATAACCGAATCATTTCGGATGTCCACAGCCAGTGACCGATTGTATCGTCGGGATCATCAGCTCAGGAGCTGTTGCAGCTGTTTCGGTGCGGCCTGTAGCAGGGCTTCGACCTTGTCCAGATCGGTGCCTCCCGCTTGGGCGAGATCTGGGCGCCCGCCGCCGCGCCCGCCGACTATTTCCGCCAGCGGTTTGATCAGCTCGCCGGCCTTGAGCTTGGCGGTCAGATCTTTGCTGACCGTAACCAGCAATGCGACCTTGCCGCCCTCGGTCGAGACTAATACCAGCACGCCGCAGCCGAGTTTGTCACGCAGTTGGTCGGAAAATTCGCGTAGTCCTTTGCCGTCAACACCCTCGACCCTGGTGGCCAGCAGTTTAATACCGGCAACCTCTTGGACGTGATCGAGCAGCTCGCCGCTGCGGTCGGCGTTGGCCTTGGCCTGCAGTTGTGCGAGTTCTTTTTCCAATCCCTTCTGTAGCTCAAGAAGTTTCTGCAGGCGGGTTTCCAGTTGCTGGGGGTCACTTTTGACCAGTGTCGCCAGCCGCTGCAGGGTCTGTTGCTGCTGCTGGACCTGCGCCAGAGCTGCCGCGCCGGTGACCGCTTCGATCCGCCGGACTCCGGCAGCAATCCCCGCTTCGGAGAGGATGCGGAACAGACCGATATCTCCTGCAGCGCTGGTGTGGGTGCCGCCGCAGAGTTCCATGCTGTAGTCGCCGACTTCGATCACCCGGACGACAGCGCCGTACTTCTCGCCGAACAGGGCCATGGCACCGGCAGCCTGAGCCTCGTCGGCCGTCATCTCCTTGCTGGTGACGGCGGCATTGACACGGATCTGCCGGTTGACCTGCTGCTCGATTCGGACCAGTTCTTCCGTTGAGACCGGTGAGAAATGGCTGAAGTCGAAACGCAGCCGATCGGGGGTAACCAGTGATCCGGCCTGTTTGACATGATCGCCGAGAATCTGTTGCAGCGCCGCTTGCAGCAGGTGGGTGGCGGTATGGTTGAGAACGATCTGTCGACGCCGTTCGCCATCGACCTTGATCGTCGCTTCGGCGCCGACCTTGATCGCACCGGTGACCACTTCGCAGCGGTGTACCGGCAGGTCGTTCAGCGGTTTTTTGGTGTCGACGACCCGCAGGGTCGCTTCGCTGGTGATAATCTGGCCATGGTCACCGACCTGCCCGCCCGATTCACCGTAGCAGGGAGTGACTGTGGTGATCAGTTCGACGCTTTCACCGCAGACCGCTTCCTGAACCAGTTCCCCCTGTCGCAGCAACGCCAGGACCTTGCCCTGGTCTTCAAGCTTTTGGTAGCCGGTGAAGTCACTTTTCAGCCCCTGGTCGACCAGCTGTTTGTAGATCGCTGCTACCGCCTCTTCGCCGGAACCTTTCCAGTGCTTACGGGCCTTGGCGCGTTGAGCCTCCATGCAGGTTTCAAAACCGGCTTCGTCGAGAGAGTAGCCGTCTTTTTCAACGATATCGGCGGTCAGGTCGACCGGGAAACCGTAGGTGTCGTAGAGTTTGAAGACGGTTTCACCGGGGATGACAGTCTGCTTAGCCGCAGCCAGCTGGGCGATCTCTTCCTGTAAAATCCGCAGGCCGTTGCTGAGGGTCTGGATGAAGCGCTCTTCTTCGTTTTGCACCACCTTGGCGACAAAGCCTTTCCGTTCGGCCTCGGTCGGGAAGGCCTCGGCCATCAATTCAAGGACGAAAACCGCCGTTTTGAACAGCACCGGATCGTTGAAGCCGAGCAGCTTGGCGTGGCGCATCGCCCGGCGCATGATCCGCCGCAGCACGTAGCCGCGCCCTTCGTTGGAAGGGAGCACGCCGTCGGCGATCAGGTAGGCGGTGGCCCGGCTGTGGTCGGCCATGACCCGCATCGAGACATCATTCTCGTTGTTGTCGCCATAGGTTTTTCCGGAGAGTTTTTCAATTTCGGTGATGATGGCGCGCAGCAGGTCGGTGTCGTAGTTTGACTGTACGCCCTGCATGACGGTGGTGATCCGCTCCAGACCCATGCCGGTGTCGACCGCCGGTTTCGGCAGTGGGATCAGTTCGCCGTCCGCTTGTCGGTCGAACTGCATGAAGACGTTATTCCAGATTTCCATATAGCGGTCGCAATCGCAGCCGACGGTACAGTCGGGGGAGTCGCAGCCGATTTCGGGACCGTTGTCGTAGAAGATTGCCGAGCAGGGGCCGCAGGGTCCGGTGGCACCCATCGACCAGAAATTATCTTCTTCAAAACGGAAGATCCGCTCGCGGGGTACCCCTTCCTGCTGATGCCAGATATCGGCAGCCTCATCGTCATCGGTATAAACTGAAACGTAAAGCCGCTCCTTGTCGAGCCCCATGTCAACGGTCAGGAAGTCCCAGGCGTAGGCGATCGCTTCTTTTTTGAAGTAATCACCGAACGAGAAGTTGCCGAGCATTTCGAAAAAAGTATGGTGACGAGCCGTGCGGCCGACATTTTCCAGGTCGTTGTGTTTACCGCCGGCACGGACACATTTCTGTGAGGTAGCGGCGCGCAGATAATCGCGTTTTTCCGCACCGAGGAAGCAGTCCTTGAACTGGTTCATCCCGGCGTTGGTAAACAGCAGGGTCGGATCGTTGTGCGGAACCAGCGACGAGGAGGAGACCACCCGGTGGCCCCGGTCTTCAAAATATTTCAGGAAACGGGCACGGATCTCATTACCGGTGATCATCTGCAACGACCTTTCTGCTTGCTTTATTGAAATGGGCTAACCCTTGGATTCTACGGGATTGAATCAGGGATAATAGTCGAAGTTGCGTGTATTGAAAAGGGTTTTAGAGGGAATCTGATTGATATTTTCGGTTCAAGGTCGATAATTGATGAATCGCTCACCTGCTGTAAGGTGGCGACTGCCGACCTCTGCCAAGATGAGTCGCATATCAATTCGACAAAAAGAAGTTGGAATATGGGCCGTATCAGAGGGAAAAACACGGGTCCCGAGCACCAGTTCCGCTCATTTATTGCGTCGGTTAAGGTATCGCCGTTCCACAGAAAGGATCTACCTGAATCCCCAGTTTATTGTTTTCTCGAAATATAGGATGGTGATTTGTGTATGGCTGTTACTGGCATTGACTCAAAAAACAAATTTATGGGTAAAGAAGTTTGCCTCCTCCGCAGAATCTGTGGGTAGGCGGCGGTAAAAAATAGAGCATTGCTTCCCCCAGTGGGGTTAGGATGGATTTGCGATAACCAATCCATTCCACGAAAGAGAAGCAATGCTGATCAAGACTCTACTGAACAAAGTC
>JAJRQI010000046.1 GCA_024280335.1 Deltaproteobacteria bacterium
AAAAACTATGGACTTTAGTCCAAGCCTTTCAGGTGCTACTCGTTTGTCGTCATTCCCGCGAAGGCGGGAATCCAGTGTTTTTAAGAAGCGTGGATCCCCGCTTTCGCGAGGATGACGGTCTTTGATCTTGGTTTTAAGGGAATTTCAGTCCCCATCAAACCTCTGCACTTTAGTGCAGAGTGGTTTAGTGCCGGATAATAAAGGGGTGTTTATGCGATCGACTGAGCGCCGGAAAGAATTGATGGGTTGGCTTGAGGCTGAGGGAACCCTGAGTCTGGCAGAAATGGTGTCACGGTTCGGGGTGTCAAAGATGACCATCCACCGCGATCTGGATCTGCTCGAGCAGCGGCAAGCATTGAAACGGATTCACGGCGGGGCTGCTCGAATTGAACGTACGCCGCGGGAGCTGCGAGCTGAGGGGAAGAACGGGCCGGGGTCCTGTCTGATCTGTTATCGGTCGCCGACCCAGCACCTGCTCTACAGCTTGACGATGAAAAATGGGCAGCAGGCGGTCGCCTGTTGTCCGCATTGTGGAATTTCGGCACATCTGATCAGGGGTGAGCAGGTCGCGATGGCTCTGACCGCCGATTATTTGACCGGGCGACTGCACTCTGCCCAGCATTCTTATTTTGTCATGGGAAGTATCGCGGTGCCTTGCTGCAAACCGTCGATGCTGACCTTTGCCGACGAGGAGATGGCCAAGCGGTTTCAGATGGGTTTCGGCGGGACGCTCGGCCGCTTCAGCGAGGCGTTGGAATATCTTCAGCGGGATATGAGTATGCACGACACCGAAGGCTGTCCGCACTGCGCGGCAGCGGCTTCCGGTCGCAGGTCATAGCTAAACCGGCAAAACTTGTCAGCCGTGTGGTTTCAGCGTTCACCGCGCAGAAAACCGGCTAGACGCAGCAGCAGGCCTTGTCGGGTAAACAGCGCCCCGTGCGGACAGAGTTCCTGACAGCAGAAACAGCGGATGCAGCGTTCGTAATCGATCAGCAGGCTGTCTTTCTCAATCTTCATCGCTTCCGGCGGACAATGGCTGACGCAGTCGTTACAGAGTCTGCAGGCCGCTTGATCGACCACCGGTCGGGCGGTGACGGCATGTTTCAGCTGTTTTTTCAAGACGCCCTTGAGACCGAAGTTGACGTCGGTCATCTTTGCCGGGCGGAAGGCGGAAATCTTCAATTCACGTAAGGGGGTGCCGACCAGCTCCAGTTGTGACAGCTTTACGTATGGGCGTCCGCTGTCGAGCGCCTGCTGTTGCGTCCAGACCTGACGGGTGGTGAGGCCGACCAGCTCCGCGGCGACCGTATCGACCGCCTGCGGATGACTTCCCGCCAGCAGTGCACCAATCTGCACCGGATCGCCGCTGCCCGGTCCTTCCCCTTCCATGCCGACCACCGCATCGACGATCGATAAGCTTGGTGCCAGTTGTTCGCAGAGCTCCAGCAGCATCAGGGCAAAAAAGGCTTTGTCGGTTCCGGCCTGCAGGTGCAGGCGTGGTTTGCGTAATCCCACCACCGCACCGAACATACTTTTGACTGCGCAGGTCATTCCTACCATCTGGTGGGTTTTTAATTTTGGCAGATTAATGATGACATCAGCTTCGAGAATCTCGCGGGCGACCTCCAGTTCGTGAAAGGTGCCGCCGCGTGAACGAAGCTTGACCGATTCCGCAAAGGGAGCGAAACGCACACCGGTCTCTTCGATGACCTGCAGGATGCCGCTTTTGCGGGCGACACTTTCCGGGCTGCCGATCCCGGGGGAATCTCCGACGCTGACCACGCCACCCGCCTGCTGTGCCAGCTTGATGACCGCGCGAACGATTTCCGGATGGGTGGTAACTGCTTTCTCCGGTGGTTTCCCGGCCAGCAGGTTCGGTTTGATCAGGACCTTTTGCCCCGCTTTGACAAAATTCTCCATTGAGCCCAGCGGTTCGAGCAGCCGCTCAATGGCTGCGCTGACTGCGGCAGGATCGTAGCTGCCGAGTTGTTGCAGAGAAACCCGTTGCGGGCTAGCGCAGGCAGGGGGTTGCAACGGCATATTCCGCGATCCGTTTGATCTGTCGTTTGCGCTTGTCTGGGGCATCGATTTCACGAATCATCTTCGGCCCCTCTGCGCAATGCCGCAACGACCGCATTCTGAGCTGCTTTGCGATAAATCAGTGCCGTATGCCCCAGACCATCCAGCTGGACTATCTCTCCCCAGGGCAGGCAGGCGTTAGCGTTCGGCAGGACCATGTTGTCTTTTGTCGTGTAGATACTGGTGGTTTTTACCGATTCGGGTGGTGGAGCTTCCGCCAACCTGCGCAGAAAGTCGGAGCCGGGGATCAGCACCCGGCCGAGAGGTGAGAGGGCAAAGGGGGCCAGCTTGGAACCGAGGTGCGGGGTGCCGAGGCAGATGCAGCAAGCAACTTTAGCCGCGCCGCCACGTTGCTGAATGAAGTTGCGGGCGATAATCCCGCCCATCGAGTGGCAGACCAGATGAACCTTGTTGACGCCAAGCCGGTGACGAAGTTCGTCGACCTTTTTCGCCACCAGTTCGGTCAGTACTTCTTCGTTGTGCCAGGAAGAAAGGTTGATGGTGACAATATTGTTGAACCCCTGCTTTCGCAGTTTCCACTTCATCCAGAACCAGCTGGCGCGATTGTTAAACAGCCCGTGGAGCAGCAGTACCGGGACCTCGCCCCGTTGTGACGGGTGGCGGCGTGGATCGAGCAGGCCGAAGGGCAGGACCATCAGGGTCAGGAAATTGAAGAAGGTCTCCTGGAGTATGACCGAGCAGACCATCACTAACGTTTTGCCGCGAAAGCGCTTCTCCATCAACCGCGGGTCCGAGTTGGCATATTCGTACCAGCACATGCTATAACTCAGGATGACGATCAGCAGATCAATGATCAGAAAAATGGTGAGTATGGTCAGCAGCAGATAGAGCCAGAAACACCACATGGATTGCTCTCCAGAGTCAGTTGTTTTGTGGAACTGCACAGCCGTGGTTGATCTGCTGTTACGGTTCCCGAGTATGCCACGCTCTGTGCAGAGCGTCAATCGACCTGCTGCCGATTCGGCAGCTTTTCAGCGCCGCCGGAATGTCTGTGAAACAGTTGCTCAAACGGTTTGAAAATCATCTAGAGATTGAGCGCGGCCTGTCGCCGCGAACGATTGAGGCCTACCGGCGCGACCTGAGTCAGTTTCATCAGTTTCTCCTGCAGCAGAAAGGCTTTAGCGGGGCTGCTGCAGACTGGCTGGTGCAGCTGGATATCTTGCTGTTGCGCCGCTATCTGGCCTTGTTGCACAAGGATTGCAGCCGCACCAGTATCGGCCGTAAGCTGTCGGCGCTGAGGACTTTTTTTCGTTTTCTGGTCCGCGAAGGAGTGCTGAAAAGTTCGCCGGCCGATGGTTTGTCGACCCCGCGGCGAGAAGAGTATCTGCCCAAAGTTCTCAGTGCCGAACAAACCGGCCGATTGCTCGATCAACCGTTTTCAGGTGAGAGATTGACGGTGCTGCGCGATCTGGCGATCTTTGAATTGATCTATTCCTGCGGCTTGCGGGTCAGCGAGTTGACCGGCCTCGATGTCGGGTCGCTCGATCTTATCGAGCGGCAGGTGCGGGTTTTCGGTAAAGGGGGCAAGGAGCGGCTGCTGCCGATCGGCCGTCCGGCCTGTGCTGCGCTGCAAGCCTATCTTCAAGAGCGTGGTCTGCCGACCGCTTCGCAACCGCTGTTTCTCAATCAGCGTGGCGGCCGCTTAACCGCGCGCAGCGTGCAGCGCAATCTCAAACAGCGGCTGCTGCGGCTTAACTTGCCGACCGATGTCACCCCGCATGCCCTGCGTCATTCCTTTGCTACCCATCTGCTCGATGCCGGGGCCGATCTGCGGGTGATTCAGGAACTGCTCGGGCATGCCTCGCTTTCGACGACCCAGAAATATACCAAGGTCAGTTTTACCCATTTGACCGAAGTCTACGATCGAACCCATCCTCGCAGCCGTAAAAAATAGAGCGGCTCGTTTGTTCGGCTCTGAAGCTTATGAAATACGGGGTGCCGGCGATTACAGGTCCAGTGGACTTCTTGCCTCTTTGCGGGTCGTGCTCTTGACCGTATGGGTGTAAATCATCGTCGTGCGGACATCACTACTCACCCAGCTTTATTTTGCCGGTGATGCAAGTCGTTAGGGCTCAGAATTGATCGTAATGTCCGCCAATGGCAAAAATATAAATGGAATTATCATCGAATTTGTAAATGAGTCTGTCTTTTTGACTTATTCGGCGAGACCAAAAACCAGAAAGGTTATGCCGAAGCGCTTCGGGTTTCCCGGTACCAACAGCAGGATCACCCCGAAGCATTTCTTTCAAAATTGTGCAGAGCGTTTTATGCAACCGTTTGTCTTTCGTTCTGAGGTCTTCGTAAGCAGACCAAGTGGTACCTTCAAAGACCAAGGATCTCATGTGCTTCCTCATCCGTTGGGCTATAGCCAGAACGCTCAGCATGTGACCGAGATGAATCTGCAATCTGTTTCATCAGACTGGAATTTTGTAAAACATAAAGGGTCTCTTGCTCACGCTCCCAGTCTTCCGCTCCAATAACAACAAAGTCTTCTCCACTTCGGCGAGTGACTTTCAGCGGTAAATGCTGGTGAGTTACCTGCTCCACAAAGTTTTTCAAATTATCACGAAACTTATTAACGCTAACGGTATCCATATGAAACCTCCTATCATGTACGGGATTGCGGTACACGATAGCAAAAAATCCCTAACGAATCAAGCAACGCGGACGGAAAATACGTCTGCAATAAATTTGAAAATTTCGGTGGGTCGCGCAAGGTCGCATCGCTGTCGTTTATCACTACCGTTGTGCTCTAAAAGCATGATTGACAATTCCCCGCGCTGTAATTACAATATACATACTCAAACAACGGTGAGGTCGTAAAAAATGAAAGCTTCCATAATTCAAATTGGCAATTCACGGGGTCTCCGAATCCCCAAACCTATCTTGGAGCAATGTGGTTTTAATGGTGAGGTCGAACTTGAAGTTCACAACAATGAACTCATTATTAAGCACACCGCTCGTCCGCGGCAAAATTGGGGCAAGGCATTTCAAACAATGACCAAAAATGGAGACGACCAATTCATTGAATTCGCACAGAATCAATGGGATGGGGAAGAATGGGAATGGAAGTAAATCGTTTTGAAGTTTTTCTTGTCAATCTTGATCCAACGGTTGGTCATGAAATAAAAAAAACAAGACCATGCCTTGTCATTTCACCGAATGAAATGAATCACTACATATCAACCGTCATTATCGCGCCAATGACATCCAAGGGAAGAAATTATCCAACAAGAATTTCCTGTTCATTTCAAGGCAAGAGCGGACAAATTGTTCTTGACCAGATACGTACAGTTGACAAAAAGAGGCTAGTTGAAAAACTGGGGGTAATCAGTAAAAGTGCTCAAACAAAAACTATAAATCTACTACAGGAATTATTTGCATTATAAGCTGACCGTTTCTCACTTTACATGCTTAATCGAACAAACAAGCCAGCACAACAAATTAATCAACCGGACGGAAATTACTTCTGCGCTAAATTGAAAAGCAAAATTGCGGTAGGTCACGCAAGTTCGCGTCGCCGCCGGTTATCACGAACCGTTATCTGCATAATATGTTTGACGCTATAACGCTATAACGCTATCTTGTGAACAGGAGGTGTAGTTATGAGTGAATTATCCAAAAGATCAACAATTTACTTTGAGCCTGACATTCATCAGGCATTACGTATGAAAGCCGCAACGGCTCATATTTCAGTTTCCGAAGTGGTTAATGAAGCTGTGCGTATTGCGTTGCGTGAGGATCAGGAAGACTTGGGGGCTTTCGAGGAGAGAGCGAATGAGCCGACTCTAAGCTACGAAGAATTACTGAAAGATTTAGAGTTGCATGGAAAGCTATAGTCTTGCATTCAAAAAATCTGTAGCCAAAGATCTCAGAAGTATCCCCAATCAGGATGTTGAACGGATCCTTAAACGCATTGATTCATTGCGCGAAAACCCAAGAGCAGAAGGTTGTATCAAACTTTCAGGGCAAGAACGATACAGGGTAAGACAGGGTGTTTATAGAATTGTGTACGAAATTCAGGATACAGCACTTATTGTGTTGGTGGTCAAGATTGCACATCGCAGTGAAATATATAAAAGCAGCTAACGAATAAGGCTAGATAGCGCGAGGTGTAAACTGACTGGCGGTGGTCGACTGATCATGCGGTCGTTTTTGCGATCTGCCTGTGGGGGGGGGATGCAGCAACCGTGCAGCTGTAAAAGTGACTAAAGAGGTCATAATTGTCTTGACAGTTGCTCTTTCTCGGATAGAATGATCTCCGTTGTCACAATAAATTCCCCGTCAAAACTTGATGTGAAAAGGAGAATGCCGATGAGTGTACTGGTTGGTAAGCAGGCCCCGGATTTTACTGCGGCTGCGGTGATGGCCGATGGCTCAATCAACGCTGATTTCAGCCTGGCTGATTACAAGGGCAAATATGTCGTACTGTTTTTTTATCCGCTCGATTTTACCTTTGTCTGCCCGACTGAGCTGATTGCTTTCAGTAACCGGATTGCTGATTTCGAAGCGAAAGGGGTGCAGGTGGTCGGTTGTTCGATCGATTCTCAGTTCACCCATATCGCCTGGCGCAACACGCCGGTCAACGAAGGGGGGATCGGCGAGGTCAAGTACCCGCTGGTGGCCGATGTCAAACATGCGATCTGTCGTGCCTACGATGTCGAATTTGATGCAGCGGGTGTGGCTTTTCGCGGTTCATTTTTGATCGATCAGAACGGCGTCGTGCGTCATCAGGTTGTCAACGATCTGCCGTTGGGCCGCAACATTGATGAAATGCTGCGCATGGTCGATGCGCTGCAGTTTCACGAAAAACATGGCGAGGTTTGCCCGGCCGGCTGGAATCAGGGCGATAAAGGGATGGTTCCCGATGGGCAGGGGGTCGCCTCCTACCTGGCGGAAGAGAGCGGCAAGCTGTAACCGCGAGGATAAATCTCATCTTTCATAAAAAGGGTGGCCGTCGGCCGCCCTTTTTTATTGATAGTCAGCCTCTAATAAATGTAAGTTTAACAGGTTGGTAACTTTTCAGCAGCGCGATGGGTGGCCTCGTGCTGCCCACTCCAAGGGCCGCATGAACCCATCCATGGGGCTTGACTGTCGCCATCCAGGCGACAGACACCCTTGAAGTGGGCAGCACGAGGCCATCCGGCTGAATGGTTACTGATTGACAAATCGGGATAGTGAAGACGCCTGTTACCTAAGAGGACGGTGCCGCCAGGATGTATGAGCAGTTCTTCGGTTTTAAGGAAAAACCTTTTTCCCTGACGCCGGACACAGAATTTTTCTATCGCCACGCCGGACATCAGGAAGCGCTCAATGTGCTGTTGGTCGCGTTGCGCAATGGTGAAGGATTTGTCCGCGTCATCGGTGAGGTGGGAACCGGCAAGACCCTGCTCTGTCGGCAGTTGTTAAAGGTCTTGAGCGATGATTGTGCCACCGTTTACCTGCCGAATCCCTTGTTTACACCGCATGAACTCTATCAGGCGATTGCCAGTGAACTTGAGTTGACGATCACTGAGCAGACCAGTGTTCAGCGGCTCTATCAGATGATTTTGCAGGAACTGATCCGGCTGCGGGACCAGGATCGCCCGTTGGTGGTTATCATCGACGAAGCACAGGCGATGCCGCTGAAGACGCTTGAGGCGTTACGGCTGTTGAGTAATCTGGAAACGGAAAAAGAGAAGCTGCTGCACGTGTTCTTTTTTACCCAGCCTGAGTTCGAGCAGCGCTTGGCCAAGCCGCAATTGCGCCAATTGTTGCAGCGGATCAGTTTTTCTTATCAACTTTCGACCCTGAGTCAGGCAGAGTTGACGGCCTATCTGGAGCATCGTCTGCGGGTCGCGGGCTATCAGGGCGGTCCGCTGTTCGATGCGGCTGCGGTTCGTCAGTTGTACAAGGCCAGCAACGGGGTGCCGCGCTTGATCAACCTGATGGCACACAAGGCCCTGATGTCCGCCTACGGCAAAGGCCTTCACCGGGTGGATCGCCGAATAATGCAGGCCGCTATTGCTGACACCAAGGGGGCTGATTCATTACCCAAAAGCGGTTTTTACGAGTCTGTCTCTGAAATCGGTGCAGTCGTGCTGTTGGCCATCGTCACGCTGCTGCTGTTGAGGTTGTTGTAATGAGTCTGATCAACCAGATGTTACGTGACCTTGAGGAGCGGCGTAAGGCTGAAAACCAATCGCATCCCGTCAATCAGGTGTCTTTACCGAGTGCCTCCAGCCGCTCGGCAATTCGCTGGCTTTGTCTGGCCCTGCTCGGTGTCGCGCTGGGAAGCCTGGTCTGGTTCGGCCTGAAGAGTCTGCCCGATCGGTCGGAAGGTGCCGGCGTGACAATCGCCCGTTCGAAGCAATCCGCAGGCACCGAAAATGGTTCAGAGCAGAAGGCAATACCGGTTGTTTTGACGCAACCGCAGGTGCAGGTTCGACCGGTCGCGCAACCCGCTGACAAGCCATTGGTTGAATCTGGTGCCGGATCGCAAGAACCCCCAAAGATAAAGCTGGCGGACGCTTCAGGCGCTGCTCAGGCGGAACCTGGCGTTGCTGAAAAGATTGTAGCTCGTCCGCAAATCGCTGAAACTTCTCCTCCCGCGATCGCTCCAGTTCAAAAAACCGTACCGTCCGTCTCAGACGCGCCGCCGGCCAAGTTGAGTGTTGCATCCAGGGGCGCCAAAAATGTCTCGCTTGTCAAGCTCGGGATTGTGGAAGGGATCGATTCGATCCGCCTGATGTTTGAATTTGAAAAGTTGCCTGCCTATCAGGTTCACTCGGACGGTTTGGACGCAACAGCGTTGACTGTTGCGTTTCTCGCCACGGGCAAAGATTCCCGCCTGGAAATCCCGGCTTTTAGAGGCCCGCTGCTGAAACAGCTGAAACTGGAACCGGCAAAGCAGGATCTGCAACTGTTATTGGAGTTTGGAAAGCCGGTCAAGCTGCAGGCTTATTCACTGCCTGCTGATGGGAGGTATGGCGATCGTTTACTGCTGGAGTTAAGCGAGGACAGAGCTGCTCAGCGGACTATCTATCGCCTGTCGCAGGACACCATGGGGGCTAAGTTGCGGAGTCATAAAGGGCCGGTTGGAAGCAATAGCGAGGATCCTGGGCAGCAGGCGGAGGTCCTGAATCGCAGAGCCCTGCGTTATCTGGAGCAGGGGAACGATGGGGCGGCAAAGAACCAATTTGCCAAGGCTCTCGAATTGACGCCCGGCAACGTCGAGTTGCGGCTGCGGTTGGTCAATCTGTTGACCGGGCAGCAACAGCAGGCAAGGGCGGAAAAACTTCTTGTCGACGGATTGACCTTGACGCCAGAAAACCCGCAATTAAGAACCTATTACGGACATTTGCTGCTGGAAAAAAATCAGCTTGCCGATGCGTTGGCTCTGCTGCAGGCAAAGCCGATTCCTGCGTTGCCCGACCAGCCGGATTACCATGCCTTGTTGGCGGCGCTGGAACAGGAAAACGGCCAGTTTGCCAATTCGGCTACCCGGTATCGGGAATTGCTGCAAATTCGTCCGGCACAGGCAGACTGGTGGTTGATGTTGGCGATCGCCTATGAACAGCTGAATGATGTGAAACTGGCCCGCAGTGCCTATCGGCAAGCGTTGGAAAAAACCGGATTGACGACCGAGCATCGTCAGTTTTCAATGGAGCGCCTGGAGCGGTTGCAACGGTTACAGGACTGATCGAACGGGTGCCCGGCAGGTTCCTTTGCGGCTGGTCAGTTATGAAACAAAAAAAGAGGCCCCGCCGGTAATCCGGCGGGGCCATTTTATTGCAGATTGAACTTGGGCCGATTATTCGCAGAGATCAACTTTGATGTCCCAGTTTTTAATCTTCATGGTGCCGTTTACTGCCAGGTTCTGCTGCATTTTGAAGCAACGGTCAAACAGTTGCGGCTCGTGACCGATCCCCTTCGCCAGGCACTCCCTCGTAGCCATGTCGAAATACTCCTGGATGATCGGCTGGTACTCCGGGTGGACGCATTTGTCGATGACCAGCTGGGCACGATCCTTCGGTGCCAGACCGCGCAGATCGGCTAGACCGCGCTCGGTTACCAGTACGTCGAGGTCGTGCTCGGTGTGGTCGATATGCGGTGCTTTCGGCACCACGCAGGTGATTCCGCGCGGATCGGTCTTTGACGGACGGGTCGAAGGTGCGTGCATGATCTTCAGGTAGCCGTTACGCAGGAAATCACCGGAGCCGCCGAGGCCGTTGATCATCCGGGTGCCGCCGACCAGTGTCGAGTTGGCATGCGCGTACATGTCAAACTCTACTGGGGTGTTCATGGCGATAACGCCCAGACGCCGAATCGGCTCGGGAGAATTAGAGATAGAAATCGGTCGCATCAGAATTTTGTCGGCGTATTTGTCCCAGTTGTCGAAGAAACGGGGGAAGCCGGACTCCTCGGAGAGGGACAGGGAGCAGGCCGATGCGAAGTCCAGTTTGCCCGAATCGAAGAAGTCGAGCATGCTGTCCTGCAGGACCTCGGTGAAGACGGTGAGGTTTTTAAATGGCCCCTTGGCCAGTCCGCCGACGACCGCGTTGGCGATGGAACCGACACCCGACTGCAGCGGCAGCAGGTTTTCCGGCAAGCGACCTTTTTTCACTTCGTTACCGAAGAAGTCGAGGATGTGGTCAGCAATCGCTTCAGATGTGGCATCCATGTCGGTGAAGGCACGGCCCTTGTCGCGGTGCTTCGATTCGACCACGGCGATCACTCGATCGGTATCGATCGGGATATAGGGGGTGCCGATACGGGTATCGGCGCTGGTGATCAGCAGCGGCTGGCGTGCCGGCGGCTTTTCCTGCATGAGGATGTCGTGCAGGCCTTCAAAGGACGGCTGCCCGGTGTTGACCTCCAAGATGATTTTGTCGGCCACAGTCACCAGCTCCGGGACCAGGCCGCAGGAGGAGGTGAGGGCCAGAGAACCATCTTCGGTGATGGCTGAAACTTCGATGATGGCAATATCGATGCGGCCGTTTTCGGTGTAGAACCCGTAGCCGAGGTCCTGAGCAAAGTGACCGAGGTGCTTGTCGCCCATGCGGATTTTGCCGGTGTTGATCCCCTTGGCGATATCCTTGCCGGTCTGATAGGGCCAGCGGCGGTCCAGCATGTCGAGCTGCGCCCAACGGTTTTCAGTTTCGGCTCCGGCGGAAGCACCGACAAACAGGTTGTATTTGGTGGTTCCCTGCAGGTTGTTTTTTTCAACGTGGTCAGCCAGGGCGATCGGCACCGCTTTGGGGTAACCGGCCGGGGTGAATCCGGACCAGCCGATGTTCATGCCGGGCTTGAAGAACTCGACGCATTCCTCTGCAGTCCTGACCTTGTCCAGCAGCGCTGGGCGACGGACGCGATCTCTAAGTGTACCGTATTCGGACATTCTCTCTCCTCCTGTGAATGTAACGACGGTGCCGGTGGCACCTGTTTTGAAAGTGCTGTTAGGACAGCGCGTAAAAAAAATATATAAGTTGTAAACTGCTGAAATAGTAATGGAAATTGCTTGGTTGAGGCGACGGAAAAACTTCGTCGGATACTCATGCGATGAGCCGCACAATAGCCTCTTGAGAACAGCGTTTCTTATATAATGGTGTATACAATCAAGTCAAGTGAAAAGATCGTGAATAGGGATGGATTTATCATTTCTGGTAATTCGCATTTTCTCTATCGACACGCCGGGTCGCTGAACAGAAAAAAGCCGGCGAGCGTCATGCGTCCCCCGGCTTTTTTCTGTTATTTGTTGCTGGTTTTTCGTTCGTTCAATATTTGATGTTTTCGCAACTAAGAATAAGATGGCGTCGCCGTCAATATTCTTTGGCAAGAATCTTTTGTGCCTCGATCAGATGCTCGCTGCCCGGAAACTGCTCGAAGAGCTTGTTGAAGGCTTCCTTGGCGCGCTCTTTTTCGCCGAGCTTCAAATAGGCCTGGCCGAGGTACAAGTAGGCTTCATCCCGGTAGTAGTAGTTCGGATATTTTTTCAACCCTCGCTCCAGGCGTCTGATCGCTGCCGGATATTTCTTGGTGCGCAGGTAGAAACGACCGACGTAGACTTCATGTTCGGCAAGGCGGTTCAGGCAGCGTTGAACCAGGTAGCCGACTTCTTCGGCATTGGGATCTTCAGGATAGCGTCTGAGAAACTGCTGGAAGGCTGTCAGGGCATTCTCGGTGCTGGTCTGATCGCGGTCCGCAGAGAGCATCTGCTGATAGTAGCTTTGTCCGAGGCGGTACATGACCAGGGCGGCGCGCTTGTTGTTGGGATGTTGGCGTAAGAAATCGGTGTACGCCGCTGCCGCTTCTTCATAGCGTTCCGCCTGATAATAGGCTTCGGCTATTTTCAGCTCTGCCAGCATATTCAGTTCAGGGGAATAATAAGTGTCACGTACTTTCTCCCATGAAGCTATGGCATCATCATACAGGCGACTCTCGAAGAAACTCTCCCCTTCGCGAAAAAATTTCTCCGCGGAATTGCTGGGGACTACTTTTTGTGAGCTGCAGGAGCTCAACAACAGAAGCAGCAGAAGGGCAAGGAGTCGTTTGCTTGTCATCAATAGTGTCCTTTGTCGGTCGATTTAGATGCCAAGAAGCTACGGAATCTGTAACTTTTTGTCAATCTATCTTTCCTCTGGTGTAACGGAGGCTGGAAACTGGTTTTTTGCTGCTTTTGTTGATTGACAGGGCCGGTTTGCTTCATAATAATGATTCTGCTTTAACTTTATGTGCTTTTCGAACGGATCTTGAATATGCAGTTGTTCTACATCGGCATCTTTGGCGGTCTCGGCTGTATGGCCCGGTTTCTGGCTTCGGGCTGGACCCATCAACTGTTCGGACGAAGTTTGCCGTATGGAACCCTGCTGGTGAATATCGTCGGCTCTTTTCTGTTGGGCTTGCTGATGACGTTCGGCCTGCGTGGTACGCTGTTTTCACCGGAGTTACGCCTCGGCTTGACGGTCGGCTTTCTGGGTGGGTTTACCACCTTTTCCACCTTTTCCTATGAAACGATCCGTTTGCTTGAGGAGGGGAGTCTCTGGCAGGCTGGGGTAAATGTTACCCTCAACCTGTCAGTATGCCTGATATTTTCCCTGTTTGGTATGTTGCTTGCGCGGCAATTCAGTTGAATCGGAGCAGATATGAACAGACTGGATGGAGAACAGACGCTGATGCGGATTTTTGTCGGTGAGTCGGATCGCTGGCAGCATCGTCCCTTATACGAAGTGCTGGTCGAACTGTTCCGCCAGGAAGGGTTCTCAGGTGCTACTGTTTTACGCGGGATCGCCGGTTTCGGTGCCAGTTCCGTCGTTCATAGCGACCAGCTGTTATCCCTCTCGCACGATTTGCCGTTAGTCGTCGAAGTGGTCGATTCCGACGAAAAAATCAACGCGGTTTTACCCCGGTTGGATGAAATGCTGCAGGGTGGTTTGGTGACTCTGGAAAAGGCCCGAGTGATTCGCTACGGGAAACAAAAATCTAAAAGGAAATAAGATGCTGAAACGTCTATTGCAGGTATTTGCGCCACCGACCGAACAGGTTGCTGCCGAATCGCAACGGATTCCGCTGGCAGCAGCGGTCCTGTTGCTGGAAGTCGCTTATGCCGATGGTGAGTTCCAGCCGGAAGAAGAGGTGCTGATCGGAACCCTGTTGACTGAACAGTTCGGTGTTGCTCCCGAGCTGCAGAAAGAACTGCTGGAAACAGCGCATCAGTGTCGCGATGACAGCAGTGGGCTGCATCAGTTTACCCGTGAGATTAATGCCGCCTTCTCGCAGCAGGAAAAAGAGCAGATCATTGAAGCAATCTGGCAGCTGGTTTATGCTGACGGCCGGCTGGATCGCTACGAAGAGGCTTTGATGCGCCAGTTGGGCAGCCTGATCGGTTTGTCACATCGTCAGTTGATCGAGGCAAAGCTGCGGGTCAGCAAAAAGTGAGTAAAACTCTGACGCACGTGGTTGGTCGGGGACACGAGCTGTTGGCAGAAAGAATAAGAAAAGGTCAATTAACGGTCGACCTGACTTCCGGCAATGGTTATGATACATTAATGATGTATCGACTGGTCGGTTCTTCCGGTCAGGTGATCGCTTTCGATATCCAGCCGCAAGCTTTGCAAATAACCCGGCAACGGCTGCTCGATCAGGGCGCGGTGGTGCGGATGCGGAACGTTGATCAGGCACCCTTAGAACTGCTGCCCGGAGTTGATCTGGTCGAGGCGGGACACGAAACTTTGAAAGTGTTTCTGCCGGCTGCGCCGCAAGGGATTATTGCCAACCTCGGTTATTTGCCTGGCGGCGACCAGCAGTTGGTGACCCGGCCCGAGTCGACATTGCAGGCGTTGCAGCAATCTTGTGAATGGTTGGCCCCGGAAGGCCGGTTGGCGGTGGTTGTTTATCCCGGCCACCCTGGCGGGGCTGAAGAGGGGGCGTTGGTCGACAATTTTTTTGCCAACCTGTGCGAAGCGAACTTCCAGGTGTTACAGCTGAAGGTTGTCAGCCGTCCGCAATCCCCCTTCCTGTATGTCGCTGAAAAAAGAGACTAAAGGATTGTCGATGATTTCACGGTTTTTGTTATTATTGTTCTGTGCTGGCATTTGCCTGTCTGCTCCGTTGGCTGCAGCCGAACAGGGCTCCAGCGACGTGCCGACTACGTTCCTGTCCACCTCTCAAGAGGATGATCAGTTCGACGCAGATTTCGATGATGACTTCGATACTCCGAAACAGGCGTACAAACTCTTGATTGCCGACCCGTTCGAGGGCTTTAATCGGAGTGTCTTCTGGTTCAACGACAAACTCTACTTTTATCTCCTTAAACCGGTTGCTAAAAGTTTTCGTCTGGTGGCACCACGTCCAGCGCGGGTTTCAATCAATAACTTCCTTTCCAATCTGGCAACCCCGGCGCGTGCGGCGAACTCTTTGCTGCAGTTAAATTTTTACAATTTCGGAACCGAACTTTATCGGTTTATTGTAAACAGCACCGTCGGTCTTGGCGGCCTGTTTGACCCTGCGGTAGCGATCACCGGGTTGAAACGGAAAAATGAGGACTTCGGTCAGACTTTAGGCTATTATGGCGCCGGTCACGGGTTCTATCTGGTGCTGCCGGTTCTTGGGCCTTCCAGCCTGCGTGACGGCAGTGGCATGCTGGTGGACGGTTTTTTAGATCCGCTGTTTTACGCGGATTTGCGAACCGGCGAATATCTGGCGATCCATGCTTTCAAGATGACGAACTGGCTCTCGCTTGATCGCGATACCTACGAAGGCATTATCCGGGATGCTATCGATCCCTATCTGTTTATACGTGCGGCCTATGCACAGCGCCGATTGGCACAGACAGGCGAAACGTCGTATGATTTAGATACTTTGTTCGATGCGGACACCTACCATCCTTTAAAATGGAACTGGTAATTGATGATACATGGCGAATGGCTGGGGCAACAAACAATGAAAAAAAATCTGATCGGTTTATTAATACTTCTGTTCCTTACTCCTGCCGCTTGGGCGCTGCCGCAACCGCAGGCGCAGGTCGAGACGATGATCAATGCGGTCCTGGAGGTTCTGCAGCAGACCGAACTAAGCGTAGAAGAGAAGAAGTCCCAGGTCAGTGGCCGGATTCAGCAATATCTGAATATCTCTTCCATGTCTCGGCGAACCCTGGGTGACAATTGGAATACGACCACCCCCGAGCAACGGCAATATTTCTCCGAACTCTTTGTCCAGATTCTGGAAGGGACCTACCTCAATCGGATCAATGATTATACCGGTGGTCGTGTGCAGTACCTCAAGCAGCGGGTTAAGGGGAATAAGGCGATCATCGACACCAGGTTCATTTCCGAGGATCTGGAGATTCCGGTACAGTACAAGATGATTTATGAAAATGATTCCTGGCAGGTTTTCGATCTGGTCATTGAGGGGGTCAGTTTGATCCGCAACTATCGCTCCAGTTACGGTGAGATTATCCGGAAAAAAGGTTTCGAGGGTCTGATTGCGTTGATGGAGGAAAAAGTTGACACGATGCGGCCGAAACAACCGCTCGGCCTGCAGATTACCCCGGCCGAATAATCACGCAGATCTGCCGGAACAAAAAGAAAAAAGACCTCAAAGCATATATATGCTTTGAGGTCTTTTTTCTTTTATGGTCGGAGCGAGAGGATTCGAACCTCCGACAACTTGGTCCCAAACCAAGTGGCTAGACATAATGTATTGACCTGTCCAACCTCGAAGACGTGGGTTATTCTTGAGGTTGGAAACCCTTAGAACAGAGCCATAACCGAGGAGGACAGGTCATGTACGAGTTTAGCAAATACGTTGGATTAGATACACACAAAG
>JAJRQI010000047.1 GCA_024280335.1 Deltaproteobacteria bacterium
CTATGGACTTTAGTCCAAGCCTTTCAGGTGCTACTCGTTTGTCGTCATTCCCGCGAAGGCGGGAATCCAGTGTTTTTAAGACGCGTGGATCCCCGCTTTCGCGAGGATGACGGTCTTTGATCTTGGTTTTAAGGGACTTTCGGTCCCCATCAAACCTCTGCACTTTAGTGCAGAGTGGTTTAGTTTGTGATCTCAGGAAAATTTGACCGGCTGCTGTTATTTTTGGAATATGAATGGAGGCTGTAAATGACAATCGAACAGGCATTGGATGCTTTAAAACCCCATCGATCTCAGGTTCCGATGCAGGCTCTAAACTATATCCGCAGCAACTGGGATAAGGCTGAACCTGCGTTGTTGGCGGAGCTGGATCTCTGCCTTGCCGACCCGCTGTTAGAGGAGCGTTCGGCCCTGTTTATTTATGCCGTCTATCTGTGTGCGGAGATGCGCTGTTACGCAGCGTTTAAACGGTATATGGCAATATGTCGCTTGCCGGATTTGCTGCGGGAATCCCTGATTGGCGACGTTTTGACCGAACATCTGCCGGAGATGCTGGCACGTACCTGTGCCGGTCAATCCGAGGTACTTAAAGGTCTGGTGGAGGACGAGTCGGTCTATGAATTTGCCCGCTCCGCCGGGTTGGATGCCCTGCACAATTTGTTTATTATTGATGCTTTGCCGCAGGATGAATTGAACCGCTATTGCATCGATCTGTTGACACAGCGACTGGCCAAAAGACCTTCTTATCTATGGGATGCCGCCATCACTCTTGCCGAGAAGCTCCGCTTATTGGATGCTCTGCCTTTGATTGAAACGGCTTATAAGTGTGGCTGGGCAAATCCCGGTATGCAATCCCTCAAATCGGTTGAAGACGCAATCGTGCAACCCTTGACAGCCGTAGAGTTGAATGGCTGGCGTGAAAAGGTTGAAAATTTCAAGACTGAGCGTGAAATGGATTTTTTTGTTCGCAACTGGTCGGAAGAGGATTCAGACTCCAGAGAGTTTTCGGACCGCCTTCTGCAGGAGGCCAAGGCTGCCAGGCATAAAAAGTCGCGTCCGGCGGCGGCCAAAATCGGCAGGAATGCCCCCTGTCCCTGTGGAAGCGGCAAGAAGTACAAAAAATGCTGCATCTTTAAAAAACATACACGCACAGAAGAGCCTGAGACCTTAAGCGTTGGTCCGGTCAACAAGGCGGATGAATGGATTGCTGCCGGATACTACTACCGCAATCAATCCGCAGGCTACAAAGCGCTCTGTTGTTGGTTTCATGGCTGGCAGGCGGTCGAAAATATTCTTCCCGCGACTGTTCGCGACCCTGGCAGTAGTGAGTGTGATCGCTTGTGCCCCAGTAGTGATTTTTTCAGCAACTGGCTTCAGGATTATCTGTCGCTGCTTGAGGATAATCTGCAGCGAGATCTCTTGACCGTGAAAAACGGCCTGATCTTTTGCCAGCGCGTGATCGCGCGTTTCTCGGATATGCGGTGCCTGCTGATGAATAACTTCACCGAGACAACAGCGTATCTGTTGGTGGCTCTCGGCAAATCTAAACAAGCATTTTCACTGTTGGAGAAGATGATAACAGAGCAGCCAGGCAGTGCTCAGGGCTATGTGGTCCTTGCCGCGCTGTTGAGTGTGGATGCGCAGCGTTTCCAATTGCCACCTGATCATGTTCGAGCTCGTCAGCTTTTGCGCCAGGCACAGGAACATGCCGACGATTGTGACGCTTGGGATGTGGCCTTGCGGTTGCAGGACTTATAGCTAGTATCGGGACATTATCTCTTCATATTTGAGCAAGCGTTCCGCCCTCTTTTTCTGGCCTCAAGACTGAGCTTAGGGTCACATCGAAAGCGCCGGTAAAAGCTGGCATGGATCGGGCGTTGAAAGTCTG
This sequence comes from Deltaproteobacteria bacterium, assembly GCA_024280335.1. Lineage (GTDB taxonomy): Bacteria > Desulfobacterota > Desulfuromonadia > Desulfuromonadales > Geopsychrobacteraceae > Malonomonas. The sequence continues at coordinate 1,886 of JAJRQI010000047.1, forward strand.
CTACCTGGTAACGATTAGCGACCAGCCGTGACCCCGAGTCATGCCGTCGCCGGGGATCTGCAAGTGCAGCAGCAACATCAACCCCCTTTCCCCCGCCACTGATGGATAGCAATATAGCATATCAAGGCTTTGCTTTAAGGCGGTGCCTCACTGCGCTCCCCTGAAACTCATTGCATTCTTCACAGTAAAAGACCTATAATTATCCCTATAAAAAGATCTCAAAAAGGAGCTTGTTATGGATACAATTCTCGCATCCGCCTCAGTCAGCATCAGTGACCTGAAAAAAAATCCGAGCCGCGTTATTCTCGAAGCCGAAGGAGCGCCCGTCGCGATTTTAAACCACAACAAGCCGAGCGCTTACCTGGTTCCAGCCGAAACCTTCGAAGCCGTTCTGGAAAAACTCGAAGAGTACGAGTTGGCAACGCTGGTTGAGGACAGGGCTGACGAAGCCAGCGTAAAGGTCAGCCTTGATGAGTTATGAGCTGGCGTTCAAGGAATCTGCGTTGAAGGAGTGGCGTAAGCTCGATAAGTCTGTTCAAAACCAGTTCAAGAAGAAACTGGCTGAGCGGCTCGAACAGCCACACATTGAAGCTGATCGCTTACGCAACCTGCCGGACTGTTACAAAATCAAGCTGAGAAACGCCGGTTATCGGCTGGTCTATCAGGTTGAAGATCAGCAAATTTTAGTGACGGTGGTCGCTGTCGGGCGCAGGGATCGCCTCTCGGTGTATCGCTCAGCAAAGAATCGTACCTGATCTACCCCCCTGAAACATAGGAAATCAGGCTGATTTCGCTGTCGTTCGGAATCTCGGTCTGATCTTCACCCGCCAGGATCATCTTGTCGTTGATTACTATGTTGAGGTTCGGATCGTTCAGCAGTTCATTCGCTTCCGGCAGTTTTTGCCGCAGAAGTTCGCGCAGTTCTCCCAAGTGTGCGACCTGCTGGTCGATGATGATGCATTGTTCCGGTGCGCCGGGTAGCGCGCAGGGCAGTTTGATGCTGATGCTGTAGCCGGTGACCAGCTGCGAGAGTTGGCAGTGCCAGTCGCTTGCCGGGAGGCCTTCGCGGTTGAGTCCGGTCAGCTGGTAAAAGCGCTGCTTGAGCGCGGCAAACTGCTGCCGGTCGATCTTCTCCCCCTTGAACGGCCCGACCTTGATCGGTTCATCGAACCAGCGATCCGGCAAACTGTCGTCGGCGCCGCGCAGGCCGAGGCGGAAGTTGAGCATCCGTTCCAGCCCGGTGATATTGCGACCGATATCATCCAGTTGCGCAGCGGTGAAATCGAGCTGGGTTAATTCACTCAGCTGGATGGCAAAATCTTTCAGGTCAGGGGTTGAGGGTGAATTGAACAGCTTGGTGTTGAAGCGGCACATGCCGATCGAATCTCCGGCGGCAAAGGTGTTTTCACAGCGCCGCACCGCGTATTCCTTGCCTGCATAGGCGGTCGGTTCGGGAGCGACCACGCCGCCGTAGAGGGCGGTTTTGAAATCGGCGTCATCGTTGATACGGGCGTTGATCTCCAGGGTGACCCGGTTGCGCAGGTGGTCCATGCCGCGGGTAGCTACCGCCAGCCCCAGGGCGAAGGCCTTGAGAATCCGCGAGTCGTGGGGATCGGACTGAAACAGTCCCTTGGAGGCCATGCAATAGTTCAGTGCTTCCGCCGGGTACTTGCCCTGTTCGACGGCACGGCTGGAGGCGGCGATGGTGTCACCGAAGCCTTGCCGTTTTGCAGTCATGAACAGCAACTGCTCAATAATCGGATAATTGCCCCAACTCAGATCGAGTCCACCGGTGGTCTGTTGGTCGATGATGTTGCGCTGGTAGAGTTCCATCGCCCAAGCGATGGCGCTGCCGGTGCTGGAGGCGTCAAGCGCCAGATCGTTGAGGATGTTGTTCAGCCTTAAAACCTGCTCCGGCTCCTTGATGCCGATATTGGGGCCGAACTTGCCGACGATGATGTATTCCGGGCCTTCTCCCTTATCGTACTTATCGAAGTTACCGTCGTTGTTGATGCCGTTGTACGTTCGCTTTTTATGATGCTCCAGAGCGCTCTGTTCTTTGTCGTAGCTGGCGTTGCCGTTCAGACCGGTCAGGGCGCTGGCCCCCCAGCCGCCTTTGCCGCCGGGCAGCATGTCATTGTTGGCCCGGCAACAGACCGGACATTTGTAGCAGCCGCTCATCCCTGGACGATAGGGGTCAAAGTTGTCGGCGTCGAGGCTGTCGTACCAGGTGGTCTCCTGGTTGTTCTTGGTCCCCATGGCCCCGAGCACCCGGCTCGGTTTATACAGAAACGGTGTGCCGACCTTTTTCAGTGCATTCTGCACCACGCTGGCGGCGAGGATCTTTTTGCCGATTTCGCGATTTTTCTGTTTGTAGTCGGCCGAAAGTTCAATGTCCGGCCCCTTGCCCTGGATGAGGATCGCCTTCAGCTGCAGCGCGCCCATCTTGGCACCGCCGCCGCCACGGGCCCAGATCGCTTTTTCTCCCGCCATGATGCCGCTGCAGAGTACTTGATTCTCACCGGCGCTGCTGATCCGCGCCATCGCCATGTCTTTGCGCTCATGGCAGTCGAAATCCCGCTCGATCGCGGCAGTGAATTCAATATTGTCCATGCCGCGATAGGGATCGGCATCGATAAAATCGATCCGCTCCTGCTCAATCTTGAGCAGGGTCCACTGCGGGTTGCGACCGTAGAGAACCAGATGGTCGTAGCCGTGGCGCTTGAGATAGCTGGGAAAAAAATCTCCGGCATTGCTGTCGAGAATCGCGCGACTCTCCGGTGAGCGACTGGTGACGTTGCCGCGGGTGGCACCCGGCATATTGCCGGTTAAAACTCCGGCACCGAAGATCAGCGGCACTTCGGGGTCGAGCGCGTCCTTTTCTTCCTGCAGCAGATTGTAGAGCAGGTACATGTTGCCGCCGCGGCCGGCCAGAAAATGACGGACGGCATCCAGCGGCAGGTAGCCGCGCCGGCAGCTGCGTTGTTCGAGGTCAACGAAGAGTACTGCCCCCTGACTTGGGTATTGGGGAGTCTGATGCATTCGGCGCAAAAGTTGCGTTACCCGCTGTCTGATATCCATTTTATCCTCGCAAAAAAGCTGTTCTGTCTGGGTTTTGAAACTATGGTGTCTGCGCATCAGCCCCGAAATCACCACCGGCATTCTCTCCAAGCAGTTTAGGATTGTACTTCTTGTAGGTGGCAGTAATCTCCGCGAACGGGACATCGGCAAAGGAGCCGTGCTCATGGACATATTCCAGATGCTTGCGTTGGTCGGCATCAAAGGGATGAAAAATCGAATCGTCCCGGCCGTTGAATTCCAGCGGCATGACCCGGAATTTGGTACAGAGCTCCAGGTTGAAGGCGGGGGTCGATTTGACCCACGTCCCTTGCAGATAAAATTCGCAGAAGGCGTGCCAGCGCATCAGCTTGCTGCCATTCATTTCAAGCAAGCGGGGGGTGATCAGATGGTTGGTGACGTCGGCAAAACCGACCCGTGAGGGGATCCCCAGGGCGCGGCCGCAGGCGGCCAGCAGTGATGCTTTGGAAATGCAAAAGCCGTAACCGTTGCGCAATACGCTGCTGGCCCGATACATCTGCGGATCACCATAATTGAGATAGGGGGTGTAGCGGACGCCGTCACGCACCCGGTAATACAGGGCGATGGCCTTCTCGCGCTGTGACTGCGCCGGGCGGACGGTTTCTTCCGCATAGGTTCTGATGCTGACCGCAGCACTGTCGATAAACTCCGCACTTTGCAGAAAAGCTTGATTCATCAGCCTTTAAACCTCTGTCTAGAGGAGATTCAGAGCAGTAAAACCGGACACTTGACCGCACGAACCACCTGGTTTACCACCGAGCCAAACATAACATCACGGAATCCACCGCCGCCGGGGTGGCGACCAGCGATCACCAGCTGAATCTTCTGCTCCCTGGCAATGCGCAGAATCACCTCTTCGGGGGTGCCGAGTTCGAGCTGTAAGGTCGGGTTAAAACCGGCATCCTGAAATGGCTTGGCCAACTTCTCAAGGATGCGGCCCCCCGATTTCTCGGCCGCTTCATAGACCATATTTTTCTGGATGTCGGGAACCAGGCGCTGGACCAGATGAACATCGACGACATGCAACAGCAGAATTTCGCGCGGCATCAGCTCTTTATTGGCAATGACGGCGTCAATGGTGAGCCGGGTCGTTTCAGACTTGTCGACTGGAATTAATACTTTCGGGGTCATATCTGTCTCCTAGCCGCTTGTCGATACTCAACCGTAAACCAGTCGCGGCAGGAAGAGAACCAGGTCGGCCCAATAGGTCAGAATCAACAGGATTGCAATCTGAATAATGAGGAACGGCATGACCGCTTTCGAAACGTAAAGCAGGTTTCGATCGACCGCAGCACCGGAGATATAAAGGCTGACACCCAGCGGTGGTGTGCAGTAGCCGATCCCCAGGTTGATGGTCATCAACAGACCGAAGTGCATGGTGTCGATGCCGAAAGAGGCGAGTAACGGCAGAAAAATCGGCGTCAGGATCAGGGTTGCCGAAATGATATCCATGAACATGCCGACCACCAGCAACATGAGATTGACTGCCAGCAGGAAAACCCAGGGGGACGAGATCTGACTGACCACGGCGGTGGCGATTTTATCCGGAATCTGCTCGAAGGTCAGATATTCACCGAACACCGAGGCCCCGGCGACGATCACCAGCAGGGTCGCTGAGGTGACCGATGAGGAAACAATGACTTTTTTGATGTCGAGGAATTTCATATCCTTGTGGATGAAAACCTCGACAAAAAACGCATAGAAACATGCGACGACGGCAGCTTCGTTGGCGGTAAACAGGCCGGAATAGATTCCACCGAAGATCAGTATTGGCAGGCACAGCGCCCAGAAACTCTCCTTGAAAACGGCGACGATCTCTTTGCCGCTCGGCCGATCCAGGGTTTTGTAGTTTCTGCGTTTACAGTAAAAGTAGGCGTACAGACTCATGGCCACCATGATCATGATGCCCGGGATAAAGCCGGTCAGAAACAGGGCTTCAATTGGGTCGTTACTGACCATGGCATAAAGGATCATCGCGATCGACGGGGGGATGATGATCCCCAGATTCGGGGCGGTGGTCATGATGCCGACCGAAAATTTTTCATCATAGCCGTTGTCGATCAGCGCCGGGATCATAAAGCCGCCGATTGCGACCACCGTGGCAACCGTTGATCCTGAAATTGCGCCAAAAAAGCCGCAGGCCAATACCCCTGCCATGGCTAATCCGCCGGGGAGAAAGCCGACCAGAACATTGGCGGTCTTGATCAATTTGTGCACAATCGTGCCGGTGGTCATGATGTTGCCGCAGAGGATGAAAAACAGGACCACCACCAGGGCAAATTTATCCATGCTGCGGTAGAGCACTTCAATGACAATTTGCGGGTCGATGCCGAGCATGAAGACCAGGCCGACAGAACCGGTAAAAAAGAGCGCCATGAAGACCGGTACGGTCGAAGCGAGCAGGCCGAGTAGCAGAAACAGAATTATCAAGTAGTTGGAGTCCATAAGGTGTCCGGGCAGTTGAGCAGGGTCGCGGTGAGCGAGCCTTAACTGTCAGCCCCCTCCTTCCAGTCTTCGACCATAACAAGCAGGGTGCGGAAAAACATCATCACTCCCATGGTTGGCAAAACGGCATAAAATATCCATTCAGGGATTTGCAGGCTGGCAGTACGCGCGTATTCATCCTCATACATCATCATCGTCATCGATCCGCCCAGATAGATCAGAGCTCCGGCAAAAAGCAGTGTTACGGAGTTGGCAAAATGGGCCAGATATTTCTTCAGTCCCGGGACCATCTGCGGCAGAGCATCAATTCGAATCAGTGAGCGGCCACGAACCGCGACGACGCAGCCGATGTAGGTAGAGAAGTAGATAGTTTTACGGACCACCTCGTCCGACCAGTAGAGATTGACATCGTTGGTCAGTTTACGCAGCACAACATTGGCCATGGCGACGATCAGGGCGATGCACACCGAAAGCAATAGAGACCAATCTTCGATGACGATGAAGGCGCGATCAATTTTTTGAACGGTTTTTTTCAGCATAGTGTTGCCCCGGAGAATAAACAACCGGGGAGCAGAACTCCCCGGCTTCAATCAAAGTACAGAGAAATATTTTTCGGTTAATTACCAAGCGTAGTACGTACTTTTGCCAGATAATTGGTGTCGATCTTCTTGCCCCACTTGGCGTAAACCGGCTGTGCCCGCTTAATCAGGGTGGCCTTGTCAGCTGCCGACAGTTGGAAGAATTCAACGCCGGCTGCCTTGGCTTTGGCGATTTGAGTGTTGTGCTGCTCTCTGGTCAGAGCGCGGGTCTTGGTGCTTTCCTCAGCGGCGACTTCAAGGAAGGTTTTTTGCAGATCTTTCGGCAGTTTGTTGAACCAACGCTTGTTGACCAGATGGAGGAAGAGGCCCTGAGCGTAGTTCGCCTCGGTAAAATATTTGGCAATGGTGAATTTTTTAGTGATATTGCAGACGATTGCCGTATGGTCGAGACCATTGATGACCCCGGTCTGTAGCGCCTGAGGGACGTCCGGCCAAGGCATAACGGTGAACTTATTGCCCCAGGCTTTGTACAGGTCGATGTTGACCGGGGCTTCGGCGATACGGAAGTTAACCGATTTTGCGTCGGCAAGGGTGCGCACCGGAGTCGTGGTGGCCCAACCGTACTGACCGTAATTGACGATGTCGACAACCATCAGGCCGGCGGACTGAGCGGCATTGCTGTAGGGACCCCAGAGCTCAGGATTGGTACGGAACTGCTCAAGTTTGTCGTAGGTATCGACAACATAAGGCAGGTTGACGATGCCAAGTTTGTCAGCGATGTTGGCGGAGGCGACTGAAGATGCCAGCATCCCTTGTACCGCCCCGATTTTCAACTTTGAGATGACGTCTTTCTCGCCGCCGAGTTGCGCCAGTGGACGGTAATCGACATAGATGCGACCATTTGATTTTTTCCAGAGCGCGTCACGGAAGTTGTAGCCGTTTGCAACTCCCTGAATAACCGGATGAGAAATATTCGACAAAATATAGGTATATTCCGCACCGGAATAATCAAATTTTGTCTTCCAGTTTGCCAATGGATCTTTTTTTCCAGCGAAGGCTGGACTTAACAGGAAACATACGGCCAGCATGACAAGCAGTGGAAACAGGACAAATACTCTCTTCATCGGATACCTCCTACGGGGGATGGGCCTGCGTCACGTATTTGACGAAAGGCTTGTTAATCCACAACGACACGAATACCAGACAGGCAATAGGCGGGTCACGAACAGCCCGACAACCTGCTAACTTAAATCTTGGCAAGAATAGCGTTAGAAAGTGTTCCAGTCAAGCAATGCGAGCTTAGAAAATAACAACGTTTTATTCTGATTTTGTCAGTTAAAACAGATGTTTTCATTCGGGCCCAGTATTTGTTGACGGCCTATTCCCGCTCCGTCTGCTTCGTTGCTTTATTCACCGTTCGTCAAGCCGCCTGTCGGACACCGCAATCGATCAGGTTTCAAGCGCTTTGACCAGGCTGCGCAGGGTTGTGTTAAAGGGGGTCGGAATCCCCGCCCGCTCACCATATTCGATGATTTTGCCATTAATATAATCAATTTCAGTTTGGCGATTCGCTTCAATATCCTGCAACATCGATGGTTTATGCTGACCGGCGTTCTTGATGTAGTCGATACAATCTACATAAAAATCCGGCCCCAGCAACAGTTCATTGGCGCGCGCCACCCTGACTCCTTCTTTCAGTAAAGAATCGACCAGACCGAAAACAATCGGGTCATTGATGACTTCGAACATGTTCTTGCCGGTCACAGCGCAGACCGGGTTCATGCTGGAATTATTGACCGTCTTGGACCAGACCATATTGCGGATCTGGTCGGTGTGCTCTGTATCGAGACCGGACTCGGTTAGGGCACGACAAATCTCGATAGCTACCTCTTTTGAAGCAGGATCCAGCTCCTGTAGATAATGCGGACGATGATGGAACACCATCCTGACCTTTGCCGGTCCTTCCAGGATACAACCGTAATTGACCACCGCGCGCAGCACCTGTTTTTTCCCCAGCCGCTCGGCCAGGACCAGTTCGGTGTCGATGCCGTTCTGCCAGCTGACAACATAGCGCCCTTGGTCAATAAATGTTTCCAGCGCCGAGGTGATGATCGGCAGGGCTGTTGCTTTGACGGTAACAATCACGACATCGGGGGGATCTTCTGCCAGCTGATCAATTCTGGTGGTCGTTTTCGCCACCCGGGCCTGGAAGTTTTCTGCACCGGAAAGCAGGATTCCCGGCTCCAGGGCGGGTTCGAGCAGGCTCGTCTGCACATCGCAAAGCGTCACCTCGTAACCGCCCCGGGCGAGGAACGCAGCAATGATACAACCGACCGGTCCCGCGCCGATGACGGCGAATGTTTTGGGTTTGTAACTGTTTTTTACCTGCATGGCTGACTCCCTGACCTGAATCTGTGGCAAAGCCGCTTTGTCAGCCTTGGCCGACCAGAATGCCGAATGATTCTGCATCGAGCAGCTTGGCGCCGTTTTCTTCCAGAATCTCAATCGCCTGGTCGATGGCACTGAAATGAAAAACCATCACCGCTTTTTGCAGATTCGCCCCGGCAACGGCATACATGTACTCAACATTGACTTTGGTCCCCAAGAACAGATTGAGGATTTTCGACAGGCAGCCGGGGGTGTCTTCGATCTCTACCGCGACGACATCATCGACCCGGGCCGGAATCAGTTTTTCCATGACGACTACCCGGGCGGCAGCCAGATCAGAGACCAGAATCCGCAGGACACCAAAGTCGTGGGTCGAATCACAGATACAGTGGGCGCGCAAGTTGATCCCGGCATCGCCCAGCGCTTTGGTCACTTCGTGCAGACGACCGGGAGAGTTTTCCAGGGGAATCGATAACTGCTTTAATTTCATGAGGTAAGTCCTTTTAATCCAGATAGGCTGCGGCTCACTTCGGTTCCAGTGCCTTGACCAAACCCCGGATCATGCAGTTGTAGGGGGTCGGAATCCCGGCCTGCTGCCCGTATTCGACGATTTTGCCGTTGATGTAATCGACCTCGGTGCGCCGCTTGGCTTCGACATCCTGCAGCATCGAGGGTTTGTGGTTGCCGGCATTTTTGATGTAATTGATCGCGTAGGGATAATAGCCCGAGCCGAGGGAGAACTCATTGCTGCGGGCGACCGCGATCCCCTCCTTGATCAAGGCATCGACCAGATTGAAGGTAATCGGATCCTTGATGATTTCAACCATGGTCATCCCGGTCACCGCGCACATCGGATTCATGCAGGCGTTCATCACCGACTTGCGCCAGACCATATCGGTGATCTGATCGGTGTGTTGGGTATCGAGACCGCATTCGGTCAACACCTGACAGATGCCGATGGCAGCGTCTTTCGATGCGGGGTCAAGCTCCTGCAGAAAATGCGGGCGGTGGTGAAAGGCCAGGCGGATATGTCCCGGGCTTATGGGGACACAGCCGAAATTAACCACGCCGCGCATTACCGCCTGATTTCCCAGCACCCGGGCCAGCTCCAGCTCAGTATCGATGCCGTTCTGCCAGCTGATCAGGTAGCGCCCAGGGGCGACAAAACCTTCCAGCGCCGAAGCGATCAGCGGCAGCGCCGTTGCTTTGACCGTGATGAAAATGACATCGGGCGGATCTTCGAGCAGGTCATCAACCCGGGTGGTGGTGCGTGTCACCTTGGCCTGAAAATTATCGACCCCCTCAAGCAGGATGCCCGGCTCCAGAGCCGGGGCGAGCAGTTCCGGGACAATATCACAGAGCGTGACCTCATAGCCGCCTTTAGCCAGAAACGCGGCGACAATACCGCCGACCGGGCCAGCACCGATGACCGCAAATTTTTTCGGACGATAGCTTGTTTCACCCATTGTTATGATCTCCTAAACTGGATTTTCGAGAATTCCGAAAGATTCAGCATCCAGGATTTTTATCTGGTTTTTCTGCAACAGCTTGATCGCCAGATCATTGTCACTGAAGCAGAAAACCATCACCGCTTTGCCAGAAGAGGTTCCCGCCAGCGCATACATGTAGTCGACGTTGACCTGGTTCTCCATCAGCAGTTTCAGGATCTTAGCCAGACTGCCGGGGGTGTCGACAATCTCTGCCGCAACCACTTCGTCGACCCGGGCCGGGAGCTGTTTCTCCATAATCACCCGGCGCGCTGTAGCGACATCGGAGACCAGAATCCGCAGCACGCCGAAACCGGAAATGTCAGAGATTGACAGGGATCTCAAATTGAGACCGGCTTCGCCGAGGGCCTGAGTCGCTTCATAGAGGCGGCCCGGTGAGTTTTCCAGAAATATCGATATCTGCTTCAGCTTCATGGTTTCTCCTTGCCCGTAGGGGCGATCCTTGTGATCGCCCTGGCCCCGCTTGTGATCGTCCTGGCCCTGTTTGTGATCGTCCTGGCCCTGTTTGTGATCGCCCTGGCCCTGTTTGTGAATCGGGCGAATACAAGATTCGCCCCTACGGGCCGGTATCGCCGTGACCGGAATCAGGCGGCAGCGCCGCCGGCCAGGGCCTTCAGGTTGACCTCGACCCCTTTGTTTTGCGAAATCTGTTTGACCACTTCGGTAATGATCTCTTCCTTGAGGGGCAGATGTTGCATCACCGTCCCGACCATCACCATATTGACCGCTTTGCCGTTACCGGCTTCACGAGCGATAGACAGTGCGTCAAGCCCCTTCGCCTCGGCGCAGAGCGCCGCGATCTGCTGTTCGACATCATCCGGATAGACCGCCAGCCCGGCAGCTACGGTACTCGGGTTGATCGAGACCTTGTTGTAGACCAGTCGGCCGCCCGGTTTGAGATAGTGGATATAGCGCAAGGCTTCGAGCGGCTCGAAGGAAATCAGCAGGTCGGCGCTGCCGGGCATCACCACCGGCGAGTTGATCTTATCGCCGATGCGGACAAAGCTGATTACGCTGCCGCCGCGCTGTGCCATGCCGTGAACTTCATTCTGTTTGACGTCCAGGTTGCTGGCCAGAGCACTTTCAGCGAGAACCTTGGACGCCATCAGCACTCCCTGGCCACCGACCCCGGCAATCACGATATTAAAGATTTGCATGGTTGTCTCCTCCAAGCTCGTGCATCGCATCGAATTTACACATCTGGGTGCAGACCCCGCAGCCGTTGCAGACGTTGGGATCGACCCGCACTTTCTGTTTTTCTCCGGAGGCGGTCAAACCCAGAGCCATACAGGCAACCTTGAGGCAGGCCCGGCAGCCGGTACATTTGTCCTGATCGACGTGGATCGCCGGTTTGCGGACCTTGTAACGCAAAACACAGGGGTTCTTATCGATCAGCACATAGGGGCCGGGGGTTTCAAGCCCTTTTTTGATCGCCGCTTCGGTCGCTTTGAGATCGTAGGCGTCGAGTTCGACGACATTGTCGATGCCGAGCGCCTTGACCAGCGGAGCGATTTCGACCTGTTGGGTCGGCACGCCCTGCAGGGTGACGCCGCTGCCGGGGTTCTCCTGGCCGCCGGTCATGCCGGTGGTCCGGTTATCCATGATGATGACCAGCGCATTGCCGTCGTTGTAGGCCATGCTCAGCAGGCCGGTAATGCCGGAGTGGAAGAAGGTGGAATCGCCGATCACCGCGACCGGTTTTTCATCCCGCCCGGCAATCGCATTGACCTTGGCCATGCCGTGAGCGGCGCTGATGCTGGCACCCATGTCGATGACCGAATGCATGGCGTTCATCGGCGGCAAAGCGCCCAGGGTGTAGCAACCGATGTCGCCGGAGACAAAGCATTTAAGTTTACTGAGAATAGTAAACAGCCCGCGATGGGCACAGCTGGGACAGAAAACCGGCGGCCGTTGCGGCAGACCTGTGACCGGCGCAGCAACCTCGGGAACTTTGTCGCCGAGAGCAGCGCGGATCAGATCGGCGTTGATTTCACCGCAGAGCGGCAGCTTGTTTTTGCCGATCTCGACCTCGATACCCATGGCGCGAATCTGCTCTTCAAAGATCGCATCCATCTCTTCTACGATCATCAGTCGCTTGACGCTGCCGGCAAACTCGCGGATCTTTTTCTCCGGCAGCGGATGCACCAGCCCCAGTTTCAGGACCGACGCGTTCGGGCAGGCTTCACGGACATGCTGGTAGGAGACCCCGGAGGTGATGATGCCGACTTCGGTGTCACCCATCTCAATCCGGTTCAGGGGGGTCGTTTCGGCGAATTCCTGCAGTTTCAGCAGGCGTGCTTCCACCTCGACATGCTTGAGTTTGCCGAAGTTCGGCAGCATGACATACTTGGGCACATCCTTGACCCATTCACCGATCTGCGGGGCAACTTTTTCCTGCGGAACAACCAGCCCTTTGGCATGGGCAATCCGCGTGGTGGTGCGCAGCATCAATGGGGTATCGAACTGTTCGGAGATTTCGAATCCGGCTCGAACCATGTCGTAGGCTTCCTGGGAGTTGGCCGGGTCGAGCATAGGGACCTTGGCGAACTTGGCGTAGTTGCGGCTGTCCTGTTCATTCTGTGAGGAGTGCATCCCCGGATCGTCGGAAACCATCAGAATCAGCCCGGCGTTGACCCCGGTGTAGGTCAGGGTCAGCAGCGCATCGGCGGCAACATTGACGCCGACATGCTTCATCGTCGAAAGCGAACGTCCACCGGCGATGGAACCGCCGATGACGGCTTCGAGAGCGACCTTTTCGTTGGCTGCCCACTCGCAGTAGACATCACCCAGGCGGGCGACTTCTTCGAGAGTTTCGGTGCTCGGGGTGCCGGGGTAGCCGGAGGCGAAGACTCCGCCTGCATCCCCGAAACCTAAAGCAATGGCTTCGTTACCGGAAATTATTTTTTTCATCAAAACCTTCCTTTTCGTGTGGCTGGCGGGCGAGATCTGTCTCGTCCCTTCAGTCGTTTGACGGTCATATTCAGGGGCGACTCATGCGTCGCCCGAAGGTATTCGGGACTTTATTTCGGCCGGCGATCCTCGACCCGCTTGGCCTTGCCTTCACTGCGCGGGATGCTGCCGGGCGGTACCAGCTGAATGCCGACACTGATGCCGATGACCTCTTTGATGTCGTGCTGCAGGTTGTGCTTTTTGCTGCGGACCGCCGAGACATCTTCGAGGATATCGAATTCATCTCCCTTGAGAATATCGGCGGCCGCCTTGACCATGAAATCCTCGGTGACCTCAACCTTGACCCGCAACGAGTCCATCGCCCCTTTGCGTTCGACAATGACCATGTAGTGGGGGGAAACCCCTTGCCGTTTGAGGATCACCGCTTCAATCTGCGAGGGGTAAACGTTGACGCCGCGGATGATCAGCATGTCGTCGCTGCGTCCGGTGACTCTGGCCATCTTCACCAAGGTGCGGCCGCAGGAGCAGGTTTCGTAACTGAGGCTGGAGATATCCCGGGTCCGATAGCGCAACAGCGGCTGACCGTACTTGTTGATGGTGGTGAAGACCAGTTCCCCTTCGCTGCCTGCCGGGAGGACCTCGCCGCTGTCGGGGTCGATAATCTCCGGATAGAAAAAATCCTCATTGACATGCAGACCGTTTTGCTCTTCCCGGCATTCGAAGGAGACGCCGGGGCCGGTAATTTCAGAGAGACCGTAGATATCACAGACCTTGATGCCGAATTTTTCCTGAATCGACTGGCGCATCGATTCGCTCCAGGGCTCGGCACCGCAGATCGCAGTTTTCAGCTTGAGTTTTCTGAAATCGACCCCCATCTGCTCACCGACTTCGTGGATATGGACCAGAAAAGAGGGGGTTGAGGTCAGCGCTGTGGTGCCGAAATCCTGCATCAGCATGATCTGTTTCTGGGTGTTGCCGCCGGAGATCGGAATCACCCCCGCGCCGACCCGTATCGCGCCGTAATGGGCACCCAGCCCGCCGGTAAAGAGACCGTAGCCGAAGATGTTCTGCACCACGTCGTCGCTGGTGATCCCGGCTCCGGCACAGGTCCGGGCCATCGACTCGGACCAGATTTCGAGATCTTCACGAGTATAGCCGACCGCAATCGGTTTGCCAGTGGTGCCGGAGGTCGCATGGTACTCGACAATTTCCTTCGGCGAGGCGCTGAAAAGCTTGAAGGGGTAGTTGTCGCGCAGATCCTGTTTGGTGGTAAAGGGGAGCAGCTTGATATCATCCAGCGATTTGATATCGCTCGGCTTCACTCCCAGCCCGTCAAGTTTCTGCCGGTAGTAGCTGTTGCGTTCGTAGACGTAGCTGACGGTTTTTTGCAGCCCTGCCAGCTGGAGGGCCTGCATCTCACTGCGACTGATGGTCTCTTTCTGACTCCAAGCCATACCCTAACCCCTTTTCTGATCTTGATTACAAGCAAAGTTCAGTTCAACTCAGCTGCCGATATCGTCGTCAAATCTGTGCCGACACTGCGGCCGGAGAGCGCTACAGGTAGTTTAATTCTTTTGCCTGCGCGCTGATTTCATCGCGAAATTGCGGATGCGCGATATTGATCAACGCTTGCGTCCGCTGGCGGACGGTTTTGCCGTAAAGCTCTGCGGCGCCGAACTCGGTGACCACGTAGTGGACATGGTTGCGACTGGTGACCACGCCCGCACCCAGTTTGAGCATCGGCACGATTTTGCTGACCACACTGCCGTCACGCAACGTCGAGGTGCTCGGCAGGGCGATAATCGGTACGCCGCCTTTGGAGCGTGAGGCGCCATAGATGAAATCGAGCTGACCGCCGACCGCCGAATGCATTTTCGGGCCGATACTGTCGGCACAGACCTGACCGGTCAGATCGACCTCGATCGCCGAGTTGATGGCCACCAGACGATCGTTCTGCGCCACCACGAAGGGATCATTGACATACTCGGTGCGGTGCAGCTCGACCAGCGGGTTGTTGTTCACCCACTCGTAGAGGCGCTTGGTGCCGAGCAGGAACCCGCAGATGATCTTGCCCGGATGCAGACTTTTGCGCGCACCGTTGACCACCCCCGCTTCGACCAGATCGATCACGCCGTCGGATATCAGTTCAGAATGGATACCGAGATCTTTTTTCTCATAGAGGAATTTCAGCACGGCATTCGGCAGTGCGCCGATCCCCAGCTGCATGGTTGCACCGTCGGGGATCAATTCGGAGATATGCGCGGCGATCTTTTTGACCTCATCCTGGTCGGCATCATCGCCCATCGGCATTTCGAAAAGTGGGGTATCGCTCGGCACGATGTAATCCATCCGGTCGATATGGATGGCGGTATCGCCCAGGGTGCGCGGCATCTGCTCGTTGATCATGGCAATCACCACTTTGGATACCTCAGCTGCCGAAATGGTCAGCCCCGATTCCGCGCCCATCGAACAGAACCCGTTCGCATCCGGCGGCGAAACATGGACCAGGGCCACATCAACCGGCAGATGACCGTTCTTGAACAGCAGCGGAAATTCCGAAAGCATCACCGGGGTGAAATCGGCCCGGCCCTGATTGACCGCCTTGCGTACGTTGGCACTGATAAACATCGAATTGATCCGCAGATGTCCTTCCATCTCCGGCGCGACATAATCAGCCGGGCAGATGGTCAGCGGATGGCAGATTTCGACATCCTGCAGTTGCGGCGCACGTTTGACCAGGGCATCGAGCAGCGGCAACGGCACCGAGGCATTGCCGGTTAAAAAGACCCGGTCGCCCGACTTGATCGCCTTGACCGCTTCATCGGCGGTGCTGATCCGTGAGCGACAGGCATCCTGCCAGTTGGACTCGACTTCATTGATTCCTAAAAGCATTGTTTTATCCCTTTAGTTTTCAAGTTGAATGCGGATTCTGCCGTCGACGGCAAAAGCTTTGTCGGCGAAAGCCATGATCGGGTTCAGGTCCATCTCCTCGATCATCGGCAGATCGCCGAGCAGTTGCGAAACCCGCTGGATCAGTTCGATCACCGCCTGCTTGTCGATCCCCGCTTCACCGCGAACACCGTCGAGCAGCGCCGCGGTCTTGATTCCGGCGAGCATCTCTTCGGCTTCGACGCGGGTCACCGGCGCGACCTTGAAAACGACGTCCTTGAGAACCTCGACATAGATCCCGCCGAGGCCGAACATCACCAGATGGCCCAACTCCCGTTCGGCGCTGGCACCGATAATCAGTTCACGGCCACCGGGGAGAAACTTCTGCAGCAGATAGCCGAGTTTACCGTAGTTGCCGAGCCGGTTCTGCATCTCCTCAACCGTGGCGCGCACTGCGGCAGCATCTTTAAGATTGATGGCGACGCCGCCCATATCGCTTTTATGATCGATCTCGGCGCAGTCGACCTTGACCACCACCGGATAGCCGATCTGCTCCGCTGCGGCGACCGCCGCTTTAGCAGTTTCCACCACCTGCCAGGGCGCGACCGGAATCCCGTAAGCCTCAAAAATCCGGTAGACCTCAAAGGCGGAAAGAACTTCACGTCCTGCTTGCCCGGCCTGCTCGATAATCGCTTTTGCGGCGGCCGGATCGGTGTTGCTGAAGATCTGCGGTGCACCGATATCCCGTTGCTGAATCCGGCCGTACTGCACCAGCGCACCGAGGGCACGAGCGGCATCGCCGGGGTTGGCGTAGCAGGGGACTTCACCCGCTTTGAGGATTGCGGTGGTCTTCTGGTAACGCTCCAACTTCAGGTTGGTCATGAAGTTACAGACCAGCGGTTTGCGCCGTTGTTGACTGACCGCAACAATCTCACGGGCGACCGCGTCGGTATCGGTAAAGGGCGCGGTGACAAAGTTGATGTAGATGCAGTCGATCTGTTCATCATCGATCAGCACGTCGAGGGCGGCGCGAAACTGCGGGCCGCCGGCGGTGGCAACCACGTCGATGGGGTTTTCCAGCGCAGCTTGTGGAAACTGGGTCTCCTGCAGCCGGGCGATCGAGGCTTCGCAGAGTTTCGGCACTTCAATTCCGAAGCCGACCAGTACGTCGGTGGCGATCACCGCCGGGCCGCCGGTGTTGGTGATGATCCCGGCCCGGTTCCCTTTGGGGATCGGCTGGCTGGAGAAGGCCATCGCCGCGCGGACGATCTCGCCCTCGTCATGAAAGGGGAGCACGCCGATCTTTTCAAAAATCAGCTCGGTGGCGATATCGACTCCGGCCAGCGAGCCGGTATGCGAAGAGGCCGCTTTGGCACCCTCTTCGGTGCGACCGGCTTTCATCGCCAGGACCGGCTTTTTCGCTGTTACTTTGCGCGCCACTTCGAGAAATTCACGCGGTTTGTCGAATCCCTCGGTGTAAAGAATGATCGCTTTGGTCCCCTCATCCTCACCGTAATATTCGATGATTTCCGGGATCGATACGTCGCAGGCGTTGCCGTTGCTGGCGTAAAGCCGTTGGCCGATATCCAGATCATCGAGCACCTGCATGATCAGCGCGCCGACACCGCCGGAGAGCGCCACCACCGAGATGCTGCCCGGCTTGGGGAAGGTGAAGGTGAAGTTGCAGTAGGCGTTCAGTTCCGGATCGGAGTTGATGATCCCCTGACAGTTGGGGCCGAACAGGCGGATGCCGTACTTGCGCGCATTGGCAAGGAATTCTTCCTGCAATCGGGCGCCTTCTTCGCCCATCTCGCTGAAGCCGGCTGAGTTGATGATGACCGCCTTGATCCCTTTTTTGCCGCATTCTTCGATGGCGTCGGGGACAAACTGACTGGGGATGATGATGTGGGCCAGGTCAACCTCGCCGGGGATGTCGGCCAGGGTCGGATAGGCTTTGAGGCCGCAGACTTCGGCCGCCTTGGCGTTGACCGGGTAGATCTCGCCCTTGTAACCATATTTCTGCAAGTTGCGGATGATGACGTTACCGATCGACAGCTCTTTGGTTGAAGCGCCGACCAGGGCCACTGCTTTGGGTTTGAATAGGGCGTCGAGCATCTTATTTTCTCTCCTCAAGCTGTTCGATAAAGGCTTCAACGTTGGTTCGGGTCTGCTCATCGGAAACACAGCGCAGATCGTTGAGATCACCGGAAATCACCAGGCTCGGGATGCCGGTCTGCTGTTCCAGGCGTTGCGGCATGCCGTAGCGACTGTTCGAATTGCAGGGGCAGGTTTTGGCGTCATGATAGATGATGCCGTCGATCTGAAATTTCTCCAGCATCCCCTTGATATATTTTTCTTTGTATTCGTCGGAACGGACGATAAACAGGCTCAGGTAGGCCTTGGCCATGCTGCGGATCGGCTGGTTGGCATCAAAGTCGGGGAAAATCCAGCTGCTGCAGTAGGTGGAGACCAGCACGCTGGCCTGCAGTCCGGCGAACAGTTCGGAGTGTTGGCGCAGCCGCCCCCAGACCGGCATCCCTTCCCAGTAGATACGATGCTTTTCGCCGTCGACCGCACCGACGCCGTCGGCGATCCGCTGCTTGAGCTCGCCGAGCAGTTGCCGGTAATAGTCGACCGCCTGCCGGGTGCCGCGCAACACCACGGCCGGGCCCATGTGGATGGTGCCGTCAAAGAAGCTCAGCGGCGCCGGGGCGGCAGCTGCCGTTTCCAGTACCTGACGCCAGAGCTCGGTGCATTCGCGGGACAGGGAAACCGTTTCACGCAGCCGCAACAGATCCAGTTTCTGCCCGGAAATCTCTTCCAGCGTCGGAATCAGCGCTTCGATCTGCCGGGTGACATCATCGACCAGAATATCGCTGACGTCGGTAAAGTTTTTTGGTGAGGTGATGCCGACACAGGGGACCTGAAACTCTTTGGCGTACCAGGAGAACCAGTCCTGCACGTCGCGGCACTGGTTGGTGTTGTAGACCAGCACGTCGGGCCGCGGCGGCGCCTCGATGCCGGGGTAGGCTTTGGCCAGCGGTGAAACCTCTTTTAAGTAGGCACCGATGTCGGCGGTCAAGTAGGAACAGATATCGGGTGAATAGCCGATGGTGTTGGCTTCGGGGATCAGATCGGTCGCCATCCGCGTGGCGCCGAGCATGGCGGCGTGGTTTTCCGGAAAATGCACCGCAAAGCCCATTGCCCGCAGCAGTTCTGCCGGGCCGACACTGGTGCACCAAGCAACCTTGCGGGTCGTCGAATCGGCTGCGTCGTTCAGGTCGTAGAAATAATCGGACATGATCTTCAGCATCTGTCCGGTTGCTTCGATCTTCTTGCGTTGCGGTTGTTGCTCTGCTGCCATGACTCCTCCAGAAATGCTGATGGAAAATCCCCCTCAATCCCCCTTTGTTAAATGGGGAGGCTTAAATCCAAGAGACTCTGATTCTCCCCTTTAGCAAAGGGGGGCGAGGGGGGATTTCTCTCTTCTATCCTTTTTCTGCCGCCTCCCGCGCGTAAAGTGCCGCGCCGAGGGCGCCGGTAAACTGGGGGAACTGCGGAATCAGCACCGGTCGGCCGATCAGCTCTTCGGCCATCTCGACCAGGTAGGGGTTGTGAGCAACCACCCCGCCGCTTAAGACAACTTTTTCGGTCAGGGAATCCATCTCCAGGACCCGTTGGATCATCGAGTAGAAGATCCCCTTGATAATGTCGGCAACCGGCTTGCCGTGACGGATATTCTCCAGCACCTCGGTCGCGGAAAAAACAGTGCAGTAGCTGCCGAGTTTGATCATCTCGGTGGCCTGCCGGGCCAGGTTGTTCATCTCGTTAAGAGGGATATCGAGACGGCTCGACATCTCCTCCAGAAAAGCACCGGTGCCAGCGGCACACTTACGGTTCATTTTAAAGCTGTCGCGGCGGCCTTCGGCATCAAGCTTGATGACTTTGTTGTCCTGTCCGCCGATATCGATGATGGTGACCGCCGCTGGAAAACTGTGGTAGCAGCCTTTGGCGTGACAGCCGATTTCGGTTTTGCTGTTTTCAGTGACAAAGGCGACATTGTTGCGGCCGTAACCGGTGGCGACGGCTGCGGCAATGTCTGATCGATCGGCACTCGCCAGCTCCAGCGAAGTGTCCAGGCAGTGCGCTGCGGTTGCGGCAAAATCGATTCCCGATTTTTTTACCGCGTGGCCGAGCAGCGCCCCGTGCCGGTCGATAACCACCACCTTGGTGCGTGACGCTCCCATATCAAGTCCGACATAAACCGGTTGTGTCATGCTTGTTGCCTCGGTTTGCGTTGGCCCGGTCAGTTCCGGGCTGCTTCGGCTTCAACCGTTCTGACCAGGTTGATCAGTCGGGGGCCGATATCATCTTCGAGCATGTGTCGGCGCAATATGAAAGAGGGGGCCGCACAGTTAAAGGTCAATAGTCGGCAACCGGCGATCGGCAGCATCGGTACGCCGACCGCGTTGACATCGTTGCGCCAGTCGCCGGTCGACAGGCAGAAGCCACGCTCCTGATAATCGCGCAGCGCCTGTTCGATCCCGGCTTTGTGGGTCGGCCAGTTGGCAGGATCTTTCTGCTTGATGTTGTTCAGCAGCTGCTCCCGCTCATCTTCCGGCAGGCCGCAGAGCAGCGCTCTGCCCATGGCGGTGGTGGCGATCGGTACCCGGGTGCCCGGTTCACGGCGCAAGGACACGGTGGCATCGGTGCTGTGGCGACCATCCAGATAGATCATGCCGAGGCGATCGCGGGTGCCGACCGAAACCACGGTGTGCGAATAATCGGCCAGCTCCTGCATCAGCGGCCGGGCGATCTTCAGTACATCCATGTTGGTGAGCAGTGAAAAGCCGAGGGAGAGTACTCCGGTGCCGAGCTGGTATTTACCCAGTTTTTCATCGTGATGTAGATAACCCATGCGGGTCAGAGTGTAGGTCAGGCGGGATACGGTCGGTTTCGGCAGTCCGGTGCGGGCAGCAATATCCTGATTTCCCAGATGCCGGTCCCTGGGTTTGAAGCAGCGCAGTACTTCCAAACCACGCGCCAGGGCGGTTACAAATTGACGGTCTTTACTGTTCTCCCCCAAGGGGTCGATTCCGTCCAGCGCCAGCAGCTCTGCTTTGCTGCCCGTGGTATTTAAAGTTGTCGTCTCGTTCATAGACTCTTTCTCCGGGTTGACAACCGCTTGGTAAACCCTGCGACGAAGAGATTTATTCTGTAGCGAAACTTAAGCGGAGCGTCACTCCTGCCATTAATGTCTATAGAAAGTAGGGAGGACTGTCAAGGAATAAAACGATGTTTTTCGGAAATTGGTTTCGCATTGCAAAACCGCTGAGAGTTGAATTGTCTGGATCTGTTGTCGTTCTACCAGGGTTTTAAGATCTGCACCCTGCCGTGTTGCGGATTTATACCCTGCAATAACATATTCTTGTACAATGCGGGAAGATTCGACGCGCTTTTCTGAAGAAAAATATTTACAAACATTGTTATGTCGGCTAGGATTTACGTGAAATGAAAGTTAGTTTCGCAGTGCGAAACTTAAGGACAGTAACCCGCAGGACGTGTTTTCGGTTGCCGTCGATTCCATCTGTACCATTTTCCTATATAATAAATGGTCTTTTCAGCGCACGGATTTATTGACATTCCAAAAAAGGGTAAGCGAATGAAACCAATTGCAACTGTAGGTGTCGTCGGCGCCGGAACCATGGGCTCAGCGATTGCGCAGCACTTTATCATGAAGGGACTGCCGGTTATTCTGGTCGATCAGCAGCAGCAGTTTCTCGATCGCGGGGTCGGCTATATCCGCGAATCTCTGGGCGAAGCGCTGGAGCGACGCTTGATCGACCAGCAGGCGTTTGATCAGATTCTCGGCCGTCTGCACTGCACCACCGATCAGGCCGAACTGGCCAAAGCCGATCTGGTGGTTGAGGCAATTTTTGAAAACCTTGAGGTCAAGAAGGGATTGTTCGCCGAACTGGAGAAGGTGGTCAGTGCCGACTGTATTCTTGCCAGCAACACCTCCTCTTTTTTGATCAGTGAAATCGCCGCCGATCTACAGACGCCGGAGCGGGTGGTCGGTGTCCACTATTTCTATCATGCCGCCAAGAATAAACTGGTCGAACTGATCCCCGGGGAAAAATCTGCGCCGGAGATTGTCAGCGCGCTGGAAAACTTCTACGCCTATTACGACAAGACACCGATTCTGGTCAAGGATGCCCCCGGCTTTGCGGTCAACCGTTTCTTTGTGCCCTGGTTGAACGAGGCCGCGCGTCTCTATGAAGAGGGTTGCGGCAGTATCGCCTTTATCGATCAGGTCGCCTGCGAGGTGTTCGGGGTCGGCATGGGGCCGTTCGCCCTGATGAACGCCACCGGCGTGCCGATCGCCATGCATGCCGCCGATGGCCTGGCCGGTGAACTCGGGCCCTTTTATGCTCCGGCAAAAATTCTCTGTCAGCAGGTCGAGTCGAAGCAGGACTGGAACGTCGAAGCGACCCAGCTGCTCAATAAGGGTTCGAATCAGACCGATGTCGTCACCCGGCGACTGGTCGGTGCCAGCCTTGGGGTTGCTGCACAGATGGTCGATGAGGGCGTAATCGATGCCACCTCTACCGATCTGGGTGCGCGGGCCGGGTTGCGTTGGCCGGTCGGCCCGTTTGAGCTGCTCGAAAAACTGGGTGCGGCACAGGTGAAAACGATGGTCGAGAGTGTTTTCACTGCTTGGGACTTGTCGTTGCCCGCCTGTTTGACCGATGCCGAGCAAGCACAAAAATTGCGTCTCAATTGGGTGACAACTGAGGTGGTCGGCACGACCGGCTTTATTATCTTCGATCTTCCCGATCGGATGAACCCGCTTGGTGAACAGGTGATGAGTCAACTGAACGCCTGTGTTGATGAACTCAATGCACGTAATGACATCAGCAAAATTGTCATTCACGGCAAAGGCAAGGCGTTTATTGCCGGTGCCGATATCAAGTTTTTCCTCGATGCCATCGCTGCCGACGATCTGCAGCGGATCCAGCGCTTCACCGAATTCGGCCAGCAGGTGCTGAACAAAATCAGCGCCTCCGACAAGGTCACCATCGCCTATCTTGACGGCTTGGCACTCGGCGGCGGACTGGAGCTGGCACTGGCCTGCGATTATCGGATCGGCACCCGCAAGTCGGTGCTGGCCTTTCCGGAGACCGGCATCGGCATCTACCCCGGCCTCGGCGGTACCCAGCGCGGCAGCCGTCTGCTCGGGGTTGCCCGCGCCAAGCAGTTGATCGCCAGCGGTCAGTTTATCAATGCCAAAAAAGCTTATGCCTACGGGCTGGTTGACGCGGTCATCGAGCCGGTTCTCGACTGGCGGGAGCTGGCCGACGTGACGATCGAAAAGGCTCAGGCGGGTCGCGTCGAAGGAACACCTGAGGAGCTTGAGTTCGCGGCCTACGACGGTGATCTCAAACATCCGCTGCTGGCCCGCGAAGGCGCTGAGAAACTGAGCAAATCTTTAAGCCGCAAGGCACCGCTGGCGTTGAAAACTGCCATGGGTCTGATCGATCAGGGTTTTGCCCTGGACCTGCAGGCCGGCCTGCAACTGGAGCTGGACGGCTTGAAGACCATCTTTGCCTCCCAGGACGCCAAGGCCGGACTTTCCAGTATCATCAGCGGACAAAAACCTGCCTATATCGGCAAATGATGGCGTCGCAAAAAGTCCTCCCTGCTGCGTTACTGCGGTTTTTCAGGACTTCGACATACTTATCGTATGTTCTCACCCCTGAAAACCCACAAGGCCTTGCAGGGCGGAATTTTTGCTTAGCCATCTCATGCGTCTTATCAAAATAAGGAGTCACCATGAAAGCAAGCGTACAGGGATTTCAGGATAAACAAACCGGCAGCGGGGCTCTTTTTGAGGATGTCTATCTGCTCGACGGCAAGCGTACCCCCTTCGGTAAATATACCGGCAGTCTGTCGACGGTTTCGCCGACCGATCTGGGGATTTTTGCCAGTCGCGCGGCGATCGAAGCGTCCGGTGTTCCGGCCGAAGATATCGATCAGACCATCGTCGCCAACATCGGTCAGGCCAGTGCCGACAGCTTCTTTCTGCCGCGCCACATTGCCCTTTACGCTGGCGCACCGCTGGCGAGCACGGCACTTTTGACCCAGCGGATCTGCGGTTCCGGCATGGAACTGCTTGGCCAGGCTGCTGAGCAGATTGCCCTCGGCAAGGCCAACCTGGTGCTCGGTTGCGGTACCGATACCATGAGCCGTTTTCCCCTCGCATCCTATTCCGCCCGGCAGGGCTTTCAGTTGGGACGACCGGAATTTGTCGACCTGCTCTGGGAAGCGTTGAACGATACCGCGGCGGTGCCGATGGGTTGTACCGCCGATAATCTGGCCAAGGAGTATTCGCTCGCGCGCGAGGAGGTCGACGCCTTCTCAATGCGCAGCCAGGAACGTTACGCTGCGGCGCAGGCGAGTGGTTTTTTCCAGCAGGAGATTACCCCAGTCGTCGCCAAGGGGGTTCTGGAAATGGGCGATTTCAAGCCGCGCAAGTTCCGCTGTAACGGCCGCGACGGGATCGCTGCCGATGAGCATCCACGGCAGACAACCATGGAGAAATTAGCCAAGTTACCATGTGTGTTCAGCAAAGAGGGACCGACCACTGCCGGTAGCGCCTCCGGAATTGTCGACGGTGCCTCTGCGCTGATGGTTGCTTCGGGGGATTACGTCCGCGCCAACGGTCTGCAGCCGCTCGGCAAGATCCGCGGTTTTGCTTCCACCGGGGTGCCGCCCGAGATCATGGGGATCGGCCCGGTTCCGGCGATCCGGCTACTACTTTCGCAGATGGGACTGAGCCTTGGCGATATCGACCGGTTCGAAATCAACGAAGCCTTTTCTGCCCAGTGTCTGGCGGTTGCCAGAGCGCTGGAGCTGGATCAGGACAAGCTGAACATCAATGGTGGGGCGATTGCCATTGGGCATCCACTGGGTGCTACCGGTGTGCGTCTGGCTTTGACCTGCCTGAAAACGCTGCAGCGCGACAATAAACAATTGGGGATTGCTTCTGCCTGTATCGGTGGCGGACAAGGGATCGCCATGGTCGTGGAGGCCTGCTGATGGCCGCCGCAGATCAGGAGGCCCGCCAGCGGGTCGTCGTGATCACCGGGGCCGGGCAGGGGATCGGGGCTGCTATCGCCAGACGTTTTGCCGACCATGGCGGGCGGCTGGTGCTGGTCGATGTCAACCAGGAGCATCTCCGTCAACTGGCCGGCAGTCTCGAAGGTTCCGGTTGTGAGGTTTTGCCGATCACCACAGATGTTTCCAGTAAAGAGCAGGTCGGGCAATTGGTCGAACAGGTGGTTGAGAAGTTCGGTGCTATCGATGTGCTGGTCAACAATGCCGGTATCATCCGTGACAATCTGATCAGCAACATCTCCGAACAGGATTGGGATCAGGTGCTGAACGTCAACCTGAAGGGTGCGTTCCTCTGCTGTCAGGCGGTTTTTCCAACGCTTAAAAAGCAGCGCTCCGGCAAGATCGTCAATATCGTCTCGCGCGCCTGGCTCGGCAGTATTGGGCAGGCCAACTATACTGCCAGCAAAGGCGGACTGGTCAGTCTGACCCGCTCGCTGGCCCTCGAATTCGCCCGTTTTCAGATTAATGTCAATGCTGTCGCCCCCGGCCTGATCGATACGCCGATGACCCAGGGGATGCCTGCCGAGGGGCGCGAACGGCTGATCCGTATGCAGCCGACCGGAAAAATGGGCAAGGTCGAGGATATCGCCGCCGCGGTCGCTTTTCTGGCTTCGGATGATGCCGAGTTTATCACCGGGCAGGTGTTGCATGTCGATGGCGGAAAGAGCTGCGGACTGTTGTCACTGTAGGATAAACAGCATATCAGGGGCGAACGCAAGGTTTGCCCCTACCTGAAACCCTAACGAGGATCATCATGAACGCGTATCTGGTCGAAGCAAAACGGTCTGCCATCGGCAGGGCCCATCCCGACAAAGGACTGTTTCGCGAGGTGCGGGCGGATGAACTGTTGGCGGCGCTGATGCGCGGTCTGCTGGCCGGTTTACCGAGTGGGGAAGCACTCACTCCGGCCATCGATGATATCTATATCGGTTGTGTCGGTCAGCATCTGGAGCAGGGGAAGAATATCGCCCGGCTCTCCTCGTTGCTGGCCGGGCTGCCCGATTCTGTGCCGGGAGTCACCATCAACCGACTCTGCGCTTCCAGTCTGCAGGCCTTCAACTTTGCTGCCGCGACGATCGCCAGCGGCAATGCCGAGCTGCTGCTGGCTGGCGGGGTCGAACATATGACCCATGTGCCGATGCAGGCCGCTACCGATTACCATCAGCAGTTGCTGTCTCGCTACGAGTTTCCGTTCAATAATATGGGGTTGACCGCAGAAAAGGTCGCGCAGCGTTACGGGATCAGCCGCAGCGCACAGGACACCTTTGCCGTCGAGAGTCATCGCAAGGCGCTCGTCGCACAGCAGGCGGGCCATTTTGCCCGGGAGATCCTGCCGGTTCAGGCCGGAGATACGCTTGCCGACCAGGATCAGTCGCCTCGCCCCGGCACCAGCAGCGAGGGGCTTGCCGAACTAAAAACCATCTTTATGGAAAAGGGTACGGTTACGGCAGGCAACAGCTCACCGCTGAATGACGGTGCCAGCCTGACCCTGCTCGCTTCTGAAGGCGCCTGTGAGCAGTTCAGCTTGCAACGCCGCGCTCGGGTGGTCGATTATTCCGTGGTCGGTCTCGACCCCTGCCAGATGGGCATGGGGCCGGTTCCGGCCATTCGTAAACTGCTGCAGAAAAACCGACTGTCGGTGAGCGATATTGATCTGTTTGAGTTGAACGAAGCCTTTGCCAGCCAGGCGATCGCCTGTGTCAACGAATTGCACCTGCCGCGCGAAAAGGTCAATCCCTGGGGCGGCGCAATCGCCCTCGGCCACCCGCTGGGGAGCACCGGCACCCGCTTGATCACCACCCTGCTCAACGGCCTGGAAAATAGCGGCGGCAAATACGGCATCGCTTCGCTCTGTATCGGTCATGGCCAGGGGATGGCGACCCTTATCGAGAGACTTTGAATCAAATAGAGATTCCGAATCCCGGCCTACAGGAGCTTCTTGCAACAGGCTGAAAAATCAAGCGCCCGTCATTCCCGCGAAGGCGGGAATCCAGAAAGTCTCTGGGGCGGTAAAAAAACTGGATCCCCGTTTTCACGAGGATGACGACTTTTGCAATAGCCTCACAGGAGAAGAAATTATGTCGATAACCGCATATCGCTGGATGATGAATGGAGTCAACGAGCCGCTGACCCGTCAGGAATTTACTGCTGCGCCCGAGGCAGGGGAGGTGGTTGTCGAGGTTGCCGGATGTGGCGTCTGCCACACCGACCTGGGTTTCTTTTATGACGGCGTGCGGACCAATTCGGAGCTGCCGCTGGCGCTGGGACACGAAATCAGCGGCCGGGTGGTTGCTGCTGGAGACGGCGCCGGTGACTGGCTGAACAAGGCGGTCATTATCCCGGCGGTGATGCCCTGTGGTGAGTGTGATCTCTGCAAGCGCGGCAAGGGGACTATCTGTCGCAGTCAGCAGATGCCGGGCAACGATATTCAGGGTGGTTTCGCCACTCACATTGTCGTCCCGGCCCGTGACCTCTGTCCGGTTGATGAAACACGTCTGGCGGCTGCCGGACTGGAGTTGGCCGATGTTTCGGTGGTCGCTGATGCGGTGACCACGCCCTATCAGGCGGTTCATCAGGCCGGTGTCACCCCAGGCAGTCTGGCGATTGTTATCGGCGTCGGCGGGGTCGGCGGTTATTGTGTGCAGATGGCCAAGGCTTTCGGTGCCACGGTGGTCGCCATCGATATCGATCAGGACAAACTGGACGCCATCGCCGAATATGGCGCGGCGATCACCTTCAATGCGCGTGAGATCGGCGGCCGTGACCTAAAAAAAGCGATCGGTGCGTTTGCCAAAGAGCAGGGTCTGCCGAGCACCGAGTGGTTCATTTTCGAATGTTCCGGCAGTAAACCGGGACAGGAATCTGCCTACGGTCTGATGGTGCATGGCGCCACCCTGAGTGTGGTCGGCTTCACCATGGCTAAAGTTGAGGTTCGCCTCTCCAACCTGATGGCTTTTCACGCTCGCGCCATCGGTAACTGGGGTTGTCTGCCGGAATACTATCCAGGAGCCCTCGATCTGGTGCTCGATGGCAAGGTTGAACTTAAAGCCTTTGTCGAGCAGAAATCGCTGGCCGAGATCAACGAAGTCTTTGCCGCGGTGCATGAGCAAAAAATGCAGCGCCGGGCGATTCTGGTACCCTGAACAATCAGGGGCGAACCTTGTGTTCGCCCTTATCGGCGACAGGCAAATTCCGGGCGAATACAAGATTCGCCCCTACGGATTTAACAAATATATTCATTTCCAAAAAGGAGATATGAACTGATGGCTAATACAGATCAGATTATCAACGCAACTTCACCCGCCGAACTGATCGACCATAACCTGGTCGCTCAGGAGATCGAGAGTCTCTGCGACGGCATGGTTCAGTATGAAAAACGCCCGGCCAAACGCCGTGACGGCTCGGTGGCCGAGGGGCTCTACAACGCCTGGATCATTTTCAACAATCCCAAGCAGTTCAATTCGTACACCACCGATATGGTTAAGGCGACCATCCTCGCCTTCCGGCGCGCTTCGGTCGACCGGGAAGTCAACGCGGTGGTCTTTACCGCAGTTGGTGAAAAAGCCTTCTGTACCGGCGGCAACACCAAGGAATATGCCGAATACTATGCTGGTAATCCGCAGGAATATCGCCAGTATATGCGCCTGTTCAATGACATGGTTTCGGCGATACTCGATTGCGACAAGCCGGTGGTCTGCCGGGTCAACGGCATGCGTATCGGCGGCGGCCAGGAAATCGGCATGGCCTGTGATTTCACCATCGCCCACGATCTGGCCAACTTCGGTCAGGCCGGTCCCAAACATGGCTCGGCAGCCATCGGCGGCGCGACCGATTTCCTGCCGGTGATGATCGGCTGCGAGCAGGCGATGGTTTCCGGTACCCTCTGCGAACCCTTTTCGGCCCACAAGGCAGCCCGTCTCGGCATTATCGCCGACGTGGTCCCGGCGCTGAAGATCGATGGCAAGTTTGTCGCCAACCCGACAGTGGTGACGGATCGCTATCTTGACGAGTACGGCCGTATTGTGCATGGTGATTTCAAGACCGGTGGTGATTTCAAGGCTGGGCGCGACCTGCTCAAAACTGGTGAGATCGATCTGAGCCTGCTCGATGAAAAGGTTGAAGAACTCTGCGCCAAGCTGATCGAAACTTTCCCCGAGTGCATGACCAAGAGCCTCGAAGAATTACGCAAGCCGAAACTCGAAGCCTGGAATGCCAACAAGGAGAATTCCCGTGCCTGGCTGGCGCTGAATATGATGAACGAAGCCCGCACCGGTTTCCGCGCCTTTAACGAGGGGAACAAGCAGACCGGCCGCGAAATCGATTTCGTCAAGCTGCGTCAGGGGCTGGCCAAAGGGGTTCCGTGGACCGAAGAGCTGATTGAAAGTTTGATGCCGGGAAAATAGACAAATCCCCCCTAACCCCCCTTTGCTAAAGGGGGGAATTAAAAACTCCCCCTTTTTAAAAGGGGGATTGAGGGGGATTTCAGCAGCTAAAAGTACAAAAAGGATAAAATTATGAGCGAAAGTCCACTGAAGGTCTGGCTTGACCGTGACGGCACGCTGTTGCGCTTGCGCCTGGCGCAACCCAAAGCCAACATTGTCGATGCCGCGATGATTGCCGCCCTCGATGCGGCATTGGCCGAGTACCGCGAGACCAAAGAGTTGCGTGCCGTTCTGCTCGACCACGAAGGCCCGCATTTCAGCTTCGGCGCCAGCGTTGCCGAACACCTGCCGGACCAGTGCGCCGAGATGCTCAAGGCCCTGCACGCGCTGGTGCGCAGCATGCTCAACTTTCCGTTGCCGTTGCTGGTTTCGATCAAGGGCCAGTGCCTCGGCGGCGGGCTGGAGGTTGCCGCTGCCGGCAGCATGCTGTTCGCGGCCAGCGACGCCAAACTCGGTCAGCCGGAGATCAAGCTGGCGGTCTTTGCTCCGGCGGCCAGCTGTCTGCTGCCTGAGCGGATCGGTCAGGCCAAGGCCGAAGACCTGCTCCTGTCCGGACGCAGCATGGGCGCTGAAGAAGCCTTGACCACCGGTCTGGTCGACAGCCTAAGCGAGGATCCGGAAGCGGCCGCGCTGGCGTATTTTGATAAATATCTGGCGTCAAGCAGTGCCAGCACCCTGCGTTTTGCCGTCCTGGCGGCACGAGATGAATACCGGCAGCGGGTCATCGCCAAGCTGGATCGGGTGGAAAACCTCTATCTGACTGAGTTGATGGCAACCCATGATGCGGTTGAGGGCTTGACCGCTTTTCTTGAAAAACGCCAGGCCGATTGGAAGAATTGCTGATATAAAGTGCCTGTCCGGAATCTTCGGATGGGCACTCGCCGGTTTTGAGGAACGATGATGGAAGAAGCAAGCGCACAAGAGATTATCGATGTCCATTGTCACTGCTTTACCGGGTCGGCGCAGGCTGAACAGGTTAATTCCGGGCTGGCCAGATTACGCAAAGCAGGTCTTCGTCACCTGGCGGTCATGGGATTGGTCAATCGCAGTCTGAATGCACAGGAGGTCTGGAAACTGATCCCGGAAGGTTTTGACAACCTCGGTGATCCGCTCTTCAATGAGGCTGATTTCCTGCTGCAATTCGCGCAGCAGAATGGCGAGCTGATTTTCCCGTTGCTCGATACGCGCTTTCTGAATAGCGATGCCGAGAGTTTTTTACAGGAGCATATTGAGCGCGGCTTCCGGGGGATCAAAGGGCTCTATCTGGCCGATGATGGCAATGATCTGCGCGTCCATAGTGTCCCCGCTACCTTCGGCATCAGTCTGAAGCAGTATCATGACCGAGAATGGCAGATCTTCGCCTTTGCCGAGGCCAACAATCTGCCGGTTCTCTATCACATGGACGTCAATCGCTACGGCGATGTGATGCGGGCCATCCTGGACGATTTTCCCCGCCTGCGGATCAACTTTCCCCATTTCGGCATCGGCCGCAGAGCCTTCGGCAAAATTCTCGACCGCTACCCCAACGTCTATACCGATATCGCCTTCATGCTGCCGCATATGCAGAACAACCCCGCCAGCTACGCTGACTTCATCAGCCATTATCCGGATCGGGTCTGTTTCGGCTCCGACGCACTCCTCTACCAGCCCGAGATTGTTTTTGATTATATCAAGCTGGTGCGGTCACTGAAACTCTCGGAAAAAGTTGAGAATATGGTGTTCTCGGAGAATCCATGCCGGTTTCTAGGGTTGAACGCTTAGTTCGTCGAACCCTGATTGACGTTGACAGCAACTTCATCCAGCAACAATCAAAGCTAAAATAGGCAATTGACTCCGCATCGCAGAGAGTTTACACTAACAAGTATGAACTTAACCAGTGCGGAGTTACCATGAAAGCCACAGCAAAAGACCTTAGATTCCACTCAAAAGAATTGATCGATTCTGTCAGCAGGGGTGAAGAAGTCGTTATTACTTTCCGTGGAAAGCCGTGCGCCAAGCTTGTTCCCTATACTGAATCTGAGAATAATACACAAAAAAACGCATTGTTCGGGATGTGGAAAGACCGGAATATTGCCGATGATGTTAATCAACATGTCAGAACATTAAGAAAAGGAAGGTTCTGAATGATCGTTGATACGGATGTCATTATCTGGTATTTAAAGGGGAATGAAAAGGCATATCAAGTCATTGAAAGTTCACATAATTTCTTCATTTCTGTTGTGACCTATATGGAACTGGTCCAGGGAATGAGAAACAAAGATGAGTTGAAAAATCTGCGCAAAGCTCTGCATGCATGGAATGCACAAATTCTTTATATCTCTGAAGAAATTTCGACCAAAGCCATGTTTTATGTTGAACAGCACTTCCTGAGCCATTCAATCCAACTGGCGGATGCACTCATCGGGGCCACGGCAATCGCTTATGCCAATCCCATTCTGACCGGCAATGACAAGCATTATAAAGTCATGAAGGACCTTGAAATAAGAAAATTCAGGCCCTGACACTCGACTTGTTTTTTTATAAAATCGTCTGCGTTGCAGGACGGTCAAAGGGGATATTCTGCATTGTCTCCCTTACCCTGCCAGCCAGAGATTGTCCTCGTGTAACTTCTGAGTAACTTAAAGCTAAGCACCTGAAATCACGTGCAGTGAAAATCTGAATTTACCCTATGAAAATTCGTCCGGAGGGCGTGAGTCGCTATTCAGCACATTCTGTGGCACGACGTCAGTAAGGAATCCTTGATAAAATACCGTCAATCGCTTTCGGCCATTGTCTTGGGCTTCAAAACCCCTGGCCACGGATAAAATCAGATCAAATCTGATTTCCACGGATCGAGCCGAAACCATAAAATTGCTCCTCGCTTTGAATCTGAATCCGTGTCCATCCGTGTAAGTCTGTGTCCCATTGCCGTTGACCGCAAAACCTGATCGGGAGAGTGTCGAAGACGAGATATGCTGAATAGCGACCCACGCCCCTTGGGAGAATTCTCACAGAAAAACTTCAGATTCATACAGTACGTGATTTCAGGTGCTTAGGTTGAAGTTACTCAGAAGTTACGTCCCCGTTATATTAAGCTGGTGAGGTCGCTGAAACTGCCGGAGGATGTCGTCGCCGATGAAGTTTGGATATTTAGGTGGACCGACCCGAAAGTTGCTGATTTTGTAATTTAAGGGGCAGGATTAACGATATTAAGGCGTGACGACGGGAGAGCACAGAAGGGGCGGGACATCCCATCGACTGCAACCACAGCCCGGGTGACTTCGGCTGTCGCCGTCACCGGGGAGAGGACCAACAGTAAAATCCACAGGCAGCCAAGCGTTCGCCATCCCATCTTCTATTTCTCCTTTCTACCGACTTTGAGGTGCCTATCTGGTCGTGCGAGTGGGGAACTTCGGCCCCCACTCGCAGTTCACCTCAGGAAAGCGGCTGACCGATCCCGGCAGCCTTGAGCTTGCTTTCATCCAGCCCACGGCCGGCGCAACAATCAGCAAGCTTGCCGTCGACCGCCACGGCGGGCAGTGAACGGATGCCCAGTTGCTTTGCCCGGGCCGCGACAGCTTGGTCCTGCATGTCAAGGACCTGCAGCTCGCAGGAGGGACAAGCCAGTTGTTTCACCTGTGCGACGGCCTCTTGACAGATCTGACATCCGGCACTGAAAACTTCGATTTTACGTTTCGCGGTCATGATTTTTCTCCTCTTGTCTCGAGTTTAAGGTTTACCCGATCTCTTTGCCTGTTTCCACCTGGACGCAGGCCGGGCACTTGTTCTTGCTTCTGGGCCATGAGTTCCAGATCGAGGCGCCGACCAGGGCGGCGACCCCGACATTCTGCATGGCAATCGAAGCAAAGCTGAAATTCCCCAGCAGGATCGTCCCGCTCCCGGCTACCCCAAGCAGCAGCGGTCCGTATCCGCGCCGTTTTCTGGCTTTGTAGGCGAGCGACGCGGTGACCAGCAGCAAACTCAGCAGGGTCAGGGGAAAGAGATAAGGGATCGACGCGAAACCGGCCACGCCGCTAACACCGAGTAGGGTCGCATAGACCGACCAGCAGGCGGGACAGCTGAGCTTGACCACTACCGCACTACAGACTGCGGCAATAACAGTCACCGCCCGACCCCGGAAATTCTGTGAACCGGTCGGTTCCGGGGACTCATTATCCGGCGACATTCTTTCGGTCTGGTTATTCACGATTATCTTCCTCCTTTTCTTCCAGGGCACCCAAAATCGGACATTCGCTGAGCGGCCCCCGGCCCTGACAGCTCTCGGCCAGTTGGCTCAGGACTGTCTCCATCTTTTCCAGATCTCTCTGTTTCTGATGGATGTCAGCGAGTTTGGTTTCGGCCCGAACCTTGATCTCACGGCAACTCGCCCCTGAGGTGATTCTCAGATCAAGCAGCTCGCCGATTTCCTGCAGGGAGAATCCTAGTTCCTTGGCGCGGCGGATAAAGCGGACCTGCTGCGCTGTTTCAGGCGGGTATTTTCTGAATCCCGATTCGGGGCGTGACGGCAGCTCAATCAGTCCGCGACGCTGGTAGTATTTGATCGTCTCAACCAGCACTCCGGATTGCTGGGCCAACTGGCCGATGGTGAGTTGTTTCATCGTTTTTTCTCCTCTATGATCTGAGCATAGAGGCGGTACCATGGTACCGAGTCAAGAACTTTTTAAGAATTTTTCAGGAGAGGAATGCAGCGAGGACGGAAAAGCCGATTTTCAGCGCGGCTGCGGCAATACAGAGCGCCAGCAACAAACGCAACTTGGCCACCGGCACCCGGCGGCTGAGCTGTCCGCCGAGGTAGGCGGCCGGGATAACGCTCAGGACAATCGGCAGCGCCAGCGGCCAGAGAATCTGCCCGGTCAGCGCCTTGCCGCAAAAGGCGGCCAGCGAGGAGAGGAAGATGATCGCCAGGTTGCTGCCGATGGCGATGCGGGTCGGAACCTGCATGAACGAGGTCATCAGCGGGATGAGGATGAAGGAGCCGCCCTGACCGACCAGCCCGCCGAGAATCCCGACGCTGCCGGCGCTGACAACTGCACGCAGACGGCTGAAGGAAAGGGACTCGATGGCCGGGGATTCGCAGTCACTGGAGGTCGGTACGAAAACCAGGACTGCAGCGGTCAGTGCCAGTCCGGCGAAGATCGCCAGCAGCAGCTGATCGGGAAGATAGTCGGCACCGGCACCGCCGAGCAGCGCGGCGACAAAGATGGTGCTACCCATCCAGCCGGTCAGACGGCCGGAGACAAAATGGAACTTGCGATGCGTCAGGGCTCCGGACAGGCAGGCGGTGAGCCCCTGGACGATAGTTAGTCCGGCCACCACCTTCATGGAAAAGGGTACAAAACCGAGCAGTGGCGGCAGGTAGAGCAGCAGCGGCGCCATGATGATGCCGCCGCCGATGCCGAGCAATCCCGAGATGAAACCGGCGGCTAAACCGAGTATCCCGACCAGAACAGGCAGTTCCATCAGCTTCTCCTGATGACTTCAGTTGGTTGCCGGAAATTATCGAGATAAACGATTGAAAAATCTATTAGCATAGAAAATACCGATAGCGGTGGCGAAAAAAATTCCGCGCGGGCCGAATCAGACCACCGCGATACCGATTGCTTCGTCGGTGATCTCACCGATCAGCGCCGCATCCTGTACGCCGCTTGCGAGCAATTCGGCCAGCAGCTCATCGGCCTGGGCTGCTGGCAGCGCCAGCAGCAAGCCGCCGGAGGTCTGTGGATCGTAGAGCAGCTCTTTTTCGGCCGAGGAGATGGTCCGCCGCAGCTCCAGGTTGTGCTTGGCGATCATGTCCCTGTTCGGCTGGTTGCTGCCGGTGGTCTCGCCTTTTTTATACATCTCCAGCGCTCCGGAGTAGAATGGCAGCCGGCGATAATCCATAACGATTCGGGCATCGGCACCATGGGCCATTTCCAGTAGGTGACCGAGGATGCCGAAGCCGGTCACATCGGTGCAGGCATGCAGGTCGAAGCGCAGCGCCGCCGCCATCGCCGGACCGTTGAGGGCGGCGATCAGCGGCAGGGTGTCGCGCTCCAGTTCAGCATAGGGAAACTTTCCTGAACGCACCGCATTGAACAGCACCCCTGAGCCGATCGGTTTGGTCAGGATCAGGGCGTCACCGGGGCGGGCACCGGCGTTGGTGATGATGCGCTGCGGATCGACCACGCCGCTGACGCAGAGGCCGTATTTCGGCTCTTCATCGTCGACTGAGTGTCCGCCGACCAGGCAGGCTCCCGCCTCGACCACCTTGTCATGTCCGCCCTTGAGGATCTCCTTCAGCAGCCCCATATCCAGCTGCTTTGAAGGGAACATCACCAGATTGAGCGCGGTGACCGGTTTGCCGCCCATCGAATAGACATCCGAGATCGAATTCGCCGCCGAAATCTGCCCGAACCAGTAGGGATCATCGACCGGTGGGGTGATGAAATCGACGGTGTTGACCATGGCGATCTCATCGGTCAGCCGGTAGACTGCCGCGTCGTCGGAGGTTTCGATGCCGACCAGCAGATCGGGGTCATCGGAAGGGGTCAAGCCTGCTAAAGCGTCCGACAAAACTGCCGGACCGATTTTAGCCGCTCAACCGCAGGTGCGGGAGAGTCCGGTCAGGGTCTTCTTTTTGAAAAATGCCATCGGTTCACCCTTTTGTTGTTGACTGATTTTGTTATGCTATCTGTTTTCGGTAAAGTGCGTAGATATAGGGCCTTGGGTCACCGGCAGGGTTGATGTAAGTGTAATCCTCATGTTTCACGAGTTTAAACCCGGCACCGATACGTTCGGTCATTTCTTCCACAGAGTAACGATGGAGCTCCAAACCTGCACACTTGGGGACGCCTTTGGTTGAGAATTCCGCCAGTAATACATATCCGCCTGGAGCTATGGTCGCATCCAGATTGGTGAAGTAGCCCTGAATGTCTGTTTCATCGAGCAGAAAATGCAGAACCGCCCGGTCGATCCAAATATAAGCCTGGGGAACCTCATCAGGCAAGGGTTTTGAGATGTCCAAGTGCAACCACGTCAAGTCCTCATTTGTCCCTATCCTGCTTCTTAACTTGTTCAGGGCTTCATCGCTGATGTCATTCAGAATGAGGTTGTGACCCCGAGCCAGTAATGCGTCGACCAGCACGGATGTTCCTGCCCCAGGAAGGAAGACTTGGGAATTTTTGATCGGAGGAATCAGGTCGAGGAACTTCAGCGTCTGCGCGGCATCGCTCTCATACCAACCGAGTTCAGAATCGGACCTGGCTGAGAAAATCGCGTTCCAGTGTTGATTTTTCGTCGCCATTGTTGCCCCTGCCTCTATTCCAGCTCTACTGAAACGGACACCGGGTTGCGTAGAATATCCAGAACTGGTGAGGTCTTTTGTACATAGGCACATAATTCCGCCAGCTTTTCTTCGGACGCATCGGTCCTGGCTTTGCATTTTACCTTGATAGTTTCATATCCGGGGCGCTGCGTCTCGGAGAGGCCGAGAAAGGTATGCAGATCAATATCACCTTCGATGCTAAAGACCAAGGATTCAACGTTAATTCGGCTCGTCAGCAGAATCTGTGGAGATACTCAGGTTCCGGTAACTTGCCAAGTTCGTGATATAAGGCGATTTGTAAGCATTTTAGGGTTCTGAAGCCGTAGGCTTTTCTCATAGTGAGTTTTGCCTTGAGGTTCATGCCCTC
>JAJRQI010000048.1 GCA_024280335.1 Deltaproteobacteria bacterium
GTAATCTATTCAGCCCATCCCGCCTTCGGCCCTCTGGCGGCGTTGCTGTGCTGCTCAAATGCTCACATAACCATGTATGCTCCGCTTCTGCGCTGCTCGCGCCTTGCCAGAGCACCAAATTCGGGCGTGCTGAATAGTTACAAATGCCTATTAAAAAGGAGATCACAAGCGTGAATTATTTTAAGGTTGCAGACCTGTCCTTGGCCGAATGGGGCCGTAAAGAGATGAACCTGGCTCAGGTTGAGATGCCGGGCCTGATGGCGCTGCGTGAGGAATACGCCGGTCAGGCGCCGTTGCAGGGTGCGCGGATTACCGGGTCGTTGCACATGACGATTCAGACCGCTGTGCTGATCGAAACCCTGGTCGATCTAGGCGCAACGGTGCGCTGGTGCTCCTGTAATATTTTTTCAACTCAGGATCACGCCGCTGCGGCGATTGCCGTCGGACCGGAAGGAACGGTCGACAACCCGCAAGGAATCCCGGTCTTCGCCTGGAAAGGGGAGACGCTGGAAGAGTACTGGTGGTGTACCGAGCAAGCGCTGGTCTGGCCGGACGGTGAGTATCCGAACATGATTCTTGATGATGGCGGCGATGCAACCATGTTTGTGCTCAAAGGCAACGAGTGGTCAAAGGACGCAGTACCTAATGTCAGCGAGGATGATCCGGAAGATTGGCGTGAGTTGGTGCAGCGACTGGAAACCTCGATCATTGCCGATGCGCAGAAATGGACTAAAACCGCGGCATCGATCAAAGGGGTGACCGAAGAGACAACCACCGGCGTACACCGTCTCTACCAGATGCAGGAAGAGGGCAGTCTGCTGTTCCCGGCGATGAACGTCAACGATGCAGTGACCAAGTCAAAATTCGACAACGTCTACGGTTGTCGCCACTCCTTGGTTGACGGCATCATGCGCGCAACCGACGTGATGATCTCCGGCAAGGTTGCCGTGGTCTGTGGTTACGGCGATGTCGGCAAGGGTTGCTGCCAGTCGCTGCGCGGGCAGGGGGCCCGGGTTATTGTCACCGAAATCGATCCGATCTGTGCCTTGCAGGCGTTGATGGAAGGTTACGAAGTGAAGCGGGTTGAGGATGTCCTCGATTATGCCGATATTTATGTAACCACCACCGGCAACAAGGATATCATCACTCTGGAGCATATGCGTCAGATGAAAAACAACGCCATCGTCGGCAACATCGGTCATTTTGACAACGAGATCGAAATGATAGCGGTCGAAAAAGCTGCTGACGTCAAACGGGAAAACATCAAACCGCAGGTTGATCGCTGGGTGTTTGAGGACGGCCACGGGGTCATCGTCCTGGCCGAAGGACGACTGCTGAATCTCGGTTGCGCTACCGGCCATCCGAGCTTTGTCATGTCAAACTCTTTCACCAATCAGGTGATGGCGCAGATCGAACTGTTCAATAATCCGCAGAACTATGAAAATAAAGTCTATGTTCTACCCAAGCGGCTTGACGAAAAGGTCGCCAGGCTGCATCTGGATAAACTCGGTGCCAAGTTGACGGTGCTGAGTGATGAACAGTCAAAGTATCTCGGGATTCCGGTTGCGGGTCCCTATAAGCCGGATACTTATCGGTATTAAGTACAAAAAGCCCGGTCGGAAAACTGACCGGGCTTTACTGTATCGGTTGTAACCAGCAAGAGCCTCCAGGTCGAAGAGACCTGGAGGCTCTTGCTGATTAAACCCTATTTGAATGATACCTGCTGGGGGACTGCGTCTTTATGTGTCCTTGGAAGATCCGGGATCCCCCCGCCCGACATTTATTAAATCCCGGAGAAGACGCTATACTGATTTCAGTACCTTGCATAAAAAAAAGAGGCCCAACCATGCCCCACATTGCCTGCCATCAGTGTGATCTTGTACATCACATCCCCCCGCTGCCGGAACGGGCGACAGTGCGCTGCATCCGCTGCGGCGCAGTGCTGCTTCGGACCAAACCGAACAGTATCGACCGTACCCTGGCACTTCTGTTGGCCGGGTTGATCCTTTTCAGCGTTGCTTGCAGCTTTCCATTTCTGGGGCTGCGCAGCGGTGCCGCGATGCAGGAGACCGCCCTGGTGAGTGGAGTACAGACCCTTTACAACCAGGGGATGACCGGGTTGTCCATGCTGGTTCTGATGACCTGCATCCTGATCCCTCTGGCCCAGATGCTTGGCCTGTTCTACGTGCTGGCGCCGCTGAAATTCAACCGCACTGCGCCTTTTGCCGGCAGAGTATTTCGCTGGTACCGTAGCCTGCAACCCTGGGGGATGATGGAAGTCTTCATGTTGGCGATTCTGATTGCTCTGGTAAAACTGGGAGAGATGGCGACCATTATCCCCGGGATCGCACTCATCGCTTTTTCCTTACTGATCTTTGTGTTAGCAGCGATGCTCAGTGTTCTTGAACCACATCAGGTTTGGGAAAAACTGGGGGGAAATCATGAATGAAGCCGGTATGACAGCTAAACAGCTGGGTTTGATCAGCTGTCACGCTTGTCACTTTCTGAGTCGTCGACCGCGGTTGGTCGGCAATCAGCTGGCTTACTGTTCCCGTTGCGGTGCGGTACTGCATCAGCGAACACCGAACAGTCTCGGTCGTACCTGGGCGCTGGTGATTACGGCATTGCTCCTCTATCTGCCGGCGAATCTGTTGCCGATGACAATCACTAGCAGTTTGGGCGATCAGCAGACCGATACCATCATGAGCGGCGTCCTCTATTTTATGCATAACGGCTCTTGGGCGATTGCCCTGGTGATTTTTGTTGCAAGCATCTTTGTTCCCTTGATGAAAATGCTGATTCTGACCTTCCTGCTGCTGTCGGTCCAGTTCCGTTCGAACTGGCGCCCGCGAGACCGCACCCAGCTCTACCGGTTGACGGAAGTTGTCGGGCGCTGGTCGATGGTCGACATTTATGTGGTGACTATTCTGGTTGCGCTGGTGAAACTGGGCTCAGTCGCCAATATCGATGCCGGACCGGCCAGCGGCTACTTTGCCGCCCTGATCGTAATCACCATGCTGGCGGCTGAAAGTTTTGATCCCCGGTTGATCTGGGATGCCCTGGAGGAGACCCATGACTGATGAACAGGCTCTGAACAAGCAAGCACCGCAGGCGGAAATCCATAGCAGGCGAGGTTTTTCGATTGTCTGGGTCGTGCCGCTGGTCGCCCTGCTGATCGCTGGCTGGCTGGGCTACAAAGCCTGGTCCGAGCAAGGGCCGACAATTACCATCAGCTTTGCCAGTGGTGAAGGTCTGCAGAAGGACAAAACCAAGGTCAAATACAAGGAAGTCGATATTGGTAAGGTGGTCGACATTAAGTTAAGCGATGACTTGTCGCGCGTTCTGGTTACTGTTGAGATGGATCAAACAGCCGAATTCTATCTGACTGAGGATACTCTTTTCTGGGTGGTGAGTGCTCAGATCTCCGCAGGCAAGGTGTCCGGCCTGGGCACCCTTTTTACCGGGGTCTATATAGGCATGGAACCGGGCAGGTCAGGTACGTCGCGTACCGAATTTACCGCATTGGAAATCACCCCGGTACTGACCAAAGATTTGCCTGGACGGCATTTCACCTTGCGTGCCGAAGATTTGGGATCGATCGATGTCGGCTACCCGGTTTATTACCGCAAGATCGAGGTTGGCCAGGTCGTCAGCTATGAGTTGGATCCCGTGAGCGACCGACTGAATATCCAGATTTTTGTTAAAGCACCCTTCCACGAAAAGGTGCGCAAGGGGACCAGGTTTTACAATGTTTCGGGAATTGATTTCGGCATAGACGCTTCCGGCCTGAAAATCTCCGCTGAATCGCTCGTGTCGATCCTGCTCGGCGGCATCGCTTTTGAGACCCCGGCCAATATCCATTCAAATGAACAGATCGCTGAAAATGCCAGCTTTGAGCTGTATCAAAACCGTGAGAGCATCAGTCAGCACGACTACAACATCAAGGAATATTACCTGCTTTATTTCAAGGATTCGGTCAGGGGCCTGAGTGTCGGCGCCCCGGTGGAATTCAACGGCATTAAGGTCGGCCAGGTACTCGATGTCACCCTCACTTTCGATTGGGCTGCAATGGATATGATCATCCCGGTGCTGATTGAACTTGAACCTGAGCGGATAGTGGAGGTGAACACCACCAGGGCGGAGGATGTCAGCCTGATCGATTATTTTGTTGAAAGAGGTCTACGTGCTCAGTTGAAGAGCGCAAACCTGCTGACTGGGCAGCTCTTCGTCGATTTTAAAGTGTTCCCCGATGCTCCATCGGGAAAGGTCGTGCGCAACGGGAGCTACCCTGTGGTGCCGACGATGCCCATGCCGCTGGAAGAGCTGCTGGCCAGTGTCGATAGAATCCTGGCAAAATTCGAAAAACTGCCCGTGGAGGAAATTGGTGGCGACTTGAAGAGACTGTTGACGACGATGGAAGAGAACCTGCAGCAGACAGAGGTTCTGTTCGGCAGCATTAACCAGAATGTGTTGCCGGGAATTGTTCAAACGATGCAGCAATTCCAAACCAGCATAAGTACGCTTGAAAAGAGTTATCGTGCAGATTCCAGCGTTGGCTTGAAAATGCATAAAGCCTTGGACGAGTTAGGGAAAGCAGCACGTTCGATCCGAGTTCTGAGCGAATATCTGCAACGCCACCCGGAAGCACTGCTGCGTGGAAAGGACAATCGGGAATGAATCAGCTGAAATCACATAAAGGCAACGGTTGGTTGCTGTTGTTATTTCTCACATGCTTGCTTTTAGCGGCCTGCGCAATCAGCCCAAAGGCCGACTTTTATACCCTCTCTGCAGTGCAGACGACAGAGGAACTCTGCGAAGCAGAAGGGACGGGGCTGCGGATCAAAACTGAATTGCTCCATTTCCCCGACCTGTTGGCACAACCGCAGATAGCCACCCGGCCGCACCCGAACCGTATCCAATATGCAGAATTTCACCGTTGGGCCGGATCACTGGAAAGCAATTTCCGGCAAAGTCTGGAGGAGAATTTGCATCAGCTCTGTCGCAGCGTCCAGGTTCTGCGGGATTTCTGGCCCGGCAGCAACGCCCCTAGTTACCAGCTCAATCTCGATGTGGTCCGTTTTGACGGCAACCTTGGCGACAGGGTTAATCTCTCGGTCAACTGGGTGTTGAGAGGTCAGCAACAGGATGTTGCCCTCGCCGAGCGGCACAGTGAAATTATCGAACCGGTTACCGAAAACGGTTACGCCGGTCTGGTGGCTGCACAAAGCCGAGCGGTGGCAAGCCTGGCCCGGGAAATTCTACAGACCCTGGTGCGGCATTGAGTGAACACTGAAAGAAGTTAGAACCATCTTTGCTGATCAGATACTGACACTCCCGTCAAAAGTATTAGGCCTAGCAGCCATATACGGACTATCCATGAACTGGCTGCTAGAGGAAGTGTTTCCATCAACCCAATGTTTTGATTGGTAGTGGAACCGAAACTGAGGGAACTCTATGCAGCATTGGATATATCGCCAACCCCCGGGGGAGTACAGGAATTGATCATCTAGCGTGAGCATTCGCAAATGTAGTGCCACACGAATTTTTTGCGGGGCTAACATGCTGTTATTTGGAGATTTGTTTTTTGCCTCCTCCGCAGAATCTGTGGGTAGGCGGCGGTAAAAAATAGAGCATTGCTTCCCCCAGTGGGGTTAGGATGGATTTGCGAGAACCAATCCATTCCACGAAAGAGAAGCAATGCTGATCAAGACTCTACTGAAC
>JAJRQI010000049.1 GCA_024280335.1 Deltaproteobacteria bacterium
CGTGTCAGTGCCTCAAGATCCTTACGCTCCTGCTCAGTCAGTATAATTCGATATCTCGGTGGCATGGCAACCTCCTTGGGTTGCCGTAAGTATATATTATGCGCTAACGATTGCGAAGATTTAAATGTTACATGGTACTAGCGGCCCGCCAGTTCTCTGGCGATGATATTGCGCTGGATCTCACTGGTCCCT
Source organism: Deltaproteobacteria bacterium (assembly GCA_024280335.1). Classification (GTDB taxonomy): domain Bacteria; phylum Desulfobacterota; class Desulfuromonadia; order Desulfuromonadales; family Geopsychrobacteraceae; genus Malonomonas. Next base: position 193 of record JAJRQI010000049.1, read on the forward strand.
TCATAGACCTGCAACACCTTGGCATCGCGGAACAGCTTTTCCACCGGATATTCCTTGCTGTAGCCGTAGCCGCCATAGACCTGCATCGTTTCGGTGGCGACCCACATCACCGCATCGCAGGCGAACGCCTTGGCACAGGAGGCCTGCAGGGTATTGCGCTTGTCCTGATCGGCCAGCCAGGCGGCCTGATAGGTCATCAGACGTGAAGCTTCCATGCGCATCTGCATTTCGGCGATCTTGTGGGCGATCGCCTGGTGTTCGATGATTGGCACGCCGAAGGTCTTGCGTTCCAGCGCATATTCCAGCGACAGATCGATACAGCGCTGCATCAGTCCGAGGGCAAAACCGGCAACCATCGGCCGGGAGCCGTCGAAGGCCTGCATGGCGATCTTGAAGCCATCCCCCGCTTGGCCGATCAGTGCCGATTCTGGGACCACCACGTCGTTCAGGAAAACCTCGGCGCTAAAACCCGCCTTCTGGCCCAACTTGGGAATCGGGTTGCCGACCTCCAAGCCGGGCAGATCACGATCGACCAGGAAGAAACTCATGCCGCGATGACCGGCATCCGGATCGGTTTTCGCCAGGATGGTAAAGAACGAGGCATGGTTGGCATTGGAGATCCAGACTTTGCTGCCGTTGAGCAGATACTCGTTGCCGCGTTTCACCGCGCGGGTCTGGATCCCCGCGACATCGGAACCGGCACAGGGCTCGGTGACGGCGTAGGCGGCATATTCGCCAGCGACCAGTCGTCCCAGGCAGGTTTTCTTCTGCTCCCGGTTCGCCCCGATCAGCAGCACCTCGGTCGGCAGGGCATTGAGCATGATCCCGGCGCCGATGCCGACACAGCCCCAACAGAGCTGCTCGGTCACCAGAACATTTTCCAGGCAACCCAGACCGGGACCGCCATACTCTTCCGGAACGGTGACATTCATCAGCCCCAGCTCCCAGGCCTGTTTATGGATCTCGGCCGGCCATTTCGCCTGCTCGTCATGCTCCGCTGAGCACGGATAAATCTTTTTTTTGGCAAACTGCCTGGCGGTCTGTTGAATCAGGCGTTGTTCATCACTCAGTTGAAAGTCCATGCTGGTAATCTCCTTTTTCCGGTAGTAACGTCATGAAATAAAGATGGTCTTTAACGTAAAGATCAGGATGCGGACGGTCAACCGCTCTCTGTCCCCTTAGGGTTTTCCAGGCGTAACTCTGAGTCGCCAAGGTATTTCTTAGCGTCCCTCCAGCCACTGGACTGCGCTGCGGATCAGTTCCGAGCTGTTTTTTATCCCCAGCTTCTCTTTGATCCGATCGCGGTAGGTGGCGATCGTCTTCGGGCTCAGGTTCAGCCGCGCCGAAATTTCTTTGGTGGTCATCCCTTTGCCGAACAGTGTAAAAACCTCAAGTTCGCGGTCAGACAGCGTTTCCTCGTGAAAAATTGTTGGCGTCGATTGCTTGCCCACGGTTTTTGCCAGCAACTGGGAGGCGATCCGCGGGCTGACATAGATCTCCCCGGCAAAGACGGCGCGCAGCCCCTTGATGATCCGCTCGGTGGCTTCGTGCTTCATGATGTAGCCCCTGGCCCCGGCACGAATCGACCGCTCGGCGTAGAGGCTCTCTTCATGGGTCGAGAGCACCAGGATCGGCAGATCTTTTTTCCAGCCGCTCAAACTTTTGACCAATTCCAGACCGTTTCGGCCTTTTAGGGAGATGTCGACCAGCACCAGATCAGGCTCCAGACGCAGGATCTCGTGCCACGCCGTACCGATCTCTTCGGCCTCGCCGCAGACTTCCATGTCGGACTCGTCCTCGATGAAGTCGCGCAGTCCGTGGCGAAAGATGGGATGGTCCTCGACTAGATATATTCTCACGATTACTTGCCTTTCTTCCGGGTTCTCAACTCTCCTGTCGCACCCGCAGCTTGACCCGGGTGCCGGCGACGTTTCCTGCGGTCACCTCCAGGCTGCCGCCGATCATCTGCGCGCGGAAGGTCATAATCTTCAAGCCCATTCCGCGCCTGTTCTGCTGATCGCGTAGTCCGCAGCCGTCATCAGCCACCTCGAAAATTGCCGTATCATCGACCACCGTGCAGTTTATCGACAGCTGTTCGGCGTCGGCATGCTTGACGGCGTTGTTGAGTGCCTCCTGGACGATACGGTAGACGTGCACGGCAGTTGTGGTATCGAGGCAGACCGCTCCTTGCCACTCTACAGTGCAGGGGAGGTCAAAAACGGTCTCCACCATATCTCCCAGCTGGCGAAGGCTCATCTCCAGCCCTTCCTCGACCAGATGTACCGGAGAGAAGCCGCGTGACAGCGCCCTGGTTTTCGCGATTGCCTCGCTGATGACTCCCTGCACCTTATCGGCCTGCTTGTCGGCTTCTTCGAGATTATCGCTCAGCCTGCGCCGCAGAAGTTTGTACATAACGTCAAGGCCGATAAGGTGAGGGACCAGATCATCGTGGAGATCTTGGCCGATTCTGATCCGATCGCGTTCATCGGCGTCGATGACCTCCCGTTCCAGAAGCTTGAATTCGCTGATATCCCGCAGGATAATGACACAACCGCCGACGCTGCCGCCACTCTCCCGGAAGGGTCCGCCACTCATGTTGACCGTCAACTGCTCGCCCCCTCGGGTCACCCGCAGCGACTCTTCGTCGGCCATGACTGCCCCGTTGAGAAGACCGGCCAGGTGCCGCCGCGAGCGCTGTCGCTCCTCGGCGGGGACGAAGGCGCGCGCCGACTCGGCGGAAAAATCCTCCAGCGTCCAGCCGAAGAGCCGCGTGAAGGCCTGGTTCAGGTAGCTGACTTCGCCCGCCAGGCCGAGGACCATAATCGGATCGGGGGCCGCCTCCATAACGGCGCGATAGCGCTCCTGTGAGGAGCGCAGCTTTTGCTCCACCTGCAGTCGCTCACGCGCCTCCTGTCCGAGATCGGTCAGAAAGCGATCAAACTGAGCCGAAAGCTGATCGACCTCGTCGCGGCCATGAAAAACCTTGTCCGGCGGAGTTTTTGCGAGTCTGGCGACCAGTTGCCTGATCGGATCGGTGATTGAGCTACTGACCTGAATGGCGACCATCACCCCGATCAGCAGGCAAAACAGTCCCGCAGCAAGGGTGCGGTCTCTAATGACCTGCAGCGGTTCATAGAGGTCATCCAGGTAGGCAGAGGCGGCAACGATCCAGCCGACCTCGGGGATGAAATCGTAGACCACGATCTTCTGCCGCGGCTCCTTGTCACCGGGATTCTGCCACAGGTAGCGCTGCTGGCCGTGTTTCTCTTTGATCATGGTACTGAGAAACTGGTCGCTATCGGGAAGGGCGATCTCGAAAGCGTTTTTACCGTCCTGTGAAGGGCGGACAATCAAATTGCCGTTCAGGTCCATGACAAAAGAGTAGCCGCTTTTACCGAATTTTAGCGACTTGACGCTCTGGCTGAAATCGTCGACGTTGACGAGCTTTTCGAACTCATCCCGATAGGCGGTCACCGAGACGATCCAGTCCCAGGGTTCGAAATAGCTCATGTAGAGCGCCTTGGCTCTGGACTGCTTCTCGCCGGGGTTTTTCCACTGGTATTCCAGATATCCTTCTTTGCGCCGGACCTGCTCGGCGACAAAATCCTGTTCGGAGAAATCGATCCCGACCACCTTCGGCGACGGATGGACGGTGGCGACAGCCTGGCTGTTGACGCAGTAGATATAGCCGGTCTGGCCGATCGATTGGCTCAAAAGGATCTCTGTCGCCCGTTTTTGCGCCGCTGCTTCGGTCAGTTCACCGCGCAACTGTTCGGCATGCAGCAGGAGCAATATCTCCCGGTTGGATTCAGCGACTGCGCGCAGGTTGCTTCTGATGGAAAGACGCACCGAAGTCTCTACCATATTTCTGATCGTCTCGGTGGTATTGCGGAGTTCGCTGATGAGATGGTTTTCGAGACTTTCACGCATCACCGAGTAGGAGACAAACCAGGTGATCAGGGCAAAAGAGAGCAAAACCAGCATCGAGGTCAGGATAATTTTATAGCGAATCGGCAGTGCAGAGAAAAACCAGTTGCGGAGCATAGCGTCAGTGTACCCGTTTCCCTGGAAGAGATTTTCAGAACCGATTCTTACCAGCTCATCATACAATGACGGGCTTAATACAGCGCGTTTATTTCTGCCGCGTATTTGCTGTAAATCTTTGAGCGACGAATCTTCATGGTTGCCGTCACCTCGTCGTCGTCGTGGTCAAGCTCTTTGCTGAGCAGGTGAAATTTACGCACATTGGCGACCGGAGCCAGACCTTGGTTGGCGGTGGCGACCACTTCGCTGATGAGCTTGAACACCTCAGGGTTTTCCGTGAGGCTCTTGAAGGTGGTAAAGGCGATCTTTTTTTCTTCGGCCCAGGCCGCGACGCTCTCGTAGTCGATCTGGATTAATGCCGCGATGAATTTTCGGCGGTCGCCGATGACGATACACTCTTTGATTAAGGGACTGGCCTTCTGCGCGTTCTCAATCTCGGAGGGCGAGAGGTTCTTGCCGCCCGCAGTAATCATAATATCCTTCAGCCGGTCGATAATCTTGAGGTTGTCGCCGACCCACTCGCCGACATCGCCACTGTGGTACCAACCGTCGACGATCGCCGCTGCGGTTGCTTCTGCGTCCTTATGATAACCCTTGAAAACATGCTCTCCCGAGACGAGGATTTCACCCTGTTCGGAGAGTTTGAGGTCGACAGATATCGCCGCGACGCCGACCGTGCCGGGCACAACATTATCGGCATTGTGGCAGGTCACCACCCCCGAGAGTTCTGTGGCCCCGTAGCCTTCGACCAGCGGGACGCCGATGGTGCGGAAGAACCTGAAAACCTCCGGAGCGATCGGCGCTGCGCCGCTCATCGCCAGAGTCGCCTCTCTCAGGCCGAGGAAGTTCTGCAGGGCGCGGAAGATGATCCAGTAAAAAAAGCTCAGTTTTGCTTTTTCGATCAGCGTCCACTGCGCGGGCATTTTACTGCGGATCGGCGCGCAGACGTTCATCCCCCAGCGGTAGATTCGTTGCCGCAGACCGCCGGCCTCGTTGACCTTGATGTGGATCTCCGAGTGCAGTTTCTCCCAGATTCTCGGTACGCCGAGGAAGTAGCTGGGGGCAATTTCGCGCAGATCTTTTTGCACGGTGCGGATGCTTTCACCGAAGCTCACCGTACAGCCCAGGTAGATCGGGCCGAAATTGGTCATGAACTGTTCGGCGACGTGGCACAGCGGCAGGTAGGAGAGCGCGGTCGACTCCGGGGTCAGGGCGAGGCGGTCGATGGCGCCCCAGGCCCCGGCGCGGATGTTGCGGTAGCTGATGATCGCCCCCTTGGGCTTGCCGGTTGAACCGGAAGTGTAGATCATCAGTGCTGCGTCATCCAGCGACTGCTGGTCGAGCATTGCGTCGACGCGGCCCGGGTGCTGTTTTTCGTAGGCCTCGCCCCGTGCGGCAAACGCCGCGAAGGAGATCAACAGTTCGCTTGTCTGGCTGGTGAGTCCGCGCATGTCGACGACGATGATCTGCCTGATCTTCGGCAGTTCGCCGAGCGCTTCCAGGATCTTGTCGGCCTGCTCCTGATCTTCGCAGACGATGATTTCCACATCTGCGTGGCCGATCACATAAGCAACTTCAGCAGTGGGGCTGGTCGGGTAAACTCCCACCGTGATGCAGGCGGCGATACCGGCACCCAGCTGGGAGATCACCCACTCTGCCTGGTTCTCGGAGAGGATTCCCACCTTGGCTCCGGGTTTGAGTCCGAGCGACAGAAGCCCCATCGCAAAATGTCCGGCGCGGCGGAAGTACTCCTGCCAGCTGCAGGGCTGCCAGATGCCGAAATTCTTTTGCCGCAACGCCGGTTTGGCGGGGATGCGCTGCGCCTGCTCCCGCAGCATCTGTGGGAGGGTCAATTCCGGAAGAGGATTCAGCACGCTCATGACAGCCACCGTTTACGTCTTTTGTAGTGTTTGATCTCCCGGTAGCTCCGCTGTTCGCCATCCTTGCCGGAGGCCCCCAGATAGAATTCCCGGACATCCTCGTTGGCCATCAGCTCCTCGGCGGTTCCGTCAATCACCACCTTGCCGTGCTCCAGGATGTAGCCGTAGTCGGCAATCGACAGCGCGATCGCTGCATTCTGCTCGACCAGCAGGATCGAGGTGCCCTGCTCGCGATTGATCCGCACGATAATCCGAAAGATCTCTTCCACCAGCAGCGGCGCCAGCCCCAGCGAGGGTTCATCAAGCATCAACAGGTCGGGCTGGGCGACCAGCGCGCGCCCCAGGGCCAGCATCTGCTGCTCGCCTCCCGACAGATATCCGGCCAGGCCCTTGCTGCGCTCCTTGAGTCTCGGGAAATACTCATAGACCAAGTCAAAGCGTTTTTTGCCTGCAGCTTCGCTTTTATTCCGCTTCCCCCGGCAGGCGTAGGTCGAGGCGATAAGATTCTCCTCAACGGTGAGATCTTCGAAAACGTGGCGCCCCTCCATCACGTGGAAAAGGCCGCGGTGAACCAGCTTGTCGGGAGAATCCAGCTTCACCGAGCGGCCCTTGAAATTGATCTGCCCACCGATGACCTCCCCGTCTTCCAGATCCAGAAGCCCGGAGACCGATTTCAGGGTCGTCGATTTTCCCGCCCCGTTGGAGCCCAGGAGGGCGACGACGCCCCCCTGGGGAACCGAGAGGGAGAGGCCGCGTAACACCTGCACGGCCTGGTTGTAGACCACCTCTATATTGTTGATTTCAAGAATAGTTTCCATTTTTTGACTAATTTATCGTGATCGTTTCCGACACCGGCTCGTAGCGCCCCTTGGCGATATTGGCCCTGAAGATCCTGCCGACCGGGATGGAGTTATTGCGGAAGGTCACGGGAACCGAAGCGATGCCGCCGGTATCCCAGTTCTCGATGGCGTTGATGGTGGCGCGCAGATTCTCAGCCGTGAGCGGTTTGCCCGCGTCGAGGGTGCGACCGATCGCCTCGGCCCAGACCATCCCCTGGAACCAGCCGAACATGTAGAAGTTGGGGCGGGACGCCTTGTCGGGGTGAACTTTCAGATTGTAGGCGCGCATGGCGTCCCACTCTTTGCCGGGAGATTTTTCCATGTCAAAGTAGTTCAGGTGCATCACACCCAGGTAGCCGTCGGCGCTCGGGCCGCCCTTCATGATCATCAGTTCGCTGGAAGACCAGTAGGTGCCCATGAACTTGGTTTTTAAGCCGAGGTCGCGCATCTGCTGCATGAACTCGTTGATCGGCGTCAGCACGTAACCGTGAAAGAGTACGTAGTCGGGATTTTTCCGGCGCAGTTTCAAAACGTCGGTGGTGACGTCGACGCTGCCGGATTTGGTGGTGATGACTTCAACCAGATCGAGGCCAAGTTCTTTGGCCTTGACCTTGGCGGCCTTAATCGGATCGTTGCCGAAGCCGCTGTCGCTGTGAACGATGGCGATTTTTGCTCCGGGCTGCTCATTAGCGGCGTGGGTCAGAAGAATCGCCATCTGGTCGGAGTAGCTGGGGCCGATGATGAAGGAGCGGGTGTAGGTGGCGGCATCGGTCAGGTTGGTGGCATAGGAGACGCCGCTCATCAGGGTGTTCTCGGTCGCTTTGAGCTCGGGGTTGATCGCCTTCATGAAGCCGGTGCTGTCGCCGCTGTAGAATAAGGGCTTGTACTCAGCCTGAATTTTTTTGAAGGCCGCCACCGAACAGTCCACTTTATAGCCGCAGTCTTCAAACACGTGCTTGATTTTGTGCCCTCTGATCCCGCCGTTTTCATTGGTGTAATTGAAGTAATCGACGATCCCTTCGTGAAGTTCGCCGCCGGCGAAGCCGAAGACACCGGTGATCAGGGCCGTCTCGCCGAAGACGATTTCATCTTCTGCCAGCGCGCTGCTGAAGCACAGCGCCAACGAGAGTAACGCGACGGCCAATCCTGCTAACATTTTTTTCATCCTGTCCGACTCCTTTTTGTCTGGGGGAATGGAAATGAAACGGGCATCGTTTATGCTACGTCTTAAAAGGCCAAAGCCGGAAAAAGCGCTGGATTTTTCTCCAGATCTCCGCCAGACCATGAGGTTCGAAGAGGAGGAAACCGACGATAAGGATGCCGAAGACGACCCCTTTCATCGGTGCAAGATGAACCTGGGCGTTGGCAATGATCGGCTCCAGCAACAGGGTCAGTACTTTCAGCATTTCTGGGACCAGAGTCATGAAGGCCGCGCCGAGAATCGGACCCAGAATCGTTCCCATCCCGCCGACAATGATCGCCGCGAGGTAGAAAATAGAAACCTCCAGCGGGAAGCTCTCCGGGGTAATCACCTTGAAAAAATAGGCCCACAACGCGCCTGCGCAGCCCGCGTAGAAAGAACTCAGGCCGAAGGACAGCAGCTTGTATCTGAGCAGATTCACGCCCAGCACTTCGGCCGAGATGTCGCGATCGCGGACCGCGATAAAGGCTCTGCCGATGCGCGTGCGTAGCAGATTGCGCGCACCTGTCACCGCGATCAAGGCCAGCGGGATGATCACGAAGTACAGCTTGAAGTCGCTGTCCAGTTCCATGCCGAACAGCTTGGCATGCTGTAGATTCAGCCCCAGGTTGCCTGCGGTTACCGACTCCCAGTGGACGAAGACGAAATGCAGGATGACGCTTGCCGCCATGGTTGCAATCGCAAGGTAGAGCCCCTTTACGCGCAACGAGGGGAGGCCGACGATGACACCCACCAGCGCGGTCAAGAGACCGGCAAGCGGTAGCGTCACCGCCAAGGAAAGTGCGAACTGATTGGCCAGCCACACCGAAGTATAGGCACCGACCCCCATGAAGGCTCCCTGGCCGAGGGAGATTTGTCCGGTCAGGCCGACGAGGATATTGAGCCCGGTGGCGCTGATAACCGCGATGCCGATCAGGCAGCCCAAAAACAGCAGGTAGGGACTGACGACAAAGGGAAACGCCAGCAGGCAGGCGAGCAATATCCCCATCCAGACCCGCTGGGTCCGGGTGCGAAATATCGCCTCATCGTCGCTATATGAGGAAACAGCGTCAGCGATTCTCATCTTAAAGTCTCTCGATCTCTTTGGTGCCGAACAACCCGTAAGGCTTGATGACCAGGATGAGGGTCAGCAGCGTGAAGATCGCCAGCATCTTGTACTCACCGCCCCAGAACGCCCCGACGATGGTTTCGAGCCAGCCGATGATCAGGCCGCCCACCAGGGCACCCAGAATACTGTCGAGGCCGCCGAAGATGACCACCACCAGAATGGCGAGCGCCATCCCTCCCGAGTGCGGGCTGAGCCCACCGCTGGCGGAGAACAGAATCCCGGCGAGAGCGGTCGCCATGCAGCCGAAAATCCAGGCAAAATTAAACACCCGTGGAACGCTGATGCCCATGGAGAAGGAGGCAGCCTGGTCCGAGGCGGTGGCTCTCAGGGCCACCCCGCCCCTGGAGAAGCGAAAGTAGAGCAGGTAGCAGATGAGCATCGCTACGGCGATCAGGGCGGAGAAGGCGATCTTGGAGGAGACGTAGATTTCGCCGAGGAAGATCGGCTGGCGCGGCAGAAATCCGGGCAGCACCTGCGGGCCGCCGCCCCAGATGATTTGCGCCGTGCCGACCAGGATATTGGAGAGGCCGATGGTCACCATGATGACGGAAATCGGCGATTCCCCCAACATCGGCCTGATGATCGTCTTCTCGGTCAGTCCGCCCAGCAAGCCGCCGCTCACGACTGCGGCGGGAAGCGCCAGCCACAGGGGCCAGGCGAAGATCCCGGCGAAGGTTAAAAAGAAGTAGGCGGAGATCATCATGATCTCGCCGATGGCGAAATTGATGACCTTGGTGGCCTTGTAGATGATGACGAAGCCCAGCGCGACCAGGGCGTAAATAGCGCCGGTGCATAATCCCGCCAGACTGCTCTCGATAAAAAACAACCAATCCATCAGCCTGCTCCCGAAGCGTTTTCGGCGCCTAAACGTCGCCGCATATCCGCAACATCGCCGCTGCCCAGGTAGGCCTTGAGAACCTCGGGGTTTTCCTTGACTTCGGCGGCTTTTCCTTGCGCGATCACCTCACCGAAATTGAGCACCACCACCTTGTCGGAGATATCCATGACCATCTCCATATCGTGCTCCACCATCAGGATGGTCATCTGCCACTCCTGATTGAGATCGAGGATGAAGCGCGCCATGTCCTCTTTCTCCTCACGGTTCATCCCCGCGACCGGCTCGTCGAGCAGCAGAATTTCCGGCCCGATGGCGAGCGCCCGGGCCAGCTCTACCCGCTTCTGCAGGCCGTAGGAGAGGCTTGCCACCGGCAGGTTGCGGATGTGGTCGATCTCGAGGAAATCGATGATCTTGCTCTCGATCTTCTCGCGCAGTTCCAGCTCCTCGCGCCTGGCGCGCCCGAAGTAGACCAGCGCGGAGAGCAGCCCGGTCTGCAGGTGGGAGTGGGCACCGAGTTTGATGTTGTCGATCACCGTCATGCCGCGAAACAGCGCGATGTTCTGAAAGGTTCGCGCCAGGCCCAGCTTGGCGCGTTTCGGCGGGTGCAGCCGGCTGATATCTTTCCCGCGGAAGAGCACCCGTCCGGCTTGAGGTCGGTAAAATCCGGAGATGGTATTGAACAGTGAGGTCTTGCCGGCACCGTTGGGGCCGATAACTGTTGTTATCCCCCCCTCGGGCATATCGAAGGAGACTTCGTTCAGCGCCCGCAGCCCGCCGAACGAGAGGGTGATTCCTTCAAGAGTAAGGATCGGATCAGACATGGATTAAGGTCCCCGGGCAAGCCGGCACAACCGGCCGGACTGAATATTTCATTCGCAACAAAGGTACCCGGTTGAATTAAAAAGCGGTATAAGCAGGATGCCTGATGTCCTGTAGGTATTGCACCTACAGGACATCTGCCCGCTACGGACTGAATGGAAGTGCCTTAAGTTGACAATACCGTTTTATAGCCCCGGAACTTGGGTTGCCGTATTGTGGGCCGCAGAATCGGCGCTGCTGTTGCCAAGTTGGCCGAATATATTTTGTCCCCAGGCCCAGTAGCTGCCATTTTGCTTGACTGCCATGCCATGAAAACTGGTGGCAATACTGCTGACATCGGTCAGATAGGTTATCGGGTCCGTGTTGGGATTTTCGACGACCTGAACCGGAACCAGAGAGTAGCCGGCGACCAAATGATCGCTATTATCTCCCAAGGCACCGTACGAGTTGTTGCCCCAGGTCCAGACCGTGCCGTCTGCTTGCAAGGCGATACTGTTCAGCTCGCCAGCTGAGATGGCTGCGATCCCGGTGAGTTGACCGACTCCCCCGGGACCTTTGACTGCGACCGGCAGCGAGCGTTGCTCTGTGCTGTTATCACCGAGGTTGCCGTAACCGTTCGTTCCCCAGGCGCGAATGGTTTTGTCATTTTTCAGGGCCAGACTGAATCCAGCTCCGGCGGCAATCGTGGTGACGTTGGAAAGAAATCCGGAGAGGTCAGTTGGATCGGTGACTTGCACCGCCGTCAGTTTATTTGTGCTATCGCTCCCCAGGCCGAGTTGGCCGTTATTGTTCTGCCCCCAGGCCCAGACCGTCCCGTCCGCTTTTAAAGCCAGACTGTGGCTGGCACCAGCCGAGACCGCAACGACACCGGTCAGGTAGTTTATCGGCACGGTGGTTGGATCTTCGATGACCTGCAGCGGCAAGGTTCGTTCTGTAGCCGTTGTGTTGTCGCCGATCTGACCGTACCAGTTCATCCCCCAAGCCCAGACCGTACCGTCATTTTTCAGCGCCAGAACGTGACCGTCGCCGGCCGAGACGCGGTTCACATCGCTCAGGTAGCCGCTGGGATCAGTGCTATCGATTACCTGTCTGGCGGAACATTCTTTGGTCGATGTCGCACCGAGGCCGAGCTGTCCGGCGCCGTTAAACCCCCAGCCCCAGACGCTGCCGTCCCGCTTGCTGGCAACCGCAAAGCGGCGACCGGCGGCAATCGACACGACCGTCTGCAGGTAGGTTACCGGAACCGTGCCAGGATCCTCAACGACCTGGATCGGGGAGCTGCGCTGAACGGTGGTGTTATCACCCAGTTCGCAGAGGCCGTTGTCACCCCAGGCCCAGGTGGTGCCATCCGCTTTTAATGCCAGGCTGAAACTCTCTTCAAAGAGGCTGGTATCGACCCGTAGCGGCGAGTCAATATCGCAGGCGGCGCCGATGCCGTCAGCGTCTCGATCGATCTGGCTTGGATTAGCCAGATTCGGGCAGTTGTCGCAGACATCGCCAAGTCCATCGCCGTCCACGTCGGCCTGGTTGCTGTTCGGAACCTGCGGACAGTTGTCGGCGGTGCCGTAGATTGCGTCGCCGTCGCCATCGGTGCCAGCGGCTCTGATAATACGGAAGCCGGTTCTGCGGCTGTTGGCGCTGGGAACTGCGGAGGCTCTGGAGGCGGAGCGGGCCTCTCTGACATAAGAATCGATACTTCCTCCACGCACCACCTTGCTGGTCCCGGTTGCCGGGCCGTTCGGATCTGTGCCCGGTGAGCTGAGATAGTAGTCAGGCACATACCAATCCTGCACCCACTCAGCAACATTGCCGTGCATATCGTACAGTCCCCAGCTATTGGGGATTTTTTGCGCCACCGGTTTGATAGTGGAATAGGCGGAACGGCTCACCCAGCCGATAAGATCCAACACCGGGTCGCTATAGGATGATTCGGTCATCGCACCGTTGGCAAAAGCGAGCACGCTGCCTGCACGCGAGGCGTACTCCCACTGCGCTTCGGAAGGCAGCCGGTAGGTTCCCTGGCTCATTCCATTGAGAATTGTCAGAAAGGTCTGTGCGTCATCCCAGGAAACCGATTCAACCGGGCAATCGATCCCGCAGGAAGGATCATCCGCTGGATTGGAGCCGGTCACCGCTTCCCACTGCCCCTGGGTTACCTCGGTGGTCTGCAGGTAATAGGGTTCGGAAAGCGTGACTAGATGCGGCGTCTCTCCTGAAGACCACTCATACTCTGCGGGAGGAACTTCACCGCTGCCGATCGGATATTCTGAGGTGCCGTCCGGGCTACCCATGGTAAAGCTGCCAGCCGGAATCAGCTGGAAAGTCATGCCGAAAACATTGCTGACGGTCGCTGCCGGTGGCCCGACCAGAACCGTCCGCGTGACCTGACTGGCGGCCACCCCGGCATCATCAACGGCATCGTAGGTGATGGTGTAGCTTCCTTCGGTTGCAGTGTCGAGCGTATCGCCGCCGATGATTACCGCTGACGAAACAGCGCAGGCATCGGTTAGATTGGCACCCGCTTCAACATAGCTGCCGCCGACATCAATCCGCAGGGCCCGATTGCCGTTGAGGGTGATGATCGGGGGGACGGTATCCTGCACGGTTACAACCCGGGTCACGGCAACGGCAGCATTACCCGCACTATCCGCAACGTTGTAATGCCGGCTGCTAGAACCGAGGATTGTTTCATCGACCGTACCGGCAACCGTGGCGCTCAATCCGATATCGCGATTGTCGCTGACCACTGCCCCCGGGTCGGCGAAGGGGGTGGCGCATTCATGGAACATGGCGGCCGGACCGATCAGGGTAATCACTGGCGCTTCAGTGTCTGCTGGCGCAGGCGGGTCGGCAACGGTGACGGTGACCATGTCTGCGGTTGAAGAACTTGGCCCATCCGCAACGATTAACCGGAGGGTATAGATTCCCGGCAGGTCTGCGGTGAAGGTGGGACTGACGGCTGAGCTGTCCGACAGCGCGGCACTGCTTGCGGCCGGTTTACCGGTGAGGGTCCAACTGTAAGTAAGTGGTGAGCCTTCCTGATCAAAACTGCCGCTGCCGTCAAGGGTGATGATCGCTTCGGTTAGCGCAACATGGTCAAGACCCGCATCGGCGACCGGTGCGTTTCCGGTACCGAAATAGCCGATCACGATCCTGCCGACAGAAGGGGTCACTGCCGTATCGGTCGAAGCGAGATTCAGCCGATACTGGATATATCGGTCACCGTCGCTTACGCAGCTATTGGCCGAGATGTCGGTGCCATAAACTACCGCTGCGCAGCTGTCCCAGTCCGCTGCTCCGGCCATGGTCGCGTCATTCGAGGTCCTGACCTTGACCTGGATCGAGGTTGAAACCGGCAGGGCTTCGTCCCAGACGATGCTGTTGAAGCCCAGGTTCGATTCGGTGTCGTAGATCGTTGACGTGTAGTCGCCTGACCCCTGATAGGTCGAATCGAGCGTATAATAGTACGGGCTGTCGGACATATCTGCACAACCACCGTAGACATTTGCGTAGATAGCAAAATGGGGGTTTTCGGTCGAATCGATGGCGATCGAGGTCTGGTAATCGCCGTCCGCGCAGGCGCCCTGATAATATCCAGGTTCGATTAGCCAGCTACCGGAGGCATTGGTGGCGTAGTAATGACCTTTTTGGGTTTTGTTAAGGTAACTGATATGCACCTTGTCAAACCGGTCGATGGCAATCGCGGGTGATTGTCCGACGCTGCCGGTGGCATCGATCGTTGTGCTGACCCAGCGACCGGAGGCATTGGTGGCGTAGTTGAGATCCTCGGCAGCCCCATCGAAATAAGCGGCGTGCAACGTCCCCCTGGAATCGATCGCCAGGGCTGAAGAGCGTGGATTCGCCCCAGGCCAGTCGATGACCGTGTCGTGCCAGATTCCGGCAGAATTGGTCGTGTAGACCAGCTCGCCGGTGCTGATCCGGATGTGAATAACATGGATTTTGTCGTTGCTGTCGATCACCAGAGATGGCATATAGCCACAATCGCCTGCGGTTGAGGCAATCAGCACTTCAAACCCGCCACCGGCAAGCTGTCGGGCGTATTTCAAGTCACCATTCTGGCTGAAGGCGATATAAGGCAGGTCGCCGGAGTCGAAAGTAAGGGCGATATCCTGCTCAAAGTCGCCGATATCCTGCTGTTGCACGACCCAACTACCGGTTTTGTTGGTGGCATAGAAGAGTGCTGGCGATGCAGCCCAGGCGATATGGGCCTTGCCGCTGCTGTCGAGGCCGAAGGCGCTGCCGCTGCGCTGCTTGGCGGCAACAACCTCGGCGGCAAAGCTGCCTGAGGTATCGCTACTGTAGACGGTCTCATAGTAGTTGTTGTAGTTGATATGCGCCTGATCGTCAGCATCAAGAGCCAGCGACACACCGTAGCGACCATCGTGATAGCGCACGCTATATTTCGGATCGATTAGCGGACTCAGATCGGTGGCTGTCTTTTGCAGCGTGATGTGGTCGGCCAGTTGACTGCTCGAGGTCTGGCTCAGCACCGACCCGGTGCTTTCAAAGTCGGCTCGGCTATCCTGTACCCAGACTTCGCAGGCGTTGCCGATCCCGTCACTGTCACCATCCTCCTGCCCCGGATTGGCAATGTCGGGACAGTTGTCGCGGGAGCAATCGAACCCTTCGGCGCTGCCCAGAACGGCAACCGGCTCCAGTGCAGTATAGCGCCTGACCCTGATCCAGTCGTAGGAGGTGTCCTGGATATTGCTGCTGGCGCTGCCGTCATAACTGCCCAGCGTCAGATAGCGCAAATCCTTTGTCCAGTTCACGCCGGTCAGAGAACTGGTTACGCGGTAATCGTTCCAGAGTTCGACCCTGTTCCCGGTAACGGATATCCCCGTTACATACCAGTACCGATCCAGCGAGTCCCAACCGTTGAGACCGCCGCCGCTGCTCAGGTTGAAGCTGGCCGCAGCGCCATCGGCAGCGCGGTAGCTGACCGTTTGGGTACTCTGATTGCGCAGTTGAAATACCGCCGCAGCACTGGCGGCGTTGTCAGCGCTGGCGAATCGGGAGGAAGAAATCCCCGGCACCAGACCCGACCGGGCGGTATCGAACGCATCAAAGCGGACCCGACTCTCAACCATATAGCCATCCTGAAGCCGGTATGGCAGCTGGTTTTGCAGAGCTAATCCGCCGCTGTTTAACCTGAGCGTTCCGGCGTTAACCGAATAGTCATCTGCGGCAAGCGACCAGCGGTCGATATCGAGAGCGCTAAAATCATCAAACAGGAGGAAGACCTTTGCGCCGTCGCTTTCCGCGGCCAAGGTTTCATCCCCATAGTACAGCCAGGCGGTAGCGCTGTAGGCCGACTTAATCCAGACGGTGGCGGTGTCGCCGACGATACTCTCTACCCAGTAGGGCAGTTTAACCTTGGCGCTTTCTGTAGCGTAAAAACGCAGGTCATGAAAATCATCCTGCATGCCGGGATAATTTGCTCGCTCAATCCGCAGCCGGGTCGGCCAGTTTGACTTGAAGTTGTAGATGGCAATGGCTGCCCGGTTGGGCTGACAGGCGGTAATGTCGTTTGCGTAAACCCCATCACCATCCGAATCGTCGGCGACACTGTAGGGGCTGACGTCGCAAACATTGCCACGGCCATCCTGATCGCTGTCGGTCTGTTCGGCGTTGGCTACCGCCGGGCAGTTATCCTGCCCCAGACAGATGCCGTCTCCATCGCCATCGCCATTAAAAGTGTAGTTGATCGTCAGCGCGGCAAGGGAGGGGCTCTGTGACGGATCGGTCGTGGCAAGGGTGGCCTGATATTGCAGAAAGCTGTCGCCGTCGGTTACGCAACTGCTGGCAGACAGGTCGAGGTTGCTGCTCACGCCGCTGCAGCTGCTCCAATCGGCGGCACCGGTCATGGTAGCGCTGTTTGAGCTTCGCACTTTCAGGTTCAGCGTCGTGTTGTACGGTTGCAAGGCGCTGAACTGGATGGTGTCGTAGCCGAGATTCTCGCCGGTATCATAAATAACCGATTCGTAACTGCCTGCGGTTGCATAGACGGCAGTCGCCAGTTCAAGGTGGCCGATATTGTTGACCCCGTGTACCTGTACCGGTTGCGCTACGGTGCTGTTTAAACCGTTGCCGAGCTGGTAGGAGGTGCCGGTCCCCCAGCAGTAGGGGGTGCTGCTTTGAGAAACCACGCAGGTATGGCGTCCGTTATCAATGTTGCTGATGCCGGTCAGGTAGCTGCCGTCGTGATCCCCGGTTGCCGCCTCCCCTTTGGCCACAAAGGCAGGGGAGTTGGTATAGATATCCCAACAATAGGTATAATTCGCGGATGCGGCACAGGCACCTGCGTAGCTGGCGGCGATATGCTCAATATTGCTTAAATAGAGCCCCTCGACATCCGCAGCAACCGCATCGCCCGCCGGGATTCTGGCCGGGTCGCTGGCCACCCCGCCGACATTGCCCCAACAGTAGGCCGCACCGCTGTTTGAAATAGCACAGCTGTGCGAGCTGCCGGGATTACTGCCCGAGGATATTGTTTTGATATTGCTGAGATAGTCACCATCCTGGTCAAAAAATAGCGCTGCGCCTTTTTTTACTCGGTGGGGGCCATACTTTGGCAGCGCCACGTCGTTATAATCTTTGCCCCAGCAGTAGGCATTGCCGCTCTTTGTCACCGCGCAGGTTCGACCGCCGCCAACCGAGAGGTCGGCAATGTTATTCAGGTAGGTTCCATCGGAGTCGCTGTCCGCCTGGCCGCGGACAATTCTGGCCGGGGTGCTCTGGTCCGCCCAGTCGACTCCGCCCAGCCGCCCCTGGTAGCCGTCGCCCCAGCAATAACCGTAGCCGCTCTCCGACACCACGCAAGCCCGGCTGCTGCCAGCACTGACGGTCTTGATGTTGGCCAGATAGGTGCCGTCATGGTCGCTGGCAGCGGCCTGACCTTTCAGAACTCTGACCGGAGTATGCTTTTCGATGTTGCTGGCGTCGCCGAGGGTCGACTCATAGTTGGCACCCCAGCAATAAACATTGCTGTTATTGGAGACCGCACAGGTGAAATAATCTCCCGCAGAGACGGTTCTGATGTTGGCCAGATAGGTGCCGTCATGATCTCCGTTTGCCGCCGCACCTTTTAGTACCCGGACCGGAGTGGGGCGGGTAAGGATGCTGTCATCGCCAAGATTGCCGCCGCCATAGCCTGGATAGGAACTGTTATTGCCCCAACAGCTTACGCTGCCATCGTTGGCAAGGGCGCAGCTGTGATCATAGCCAGTGGTTATCTGGGCAATAGAAACCTTGTTCGGTGTCGTCAGCGTGATGCGGTTGTTGTCGGTTTGCGTCGCGGTAAATGTGCCGGGCGCAAAATCGAGTTCCCCGCTCTGCTGCCAGCTCGAATAGTCACAGTCACAGGCATCGCCGACCCCGTCACCGTCGGCGTCAGTCTGCTCGCTGTTGGCGGTGGCTGGACAGTTGTCGATAGCGCCGCAAATGCCGTCACCATCGGCATCGTTGTCCGCATCGGCCGGGCACGAATCGCAGCGGTTGCCGATGCCATCGTAGTCAGCGTCCAGTTGGTCACTATTGGCCACATCAGGGCAGTTGTCATAACTGCCGCAGAGGCCGTCCCCGTCGGTATCGTTACCGGGATCGGTCGGACAAACATCACAGGCGTCACCGCTGCCGTCGCCATCCGAATCGGTCTGGTCGGTATTGGCAATCGTCAGACAATTGTCACAGCTGTCTCCAATACCATCAGCGTCGAGATCCGACTGATCGGCGTTGTATTTTGTCGGGCAATTGTCGCAGGCATCGCCATAGGCATCCACGTCACTATTGAGCTGGTCCGGGTTGGCGCTGGTCAGACAATTATCGCAGAGATCGCCGATCGCATCATTGTCGATATCCGACTGATCGGCGTTGGGTGTCGTCGGGCAGTTGTCGTTATCGGCCAGTTTGGGTGGCCGGAAACCTGTTCCTTCACAGACCGCGTCATTATCCTGATCGTTGTTGGCATCAGCGGGGCAGAATTCACAGGCATCGCCGATGCCGTCGTTATCCGCATCTAGCTGCTGCCAATTGGGCGTATCAATACAGTTGTCACAAACATCGCCGCTGCCGTCGCCGTCGCTGTCGGTCTGGTCGGTATTCGGCCCGGCGACACAGTTGTCCTGAGCATCGGCGATGCCGTCATTGTCCATGTCGAAATTCTCAGTGAAGAAATGCGGCTTGAAGTCTCTGAGGTACCAGCCATCCAGTGACGAGGTTTCTACCGGCCCGAGTCCTGCCGCGAGGGTTGTTGCATCCGGTTCGGAATGGCAGTTGCCACAGGTCGGATTGGAGATGATCGCTCCGCCTTGGTTAAAGGCCGGGTCAGCCCACAAAGAGCGATCGGTTAATTCAATATAGTTGTCGTCAACGGCATTGTACTGCAGAACCCGCAGATCACCGTTTTCGCCGCTGCGCGTCATTGCGGGACGGATGGTGCCATGCGGGTCATGGCAGAACACACAGGAGCTGTTGATCTCCCAGGTTGATTCTTCAATATGCAGGAAATGATAATTGTAGGTGCCGAAATCCGGGCGGTTGTCAGATCTGAAATTAGTCTCCAGGTTAACCCCGCTATCTGCCGGATCAGCCTTTATCCAGGCGGCATCATGACAGCTGTAGCAAAGCGCAAAATCGGTATCTTCGGTGGGGAGTTGTTTCGGAAGCTCCAGCCCTTTGCCCGGATAAAAACGATAGTTGGTAGGACTATTGGTCGCAACTTCCGTAGCCAGGTGGTCGATATGCTGCTGTTTCAGATCGTGGCAATTGCTGCAAGCCATGTTGTGACCGGTAACAAAATAACCCCAGCTACTGTTGTCGCCCAGAACATTGCCAGCCGAGACGCCGCTGCCGTCCTGTTTTGAGTTGGCCGGAACATCGTCATGACAGCCGCTGCACCACAGCTGTTTGTCGAAGGGGAGTTGGCCGTTGCTGTACACGCCGGTTTGCCAGTTACTCTTCGCGCCAACGATCGCATCGTTGACCCCGTCGATAACGCCGCCGGGACTATGACAGGCATCACATACTGCGGTGTTGGCAAAATCCTCGCCATCCTTGAAGTCGGGGAAGTTGTTTATGTCGTGGCAGGCATCACAGCTGATGTTCGGCCCCTTCTGGTCGTCGGCATCATTCTCGGTATGGGTCGAGTGACTCTGGGTGGTCCCTGCGCCGCTATTATCAGCATCCTTGCCGTGGCAATCGCCGCAGTCGCTGCTGGTTCCGCTGCCGGCATGGGCGAAGCTGGCGCTGTGCGAGTGACACTCGATGCAGGAGCTGCCGGCATTGCCCTGATTATGATTGCCGGGGTGGTTGCTGTCCGGGTGGGCGCTGTCGGCGACTGCGTGGCAGGCGTCACAAACGCCGTCGTCCGGAGCACTGCTCGGGTCGAGATCGCTCAGGTCAAGGTCGCTCGCCTCAAAGCCACTGATGCTGACCGGGTTGCTGACGCCGGCAAGCTGGCCGTCGATGGTTTCGAGGATCATCGCCAGCTTGCGGGTGCCATGGACCTCATGACAGGCTTCGCACTGGTAGCCCGGATTAGCGGCATAGTCGGCGCTGTCGCCGTAGGCGGGAAAAGCGGCGGCGGCAGCGGTGTTGAAGCTGCCACTGAGCGCCCCGGAATGGATCGAGGCTTCGGCCAGCGCGTCGTAACCGAGCGCGCCGCTGTTGGTCTGGCCGACCTGGTGGCAATCGAGGCAGACTTCACTGATCTTTGAGGTTTCATTGCGACCGTCATCCGGAACGCTGGCGAGCCGGGTGGCATCGCCGAGGCTATGGCTGAAATGGGGCAGAGCGCTATCGTGGCAGACCGCGCACTGATAACCGGGGCCGCTCTGACCGTGCAGGGTGGCGTTGTAGCCGCTGGTCACGCCGTGGCCGGTGACATAGTAGCCGTAGCTGTCGTTATCGCCCGCCTTGTCGGCGGCGGCAACGCCGCTGCCGTCTGCCTTACTGTTGGCCGGTGCGCTGTCGTGACAGCTGACGCACCATAACTCTTTGCCCGGCTGCAGACTGCCAGCGGCGTCATAGATGCCGTTTCGCCAATTGGCTTTGACGCCGTACAGGGGACTGTTGATGCCGTCAAAAGCACCACCGGCACTGTGACAACTGTTGCAGACATCGGTTTCCGCTAAATCAAAGCGACCGTCACCATTGATATCGGTCCCCGATTTAAAGAAGGGGAAGTTGCTGATGGTGTGACAGGTATCGCAGTAAATTCCCGGACCGCGCTGATCGTCACTGTCAAGCTCGGTATGGGTCGAGTGACTCTGGATCGTTCCCCGTCCCTGGCTGGCAACGGTTCCAGCACTGTAGGGGGCGGAGGAATCGGGGTCATAGAGGGTCCCGCTGTCGTGGCCGTGACAGACCACGCAGCCGTTACCGCTGCTGCCGCGGCCGTGATGAGTGACCTCTTTGTCGGTGTGGCAGGAGGGACAAGTTATCCGGGTACCGCTTACCCCATGTTGAATCGCCTGCCGGACACTGCCCGCGTTAAGGATTGTGCCGGTATAATTATGGCAGAGTGCACAGTTTGAGCGGTGCAGTGCGTCAACATCCGCAGCGCTGACCAAGGTGCCGCTACCTGCCGAGCCGAGAACCGAGGTGTCGCTGGTATGACAAGGACTACACCCTGCATCGATGATCCGATTGTCATGCGCCGTACCCGTTATATGGCCTGCTGCACGGTTTTCGTGACAGCTGTCGCAGCTGATGTTCGGTGTCACGGCCAGAACCTTCGGCCAGACCGTCTGAGTGCCCCATTTATGCAGTAAATCATTCGGATCGTGACAGGATTTGCATTCGATGGTCATACCGGCGGTCATGCCGTTTCCGTCGCTCAGAACCGTCCGCCCATAGTGGCCGGGCAGAATATTGCTGACCAGCGGCGCATGGCAGCCGGCGCAGGAGCTGTCCGGGGGAGTCGTCAGGTCATGCAGCCCTGTCCAGGCCAATGGATCGAGATGGCACCAGACGCAGGTTTCGCCATCAAAAGTCAGGTCCGCGCCGTTACAATCCTGGTCGATTCCGTCGTAGGGAATGTCAAGGGCATCGGGATGGATAGTGGCGTCATTATCATTGCAGTCATCAGCGACAGCGCCGCATGAAGTGAGGCCATAATAGCCGTCTCCATCGGTGTCTGTGGGTGTAAATCCATCATCAACCTGGCCGTTGCAGTCGTTATCAAGACCATCACAGGTCTCGACGGCACCGGGGTAAACGTCGGTATTTTTATCGTTGCAATCATCAGCGCTGCCGGCGCAGGATCCAATCCTGGTGAAACCGTCCAGATCGGTGTCAAAATCGCATCGGTCTGTTGATAAAATCCCGACGTCCCCGGCAAAATCAGCAGCACCGGTTGATATGGTTATTGTGCCAAAAATACCTGTAGGCGTCGCTGTTTTGGTCGTAAAAGAGCAGTCATAGCCGCCATCGAACACGACCGATCCACCATCAAGAAATAGATCTTCGGTAAAGATTTCACCCGAAAGTTGTAGCGTAAAAGCAGTCAGGGCCAAAGTTGTACTGGCGTAATCATAGGCATCCTGGATGGATGTCGGGCTGTAGACGTCCCCGACGATCTTTGCCGGAGGAATGCAGGCTGCAAAGGAATCGTTCTTAGCGGAGGGGAAAAACAGCAAGAAAAAGCATGCTATAACGACGAAAAACCCTTTATACATTTTCATGCCTCCACACTATTTCTCAATAAATTATGGTTGGAAAAGCTGATAGGAATTATTTTTTCAGGAAATATTTATACTGCTTCTAATGAGCAAATATCACACCAAAAAGCCGTAGAATGCGTGACGAAATGAGTCTTAGTTTGGACAGGCTTGTGAATTGACAAAATTTTTCTGATAATTATTTTACACCCATCTTGCGGGACAACTATCCTCCTTTAGTTTTACAGATTTCTAAATGGCCATATCACTGAGCCTAACAGTTATATTCTAGTAATTTAACGCACAAAGACCTGACCGATCAGTCCCCCGCCGAAGACAGCGCTACCATCCGCGCCAGAGTTAACCAAGCCCGCCAAAATCCAGCGCGACCGCCTGACCCCCTTCGGTCTCCATGCCAACAGTCAGATGCAGGCGCGGCATATCCGACGTTTCTGTACGCTCGATGAAAAGGGTGCTCAGCTGCTTGAGCAGGTCACCGATAAGCTTGGGTTGTTTGCGCGTAGTTTTACCCGGATTCTCAAGCTTGCTCGGACGATTGCTGATCTGACCGGAGTTGGTCAGATTGAGACACTACATTTGGCTGAAGCGATTCAGTATCGGGGGTAGATCGGAAGTTAGGGTGAGAAGGCTGATTAAGATGAAAATTACGTTAGGCAACTTTAAAGTCGCAGACCCTATTGATGCATCCGCAATCGCTTTTTCCACTTATAATAATACAGTATTGAATACTATTCCTGCCGTGATGGCGATAAAGAAGACTGCTGCTAGGAATGCCACAAGCATTGGCCATTTGAAAATGCGCTTGAGTATGATCACTTCAGGGAGACTGGCCCCGGCTCCGCCGATTGTTAACGCAACCACAGCACCAACGCTCATCCCCTTGGCCATCAGCGGTATGAAAATTGGTATCATCGTTGAGACCCGAACATAAAGCGGAACCCCAATAACGGCGGCTACTGGAACGGCGAAAGGATTGTTAGGGCCAGCATATTTGACGATGAGTTCCTCGGGAACGAATCCGTGGGCAATAGCGCCGATCACGACCCCGATGATGATATATGGCAGAAAGGTCCTGAACTGACTCACAGATTCTTTGAAAATGCGCATCCATCGTCCAGGTTTAGTAGATGCAATGGTGAAGTTCACAGAGGCAGGCGCGCAACTACCGGTTGCGTCCGTACTCCCAGTAGCCATGCAGCAGGCTAATTGCGGTACAGAGAGGATCGGAGCTCCACTTCTGACCTCGACATTTTGTGTGCCTTGTCGTTCTGTGGAGTCATCTTGGCAGGAACAATCCCCTTGTTTTTCATCCAGAGTGTCCCATTTGATGAAGCGTTGAAAGTTTACTTTTTCTAGCAGAAAGCTAATCATAATCGCCATCATTAAAGCGAGAACTGAATAGATAATAGTAGCTTTTAGCCCAAGGGCCACGAAAAACAATCCAAAGATGATTGGGTTCACCAATGGCGAAGTAAACAAAAACGCCAATGTCGGACCGAAACCGGCTCTGGCCCTCAGCAAACCCACCATGATAGGGATTGTAGAACAACTACAAAACGGAGTCAGCGCCCCCAGTCCAGCTCCAATAAAATACCCTCGCCCTCCGTGCTCTGAAAGCATGGTTTTAACTTTATCTTCAGGAATTAATTCCTGAAGGACACCGACAATGAAGCTGATGCCAATGAATAGCACCATCAGTTCAGTGAAGGTAAAAACGAAGAAACTCAATGCTTCCTTTGCCATCGGAATGAATGTTTCAATTGTCATGATTCTTTTCTTTTCTTCTATTCATTCTTTCTAGAAATTTAGAAATAGATGTTTTTAAAAAAAGGATGGAGCCCTTGTTGATAATTCCATTAACCTTTTGGTTCTTTTACGCCTGTACAGCATTCCAGTTGCAGGAAATCTATCAACTCAGTAAGGACTTCATACTCGGGCAAGCAATAAAGGACATTGCTTGCCCTTACTTGCTTAACAAGGCCAACTCTCACCAATCGGGAGATGTGATGTGAAAGGGTGGAGCCGGGGACATCAAGTTCTTTTTGGATCTGCCCTACAGGAACCCCTTCATGGCCCGCTTTGACTAAATAGCGGAATATGGCAAGGCGGGTTGTGTTCCCAAGTTCAGCCAACCTGTTTGCGGCATCATCATGTTTCATAGGTTCTATGCTAAATCCAATCTAATACAGATGTCAACTTAATTACTAGAAATATCGAAATTTAGTCCAGGCCTCACGTTTGAGCAGATAGACACTCTCACATTTATCACCATCTGCAAGACAAAAAGACCCAACCAGAATCCAAATGGTTGAGCTTTTTTGCTGTTAAACATTGAGGAATCGCCTTTGCTAAAAACGGCTTGTTACTCGATTGGGCGTTTTTGCGAAGAATGTTTGGAATGAAAATCATTAGATTTGATTGGCCGATCTGACCATTTTCTCCTTCCACAAGCGTTTGGTTTTGAGGTGGGTATCGGCTAACGAATTGTCAGAATCATCCGAAGATGATATCAACATTGTATTGACTCGGGTGTCCGTGTTAAGGTTGCTCATCTATAAAAGTTTGTGCAGAGATAATTTGTTGGACGAGATTTAAAGTTAATCAGTCACGAATATGCCACGCAGACCTCTTACGGTTGCGTGGTTTTTTATTTTTACGTAGATATTGTTTGCACAACAAAAAACGTTCCCACTGGGGAACATGGAGTTAAAAATGGCTGAAGGTACTGTGAAGTGGTTCAACGATGCAAAAGGTTTTGGTTTTATCGAGCAGGTGAGTGGCGATGATGTGTTCGTTCATCATTCCGAAATCCAGGGCGAGGGCTTTAAATCTCTGGCCGAGGGAGACCGTGTGATTTTTGATGTCACCCAGGGCCCAAAAGGGCCCCAAGCATCTAATGTTCGTAAATAATAGAAAAAGTTACAACCGCTGACATCCTCAAGAGCCCTACGGTCAATCCGTGGGGCTCTTTTGATTTAAGTTCAATGGTTCGATCATAACAAAGAAGGTATTGAGGCCTGGTCACCTCTGCAGGTCTGGATGTCGACGCCGATTTCTAAAAAGAAGGACAGGCCATGTTCGCCCCAGATATCGTTATTTTTAATCAGGTTACTCATTACTTGGTGGAGTACCCAAAGAATGAATGTGACGTGCGAAAATTGGTCGTTGCCAGCGGAACCTGTAATGACGTTCCGTTTGAGGCAACGGCAATAAACGATCCAGATTTTTCCACTAAACTGGATCTATTTCGTGGCGATGGCGGGCGATTTTCAAAGTTGGAATTTCAATCAGTTCAAAGACGTATCAAGATGGCAAAACCGATGGAAATATTTGATCGGCGGGGTGATCTTGACGCTAAGGGATATGAGTTCTTTTATGGCCAGATGTGTGAAAAGTATTTTGGCGAGAAGGTCTACCTGAGGGTTACGTTTAACCGTAAAGACGAAGCGAAGAACCTTGGTGCCGAATGGGACAGTGCGGTAAAGAAGTGGTTTTGCTTCTCCTCTTCTCCCGATCTTCGACGGATAGAGGAATACTTCTGCCGGGACGAATCATAACTACAAAAAATCAATAGTCGAGATGTGCCCCCTATTCACTTTCTCTGCGCAATTGACAGCGTTGTCACAATCGACTACTGTCTCGACCAAGTCCCTGTTTGCCCGACATTTTCCCCGACAGGACACCTCTTCCATCCCGACCGATCCGACAAACCGAATCGTTTTATATAAGGATTTTCGATGTCTTTTGAATCTCTTGGTCTGCGTGCCGAATTGCTGAGTGCAATCGAGTCCCAAGGTTTTACCACCCCGACCCCGATCCAGAGCCAGGCGATCCCTGTGGTTTTTGAAGGTGGCGACCTGCTGGCCGGCGCACAGACAGGTACTGGTAAAACAGCAGCTTTTGCTCTGCCGCTCGTACAGAAGCTAAGTGAAAACACCCCACAAAAAAAGCGGCGTCGCCCCCGCGCACTGGTTTTGGTGCCGACCCGCGAACTGGCGGCGCAGGTTAGCGAACAGATGCAAACCTATGGTCGACGCTTGTCGTTGCGCTCCACCATGATCTACGGCGGGGTCAACATTCAGGCCCAGATCGAACGGCTGCAGCGCGGCGTCGATATTGTTGTCGCAACGCCGGGTCGCCTGCTCGACCACGCCGCACGCGGCACGATCAAACTTTCCGAGATTGAATTTCTGGTGCTCGACGAAGCGGACCGGATGCTCGATCTGGGCTTTATCGACGACATAAAAGCGGTGACGGAATACCTTCCAGCTAAACACCAGACACTGCTGTTCTCAGCGACCTATTCACAAAGCATCAAACAATTGGCCGATCAACTCCTCAATCATCCGAAGCGGATCGAGGTGGCGCGTCGCAGTATCGCAGCCGTCGAAGTCAGCCAGGTGGTCTATCCGGTCGAGCGCAATCGCAAACGAGACATAATTTCGCATTTGATCCGCAACGGCGAATGGAACCAGGTGCTGGTCTTCGCCCGCACCCGTTACAGCGCTGACAAGCTGACTGCCGAGCTGCAGTTCGATGGCATCAACACCGCCGCCATCCACAGCAATAAAAGCCAGTCGCTTCGGACGCGAACCCTGAAGCAATTCAAACAGGGTGAGTTACGGGTCCTAGTGGCTACCGATGTCGCCGCACGTGGCCTCGACATTGCCCACCTGCCACATGTAGTCAACTATGAGCTACCGGATGTGGCGGAAGACTATGTCCACCGCATCGGCCGCACCGGTCGGGCCGGGGAAGCCGGCATGGCGATCTCGCTGGTCTGTCCGGCCGAGCAACCCAAACTGCAGGCGATCCAAAAGCTGCTTCAAGCGGCCATCCCGCAGGAAACCCTTGCCGAATTTCCGCATGTTGCGATCAACCGGGGGATGGTGGTCAAGCCGCGCAAACAAACTGTCAGCAAGCCGAGCCCGAAAAAGCTCGCTGCCAAAGCCAAAGCCGCCGCCCCGCGCACCAAAAAATCGGCTGAGAAACCGAAAAAGGTACAAAAATCGACCAAGAGTCGAACCATCGGCAGAAAACGGACTGAAGCACCACCGGCACCGAAAACCGGTCGCCGTGGGCAGAGATCCAAATAAACCAATGAACAGACTGCAACAACTGAAATATCTGGACGGTTACCCGGAACACGGAACAGGTGACCGCCCAGGTGCAAAAACTGGTCAACGAAAAGCGGCTGGGCGACACCATTTTGAAGCGATTTCCCGTCGCTCATGAGATCAAAACCGAGCGAGCGCTGTACGATTTCACCATCGAACTGAAAAACCAGTTTCTGCGCAAAGCCCCACCAATCAGCAAGGTGGTCTTCGGGTCAGTGGTGGGACGTAGATAAGTTTATAAGTTTCTTGAACAAATTGAATGCGAGATTGAAATATAGTAAAATGGTGACAGATCTGTTTCTGGCTTGAAACAAGATGAACGATTCCACTGCGTTCAGTTCTTCAAAACAGTATCTGCTGCGATCATTTGCAATACTTGCGCGGTTTCATCAGACAGGTACGCGAAGTAATTCAACCCTTCGGGGCTTTCGTGAAAAATTGCAGCATAAAAAACACAGGCTGCGAGATAAGATCCTTGCTGGTTGGGATGACTGTCATCCTGCCAGAGATCCAGTTGGGGATCTATCCTCCTCGCATTTAGCCACGCCTGTCCAACCGGAGCTATGGGAACATTGAGTTCCTGGGCAATTTTCAAGGAACCCTGATTGATTTGCAGCTGCATGCTTTCGTAACCGTTCAGACCGTTTTCAGGCCATCCATGGCGACCTGCCGAGGTTTGAAAGAACATAGGGCTGGCGCCGGAAATACTGATTTTCTGAACCAGCTCGCGAGCAGCCGGATACATCAGCTCGGTTCGGAATTGTTCGATCGAGGGGATTTGGGTTTGCTCCTGCAGAATCACAAAGTCCCATTCTGTCGATGACAGCATGTCCCTCGTCGCAGTTGAGGCAACATGATCCGCTAACGTTCTGGCAACGGCCCAGTCAGTCTCAACTTTATGCCCACCCGCCTTGGCTAATTCGGCAAAGGTATTTCGAAAATTATTTACAAAGCTATAGCTGTTGCCCAAGAAAAGAATCCGCGAAGTTGATCCCATGCCTGCACAGCTGATGGTACTGACCAGCAAAATACTGAGGACAGCGAACAGAACACCCCGCAGATGAAATCTACAGCAGACCTCAACCGTCTCGGTCTTCTTGCGGGTTTGAGTTGTGAATTTGCAACGGAGAGACATGTCCCCCTCCCTGAAAAATTACTCCACCGTTACGCTCTTCGCCAGGTTTCTCGGCTGATCGACGTCGGTTCCCTTAAAAACCGCAATATGGTAAGCGAGCAACTGCATCGGCACCGAGGTCAGGATCGGCATCAGGTCGTCGCTGATCTCCGGTACCCGGATCAACGCATCGACCTTGTCGATCAGGTCGATTTCTTCACCGCTGACCACAGCGATTACCTTGCCGCCGCGCGCACGAACCTCCTCCATATTTGAAACCACCTTGTCATAGGTGGCGTTGCGCGGCACCAGCACCACAACCGGCAGATTCTCATCGATCAGGGCGATGGGACCATGCTTCATCTCACCGGCCGGGTAGCCTTCAGCGTGAATGTAGGAAATCTCTTTGAGTTTGAGCGCCCCTTCGAGGGCGATCGGGTACTGGTTGCCGCGTCCCAGATAGAGAAAATCACGGGCATTCATGAAGTCACGGGAGATGGCCTTGATATGCTCGTCCAGCTCGAGCGCCTCTTCCAGCTTGCGCGGCAGGGTCAAGAGCGCTTCAACCTGTTCGCGACACTGTTCGGCACTGAGCTTGCCACGTACCCGGCCGAGTTTGAGCGCCAATTGGTAGAGGGCCACCAACTGGGTGGTGAAGGCTTTGGTCGAGGCGACGCCGATCTCCGGGCCAGCATGGGTGTAAATAACCCCGTCGCTCTCACGAGAGATGGAGGAATCGACCACATTGCAGACGCAGAGAGTTTTGCTGCCCTTGCCCTTGGCTTCGCGTAATCCAGCCAGAGTATCGGCGGTTTCACCGCTCTGGCTGATCAGGATAGTCAGGCAGCTGTCATCGACAATCGGATCGCGGTAGCGGAACTCGCTGGCGATATCGATCTCGACCGGAATCCGCGCCAGTTTTTCAAGATAAAATTTGGCCACCAGCCCGGCATGCCAGGAGGTGCCGCAGGCGATAATGAAGATCTTCTCCAGCTTCTGCAGCTGCGGATCATCCAGGCCGAGGTCTTCGAGGTAGATATCCCCCTCTTCCGACTGCAGGCGCCCGGCGATGGTATCGGCAATCGCTCGCGGCTGTTCGTAAATCTCCTTGAGCATGAAATGCTTGTAACCGCCCTTTTCCGCCATCAGCGGACTCCAGGTGATGGTCTTGCTCTGCTTGGCCAGCGACACTCCGGACAGGTCGGTAAAACGCATCTCCTGCTCGGTAAAGACCACCATCTCGCCATCTTCGAGGAAGATCATCTCGCGGGTGTGGGAGAGCATCGCCGGGATATCGGAGGCAACGAAATACTCTCCGACCCCCTGACCGACCACCAGCGGTGAGCCGAGCTTGGCGGCAATCAGCGTGTCAGGTTCGTCACTGCAGAGGATCGCCACCGCGTACGCCCCTTCGACCTCGGCAAGAGCGAGACGCACCGCCGCTTCAAAATCGTTGCAGGCGCGGAAATGCTCCTCTACCAGGTGGGCAATGATCTCGGTATCGGTCTCGGAACTGAAAGTATGCCCGGCACTTTGCAGCCGCGCTTTCAACTTCAGGTAGTTCTCGATAATGCCGTTGTGCACCACGACGATGTTGCCTGCCCTGTGTGGATGAGCATTGATCTCCGACGGTCGACCGTGGGTCGCCCAACGGGTATGACCGATCCCGCGTGTCCCGGTCGCCGGGGTCTCGCGAAGGATGTTTTCCAGATTGATCAGTTTGCCTTCGGCGCGATGGATCTGCACAGCACCGCCATCGAAGGTACAGATTCCAGCCGAATCGTAGCCGCGATATTCAAGCCGTCGCAAGCCATCGATAATGATTTGTGACGCCTGCTGAGAACCGATATAACCAACTATCCCGCACATAATTCTATTCCCCTCTCAAGATCAGGATTTCTTCACTTTTTTTCGCAAGGCCCAGCCTTCGATCACTTTTTGCTCAGTGCGCGACAGCGCCAGTGAATCGGCCGGAACATCCCTGGTGATGGTCGATCCGGCACCGATCAAACTGTTGCGGCCGATATGCACCGGGGCGATGAACTGAACGTCGCTGCCAATGAAGACATCATCCTCAATGGTGGTTTTGTGTTTATTGACTCCATCATAGTTGCAGGTGATGGTGCCGCAACCAAAATTGACCCGTCGGCCGACTTCGGCATCGCCGATGTAGGTCAGGTGGCTCGACTGCGAACCCTCACCGAGAACGGCTTTTTTTGTTTCGACAAAATTGCCGATCTTGTTCTGACCGGCCAGCACCGTCCCCGGCCGCAGATGGGCCATCGGGCCGATTTTGCAGTCTGGGCCGATCTGCGCTTCTTCAATCACAGAACCTGCTTTTAGATGTCCCCGATCAGCGACAACCGAATCGACCACCACCACGCCGGTTTCTACCGTACAATTACAGCCGATTTTTGTCGTCCCGCGCAACTGCACGTTGGGGTACAGGACAGAATCGCTGCCGACCTCGACAGCGGCGTCGACATAGACGGTGGTCGGATCGATCATTGAAACTCCGGAACGCATCAGTTCGGTATTCACCCGCCAACGCATCAACGCCTCGGCTTCGGCCAACTGGCAACGATCATTGATCCCCATCACTTCAGTCGGATCGCTAACACGGATGGCCCGGGTCTTCTGCCCGGCGGCCACCGCTGCAGCGACCACGTCGGTCAAATAGTATTCACCCTGAGCATTGTCGGTTTTCAGATCTTTCAATGCGCTGAAAACAAATGTTGCGTCAAACAGATATGTGCCGGTGTTGATCTCCTGGATCTGCTGTTGCTGTTCAGTGGCATCCTTCTCCTCGACAATCTGCAGCACCTGTTCACCGTTGCGGATGATCCGGCCGTAGCCGGTCGGATTCGGCATCTCGGCGGTCAGCACGGTCACCACCGACTGCTGCTGGCGGTGAAATTCCAGCAACCGTTGCAGGGTCTCGGCGCGCAACAAGGGTACATCGCCACAGAGCAGCAGCAGCGTTCCGGAAAAACCGATCAGCGAATCGGCAGCGCAGAGCAGCGCATGACCGGTCCCCAACTGCTCGGTCTGTTCCACCCAGCTTACCTCGGTAGCAGCAAAGGCCCCCCTGACCAGCTCCGCCTGATGGCCGACAACCACCTGGATTTGTTCAAATCCGGCCTGCCGTGCAGCCTGCAGCGGAAACTGCAGCAGCGGCTGCCCGCAGAGCGGATGCAGCACTTTCGGCAGTGCCGACTTCATCCGTGTCCCTTTTCCGGCGGCCAGAATCACCGCTGCCAATCCCTCTTGCATATCAGAACTCCCCAGTGGTTTCAGGTAACGAAAAACACTCGATTATCTCGGAACCCGGTGGAACAAGTCAAGCCGAATAGATTGCCGATCAGCGGCCGCCGCGGCGACAAAAAATTCAGCCGGTTTACAATACCGAACTGGTCACGTATAGTTCCAGCCGGGGAGGCATCAATTCAATGGACGAACGCCGGGCACTCGGGTATGAACTTGACGACATCCAGCAGCAGCTGAAAGAGCTGGAGATCCGCTACGAGCAGTATTTTGCCGGAGTGGAGAAGCGTGAACCGCACCGCGAGCGGATCAACTTGGCAAAGCGATTGCGCCAATACACCAACCGGCAGATTATTCAGACCGATCTGAAGTTCCGTTACCACGGGCTGACTTCACGCTTCATGTCTTACGCCCAATACTGGGACCGGATCCTGCGCCTGATCGATGAAGGTAAATACCACCGCCACACCGCAAAGCTGAAGAAACCGGCAGCACCGGCAAAACAAGCACCGGCGACAAACACCCAGCGACAGGAGGTCGAGCGTTTGCAGCAGGAACTGTGCGAAGCCCGCAAGGCCTGCGGGCTGTCGGGCGACGCACCCAGTATCAGCAAAATTGCCGCATTCCTTGACGCGCAGCGGGAAAAAATCAGTAGCCGTTACGGCGATCGACCGGTACAATTCAGCATCGACATCAACGATGACAAGCCCCGCATCAAAGTCAGTCTGAAGAAATAATCCCTTTTATTCATCGCTCATCAGGATTCTATGCGTATTCTGTTGCCAACCCTGCACGTCCGTCCTTCCGCTCAGGCAATCCCTTTGGCAGCCGGCTGCCTGAAGGCCTGCCTGCCGAAAAAATTTCGCGACAACACACAACTTCTCGACCTGTTCCCGGAGCAGAGCGATGCAGAGCTGCTGCAACTGCTGCTCGTGCCGCAACCGACAATTATCGCCTTCCCGCTCTACCTGTGGAACCGCCGCCGGATTCTCGCCCTCTGCCGACGGCTACGGCAACAAAAGCCGGATCTGATCCTGCTGGCCGGCGGCCCGGAAGCCAGCGCCGACGGCCGAAAAGTTATCGCTGAAGGGGAACTGGACGGCGTGATCTGCGGTGAAGGGGAAGCGGTTTTTCCGCAACTGCTCACCGCCCTGGCCAAGCAGCAACCGACCACTGACATCCCCGGCTTTCTAGCGGCGCAAAACCCTCAGCGGGACTGCCAAGCAGCAATCTGCTCCGACCTCGCAACGCTGCCCTCCCCCTGGTTACAAAAGGATCTAACCTTGCAGCCGGACACTGGGGTTCTCTGGGAGGTCGCCCGCGGCTGCCGCTTCAACTGCGCCTTCTGCTACGACGCCAAAGGCCGACAGGGCGTTCGCCCGCTGCCGATGGAGAGGCTGCGGGCAGAGCTGCAGTTGTTTGTCAGCAAACAGGTCAGTCAGGTCTGGATTCTCGATTCAACCTTCAATGCGCCGCCGCAGCGCGGCAAACAGTTGCTGCGCCTGCTGATCGAAAAAGCACCGCAGATCCATTTCCACCTGGAAGCCAAGGCTGATTTCCTCGACCGGGAGACGGCTGAGCTGCTGGCGCAAATCTCCTGCTCGGTGCAGATCGGCT
This sequence comes from Deltaproteobacteria bacterium, assembly GCA_024280335.1. Lineage (GTDB taxonomy): Bacteria > Desulfobacterota > Desulfuromonadia > Desulfuromonadales > Geopsychrobacteraceae > Malonomonas. The sequence goes on from JAJRQI010000049.1 coordinate 33,736, forward strand.
TGCAGTCGGCCGATCCGGCGATTCTCAAACCGATGCATCGAAGTTTCGACCAGCGAAAAATGAAACAAAGCTTACAACAGCTCAGTCGGGCCGGAGTCACCTTCGGCCTCGATCTGATCTATGGACTGCCCGGCGACAACCTCGCCGGGTTCAAGCAGAGCCTCGACTTTGCCCTGCAGCAGCAGCCGAATCAGGTCGATATCTTCCCGCTGGCGGTGCTGCCGGGAACCGACCTCTATCAGCGGCAAGAAACCTTCGGCATCAGCGCGCAGCAGGAACCGCCCTACCTGATCAAAACCAACCGCAGCTATCCCCGGAACGATTTTCACACCAGCCGAGAACTGGCTTCCGCCACCGATATTTTCTATAACCGCGGCCGCGCGGTCGGTGTTTTTCTGCTGCTCTGCAGCGCATTAAAAACCACCCCGAGCCGCTTGCTGGAAACCTTTGCAAAATGGCTGAAGAAACCTTCGCAAGCAGGACAAGAAGCGTTAACCGCTGTCGAGCAGTGGCAGCCGAAGCAGATCCTGCCGCTGCAACAGAACTTTATCGCCGAGCAGTTGCGTAAAGCAAACAAGAAAATGCTGCTGCGCGCCGCGGCCGACCTGCTGAACTACCACTTCCTTTGCGCGGAAACCCTGCTGGCAGACGACTGCCTGCCGAGCGGAACGCTGCCATCAAAGAAACAACTGCGCAAAACTTACTGGAAGCTGAACCCGCAGGTCCGGATAGAAAAGTTCAACTACGCTCTGGATGGGTTGGAGATGCTCGGCGGACAGCCGCTGGAACTGCTGGTCAGGCAGCTGCCCGCGGAAATTTCTTACGGGATTTTTCTGCGCCGCCAGGGAGAGATATTGATCGAAGCGCTGCAGGAGGATTTTGCCCGGATGCTGCTGGGGGCCGGGACCGGAAAAAGTGGTCAACAGCTGTTGCGGGAACTGCCCCCCGCAGAGGGGGAGGAACTGCTGCGATTCGCCGTTGCTGAAGGTTTGCTGATTCCGTTGTCGTAGCTTCCAGGAAAACTATTCAGCCGGATGGCCTCGGGGTGCCCACTTCAAGGGTGTCTGTCGCCTGGATGGCGACAGTCAAGCCCCAGGGATGGGTTTATGCGGCCCTTGGAGTGGGCGGCGTGAGGCCATCCGTCAACGTCGCTGAAGAATTACTGATTCCGGCTTATTTGATCAACAGGTCGACAAACCCCTGATAGGTCTGCCGTTTGCGCTCTGAGCGCCCGTAAAGGGTCGAGGAAAACAATGCCGTGGCGGCATGTTCGCCGAGCATCGAAAACAGTTGATAATCGATCGAATCGAGTTGCTCTTTCTGGATGAACAGACGGTAGACTGCCAGCACCCCGATCATCTTCCCCTGAATGATCAGTGGGATCGCCACGATCGGCGTCAGCAGGTCGTCAGAGCCGTCACCGATGGCTCCTTGCAGAAAATAGCTTTCACAGCTGACCGCGGTTTCACCCAACACCCCTTCACCGAGCGGCACATCGGCAAAGCTGTCGTCCTCCTCAAACCCTTCACCGGTTTCAAAACAGAGCTGGTTACTGCCTTTATCATGCAGGAAGATGGCAAACTTCTCGGCACCGACGAAGTTGATCACCACCTCTTTAATGATTTCCAGTGTTTCTTCCCGATCAAGGGTCGAATGCAGTCGCGAAGAGGCAACGTACAGATTGGTCAGGTTGTTGTTGACATCTTCAACCTGCACCAGCTGGTTGGCAAATTCCAGGTTCTCCTGTTCCAGTTCGCCGATCCGGCGCAGCGCATCATCCTGCTCGCTGCGCAGTTTGCCGCACTCATCCTCCAGAGCCATCAGCCGCTGACTCAACTGTACATCTTCAACCTGCTGCAGCGACTCGATTTTTTTGCTTTTTACCAGGGTATCGAGCAATTCCTTGCTATTAGGATCAGGATGGATCAGATAAACCCCACAGCCCTCATTCTGCTGCTGCGGCATCCGCTTGATTTTGCCGAACAGGGTCAGCGGTTTGCCGTCATCCAGTTCCAGCTTGATTTCCAGGGTGGCATTTTCCGTCAGCGGCGCAGAGGATTTCAGGTAGAGTCCCTTCGACGACAGATCGCTGGCGCTGGCGACCTGCAGACGCTGGCCGTCACGCACCTGCACCGGCATCTGTACCGCCACCCGTTCCGAAGTGCGGCGCTTGATTTCACCGAGCAGTCGGGCGACCTTTTCCCGCAACTCCGGTTTATTGACCGGCTTGGTGACATAATCATCAGCGCCGGATTGCAGGCAGCGTTGCACCTCCTCCGGCTTGCCGGCGGCGGTCACCATCAGAATCGGCAGTTTTGCCCAACGGGGATTTTTGCGGATCGTACGGCAGACTTCATCACCGTCCATTCCCGGCATATAGAAATCGAGCAACAGCAGGTCGGGAGAGATCTTTTCGAGACGCTGCAGGGCTTCTTCACCGGACGAAGCAGTCACCAGATCGTAGCCGCAACCATCCAGATAAGCGCGTTCCAGCTCGAGAAACAGATCGACATCATCAACTAACAGGATTTTCGGCATCGTCCCGGCCTCCTTGGGAGAAAGTAACTATTGCGGGAGAAATGAAGAGCCAGCCTACCCGAGCACCTGAAAAAAGTAAAGGTTCCCGGCGGTGTCTGCACGGGAACCTTTTAGTGGTCTCAAACCAGCTATTTCGTTCGTTCAACCGAACCGGACGAGGCATGCCTCGCCCCTACGCAACGTCGGCGGTCTCCTTCAGGTAACGGGGTCGCTCAACCAGGAAATTAACAATCTCCTCAACGGCCGGAACCCGACCGGCAATCCGCAACTGATCGTCGATCAGCAACGCCGGGACCACATAAACCCGATTATCGATCAGCTTTCTTGAATCATGGAATTGATGGACTTCCGCTTCAACGCCAAGCGTCTCAAGCGCTTCACGGACATTTTCGACGGTCCCCTGACAGCTTCCCGGAGCGTCCGGCTTACAAAGAATATCTATCCGCATGATCTCCTCCTTGCACGAGACTGGAGCTATTTACAACTAAACTCGTTATGATTATACGTCATCTTTCCCGGATGGCAACTGTTTTTCGCCGATCTACCGTAGAATTTTCAACTGGCGGCGCTAATATTCACCACCAATTCACCATTTTCCAGCTCGACCGACAGGGCTCCGCCAGCCACCGCTTCGCCACTGATCAAGGCTCTGCCGATCCGGGTTTCAAGTTGCTGTTGCAAAAAACGCTTCAGCGGCCGGGCGCCATAAACCGGGTCATACGCGCTATCAGCGATATAATCACAGGCGGCGGCTGAGAGTTCGAGGCTCAGCTGACGACCCTGTAGCCGCCGGCGCAACTCTGCGGTGAGCAGCTGGACAATCTGGCCGATCTCGTCGCGTCGAAGCGGCTTGAAGATGATGGTATCATCGACCCGGTTGAGAAATTCCGGACGGAATTGCTGCCGCAACTCCTGTTCAACCCGGCTGCGCAGCGCGGCCGGAATCTCGCCATCGACAATCCCCTCGATCAATTGATCCGAGGCGATATTGGAGGTCATGATAATCACCGTGTCCTTGAAGCTGACGGTTCGTCCTTTGGCATCGGTAGCCCGGCCATCATCGAGGATCTGCAACAGCACGTTGAAGACATCGGGATGGGCCTTTTCGATCTCATCGAACAAAATCACCGCATAAGGATGGCGGCGGACCGCTTCGGTCAGCTGGCCACCTTCTTCGTAGCCGACATAGCCGGGCGGGGCGCCGAGCAAGCGACTGATCGCATGTTTTTCCATATACTCCGACATATCGATACGAATCAGGTTTTCCTCGCTGTCGAACAGTGCTTCGGCGAGCGCCCGGGCCAGTTCGGTTTTACCGACCCCGGTCGGTCCGAGAAAGATGAACGAGCCGATCGGTCGCCGCGGGTCCTTGATCCCGGCGCGGGCGCGGATGACCGCGTCGGCCACCTGCTGCACCGCCTCATTCTGACCGATGACCCGCTGATGCAAGATCTCATCGAGCTTCAGCAGCTTCTCCCGTTCGCCTTCCACCAGCCGGGTCACCGGAATTCCGGTCCAGCGGGAAACGATCTCGGCAATCTCCTCTTCGGTCACCTCTTCACGCAACATCTTGGCGGCGCTGTCGGTCTCCTGCAACTGCTGTTCGGCCGCTTTGAGTTGCCGCTCCAGCTCCGGCAATTTGCCATGTTTCAACTCGGCGGCCCGGTTGAGATCGTAGGCCCGTTCGGCGTCGGCACTCTCCAGTTTCAACTGCTCGATCTGCTCGCGCAACTGCTGGACGCAACGGATGCCGCCCTTTTCCAGTTGCCACTGCGCTGACAGGGTTTGCTCCTGCGCCTTGAGGTCGGCCAACTCTCTCTGCAACAGCGCCAATCGTTCGTGGCTGGCGCTGTCTTTTTCATTTTTCAGCGCCGCCTCTTCAATTTCCAGCTGCATCAGCCGTCGGGTGATCGCATCCAGTTCAGCCGGCATCGAATCGATCTCGGTCCGAATGGTGGCACAGGCTTCGTCGATCAGATCGATCGCTTTGTCGGGCAGAAAGCGGTCGGCGATATAACGGTGACTCAGACCGGCGGCGGCCACCAGGGCATTATCCTGAATCCGCACCCCGTGATAGACCTCGTAGCGCTCCTTCAAGCCGCGCAGAATACTGACGGTCGCCTCAACATCCGGCGGCTCCACCAGCACCGGCTGGAAACGCCGCTCCAATGCCGGGTCCTTTTCCAGATATTGCCGATATTCGTCGAGGGTGGTCGCGCCGATGCAGTGCAATTCACCGCGGGCGAGCATCGGCTTGAGGATATTTCCGGCATCGATTGCCCCCTCGCTCTTGCCGGTGCCGACAATGGTGTGCAGCTCATCGATAAACAGCAGAATTCGGCCGTCACTTGCATGGATTTCTTTCAACACCGCTTTGAGCCGCTCTTCAAATTCACCGCGATATTTAGCCCCGGCCACCAGTGACCCCATATCGAGCGAGTAGACGGTTTTGCCCTTCAAACCTTCGGGGACGTCGCCGCGCACGATCCGGTGCGCCAACCCCTCGACGATAGCGGTTTTGCCGACCCCCGGCTCGCCGATCAGGACTGGATTGTTTTTGGTTTTGCGCGACAGGATACGGATCACCCGGCGGATCTCTTCATCACGGCCGATGACTGGATCGAGCTGGCCGTTTTTCACCGCTTCGACCAGATCGCGACCGAACTTTTCCAGCGCCTCGTAGGTCGCTTCCGGTTCCTGACTGGTAACCCGCTGATTGCCGCGGACCTGCGCCAAACCCTGCAGCAATTTATCACGATCAAGGTTCTGCTGATGCAACAAGCGCCCGACCGTAGTCCGCTCACCTTCAGCAACCGCGGCCAGTAACAGGTGCTCAACGCTGACGTACTCATCCTTGAGCTGTTTGGCTTCTTCACTAGCCTGCAACAGCAGCTTGCTCAAACGGCGGCTGGCGTACAGCTTGCCGCTGTCGGCCCCCGGACCGCTGATCCGTGGGCGCGACTCCAGCTCTTTACGTAACCCTTCGCACAGGACCTCAACCGAAGCATCCAGCTTCGGCAGCAATCGTTGCGCCAACCCGTCCGGCTGTTCACAGAGCGCCAACAACAGATGCTCGCCATCGATCTCCGCATGGCCGAACTTAAGCGCCGTCGACTGTGCCGCCTGCAGGGCTTCCTGCACCTTTTGCGTGGTCCGGTTCAGATCGATCATTATTTGCTCCTTAGCCAAATCTGATGAGATTATAGCGGTTATTCTCAGTAATGTCCGGTTAGATATTTGCAGTCAGAACAATCTACCAAATGACCACATAAATCCCCCCTAACCCCCCTTTAGCAAAGGGGGGAATTGAGCACAATGTCCTTGCCTCCCCCTTTAGCAAAGGGGGATTGAGGGGGATTTGATCAGTTTAAATCATCAGCTAGAACCAAACCGGACACCACTGATAATTATTCGCATCTTGCTGGTTATTTGCCGCGTCAGCTGCGTTGCCCATTGCCGCTGTATAGCTACGGCTATACAACGGAAAGTACACCTTGCTGACACGCTAAATCCCGGCGCAATCTTGCGAACTCTTATGAAATACAGGGTACTAGCGCCGTTCAGGTCATTCCGACTTCCCGCAGAAAAAAGGCCGGACCCATAACAGGCCCGGCCCCTTCTGCATCAATGCAGCGTCTTGACCGCGATTTTTTTCGGCTTTGCCTCGGCCAGCTTCGGCAGCTTCAGCGTCAACACTCCATCTCGCAACTGTGCCTCACCGGCGTCTGCATCGATCCGGTCATGCAGCTTGAATTGCCGGTAGTAATGTTTCTCGGTACGTGCCTGCGGATCGGCAACGGCCCCTTCAAGGGTCAAAACCCCCTGAGAAACCTCGATCTGCAGATCCTGTTCAGCAACCCCCGGCAGGTCGATCAACAGTACCAGATCATCTGCGGTTTCATAAATATCGACCAGCGGCGTTGCACGGCGGAGCGCCCGGGCCTGCGCCGCAACGCTGGATTTCTCCTTCGCTTGATTCATCATCTGCTTGTCGTTCATGGTTCTACTCCTTTGTCTTGTCGCACCATCTTTGCGGTTTAAAATTCGCTGAAGTCAGGCGGCCTTGATGCTGATCTTCTTCGGGATAGCCGAGGCCGCCTTCGGCAGGCTGATCCGCAGGATGCCGTTTTTGTACTCAGCGTTGACCTTGTCGCTGTCAACATCCATCGGCAGCAGCAGCGTCTGGCGGAACCCGCTGCGGTCACGCTCCTGACGATGCCAGGTGACATCCTCGGCGGTTTCGCTGGCTGTCCGTTCGCCGGAAAGGGTCAGGCGGCGACCAAGTACACTGATCTCCAGCTTCTCGACATCGATCCCCGGCAGCGGCGTTTCGACGACAAAGTCTTCGTCGCCCTCACGCCAGTTGAGGCGATCCTCCTGCCGCACCGCACTGCGTACCGAGGGCAAGCCGCAGCCGCGAAAAATCTGGTCCATCTCACGCTGAAAACTCTCCATTTCGTTGATCATCTGCAATCCGAACATGTCTTCCTCCTTTATTCTGGGTTGATGATTTACCTGTTCAGTTCGTAATGATCGATACTTCAAAGTCAGTGCCAAAAACAAAGGCTCAATATTTTCAGTAAGTTGAGAGGTATCAACGATTTAAAGCAGAGGGCTGCGACGTCGCAGAGTGTCGCAAAAGTGAGGGCGTGCGACAGGTGCGGCGTCGCAATGAGAAACTTACAGAAATTGCAATCAGGAAAGATCGTCGCGGGAGAGCTGCAAACGTTGCAGGTGACGATAGAGGGTCGCCCGGTGGACTCCGAGCCGCCGCGCAGCAGCAGAGAGATTACCTTCGGCTGCAAGATAGGCAGCGCGGATCATCGCTTCGGTCAACTCAGCGCGCCGGCCGAGCATCCGCGGTGCCACATCCAGATCGGCGGTGTGGGCGCTTTCCGCGCCCTGGCCGAGCGGAGCAGCAACGGCGACCGGCAGGTTTTGCGGATTATCGCCACTGGGCACGGCAGTCGGCGAAACAAACTGCTGCCGCTCACGAACCCATTCAGTAAAGGCCCGGGCGCCGATCGCCTCGGTTTCGGCCTCAACCACCACCCTCTCCAGCACGTTGCGCAGCTCGCGGACATTGCCCGGCCAAAGATAGGCCTGCAGCAGCCGCAACGCCCCGCTGGTCAGGCGCTGCACCCCTTTTTTATATTTAGCGTTGAACTGCTGCAGAAACTGCTCGGCGAGCAGCGGGATATCCTCTGCGCGCTCACGCAACGACGGCAGATGGATCCGCAACACCGCCAGCCGATGATACAGGTCAGCGCGGAAACGTTTCTCGGCGACCGCCTGCTCTAGCGGCACATTGGTGGCACCGACCACGCGCACGTCAACTTGCCGGCTGCGCTCGCCACCGACCCGCTGCACCCGACCATCCTCCAGAACCCGCAACAGCTTGCTCTGAATATGCAACGGCATGTCGCCGATCTCATCCAGAAACAGCGTGCCGCCGTCGGCCCGCTCAAAATAGCCACGATGCTCCCGCACCGCACCGGTAAAGGCGCCGCGCTCGTGGCCGAACAGTTCCGATTCGAGCAATTGTTCGCTGAGCGCAGTACAGTTCAACTCGGCAAACGTTTTATCGTGTCGGGCACTCTCTGCATGCAACGCCTGAGCGACCAACTCTTTGCCGGCGCCGGTTTCACCGGTGATAATCACCGCGGCATCCGAAGCCCCGTAGAGACGTATCTTGCGAAACACCTCATGCATCGCCGGACTGCTGCCGATCAGGTTGCGAAATCCGGTCTCCAGCCGGCTGGCGATGGTTTCACCGCGGAAATTGATCCGCACCAGCTGGCCCTGATAATCCTCGGTCAACCCGGCGAACTGGATATCTGCCAACTGTTCCGGTTGATCGGTCGCCAGCCGCACCTTAACGTCATGCAGGTCCAAACCCTGCTCAAGAACCTCGTCGGCCAGCTCTTCCAGGGGTGGTACCGCCTGGGGGAAAAGGGCGAGGGGGGAGCGGCCGCGGAGCTGCTCGGCCGGAATCCGCATCCAGCGCAGCAGCCGCTCCGAGAGGTGCTGCAGCTGCCAACTGGCCTGGCCGCGCCGGACCATCAGCAGATCAGGGGAAATTGCCGGAAGATGTTCAGAATTGATCGGTTCTAGCGTCATATTTAAGACAGGGGGAGCTCAGCGATGGAGCGCTGCTAGAAATTGTTTATAATCGTCCTCGCCGGACTCGATTTTAAGCAGACGGACTCCCATGCCACCCTTGCTGGCAACCCGGATCAGTTGCGGCGGAACCTTCTTGGCCCAATGAACCCGGCCTCGAGCGATTACGCACTTCTCATCGGGCAGAGAAATTTCCAGCACCAGCAAGGTCCCGGGCTTTTCCGGCTGGCCAGTGATTATAAACAGGCCCATATCGGAAATATCTTCAGTAAAAGCAATCCGCTTCGGGTAGTCAATCCCAAATCTGATTTTCAAGCGCTTTCTTTTACGCTTGATGTCCCGCTTTTCACTCATCGCTCCCCACTGACACAAGTAATTTGCAACCTCCTAGAATCTTAACAGGTTCAAGAAAAAAATAAACAAAATCTCATCCAGGGGGATTTCAGCGGGGAACTAATTCACAACTTTCCAGTTGCCGTCGACCTCACGACAGGCGGTTCCGTAAGCGCGACTTTCCTCACCGCCGATAACGACCGTCTGCAGATATTCACGGCAATATTCATTCTGTGCGGTCCGGTAGGTTTTTATCGGGGTCAGGGTTCCGGAATGGCCGGTGTCGGGATTGACCCAGTCGCTGCTCTCCTGCGTGCGGTAGCGCTCCAGACCGTTCTGGGTACTCTGCTGCATTGCCAGCTTGTCAGCTTGATCCAGTGAGCGACCGATCTCTTGTCCAAACATGGCCCCGGCCAGGGTGCCGATCGCGACCGCAGCCAATCGGCCATGGCCGTGACCGAACTGAGCCCCCAACAGTGCTCCGGTCCCTGCACCGAGCAGGGCACCGGTCTGCTGTTTCGGACCGGTCGCGGGCGCACATCCCGCCAAAAGAAAGGTTGCCAGTAAGCTCCAGACACAGACTTTTTTCATTTTTATCTCCCATGGATAAAGGTAAAATTGATCGTGGGTTGAACGACTCTTGATGTTCTATCTGACGACCGGGAGCGGAAAAGGTTTACAAAAAAACATCCGGCGGCGTATTTAATCCTGAAATTACTGGAAAAATTTCATGCTGGCGGTAAACCTTTCCGCGGATCGTACGTCTAAACGATACATAGCTGAGAATCTGGTTTTGGGGGAAGAATCATTTTCAGACAAACAGTCGTGGGTTCTACTGTATCCATTGACGAATCAAGCTGACGCGGATACGCTCACAGGATGGATGCAGCAACGGAAAAAATAGTTCTGGCCCGGATTCGAGATGGAGATGAGGCCAGCTTTGAAGTCCTGGTCAGGGCGCATTCCGCCAAAATTATCAGTCTGGCCTGGCGACTGGTCGGCAACCGGGAAGATGCTGAGGATATTGCCCAGGAGGCTTTTATCCGGCTGCACCGCAACCTCGCTTCTTTTCGTGGCGACAGCAGCGTATCGACCTGGCTGTATCGAACCGTGACCCGTCTGACCATCGACTATCAGCGGCGGCAGAAACTTAAGCAGAAGATCTTCTTTTTTCGTCGCAGCAACGCGGAGCATGATCCCTACGAACTGGCCGCAGACCCGGCGGCCTCACCTGGGGATCAGTATCTGGCCGGAGAAGCCGGACGCCGCCTGGCCGCTGCCATGGGCAAACTTTCCGCGCGGCAGCGAGCGGTCTTCACCCTGCGTCACCATGAAGAGCTGCCGCTCAAGGAGATTGCCGCTGTGTTGCAACTCGAAGAAGGAACGGTCAAGGCCCATCTCCACCGCGCCGTGCATATTTTGCGTAAAGAACTGAAAGATCTGCAAGGGGGTCTAACATGATCAATCAAGAGCAGATATGCTCCTGCCGACCACAGCAGTTGCTCCTTTATCACTATGACGAACTGGATACAGCCGGTCGCCGGCAAGTCGAACAACACCTGCAGAGCTGTACCGCCTGTCGCGCGGAACTGTCCGAGCTGCAAAGTTTGCTGACGGCGCTGCCGACAGCAGCGCCGAAACTTTCATCCGCCGAGCTGGACCGCTTCAGTGCCCGCGTCATGGAGCAGGTCCAGCCGCGCCGCAGTCGGTTTACCCGGCCCGCATTAGGCTGGGCACTGGCAGGGGGCGCCGCACTGCTGATCACCCTGAACCTGCCCCAGTTGCTTCCGACCTCTGCTCCGTTGCCAGCCAAGTTGCCGGTGGTCATGACTGCCGATCAAGATGTGCTGCTCAATCTGGAGCTGCTACAGACCCTGGAACTGCTGGAGGATTTTGAACTGCTCCAACAGCTTGAGCCTCTGGGATGAGCGCATGAAAAAACTGTTATTGCTGTTATTGCTGTTATTGCTGACAGGCTTCTCGCTGCTGCCTGCACAGCTGCTTGCCGAAGAACAAACCGGCAGCGAGCCCCCCCGGGCCGAAGTTACTGTCAGTGTCGAGGATCAGAAGGTCATCGAATTGCTGGAACTTTTGCAGATGATGGAACTGCTGCAGGATTTTCAGGTGATGACCCTTGCGGAGGAAAAGAAATGAAAGTTATGCGGATAATAGGTGTCGCGGTACTGCTGCTGCTGGCGGTCAATGCGCTTGCGGAAGAGACTGTCGCGCCAGGGGGAACGCCCGGAGCAACGGTTGCCCTGCCGGCAGAATCGGCGGCGCTGCAACGCTGGCAACAGCTTTCTCTTGAACAGCAGCAGGCGCTGCGCGAGCGCTATCAGCAGTATCAGCAGTTGCCCGCAGAAAATAAACAGCAACTGAAACAGAACCTGCAACGCTTCAAAGCGATGGAACCGGGGCAGCAGCAACGTATCCAGCAACGCTTCAAACAATGGCAAGGCTTGTCGCCGGAACGTCGTGATCAGCTGCGGCAGACGTTTCAGCGTTTCAACCAGTTACCGAAGGAGCAGCAGCAACAGTTGCGCCAGGAGCTGCATCAACTTAAACAACTGCCGGCAAAAGAACGCACCCAACGTCAACAGCAGTTGCGGCATAATTACTTCGGCCCCAACCGGGGTCCACGTCAACCGATGCATCGCCGCGCCCATTAGCACCACTGATGTTATCAAGCTTGTCCCTCCACACGCCCCGGCTCCCGCCGGGGCGTCGCTATTTGAGCGACTTTAAAGTCAACGTACTATTCAGCCGGATAGTCTCGGGATCCCAATTCAAGGGTGCCTGACGCCAGGATGGCGTCAGCAAGTCGCAAGGAGGGGTTCATGCGGTCCTTGAGTGGGCAGCGCGAGGCCATTTACCGAGGTGCTGCAAGTTACCAGTCAACCATATCCAGACCCGAAAAACTTTTTTTCAAAAATTGAAACTTTTTTGTAAACCGAATCATCTGCCCTGCGTCTAAGAGACATGTCTAGACACAAAAGGAAGCAAGAGTTGCAGGATTTCCTGCCTGACCCGGCCGCAGCTGTCCTCTCAAAAGGACAGAACTCAAAATGGAACGTAACCAGAAAATTTAACGATAATTTCATACCAAGGAGAAATCAAATGTCGAAGAAAAAAATGTTCATCATCATGCTCGCCCTGGCAGTCAGCGTCGGTAGTGCAGGTCTGGCAACCGCCGGAAGAGGGGGCAGCGGTTCTCATGCAGGGGGTGGGGGATTTTCTCAGGGTCACGGCAGTATGAACCGTTCGATGGCGGGTATGTCGCAGGATAATATGGCCACTCGCAATATGAGTCAGAACCGGAACATGAACCAGACCCGCAACATGAACCAGAACCGGGTGATGGATCAGAGTCAGAACCGGGATATGAATCAGTACCAGAACCATGCACAGGATGGAACCGGCAACCATTACGGAGCCGCAACGCACAATGGAACCATGCAACAGCCGGGAAGCACCACCGAGTGATAAGCCGTAAAATCCTGTTGGTCGGCTGATTTACTTGCCGTATACTAAGGAGCAGCCGCGAGATAATCCGCGGCTGCTCCAGCTTTGTCCAAACGGAGGAATACCAGATGAAGAGATGGAACAGCTTGAAAGTATGGGGGGGACTGCTGTTGGCAGTGGGTTTGTTGTTCTGCCAGACCGGCAGTGTACTTGGGGCATCAACAACACCCCTTTCGGTGAGCCTCGGTTTTGACTTTGCCAGCGGTGATTATGGAACAGACCAGACGACCGACAGCACTCGAATCCCCCTGACCATCGGCTACACTCCCAGCGATCGACTCGATTTTGAGTTGGTGATCCCCTACCTCTACCAGAGCAACAATTCGGCCGTTTCGCTCGGCGGCATGCATTTTTCGGTGCAGAATTCAGGCACGACCGGTGGCGGAATGGGTGGCGGAGGCGGCACGGCCAACAGCGGTACTTCACAGAGCGGCCTGGGCGACATCACCTTGACGACCGGCTACGTCCTGCTGGCCGAGAAAGAACAAAGCCCCATGTTTCGTCCGCTGGTCTACGTCAAGTTCCCGACGGCCGATGAAAACAAGGGGCTCGGCACCGGAGCCTACGATTTCGGTGGCGGGCTGAGTCTGGGCAAAGGGGTTGGTAACTGGTTCACTTACGCCGAAGCCCTGTACATAGTTCCCGGTTCCACCGCAAGTTTCAACCCGGATAACTACTGGACCTATCTGGTCTCTGCCAGTTATGCCCTGAGCGAACGACTTTCTTACGGCGTCGATCTATCGGGGGCGACTGCAGCCTTTGCCGGCGGCAGCAATGCTCTCTACGCGGAAGCGAGTCTCAACTACTGGACCTCGCAAACCGGCAGTATCGGCGGCTATGTTTCCAAGGGATTGAGCACCGGCAGCGCAGACTACGCACTCGGGTTCTATGGCGCGATCAATTTCTGAGCAGCACGGAAGCTTCTGACAAAAAGGACAGCGGGAAAAAGGGGGCAGATTTACAATCTCCCGGAAAAAGAGTAAAGTTCCGCGTCATGAGAATCCTTTTTATCAACCCGCCGAACTGCGGTCGCAGTCTCCCCGAAGAACGCTTCGGCATCGATTCACTCAAGCAGATCTTTCGCGGCGAGCCGCTGGCGCTGGAAGTTCTGGCCGGTAACCTGTCCGGGCACCAGTTACAGATTCTCGACCTGAAAGTCGAACCGGACGGTTTTGAGCAGCAACTGGACGGTTTCGCTCCGGAGCTGGTAGTGCTGACCGCCATGACCTGTGAGGCGCAGACCGTTCTCAAACTGGCCGCCAAGGTCAAGCAGAGCTGCCGGGCGACCGTAGTGGTCGGCGGCGTCCATGCCTCGGCTGATCCGGAATTTTTCAACCGGCAGATGATCGACTGGATCATCATCGGCCTCGGCAAACAGAGTTTGCGGCAGCTGGTCGATGCCCTGGACGCAGCAACTGCCGAGCAGGTAATTCCGGGGGTCGCCCGCACCAACCCCGGCCGCCCCCTGAGCTATCGAAAACGCAAATACAGCCGCGCCGATCTAGCCGAGCAGCAAGCGCCACGTTACGATCTGGTCGAACACTACCGCCCCCACTATCGGCTGCAAACCCTCGACCTGCAACTCGGCTTTGTCACCTCGGCCGCCGGTTGTCCCTACGATTGCTCCTTCTGCTGCATCGCCCCGCTGACCGGTGGTGATTATCTGACCGCGACGATCGCAACGGTGATCCGCGATATCCAGAGCCTGCCGACGCCGATGATCCGCCTGGTCGACGCCAACACCTTCGGTAATCCGCAGCATGCCCTGCAACTGGCGGCGGCGATCGAAACCGCCGGCTGCAACAAACAGTTTCTCGCCGATGTCCGCTCCGATACCGTAGTGCGCCATCCAGAGCTGCTGAAACGCTGGAAAGAAATCGGTCTGCGCGCCGTGGTGATCGGCTTTGAAGAGATCGAAGATGCGGCACTCGGGCTGATGAACAAAGAGAACAGCGCCCGCACCAATCGGCAGGCGATCGAGATTCTGCACCGAATCGGGCTGACCATCGTCGGTGATTTCATCATCTCACCCGACTATACAGAACAACAGTTCGACAGTCTGGGAGCCTTTGTCAAACAACAGCAGATCGAACTGCCGATGTACACCATCCTGACCCCGCTCCCAGGAACACGCCTCTACCAGCAGTTGCGTGATAAGATATCCAATCACGACCTCGACTACTATACGTTGACCAACGCGGTGCTACCGACCTATCTTAACGAAGAACTCTTTTACCGATGCTACGCGGCCCTGCTGGCCGAGGGGCATCGTTCCGCAAAGGTTTAAATCCTCAATGGCCGTCTATATTACCGACCTGGCGAGTTTTCTGCCCAATGCCCCGGTTAGCAACCAGCAGATGGAAGAAATCCTCGGCATGGTCAACCAGCTTCCATCACGCACCCGCCGGATTATTCTACGCAACAACCGGATCGAAAGCCGTCACTACGCCATCGACCCGCAGACCGGCGCCACCACCCACAGCAACGCCCAACTGACCGCCGAAGCGATCCGCAGGCTCAAGCCGCAGGCTGATTTCAACCCCGAACAGATCGAATGCCTCTGCTGCGGCACCTCCTCCCCCGACCAGCTGATGCCCGGCCACGGCGTGATGGTCCACGGCGAACTGGGCGGCCGCCCCTGCGAGGTCCTGAGCGCCGCCGGGATCTGCTCCGCCGGAATGAGCGCCCTGAAATACGCCTGGCTCAACGTCCTCTCCGACCAGAGCAGCAATGCCGTCGCCACCGGCTCCGAACTCGCCTCCTCGTTCATGCGCGCCCGCATCTGCGGCGCGATTGACCCACAAAAGGCCACGCAACTGGAAGAACAGCCGACCCTCTCTTTCGAGGCCGACTTTCTGCGCTGGATGCTCTCCGACGGGGCCGGAGCCGCCTATCTGAGCAAGCGACCGGCAAGCGACGGTCTCTCCTTACGGATCGACTGGATCGAGCTGCTCTCTTTTGCCAACCAGCTGGAGACCTGCATGTACGCCGGGGCGGACAAACTGGCGGACGGCTCTTTGCGCGGCTGGCGCGAGAATGAATCGCTGACAGCGACACTGGCCAGCGACAGCTTGCTGATCAAGCAGGATGTCAAGCTGCTCAACCAGGAGATTATCACCACCGCCGTCGAACGCAGCCTGCCGCGCCTGATCGACAAACATCAATTAGCGGCCGAACAGATCGACTGGTTTCTGCCCCACTATTCATCCGACTACTTTCGCCAGGATCTGCACGACCGGATGGCGCAGATCGGTTTCGGCATCCCTTTTAAGCGCTGGTTCACCAACCTGACCACAAAAGGGAACACTGGCTCAGCCTCGATCTACATTATCCTGGAAGAGCTGTTCCATTCCGGCCGACTGGAAAAAGGCCAGAAGCTGCTCTGCTTCATCCCCGAAAGCGGCCGTTTTTCCATGTGTTACATGCAGCTGACCGTCGTTTGAAGCGATTTTTTTGCGTAACGATGCAGCTAGCTGCAGTAAACTCGGGACTGTCCCAAGATGTTTATGGAACTGTAGTGCTTCACGCCGCAAAAGCCTGGGACAGCCCCCTCTAAAAACAAAGAGCGCGGAGACAGTCCCGGTTTTGCTAAAGACCGTCATCCTCGCGAAAGCGGGGATCCACGCTGCATAAAAAACACTGAATTCCCGCCTTCGCGGGAATGACGAGATATGAGTAGCACCTAGAAAGACTTGGACGAAGGTCCATAGTTTTGCTACGGTTTATTTTTCGGATAGCCGATCAGATAGGTATTTTTCAAGGGCGTTTTCGGCGAGCTGCTCTCGCCGATCTCCCACTCGAAGGAAGCCGCATTGCTGACCTTTTCGAGCATCTCTTGCATTTCATCCTGAGAATAACTGCGCAGATGAGAGACGCTGCTGTCCCACAAAAGCAGCAGAGGAACGATCGGGATCAGATAGGAAAACAACAATCGGGAGCCGGTTAACGGCTTGGCAAACAACATCTTTGCAAACAACAGCAGCCAGGCAATCGGCGTCAGCAGAAAGTTTACTGGCCGCCGACCGGTAAATTCAAAAATACAGATCGGCATCTGTTTGTTAACGGCATCCTGGATGATTGACAGGGCTTCATCGGCAGCAAAATGATGAAAGCTGGAGAACAGGGTTCGAACCCCTTCTAACTCAGGGGCAATATTCAAGGCATCGACCGATTCGGCTTGGTAGTCAAATACCGGGTGACTATCTGCCAGCGCCTTCAGTGCAGTTTCGTTAGGGTAAAGATCGGTCAGGGTAATGCGCTCAGGCAGCTCGGCAGATTTTTCGATTTCACCAAGCAGGTACTCCCAGGGCCCGGTTCCTCCTGAACAAAGATCAACGACCTTTTTTGTCTGCGCGTGCTGCAGAACCCAAAGAAATTCCGGAATAATCGGGTCATATATTTTCATCTCGAGGATCAGATAGTGCAGCGCATCAGTCATCTGGTTGCGCAACAGCTGTGGAAACCATCGCTGGTCTTCGATTTCAAAGAGTCTCGGCCACCTCATTCGGTCCCTCCGCAGATCTTTAGCCGCAGATCTTTAGCCTCAGCTCTTTGCAGGCTGCTTCAGCCGGATAAAGTCAGCCAGGGTTTTCAGCGACTGCAAAACTTCACGCCCCGAATCCTTGCCGCCGATCCGTACCCCGTAGGTTTTCTGCACCGCCACCACCACCTCAACGGCGTCGAGCGAGTCGAGGCCAAAGGGCGAATCGGGCCCGATCAAGGGGGCATCCGCCGGGATATCCTGCGGCGAGACATCCTCTACATTGCAGAATTTAATGATCAGCTCTGCCAGTTCACGTTCGAAATTATCACTCATTTCTGTTGTTCCAACCTTTCTTTTTCAATTAATCGATTTACATCCCCCGTCGTCGGTGGCGAAACAGCAGGGCGGCAAAAAACATACAGAGCAGAAAAAACCCGCTCAGAGCAGCAACCCGCGGCAGGACGCTGAGCAGATTGCCCTCGCGGACGAAGATTTCCAGAAACGCATCAAGCCCCCAGCCGAGCGGCGAAATTACGCTCAGCTGCTGCATGGTCCGCGGCATCACGTAAACCGGCACCATCACGCCGCCCAGCGCCGCTGCGATCACCACCGAAACCGCGCCGAAGGTTGACGCCTGATCGTAACTGCGCGCCAGCACCCCGACCAGAATCCCGTAGCCGCAGGCCGCCAGTGCCGCACTTATTGCCACCACCAATAAAGCCAGCGGCGCAGCACCGAGTTCCAGCACTGGTGTGCCGAGCAGCGGCAGAATATATCTGCCGACCAGCAGCATCAGGCCGAACTGCAGCAGGCAGATCAGCAGGTAGGCAAAAACCTTGCCGAGCAGCAGACTGCCGCTGGAGACCGGCATCGTCATCAGCCGGGTCAAGGTGCCCTCCTGACGCTCGCGGATCAGGGTTCCGGCCAGCGGGATGACGATAAAAAACATACCGAACAGGGTCCAGGCCGGGACGTTCTGCTGTACCGAGGTCGGTAACGTAGTATATTTTTCCGGGTAGGCCGACTCCTCGCTCAATTCGATCAGCGTCTCACCGCTCCAATCGGCAGAGAGCGACGGCAGCTCCAGTTGCAGTCCGGCGGCCCCGTAGGCCGACAGCTGCTGATCGATGCTGCGCTGTAACTCTTCCGGCAGCAGCCGCCCGAACGCCTTACTCTTGCGGGCGATTTCCAGACCGAGGACGCCCCGCTGCAGCGCGTTACTGACCGCGGTGCGATAGACGCCGCGCACGGTCGGATCGAAAAATATCAGCATACGACTGGAGGTCAGCGCGACCTGTTCGTTGCGCAACGCCGCTCGAACCGCCGCTTCGGCCGCCGCATTGATCCCGGCACTGAACCCGGCCGGAACAACAATCGCGAACTGGTAGTCGCCGCTGAAAACCTTCTGCCGCGCCGTTGCTGTATCGAGCTGCTCACCGGCAAGCTCCGTCACCAGTTCAAGCGCCCCGGTCGCAGCAAGTCTGGTCGCAAACTCCGCCCCCAGCGCCCCCTCATCAAGGTTGACGAACAGGGCGCGGGTCGCGCTCTGTCCGCTGGCGCGAAACAGGTTATCCTGAATCAGCGACAACACCAGTACCAGCAGCATCGGCATGACAAACAGCACCAGCAGACCACCTCGATCACGGCTAAGCAGCAGCAGTTCTTTTTTGATGTTCGCCAGCAACAACATAGCAGTCCGTTTCAGTCGCGCAGCTGTTTCCCGGTCAATTTCAGGAACAGCTCTTCAAGGTTCTCACAGTCGGCCGCGTCGCTCACCAGTTGTGTCGGCGTACCCTGGGCGATCACCCGCCCGGCATCGATGATCGCAATCTCGTCGCACAACTGCTGCGCCTCTTCCATATAATGGGTGGTGTAAAGCAGCGTCATCCCGGCGCGGTTCAGCTCGGCAATCCGGTCCAGAATCAGGTTGCGGGATTGCGCATCGATGCCGACCGTCGGTTCATCCAGAAACAGCAGCTCCGGTTCATGGAGAATCCCGACCGCTAGATTCGCCCGCCGCTTCATCCCGCCGGAATAGGTGGCGATACGCCGGTCGGCGCAGTCGAGCAGTCCGACCAGTTCCAGACATTCCTCCAGCCGCGCCTCGATCCGCTGACGCGGGATACGCTGAATCCGGGCAAAGTAACGCAGATTTTCCCGCGCGCTCAAACTGGGATAGAGGGCGATCTCCTGCGGCACCAGACCGATCAGTCGCCGCACCGCATCCGCCTGACGAACCACATCCTGACCGAGCAGAATCGCCATCCCGGCAGTCGGCCGCAACAGGGTGCAGAGGATCGAGATCGCCGTGGTCTTGCCCGCGCCGTTTGGACCGAGCAGGCCGAAGATACTGCCGCGCGCAACCTTCAGGTTCAGTCCAGCGAGCGCCGGTTGCTCTGAACCGGGATAGATTTTGACCAAATTCTCGATCAACAGCGCACTGTCGGTACTGGTTTGCGTCATCATTGCTTGCCGATCGCCGCCTGCAGCTGTTTAAACAGGATTTCTTCCTCGGCTGCGCACTGCCGCAGCAGCTGCGCCAGCTCGTCGAATGAATCGCTGATCGCCACCCGGCCCTTGCAGACCCGCGCGGCGATCAGCGCAAACTCCCGCCACAGGTCACCGACTTCGGTGCAGCGCTGTGACAAGCCGATCAGCTGGTCGTTCTCCAGCAGCTCGGCGGCTTCCTGTAAAAAAGCGGCGTAGATGAAGCGGAAGCCGCCACCGCCGGTACCGATCTCCTCCTGCATGCGGATGATGTGCCCGAGCCGCAAAAGTGTCTGCTGCTCGCCGAGTTTGCCCGGCCAGTTGGCCAGTTGCCGGGCGAGTAGGCGGATGCCGCGTACCCCGATCAAGGGGAGCGGAACATGCAGCATCGTCCGGCAGACGTCGCGGATACCCGCTTTAATCGCCTGCGGCAGGTCAAAGCGCTCCGGCATCTTTTCGATGTAGTAGAGTTTCCCCTTCGGTGCCAGCGCCCCCTTGGCAAAGCGGGCCTTACGCAGGTCGACCGCCGGACAGCGGACCGTCTCCTCAAAGATCGGATCGCTGATCAGATAGTCGTCAGCCTCTTTGCCGAAGACCACCAGGTTGTGACCGTTGAAATGAAACCGATAGGCGGGCGGAAAGAACGGCAGCCAGAACACCCCGGTCTGCGCTCCGACCGGCCGCCCGGTTGCGAGCAAGCGATCAAGCTCTGCCTCGGCGGTGGCCGGGTTGCTGAACTGCTGTTTTTTAACCTCGATCCCGAGCCGCCGGGTCGCCTTTTTGAAGATATGGCCGGGGGCGATGCGACAGGTCGTCAGCGGCAGATAATTGATTTTGATAAAGGGCACATAGGCAAAAAACAGTCCGCCGCCGATGCCGAAGGCCAGCGCCTCGGAGCAGGGGAGGCCATGATGGTTCAGCAGGTTCGCGGTAACCCCGCTTTCGCAATGGGCGAACTGGCGATGGGTAAAATCGATCTTCACGGCTGTTCACCTTCAATCGGGGTAAATTCGGCCAGCGGCAACAGTGGCAGCTCCGGCAGTTGGCGCAGCTGCGCGACGCTGATACCGAACAGTTCGGCATAGGGGTGCAAGGCCACCGCATCCAGCCTGGCGAACACGGCCGGTTTCAGGTGTCGCTTGACACGCCAGCGGGCGATACCGGCATACTCGGAGAGCAGCTGCGGATCCATCTGCTGCCTGACCATATAGTAAGCCAGGGTGCTCTTCACTCCGGCCTCGATCTCGCCGATCACCACGCGCAGCTGATCGGCAATCGCCGCCCAGGCCTGACGCAGGGCAATATTCTTCACCTCCCAGCCGTCACTCGGTTCAAGCGTATAGTGTCCGTCGCTGTCGACGGCATAACTGACTTCACGGCAACCGGCATTCAGGCCGCCCTGTTGGGGTACATTGGCTTTTTTCATCATTCACTTTCGGTCATTGCTTCGAACTTTAAACCCCCTGGACACGGATAAAGTCTGTTTTCCACGGATCAAGCCGTTACCGCCAAGATTGCTCCTCGCATTGAATCTAAATCTGTGTTCATCCGTGAATATCCGTGTCCCATTGCCCTTGACCAGGATAACCTGACTGCAGTTTCAGAATAGATATCCGATCATCAGCAGCGCCGAATTGATGCCGCGATTCTCTTTATAAAGATTGCCGTTGGAAATATGATGCAAGCGTAAAGCCACGCTCAGCGCGCCACCGCCGCTCAAAGCGTATTCACCACCGACACCGAGCTGCGGATTGAAGTTGAATCTCATCCCCTGACCCTCCACCTGAAAATCGGTATAGATCAGGCCGATCCCCGCCTCGGCATAGGGGGTCCAGTTGCCACGACGGAAATACTCAAGATAATAGAGCGCCAGTGCATTGACAGCCAGCAGCCCGCGCTGATTTTTAGCGGTGCTGATTCCAACGTTGGCTTCCAGCTTGAGCCGCAACGACTCCGGCGCAGCATGCCAGAAGACCCGATCATAATCGAGCAGCAACTGCCCCTGCATAATCAGCAGACCGAAGCGGTCCGGATCGTAGGCACTGCCGACCAGCAGGCCGACGCCATAACGGGTCGGGGCAAAACCTTCTGTCTGCGGCTCTGCCGCTTGTGCCTGCCCCGGCCGGACCAGCCCCAGAGAGCAGAGCAGCGAAAAAAAGATCAGTAGCGTTCGCATGGCAACCTTTTAGAGCGACAAGCGGATCAGGCCGTAATCGCCACCCGGGCCGAACTTCAAACAGCTGATTTTTTCATCCGAAAATTGCCGGCCAGCGGCCTCCGCCGCATCATTGGCGCAACCGTTAACTGCAGGATTTGGGTAACGGGTGCGATCAGCCAACGACAGCGCCGCCACCGCCAGATCGAACCCGGCCGCCGTCGGAAAACTGCCGAAGAGCGGTGCGTAGGCGGTCGCTTCCCGCCCTTTGAGCAGCTGCGCATAGTAGCGACCGCACTCTTTGTGCCCATCGGCACCGACAATCAGCATATCGTCCTGTGGCAACTCGACCGCATTGACGAGATGATTGCCGAGCCTGACGCTATCGATATAGCCGTAGGGCGCATACTCCTGCGCTTTTGTCAGCACCAAGAAGACCGCTCCCTCACCGACCACCGCACTCTGCTGGTCGAAGCTAAACGGCTGGATCGGTCCCTGCTCACCGTCGGTAAAGAACTGCTGGCGACAGTAGCGCAGCACCTCACAATACTCATCAATCGCCCCGAACAGCACCCGATCGACCCGCCCCTCGGCTAACCAAAGTTGCGCGGTCAACAGTGCCGATGCGACCGACATTTCAAACTGGGTCACAGTCAGGCTCGGTGCCGTCGCCTTGAACTGCATCGACACATGCGCGGCCGCAGCATTGTGTACCGAATTGGAAAAGTGGGTCGGTGAACTGCACGCATAACCGAAATCGAGATAGGAATCGAGGAAATCGAAGGTGGTCTTCAGGGTTCCGTAGCCGGTCGCGATCACCACGCCGGTCCGCGAGCGGTCGGCTTCGAGCAGATCGGCATCTTTAAGTGCCAGACAGGCTCCGAGCAGGGTCATCCGCGAAAAATGATCGATGCGCCGCAGCGCCCGCTTCGGGATAAACTCACTCAACTCCTCGACCGAACTTCGATAGGTCGGGAACCGGTCGGCTTCGCCGTTGCGTTCGAGGCAAACCTCCTGCGGGGCAACCCGACCGGTTTGCAATGCGCTGCGCAACGCTTCGACGCCATTGCCGCAGCCACAGCAGATCCCGATTCCCAGAATTGCCATACGCATATCAGCCATCTCCTTTGGCGAGGATCAGTACCGCGTTATTGCCGCCGAAGGCGAGCGATTCCGACAGGGCGACATCCCCCTCGACCCGGCTGTTTTCACGCAGCGGGGTCGCGGGCAGCTCCGGATCGGGTGTGGAAAAACCGATATTAGCCGGCAGCTCGCCACGCTGTAAACAGGCCAAGGTGAACACCGCTTCGATCGCCCCGGCCGCGCCGAGGGTATGACCGGTGTAGCCTTTGGTCGAGACGAACGGCACGCCCGGCAGAACTTCATGCAGCACCCGGCTTTCGACCCGATCATTATCGGGGGTGCCGGTGCCGTGGGCATTGACAAAAGCAATCTGCTCCGGTGTCACCTGTGCCGCCGCAAATGCTTCACGCAGCGCCTGTTTGAGCCCGGCACCGTCAGGATGTGGCGCGGTCAGGTGATAGGCGTCACAAGCCGAACCATAGCCGAGCAGGTAACCACGGGCTTTTTTTCCGTCACGAACCGCCTCGCTCTCGAGAATCAGCATCCCCGCTCCCTCACCGAGATTCAGCCCTTTACGATGCAGGTCGAACGGTTTGCACGGTTCGGTGTCGGTGATCATCAAAGAGCTGAAACCGGCGTAGGTGACCCGCGCCAACTCGTCGGCGCCACCAGCAATGGCAATATCGCAGACCCCGGCGCGTAACCAAGCCGCAGCGATACCGATCGCATCGGTTCCAGAAGAACAGGCGTTGACTACGGTCTGATTCGGTCCGTCGAGTTGCAGCTGCCGGGCGATCAGCGCAGCCGGATTGCTGCGTAAATAACGCTCGATGGTAGCCAGCCCCGGATCCCCATCGGTCTTGTAGGCCCGATAGAAATCATCACAATTCAGCGCACAGCCGACCGTGGTGCCGATGCAGACGCCGACCCGCTTGCCACGCAGACTTGCCACGTCCCAGCACGCATCATCCAGCGCTTCGAGGGTCGCAGCCAGAGCCAGCTGGCTGGTCCGGGCATGGATGGTTTCGCACATATCGAGCGGCAGTTCTAACCCGTCACGCAGCTCCAGCACCGGGTAACTGACCGGATGATCGGTCGAAAAACGCTGTGGTGGCTGCGGATTGCGCTGATTGCGGAACAGGCTCTGCATCGATTCGGCAAGGTTCATTCCCGCGCCGGAAAGACAACCCAGCCCGGTGATGGCGACTCCTTGCTTCATCCCTGCTGCTTGGCCTCGATGAAAGCGGCCAGGGTGCTGATCGTCTGCAGCGCCGGACGGCCCTCTTCCATATCCTTGATCTCGACGCCGAAATGCTTCTGTACGACTACCACCAATTCGACGGCATCGAGCGAATCGAGCCCCAGACCTTCACCGAACAGCGGCTCCTCGTCACCGATCTCTTCAGGCGTCACATCTTCCAGATTTAACTCCTCAATCAACACTTGCTTCAATTTTTGCTTGATATCCATTCAATCACTCCTGCTCGGCCGGTTCTGATTGGCTACCCGACCACATGTTATGAAAGTTGTAGAACTGGTACGGATGCTGACGGCTGAACTCCTCCAGCACGACAGCGAACTCTTGTACATAGGGGGCAAAATGCTCGGTGCTGCGCCCCTTGATCTGCGGTACGCGCAGCACCTTGGCCAACTGCACCCGATAACTGTCGGGACCGGTTTTACGAGTGAAAAAAATCACCAGCGGCGCGCCGGTTGCCGAGGCCAGTTTATAGGCGCTGAACGGCAACGGCGCCGGTTCACCGAGAAAATCGACCGGAGTACTGCTTTTGTCGCTGCCGAGCAGCCGGTCGCCCATAACGCTGAGAATCTGCCCCTGCTTGAGCACACCAAGCATTTCGAGGGTTCCGCCGAGATATCCGGTCGGATCGATGACCTGATAAGGGCAGGGGATCCCGGCATGTTCGTAGTAGTGCCGGTCGATATCGCCATCCTCGCGGCGCATCAGCATGTTGACCGGCCGCTGTAAAAATTCCAGCGCCGACATCGCCAGCTGCCAGCAACCGACATGGGCGGTCATCAGAATCATGCCGCGATTCTCAGCGCAGAGTTCCAGCAGCTCTTCACGACCATCCAGACAGACCTGAAACGATTCGGCTCCAAGGATACCGACCACTGCCCGATCGATCAACACCTTGCCGAACTCGAGAATCAGCCGGTAGCAGTGCCAGAGACGTTGCAATCCGGAACTCTCGGGGAAGCGCCGCGCCAGATAATGACCGGCCCGCGCTCTGGCCAGCGGGCTGAACAGCACATACCAGGCGACGACAAAATAGAGCATCAGGTAAGCCGCTTTTCGACCACCCAGCTTTATCGTCAGATAGAAAGCCCGGTGCTGCCAACCGCTGCCGATACTGCGGCTTGACCAGCTGTTTTTATCGTTAGATTGCTTCAGCATCTTCCTTTTGAACCGACTCTGCCAGCAGATAAGTCAAGACCCCGACCAGCAGCGCCAACAACGGCGCCAGCAGCAACGAACCTAAAAACCATTCATAAAAACGCTCAAACGCCTGATAGCCGAGGGTCTCCAGTGAAAGCTCGGTCAACCAGCGACCGTGACGGAAGTAGTGACCGAGTTCAATACAGAGTGCCGGGACGATCGGCGGCATGCAGAGTTGACTGCTGCTGACCGCCGCCACCTTGTTTAAACGAAAAAATCCGCAGACGAACAGGATGGCGATGGTGTGAAAAAATATCAATGGCCAAGTACCAAGCAAGATCCCGACCCCGGCGGCCACTGCCAGACGTTGCGGGCTGCGGTTCTCCCGCAGCAGTTGTCGAATCGAAGCTAGCGGGCGAAATATTGACAAAGCTTTCAACGTGCCGCTGTTGGTGGTCTGACTTTCAATAATCTTACGATGCGGCCAGGGCAGAACCGAACGCGACGTCAAATGGGTATTCAGCAGGGTCAAGCGCCAGTTGTCGACAAAGCCGCGAAAATGGGAAATCCGCTCATCGTTCGGCGGATAGTAGACCGAAATATCAATATCCCGCAACTCCAGACCGGCCCAGGCACTGCGGACCAGCACTTCAACCTCGAAATTGTAGCGCCGCGTCCAGAAATTCAGCCGGGCAAAGATCAGCAGCGGATAGGCGCGGAAACCGCTCTGACTGTCCTTCAACCGGCTGCCGGTCTGCAATCGCAACCAGAAGTTGGAAAACTGCCGCCCGAAGCGGGAGGAAGCGGGGATCGAATCCTGATCAAAATCCCGATGACCAACGATCAGCGCCTGCGGATGCTCAGTAATTGCAGCAAAAAACCGGGGAAGTTCAGCCGGATCGTGCTGGCCGTCGGCATCCAGACAGACCATGTGCGTATAGCCCCGCTGCAAGCCCCACTCGGCAGCGGTCAACAGCGCCGCCCCCTTACCCTGATTATTCGGGTGTCGAACAAACTCCAGCGGTAAACCTGCCAGCAATCCGGCAACCGACTCACTGCTGCCATCATCGATCACCAACACCGACGGGTGCAGCTTAAGCACCCCATCAACAACCTGACGCAAGGTTGCCGAATGATTGTAGACCGGCACGACCACCAGAATTTTTTTTGCCGGCAAATCAGGAGCTGCCATAGCGCTTATTACTCAGGGCGAAACGCAAAAACTGTCCGCCGCTGGCGATAAAACGCCGCCAGCTGTCGGGCGATTTCCAGAGCATACTCAGATAGCCGAGCAACACCCGGTTGCGTTTGAAATGGCTCTTGTAAAATTCGATAAACAACCGCTCCAGCTGCTCCTTCTCCATCCCCTGCGGCACGAACTGAAAATGCATGCAGTCCATCTTCTGCCAGTCCTCATCAAAACTGCCGAGTTGATGAATCTTCTCGTAGATCGGCGAGCCGGGAAAGGGGGTGAACTTGGCCAGATTGAAATCGTCGATCGGCAATGAAAAGACGTAATCCATGCTGCGCCGGATCGAGGCTTCACTCTCGCCCGGCAGGCCGATCATCAACAAACCCTTGGTGCGGATACCGCAGGCTTTGATAGTGCGGATCGTCTCCGCCAACCGGTCGAGATCGGCGTTCTGCCGATGCTGGGCGAGCAGCTGCGGGTCGCCCGTTTCGATCCCCAAGCTGACCATCCAGCAGCCGGAAGCCTTCATCAGCTGTAACAGCTCGCGATCGACATGCTCGGCGCGTACCGCACAGTTGAAGGTCATCCCCAGCGGTCGGTCGATCAACATCCGGCAGAATTGTTCGACCCGACCGCGATGTAAAGTAAACTGGTCATCATAGAAATTGATATGTCGGATACCGAATCGATCGCGCAGATACTGCAGATGCCGGTAGAGATAATCGGCCGAATTATAGCGGAAGCCGCGCTGAAAGACGCTGCGGTCACAGTAGCTGCAACTGTAGGGGCAGCCGCGACTGGAGATGCAACTGCTGTTCGGTGCGGTCGGGTAGTTGAAGATCGGCAGCTTGTAGGCCTCCGGATAACCGGCCAGCTTTTCATAGGCCGGAAACGGCAGCTCGTCGAGAACCAGCGCATCGTTGCGATAGTCGTTATTGACGATCGTACCGTCAGCGGCTCGCCAGACCAGGCCAGCGACATCCTGTGGCTCAGCACCAGCCAACTGCGCCAGTTCGAGCAGGGTCTGCTCCCCTTCACCGATCACCGCATAATCGATCAGCGGGGAGAATTCCAGCACTTTCTCCTGCAAGGCCGAAACGTGCGCGCCGCCGAACACCGTGCGGATCTCCGGCACTTCTTGTTTGGCCAACTGCGCCAGCCGCACACCGTCATGAAAACTGGCGGTGGTGCAGCTGAAACCGATCATGCCGGGGCGCTCATGACGCAGCAGTTCCAGCAAACGGCTGTCGGCATCCGGGTGCGCGTAGCAATCGAGGATCAGACTGTCCAGCCCGGCGCGGTCGAGATAGGCGGCGATACTCGCCAACCCGAGCGGCGGCATGATATTCGCCCTGCGCGAGATATCGTTTGCGGCGGCGTCAAGCTGATAACCGAGCGGATGAACCAGGAGGATTTTTTGATTATTCAGTTCTGCCATCTACCAAGCCCGGAGCTATTTCTTGCGTTGTTTCGGGAAGCGGATCAAACGATCCCACATCAAGCCGCGATAACCGAAATCCTTCATAATCTCCATCCGCTTCAAGCCTTCCGAAGGTGGAAAAATACGATTCTTCTGCCCGCGAAAATGCTTCTCGATCGTCTGCTCCATCTGCTGCCGGTCGAGCAACGGTGAAAAATAGTAAACCGGTTTGAGCAGCGGGGTATCCACCGCAATCACCCCGTCAGCGATGGCGCGTCGGTGCAGCGGCGCTTCCGGATGGATGCGGATGCCGGAAAAAGCAAAGACCACCGAAGCGCCCAACTGAGCAATATTTTCCAGCCCTTCCGCCAGGGTGATTTCATCCTCATCCGGGCCGCCGAACATAATGAAATGCGCTGCCGGCAGCTGCTCCGCCAGGCAGTTCCGGTTGACTTGCAGGACTTCGGCAAAGTTCAGCTTTTTGCAAATTCCGGCCAGGGTTCGGTCGGCGGCGGCATCGGTTCCCAACTCCAGCGCGTAGAGACCGGCGCGCTTCATCAGCGCCAACTCTTTACGACCGATCCCCTGCGGGCGGAAAAACGCCGACCACTGCATATCCAGTTCACGCCGCAGCAGCTCCTCGACCAGCAGCAGATAGTCACCCTGCGGATCGTTGAACACCGAATCGGTAAAAAACACCCGCTCGACGCCGTGCTCCGACTTCAATCGCTCCAGTTCATCAACCACCAGACGCGGATCACGGACCCGAAAGCGGTTCCCCTCCAGATGCGGATAGGAGCAGTAGCTGCACCGGTAGGGACAGCCGCGTTTGGTCTGCAGATTGACCATGCCGCTCTGCTGCTGATAGAAATCGATCAGCGGCTGGTCGAACAGCGGGGCACTGAACTGATCACCGTCCAGCGGGGCACTGCGCGGAATAATCTGCGCCATACTTTCACCTGCGGCCAACTGCCGCACCAGTTCGGGCAGCGAACGCTCGCCCTCACCGATGATCGCGTGATCGACCTGCAGGTATTCGGCAATCTCCTCCGGCATGATGGTCAAGGCCGGGCCACCGACGACGATCGGGGCGCTGCTGACTGCGCGGATCTGCGCCACTAGCTGTTGGGTCCGCTGCAGATACCAGGCATTTTCACCGGAGAACGAATCGACGTTGTCGATGTTGCGCAACGAGATCGAAATCAGCTCGGGCGCGAACGCACGCAACCGCTCTGGCAGTCGAGTCGGATCATCCGCATGGGCCAGGCAGTCATATTGCTGAATCTCATGTCCAGCCCCGACCAGAGCGGCGGAAACTACCGCCATTCCCAACGGATAGACCGGATAGGGATCGACTGCGGTGTTGCTGGAAATGAGAAAAACCCGACTCATGCCCCGGCCTTTTTAAACAGCCGCCGCTTGCGTGGATTGTAACGATGATAGGTGCCGTCATCCATCTCCTTGCGGATCACCTGTTTAAACAGCTCGCCCATCTTCAGCTGATGACCGCTCTGCGCGTTGAAGGTGTCCCAGGCGTAATAGTACATCTCCTGCAGCTTCTCCGGGCTCATCTGCTTCGGCTGAAAGACCACCTTGTCGGCGGTATAATCGATCCAATTGTTCGACAGGATCCGCCCCTCTTTTTCCAGCTGCTGGCGTACCGGCGAATGCGGAAAGGGGGTCATAATGGTGAACTCGGCAACATCCAGTTCGATCTCGAGCAGAAAATCGACCAGCCGTTTAATATCGTCCGCACTCTGATCGTCGGTGCCGAGCAGGATGGTCCCCTCGATACCGATGCCGTGATCCTTGAGCCGCTTGACCCGGTTGCGGATCGTCTCCGAGGTATCGAAAACCGCCTGATAGACGTACCAGGCTCCAGCATCGGCGGCCAGCTTGAGGACCTTGTCATCATCGAGAATCGGGTGGGAGACCCACTTCTTTTTCAGCGGCGCCATCGCCTTGAACAGATCGATCAACCACTGACGATCCTGGGCCAGCGAGTTGTCGACGATAAACAGACGGTTGTTCTGGATCGCCTCCATCTCCTCGATCACCATGTCGATCGGCCGCGGACGGAAACTGGTACCACCGAGAAATCCGGTGCAGCAGGGGAAGCAGTTGAACTTGCAGCCACGCGAGGCATGCACCAGATCTAGCATCTGCACGCCGCGATAGTTATACAGTTCACGGTCGAGAATTTCGCGCTTGGCAGTGCCGATCAGGTTGATGTCGGGCGGGTTGTGCATGTAGTCGTAAACCGGCTGCAACTCGCCACGCTGAAAATCCTCAATCACCTGGCCGAAGCGCCCTTCGACCTCACCGAGAAAGACCGAATCGGCATGCTGCTGCACCTCCTCGGCATGCAGCATGGTCGAAATACCACCGAAGATAACCTTTTTGCCCCGCTCGCGAAACTCGCGGGCGATCTCGAACGCGCGCGGCAGTTGCGAGCTGAGCATGGTTGAAATCGCCACCAGATCACAGCTGGCATCGAAATCGATGGTCTGCAGATTATCATCGGTAAAATTGACCTCCACCTCGGCTGGCATCGCCGCGGCGAAGACCACCGGTCCGTGTGGCGGCAGGTGAAACTCGGTCTGCCGATCAAGCTTCGGCCAGCGCGGGTAGATCAGTTCCATTTTCATGCGGCGGGACTCCTATTGCTTTTGCGGAGAGGTCGGCATCCACCAAATCGGCTAATCTTTACGAATCTATAAACTTAAAATAACGATTCAACCTAACCCTTCTCCCTGTGGGAGAGGGGACGATTTCCGCGCGTAGCGGAAGATTGCTACGAATCAGGTATCTTTTCTCCGCCATCCACGACAGAGGCCGTAACCTGCAAACAAGCGGCAATCAGTTGCGATAAATTTTCCAGCCGGTCGCTATTGAAAAAGAGTTGCTCATTTTGCAGCTCCAATTCTCCGTAGCTGCTGATCTCGCTGCGCGGGGTCGTTTCCAGCAGCAGGAACAGGCTGCCGGGCAAATCATCCTCTGCCGCTAACTCCGGCGGCGCAACCAGATCGACGATCCCGACCAGGATCCCGCACTGTTCACTCCATGACAACTCTTCCATCCCGGTTTGCAGCGCGGCCAAACGGCTGGGATCACGACGATTGATAATCAGACTATTACCGGTCAGCCCGAAACGCAGCGCCGCTTCACCGAGAAAACAGTTCGGCAGGGTGTAGGCGAACAGGTTGGGACTGGCCAGCTTGCCCTGCTGTGGAATCAGCGTCTGCAGATAATCGAGGTCGGTCTGCAGGCAGCCGTAACGACTGGCGGCGATAATCCCCAGCGGGCGCTTTTTCTGCCAAGCTTCTGCCCCGGCATCGCGCAGACAGAAGGTCACGGCCGCCAGGCCGATGCGGGAGAAATCATCCAGCCGACCGAAACGCCGGTCGATCCGGGCGAAGAGATCTTTGCGGGTCGGGATCTGCAGCTCTCCCGCTTGCAGCGGCGGGGATTGAGATTGCCGTCCCTGGCCGAACCCGGCCGGGGTCACCCAGCCGATGCCGTTGATCCAGGCCTTCATCGATCTCCCCCCTGCAGCACCAGCGCCGCATTGATGCCGCCGAAGCCGGAATTGGTACAGAGCAGGTAGTCGCCGCAGATTTCCTGAGGGGCCACAGAAATCCGCCTCTGCCCGGTATCCTCTGGCTGCTCACAACCAAGCGTGCCGGGGATCATCTGCTGCTGCAAGGCATAACCGGCAACCAGCACTTCGAGACCGCCGGCGGCACCGAGACAATGACCGACACTGCCTTTAATCCCATGCAGCGGCGGCAGGTCGTCAGCGAACAGGTTCTGAAACGCAGTCAATTCCATGGCGTCGTTATAGGGCGTGCCGGTACCGTGGGCATTGATTGCCGCGATCTGAGCGGCGTTGATTGCCGCTTTTTTCAGTGCCGCCCGACAAGCCAAAAACAGGCCGCTGCCGTCGCGCGCCGGGGCGGTCACATGGTGGGCATCGTTAGCCGCCCCCCAGCCGACGATGGTCGCCAGCGGCGGCTGGGCCTGGCGCGCCGCCCGCGCTTCGCTCATCAGCAGCAGCGCGACCCCGGCTTCGCCAAGGTTCAACCCCTGACGCTGTTTATCGAACGGCTTGCACGGCTCGGCAGACAGCGCCTGTAAGGCGGAAAATCCGGAAAAAACAAATTCACTGACAATGTCGGCGGCATAGACCAATACCACTTCGGCCTGCCCGGCGGCGACCAGCGCCGCACTGCGAGCCAAGGCAATGGTCGAAGAGGCGCAGGCGGCGTTGATATTCATGCCGCCGTCACGCAACCCGAAGCGCCGGGAGATCTTCTTCAGCAGCGGCTCGAACAGCACCGCCTGCGGCAAGGCCTCTCCAGCCCGGACTGAAACATCGAGACGATCGATCTCGCCCTTGGTCGAAGCGACCAAAAGCCGTGCATCCTGCGGTACCTCGCCTAACTGCTCTGCCAACTGTTCCAGCAGCGGATCGAGACGCGAGCCCTCAAGCGGGGCGGTCAAATCCTCGATACAGGCGGCCAGCGAGGAAACATAATTCTCGCAATTAAAGCGCTGCAGCTGGGCAATGCCGCTGCGCCCGTCGAGCAGTCCCTGCCAGAGCGCATCCGGCCCGCTACCAAGCGCGGTGACACAGGCGACCTTGCTGATCACAACCGATTTCAACCCAACTCTCCCACCTGCCAGCGCTGCCGGAACTGCTCATAAAACGGCGGCGGCACCATCAGCACATTGTCCTGTTTATCCAGCAGCAGCTGCACCGTGTAGCCGCTGGTCGTCACCTCTCCGGCGGCGTTGCGCAGGATAAATTCATGATTGAGGCGGACCGCGTCGGACCAATGCAGGATCGCTTCGATGGTAAATGACTCACCAAAACGCAACGGCAGCTGGTAATCGACATGCAGCTGCTTGATCGGTGCAACGATCCCCTGCTGATAGAAATCCATATAACCGAGCCCGTACTGTTCGCCGAGCAGCACCCGGCCATCCTCAAAATAGCTCGGGTAACGGCCGTGCCAAACGATCGCCAGGGCATCGACCTCTTCAAACCGCACCACCCGCTCGGTGATGCAGCGCAGTGCCGGCGGATCATCAACAGAGCTTCTGAAATAAGGCTTTTTCATACTGGTTCTCCAGCAGTAAAACTGAGATTAAACGTGGCTGCAGCCTCTGTGTCGCAGTAGAGTTCGGCTTTATAGCGCAACAACTCACTCACCTCACGCAGGGCAACCTTGACCCGAATCCGGTCACCGGGACGCAACTCGCGCCTGAATTTAGCCCGTTCCAGACTCTGAAACTCCAGGCGCTGGCCGTACAGTTGTTCGGCGACCAGCTGCGCCATCAGGGTCTGCAGGATCGCCGGCAGGATCGGGTAGCCGGGAAAATGTCCGGCGAAACCGGGAAAATCTTCGGCAAAGCGAAAACTCTGCTCGGCGCTGCCTTTGGCCAGATTCGCCGGGGCCAGCGCTGAGCGGATAATCGCTTGACGCATGCTGTTCATTTTTTCTGTTTCACCTCAGTCAGCCAGAGCGTAAGCCGCACTCCATGCCGGTAATCATTATAGAGAATCTGCTGCGGAATCCGCTGATCGGCAAAGTTTTTATAGTCGCGATAGGCAACCCGCCAGTCATCAGTATCCGTCAGCTGACGAATTTCCTGCAAGTCTCCGGAGCAGTCAAAAATAAAACCAAGCTCACCGCCGGCCAGCGGTCGCCAGAGCCGCTGGGTTGCCGGTCGTTGCTGCAGTCGATCGTCGGGCAGCGGAACCGGCGGGAGGAAGATCCGCCGCAGACTGTCAGCCACACCGACAACAAAGTTCGCTTGTTGCTGCAATTGCGGCAACGCCCGGTGCAACTGCTGCCCCTGCTCATCGAGCTGTAGATCGAACATCACCAGGCCCAGCTCATTCATCGCCACCAGCCGCGCCTCGCGCCGTTCGCTGTCGAGTCGCAGCAGCCCCTGCAGGGGAAATTTTCTGCCGCGAACCTCCAACAGTGCCGACTGCCGCAGATGCCAGATTGCCGGTTGCTGCAGCCAGTTTCCGCTCAACAGTTGCCGGCGACTTGGATAACTGCTGCACTCGGCAACTTTCACCGGCCGCTCAAGCGGCGCGCAGGCAAACTGCGACAGCAGCAAAAGGGCAAAAACCAGTAAGCGCACCATCAAATTCTCTTCGGTCGGAAGGCCGGGATCACCAGCACTGCGGTCGGCACTGCGGCGCTGATACCAAGCAGTACGCTGAGACCGATCGAATGCAGGGCTGGATGTTCAGCCAGCACCAGCGCGCCGAAGCCGACCAGCGTGGTCAGCCCGGAGACCAGGACCGCCCGCGAGGAAGCCAGATCCTCCTCCTGCGCGGCGTGACAGACCATAAAAATCCCGTAGTCGACCCCCAGGCCGATAATCAGAATCGAAGCGACCACATTGAACAGGTTCAGCTCCAGACCCAGCCAGGCCATGCCGCCAAACATCACCAGCAATCCGGTCAGTACCGGCAGAAGCGCCAGCAGAATACTGTCGACGCGCCGGAACAGCAGCACCAGCAGCAGCAACACGGCCAATCCGGCCGACAGAATGAAGCGGCTGAAGTCGGCAGCAATCTCGCGACTCAGTTGTCTGCCGAAGCGCCCCTGTGAAACCAGACGAACACCGGGGATGGTCGCCAGTTTCTCTTCGAGCGCCTCGATCAACTCCGGGCGATCGGGCAACAGACTGAGCAGCCGGTAGCTGTTTTCATCGACCAGCAGTAGATTCTCCAGCGGTTCGGCCAGACCCAGCTGCTGTAATTGCTCGACGCCTAATTGCTGCGGCGGGTGTTCAACCTGCTCCCAGAAGGGCGCAAAGGCCGCAGCCGTGAAACCGTAATCCTGCCCTTGGGCGATCAGCAGATCCTGTGTTTGGGCACGGCGCTGCAACCAGAAATCCTGCCACTGTTGCAAGTGCTGCTGCTGAGTCTGCTGCGAAGGTAACAGCGGTGCCAGACTGACCAGTCCCGGCAGTTTTTCTGCCTGTAACAGTTGCCAGACCTGCTCGTTACGTTGCAGTGCGGTCTGCAGATCGGCACCGCTGGCGAAGATCAGCGCCCGACCGCGCATATTGCCCCAGACGCGGGTCAACTCGGCCTCGTTCTGGCGCAAAGCCTCTGATTGATAACTGAGCCGCCGCAAGTCACCGTTGATCGACAGCTGCGGCATCTGCACCGCCGCCAGTACCACCAGCAACAACCAGCTCAGCAGCACAGTATAGCGCAGCAGCGGCGCGCGATCATAGATATGTCGTTTGAACTGCCGACGGAGGCTGCTGCCTGTTTCGCACGGCGGACCGATAAAGTGCGGCAGAAAAATTAACGCCAGCAGTACCGCAGCAGCGATTCCGGCCATCGCGAACAGCGCCAGCTGTCGCTGCCCCGGCAGCTCGGAACGCAGCAGCACCGCAAAAGCCGCCAGGCTGGTCAAAGCACCGAACAGCACCGGCCGCGACACCGCGCGCAACAACTCCTCGCGTGAGCCCTCCCCCTTGCGCAGGGCAAAGTAGACATGCAGGCCGAAATCGATGGTGATGCCGAGCAGCACCGCACCGAAGCCGACGGTAATCCCCGAGACCCGTGGATTGCAGAGCGCCACCACCAGCAGCGCCACGGCAAAGCTGAACAGCGGCAGCAGGTAAACGGACAGCGCCCGCAACGACCGCAGAAACACCAGAAACAGCAGCAGAATCCCGATCCCGGAGGCGATCAGCAGCCGCGAGATATCCCGCTGAATGGTCGTGGCGTTGGCCAGCGTATAGGGATGACCGCTGACCAGCTCGGCGCTGATCCCGGTCGGCAGCTGTCGCCGCGCCCGGTCAAAGGCTTCAAGCAGCCGCTTGCTGCCGCGACTGTCGGTGACCGCAATCTCGGTATCGGCCAGAATCAGACTGTTGCGACCGTCACGGCTGAGAAAATGCCCCCCTTCCAGCCGCACTTCGGGCACCGGATTCAGGGAGCGCAATTTCTGCAGTGCCAGCCTTTCCAGATCGAGAGGATCGCGGCGAATTTTCTGCTTCAGGGCGATTCCCTGCGGTTGCAGCAGCTGCGCCAGAGCGGTCTGCAGGTGTCGGTCAACCGCTGCTTCGCTCAACTGCGCGTCGATTTGTTGCAGATCATCGGCGTCGGCCAGCAGCGGCAGGTAGCGGCCGAGCTGAGTCAGCAAGGTGCCGCCGAGCTGCTCACCGGGTCCGCTGC
The DNA here is from genome assembly GCA_024280335.1 of Deltaproteobacteria bacterium. GTDB lineage: Bacteria > Desulfobacterota > Desulfuromonadia > Desulfuromonadales > Geopsychrobacteraceae > Malonomonas. The sequence goes on from JAJRQI010000049.1 coordinate 69,688, forward strand.
TGGCGCCGGCGAACAGTTCGGTCGGCAGTACCGCGCGCAACTGTTCGGTGGCGGCCAGCAGTTGTGCCGTTTCAATCCCCTCGGCGGCGCTGAGGTTGATCACCAGCTTGCGGGCGAAGGGCGCCTGCTGCAACAGCTTGAAATCCTCTGCAACCGGCGAATCGCCATCCGGCAGCAGCGCCGAAATATTCTCTTCCAGCTGCAGGCGGCTCAACTGCCAACCGCAAAGCAGCAGCAGCAGCAGCAGCGCCAGCAGCAGCCAGCCTCGCCTGTGTTCAAAACAGCGATAACAGGTGGCGAACAGCTTCATCGAAACTCCGGCAGCAAAAACGCATCCGCAGGCAGCGGCTGATTGATCTGCACCTGTTCAAAGTGCAGCCGCGTCTGGTCGCCGCCCGCTTCGTGCATTTCAACCCGCACAACGTAACGGCTGTCGGCGGAAAACAGAATCTGCAGCTGTTCGATAAACCCGGCCTCGCCGGAATTAAGCGGGAAGAGTTGTAAGCGGACCGGCTGTTCCGCGAGCAGTTCGATCCGGTAGCGACTGCGTAGCCAATCGATATCGACCCGCGCCCAAGCCAGCAGTTGTTGGGCAACAATCCCCATCATCGGATCACCATCGATGCGAAAAGCCGTGACTTCCCGGCTCAAGCTGTTCCAACGTTCCCCCTGCTGACCGCGCAGAACGAAACCGGAAGCGACCGGGGTCAGCAGTTCCCAGCGCAGATGATCCGGTTGGCGATAATAGAACCGCCCGTCGGAGAGCAGGGTTTCTGCAAACATCGTCAGCTGCTTTTCCTGAACAAAAGTACTCGATAAACTTTGCGTTTGCGCGGCGGCGGCCTTTAATCGGGCAAACACCGCTGACAAAGCAAGCTCTTCCTGCGGCGATTCAGCACTGCACCACAGCGGCAAGCAGAACAGCAGCAGAAACAACAAATATCCGGATTTAACACAGCGAACCATCAGTGGACCCAGACCTTGATTTCACCTCTGGCGAGCAGTTCGTTGCCGCGCCAGATCTCTCCTTCGGCGACGTCAAACTCCTCCAGCTCAGCCAGGGTTTTAATTTTGATGCTCAACCGGTCTCCCGCTTGTGCCGGAAGCAGTTTGACACTCTTTTTAATCCCGACCAGAAAACCCTGCTTGACTGGTCTGCTCTCGAGCAGATCACAGTAGCCTTTGACCGCAGCATAAGCCTGCGCCAGCAGTTCGGTCAGGGCGATATCTTCCAGTCGTCCGGCAGCAGAGACCAGCGGACAATCAGCGGCGATATGTGCTTCGACCACACCGTTTTTGCCGTCAATTTCCAGCAAACGATCGACCAGCCGCATCGGCAAGCGATGCGGAATCAACTCTTCGGCTGGAAGCGGCAGCGTTATCCCCATTTGGTTCCTCCATCACGTCAGCAAAAACTATGGATTTATAGTCCAAGACTTTCAGTTGCTACTCATTCTTTGTCATTCCCGCGTAGGCGGGAATCCAGAGGTTATCATGGGCTCTGGATCCCCGCATTCGCGAGGATGACGATTGAAGCGGGTTGTGACTTTGCTTGTAAAGGGACTTTCAGTCCCGATTCAACCCCCGCACTTTCAGTGCAGGGTGGTTTAGTTCTCCAATTAATCCTTTACTGCGCTCGGTCGCCACGCATCTCAGCCAGCGCGGTGGTCATTCGTTCTTTGACCAGTTTCCGCAGGCGCAGATGGCCGTCGGCACCGCTGAAGCTGCCGGTATCGATCGGCTCCAGCGCCTGCAGGCTGATCCGGCAGGGACGCAGAGTTTTCCGCCCCGGCGGCAACAGTTGGTCGGTGCCGTCGATGCAGAGCGGAATCAACGGCACACCGGTGCTGATCGCCGCCTTGAAGCCGCCGGAATAAAAGCGTTGCAGTTGACCATCGCGGCTGCGGTGCCCCTCGGGAAAGAAGAGCACCGTGCCGCCGGCAGCAAAGGTTGCCTGGCAGTTGCTCAAAATCTCGTCCCAGTTGCTCCCCTCAACATCCAGGTAGCGTGCCAGCCGCATGAAGCCGCTGTACCAGAACATGCGAAACGGCCAGGAACGCACGGCAAAGCTGACATCGTGGACCGGCAGCAACGCCATGCAGAAGGTATCGAAAAACGACAGATGATTGATCACGAACAGGTAGGGCCTACCGATCTCGATCTGCTCCAGCTGTTGCCGGCGAAACGTGACGAAGGGGCTCATCAACAGCAACTAGCCCCGCCCGTAGAGCCAGATGAACCAGCGCACCAGCCGGTCCGCCGACCAGCGCAAAAACGGCAGACAGAGGGCGAAGACCAGAGGGAAAAACAGAATTGCGAACAGGGTCCAGAGCAGCAGCGAACCGTAGCACCAGAGGTTCATCAACAGCAACAACGGGCCGAAGCCACCGTCACTTTCAGCGGTTCTATGAGATTTGCTCACGCCTTGGGTCGCTCCGATTTTCAGCTGTTTTCGGTGACTTTGCCAAGCACAAAGCGATGAATGTCGCCCAGGGTACGGATCGCCCGGATTGCTTCCTCTTCACGGATTTTAAAGTCGAACGCGCCCTCCAGCACGATCACCATATCGACGGTGTCGAGACTGTCGAGCCCCAGATCTTCATAGATATTCGCCTCGGCAGTCATATCGGTCCGATCGAGCTCGAACTCTTCGGCAAGGCTGGAATCGATCCGTTCAATTACTTCCGCTTCAGTCATGCGTAGCGCTCCTTATGACGACGCTGGCATTGATGCCACCCATCGCAAAATTATTTTTCAGGATAACTCTCGGTCGCAGTTTCCGGTTCTGTTGCAGGTGCAAAAGACCGGCACAGTCTTCATCAATCTGCTGCAGGTTCCGGGTTGCGACCAATTCGCCGCGGCGCATCATACCAATGCTGGCGGATAATTCAATAGCGCCGCTGGCAGCCATGGTGTGACCCAGGTGCCCTTTGAGGCTGCTGACCGGGGTTCTGTCACCGACCAGTCGGCAAATCGCTTCGGCTTCGGCCAGATCCCCCTGCCGGGTACCGGTGGCGTGGGCATTGACATAGTCAAGTTCGCCGGGCTCCATCCCGGCATCTTCGAGCGCCAGCTGCATACACTCATGCATCGCTCCGACATCCGGATTGGCGATGCTGGAGGTGTCTGAGGTGGTGGCAAAACCGATGATCTCAGCAAGGATGGTCGCCCCGCGCGCTTCAGCCAGGCTCTTTTTCTCCAGCAACAGGATGCCGCTCCCCTCGCCGCAGACAATGCCGTCGCGATCATGGTCGAAGGGGCGTGGTGAGGCGTCCGGCTGCTGATTAAAACCGGTTGAGGCCGCGTGCATGACATCGAAGGTCGCGGTCGTCAGCGGGTGAAATTCGTCGGCGCCGCCACAGAGGATGGCATCCTGACGGCCGAAAGCGATCTGCTCACAGGCGTAACCGATCGCCTGACAGCTGGTCGCACAGGCGGCCGAGGGAGCCATCACCCGGCCGGTAATCCCTAACGACTGGGCGATATTGGCGGCACAGGAGTGACCCATCAGCTGAAAAAACAGTCCCGATTTCATCCGTTCCAGACTGTAGTCGCGGAAATAATCGGCAAAAAATTTCTCACTGGTTTCGGTACTGCCCAGGGTTGAGCCGACCACCACCCCGGTACGCCCGCCGGAAAGCAGTTCGTCGGGATAAGCAGCCATCGCCAGGGCCTGCTGACTGGCCAGATAGGCGTAGATCGACATGTTCGACATCGAGCGGCGGATCTTCCGCGGGATCTGCTTCGGCTCGATCCCCTCGACCCGCGCCGCCAGACGGGAACGCAAGCCGCCGATTTTTTCCAGTTCTGGGACCACCCGCACCCCTGACTCACCAGCCAGCAGCGCATCCATCAGTTCCTCAAAACTGTGCCCCAGCGGTGAGATGATACCGATGCCGGTAACCACAACATTTAACAACATGCTTTTATTTCTCCCCGTAGATATTCATGACCTAGGATCGAGCCGCAGGTCAGATAGCCGGCGACCAGGGTACCCAGCAACCCCGGTGCCGCAATCGCCTGACCGGAGAGGAACAGACCGGGAAGCCGGGTGACCGGATGCGGATTATACTGGCCGAGAAAACGTCCGACGCCATAGATGGCCCCGGCCGGGGCCAGCGAATAATCGCGCAGGGTCAAAGGCGTAGCCAGCTCCAGCAGTTCAAGCTCGGCAAGCTCCGGACAGTTTGCGGCGAATAATTCCAGCAGTTGTTCACCGATCCGCTGTTTGTGCGCGCGGTAGCCCTCGGCCTGGCGCATCCCGGCGGCAGCCCACTCGGCGACCTCAGCATAACCGGCCGGAACAACCCCGATCAAGCCGCGAACCTCCCCCTGCCCCTGATCAGCTGCGGTCAGATAGAAGGGTCTTTCTTGCAGCGGACAATCCGTGTCAGCCGTAAAGACTCCCGCCTGCGGCTGAATAAAAAGATTCGAGCGGTGAAGAAATTCGAGCGGGCGGCGGCTCTTGGCAAAAATAATATAGGCAGAGCCGGTCTGGCGCAAATTCTTCAGCCGTTTCAGATAGGCGGGACGCAGCACCCCCGGTGACAGCAGCTCCGGTAGCTGAGCCGGATTGATCGTCACCAGCACCTCCGCGGCGGATAGTTCTTCACCATCCGCCAGGCGCACCCCCTTGATCGCCGCATCAGCAACCAGCAGTTCGGTCACCCTTGCCCGGCAGCGGACCTCGCCGCCCGCTGCGGCCAGCAATTCAAGCAGCGCCGCAACCAGTGCCCGACCGCCACCGACAATCCCATGCACCGAATGATAATAGGAACCGGCCACCTGTGCATTCAAACTAACTGGCGCAACCTCCGGCGTAACCCCGTAAAGCAGGCTGTGCATCGAGAGCAAACTTTGTAATTGCGGATAGGCGGAGAAGACCTGCAGCCGCTCCTGCAGCGAAGCTCCATGCACCGTCTGGATGCCGAAATCGGCAATATCGGTATCCAGATTGAGATAGGGGAAATTGCTCCATTTGCCGGCAATTTCATCGAGATAGTCGTCGATCTCCGCCTGCACGGCCGGAAATTGTTTTCCCAGCTGCGCCTTGATTGCGGCAAAACCGACCGGCAGGGAAAAGGTCTCTCCGGTTGCCGAAATCTGCAGGCGATCAAACCCCGATTCGGCAAAAGGGAAAAGTTCCAGCTTGCTTTCCAGCCCCAGATGGCGAAACAGCGGCCGGAACGGCCCGTCTGCAGCCAGCCCGCCGGCATAGTGGAAGCCGCTGTCGAAATAGAAGCCGTCACGAGAGAAACCGCGCACCACCGGTGCCGGCTGCGGATGCTGCTCAAGGACCAGGACCCGCCGTCCGCTGCGCGCCAGCAAGAGTGCGGAGGTCAGCCCGGAAAGGCCCGCACCGATGATAATCGAATCATATTGCATAGAGGTCAGGAGAACGCGAGCACGAGTGCGGAGTTGGTCCCGCCGAACCCGGCGGAGTTGCAGAGAACCTGCCTTGGTGCCTGCGGGATAGTTGCGCGGATGATATTCAGCCCGGCGGTTGCTTCGCTCGGTTCCTGATAGTTGATATTTGCGGCGATAAACTTTTGTTGCGCCATGATCGTTGTATAGACCACTTGCGCGGCTCCCGACATCCAGAGTTCGTGTCCGGTCATCGATTTCAACGAAGAGATCGGCGGTGTTTTCTGACCAAAAACTTTCCTGATGTTGGCCGCCTCGGCAGCATCCCCGGCCGGGGTTGAAGTGGCGTGAGCGCAGAGATAATCGATTTCCGCTGCCGCCAGGCCGCTCTGCTCCAGCGCCATCAGCATCGCCCGACTGATGCCGTCTTCACTCGGTACCGAAAGCTGGCCGCCATCAGAAGAGAAGCCGTAGCCGAGCAGTTCACCGAGGATCGCTGCGCCGCGCTGCTGCGCCAGATCATAGCGCTCCAGCACCAGCGTCGCCGCCCCGCCGCTGGGGACCAGACCATCCCGCTGCGCATCAAAAGGGCGGCTGGCGGCGGCCGGCTCGGCAACCCTGGCCGAAAAGGCCCCAAGCCCGTCAAAGCTGCACATCGACTGCCAGTTGATCTCCTGCGCGCCGCCGCAAAGCATCCGCTGCTGACGTCCCAGCCGGATCAGGTCAGCGGCCTGACCGAGGGCATGGCCACCGCTGGAGCAGGCCGAACTGAGCGACCAACAGGCCCCCTTTGTCTGCAGCAGGGTATTCAGATTCATGGTGATCGAGGAGGTCATCGAACGGAAAATCTGCCCGCTGCCGATCGCCTTGGTCTCCCCTTTGAGCCGCAAGGCATCAACCTGCTCGATGGCGGCGATACAGCTGGAATCACAACCGTAGAGCAGGCCGGTCTGTTCATTTTGAATTTCGGCGGCGGAAAGTCCCGCCATCGTCAGCGCATCCCTTGCCGAAGCATAGGCCCAGACAGCAAACTCCGGCATGCTTTTGCGCTGTTTGCGCGACAGGATCGATCGATCGAAATCGCGGATCTGTCCGGTCAGCGGGCTGCGAAAACCGAGTTCGCTGCGCTGCGGATCGACAACGATCCCTGACTTTCCGGCCCTTAACGCCGCGCCGACAGTTTCCGGATCGTTCCCCAGACAGGAGACGATGCCGATCCCGGTGATAGCAACTCGATACAAAGTAAGCTCTCTATTAACGCTAAATGTGGATGCCGCCATTGACGGCAAAAACCTGCCCGGTAATATAGCTGGCCCGCTCTGAACAGAGGAAGCCGACCAGCCCTGAGACCTCTTCCGGTTCACCGATCCGGCCGAGCGGAATCAACGGCAGAATCCGCTCCAGCGGCAACTCTTCGGTCATATCGGTAGCGATAAAACCGGGCGAGACGGCATTGACCAGAATATTGCGCCGTCCGACCTCGGCTGCCAATGACCGGGTCGCACCGATCAGGCCCGCCTTGGCTGCTGAATAGTTGACCTGCCCGGCGACACCCGACTCGCCGGAGGTGGAAACGATATTGATAATCCGCCCCTGGCGCTTTTTCAACATCCGCGCGACCACCAGCCGGGTGACATTGAAAAAACCGTTCAGATGCACGGCGAGGACATTCTCCCAGTCGGATTGGCTCATCATCGCCATGATGCCGTCACGGGCAAATCCGGCATTATTGACCAGCACAAAGGGCACCTGCTCTTTCAGCAGCGGCTCCAGCGCCGTTGCCGTTGCTTGCGCATCCGCCACATCAAAGGGGAGCGGGGTGCATTCTCCACCGGCAGTCTCGACCTGTTCGGCAACCTGCTGCGCCGCCTGCCGGTCGCTGCGGTAGTTGAGCCAGACATGAAACCCGTCTGCCGCCAGTTCCCGCGCAATCGCCGCACCGATCCCCTTACTCGCCCCGGTGACCAGGGCTATTTGACGTTTTTGCATAGATAACTTTCGCTTCCATTCTCAGTCGGTAATTCACCAGGGCCGGAGGAAAACACCGCCGGATCAAGCACAGTAAAAGAGCACTCGAGCCCGCCATAGAAAGGCATTATGAACAGAGTCGATGCTAGTCGGAAACCAGTATTTTTTCAAGAAAATTCAAGGTCAAGCCAGCCGGTACCGGGGATAAAAACACCCACAGTCTGAAAACAGACGTGGGCATTTTTACGGCACTGAAATCCTGCTCAGCAGAACAAAGGCAAATCCACAAAACCGGCCTGCTCGACAACGATTATTCCGCCAGTTCGGCAACCGTCCCCATCAAGGCAACATTGGAGACAAAACCACCCTTGATGCAGGAATACTGCTCAGCACTTTCAAATTTCTGATTCTTGGTAATCGTATAGATGTCGATCACCGCGTTGCCCCCTTCTCGCTCCGCCCGGCTCTGCAGAGCCATCAGCGCCGAGATGAAAGTTCGGTCGCAAGCGTTTTGCGCTGATTTGCCAAAACCGTTACTGCGTTTGTTCGACTTGAATTCACCCAGCCGTTTGAGCACCTTTGCATGTTTTTCGCCCAGCATATACAGTTTGATGCCCGGCTTCAGTTTATCCTTGCCGAGCGGGCTGAGCTGGGCGTCTCTGGCTGAGAACTGGTGCCAGTTATCCTTGGCCAGCGCTGGTATTGCAACTGCAACCAGAGAGAACAAAACCAGCATAATCGTAGCGAACCATTTTTTCATCGGACAGGTTCTCCTTTCATTGCCATATCAATGATAAAGTTTAAACTGTTGATCATCAAACAGTAACAAGAGCTTGACTGATTTTCAACGTAGAGGTCATTTTTTGCCGATCCCATTTGCTACTATCGTGAAATAGGATAACCAACCCACTCACCTTTTTAACTTAAAACAGGAGTTGCCGATGAAGTGCCATGAAGTCGATTACCAGATTATCGGAGATGATATGCAGATGGTGCAGGTAGAACTCGATCCGGGGGAGACCGTGGTGGCAGAAGCCGGCGCCATGACCTATATGGAAGAAGGGATCAGTTTCGAAGCCAAAATGGGTGACGGTTCCGAGCCGGAGCAGGGGGTTTTCGGCAAACTGCTCGGTGCCGGAAAACGGATGCTGACCGGCGAGTCGATCTTTATGACCCATTTCACCAATCAGGGGCCGGGGAAACAGCATGTCGCCTTTGCCGCGCCCTATCCGGGGAAGATTATCCCGCTCGATCTTTCCCAATTGTCCGGGGATCTGCTCTGCCAGAAGGATTCGTTCCTCTGCGCCGCCTACGGGACCAAACTCGACATTGCTTTTCAAAAACGCCTGGGAACCGGTTTTTTCGGTGGCGAAGGGTTTATCCTCCAGCGCCTGCACGGCGACGGCATGGCTTTCGTGCATGCCTGCGGAACGATCATTGAGCGGCAGCTCAAGGGGGAGACCCTGCGGGTCGATACCGGCTGCCTGGTCGCTTTTGAGCCGAGCGTCGATTACAACATCGAACGAGCCGGTAATCTCAAGAGCATGTTTTTCGGCGGCGAGGGGCTGTTTTTAGCGACCCTGCGCGGAACCGGCCGGGTCTGGTTGCAGAGTTTGCCGTTCAGCCGCCTGGCCGACCGGATTATTGCCCATGCGCCGAAAGCCGGCGGCAGCGACAAGGGTGAAGGTTCGCTGCTCGGCGGGATCGGTCGGATGCTGGATGGAAATTGAAGCCTGAAAAAAAGGTTTTTAAAAAAAGACTAATCCTAGGAGACTCTTGCAAAAGTCGTCATCCCCGTGAAAACGGGGATCCAGTTTTTGGGCCATCCCTGAGAACTTCTAGATTCCCGCCTACGCGGGAATGACGGGCCTTGATTCTTCAGCCTTTTGCAAGTGGCTCAAATAACGCCCCGTGTGCAAGCGGGGTGCTTTTTGTGCAGATTAGTTGCCCAAGGTCATCTCAGGTCGGCAGGTTTTTCTTTTTGATCTTTTCAATCAAGGTGGTGCGTTTCAGGTTCAGCAGCCGGGCCGCCTCCTTCTTGTTCCCCCCGGCGCGGGTCAGCGCTTGCAGGATCAAACGATCTTCAAATTCGCTGATCAGGCCGTTGAAATCCAGCCCGGACTCACCCCATGCGGCTTCAGGCGGAGCTGCCGCCTCCGCGACCCGCGCCGCATCTTCTTGCAGCTGCGGCACTGCCAACTGCAGATCCTCACAGCGATATTTTTCCGGCAGCTCTTTCAGGGTGACCTTTTTGCCCCGATGCAGAATCACCAGACGTTGCACCAGGTTTTCCAGTTCACGGACGTTGCCCGGCCAGTGGTAGGCTTGCAAACTCTGTAATGCCCGCGGATCAAGCACCGTCGGAGTATCCGATTTTCGGCGACTGAATTGTTCAATAAAGCAATCGATCAACAGCGGGATATCCTCGCCCCGATCGCGCAGTGGGGGCGCCTGCAACGGAATAACCGCCAAGCGATAATAGAGGTCTTCACGAAAACGTCCCTCGGCAACCAGGGCTTCCAGATTCTGATGGGTGGCGGCAACCACGCGCACATCAACCTTCGTCGGCCGGACCGCACCGACCTGCTCAACTTCACGTTCTTGCAGGACCCGCAACAGTTTTGCCTGCAGATTCGGTTTCATGTCGCCGATCTCGTCCAGGAACAGCGTCCCGCCATCGGCAAACTGCACCCGGCCGATCTTCGATTGCTGCGCACCGGTAAATGCGCCTTTCACGTAGCCGAAAAGTTCGCTTTCGAGTAATTCATCCGGGATTGCCGCGCAGTTCACCGGGACAAAATTACCTTTCTTGCGTGGGCTGCCATCATGGACCGCGCGCGCGATCAGCTCTTTGCCGGTGCCGCTCTCTCCCTGGACCAGGATGGTGCTCTCCCCCTCTTCGGCAACACAGGCAATCAGCTCAAACAGCTCATGCATCTGCGCCGAACGGCCGATCATGCCACCGAAACTTGAAAAGCGATTTTTTCGCAAAGTCGTCATAATCTCATCTACTATGAGTAAGCGTTCGGTTTTCCGGAAAAAGACAGCTGCCCGGCCCAAAGGTGAGGCAACAATAATATACTGCCTGTAATGTGTCAATATTTGGACACGCTTTTTTTAAAATAAATTAACCTATTTGGTTTGCTGCTTAAAACCGAGAGAGATCACCGACAAAAAGACCGGAACGACCCAGGTCGCAGCGATAATCTAGAAAGACAATAACCGGGAGAACATCTGTGTACGATTTCAGCCGTTGTAAACTCTGTGGAGAGCAGGCCGCAGTGCCAAAATATAGTTTGCCGCAGATGACCGTCTATGCCTGCGGCAACTGTGATTTCCATTCTATCGATGCCCTTGATGATTTTCCGCCGGAACAACCGGAGGGGACCCTGTTGACGGAAAAATCTCGAAAGTTCATCGAGAGTAAACTGCCGCAGAATCGCAAGCGGATGAAAAAGAATCTGCGCTTTATCCGGGCGCATCTGTCGCCGACGGGACGGCATTGTCTCGATATCGGTTCCGGGGTGGGACTCTTTCCGGCGCTGTGGCAAAAAGCGGGGGGAGTGGCGCAGGGGATCGAACCGCAACAGATCTTCCGCGAGTTCGCCCAGGAAAATTTCCAGCTTCGCTTAAGGCGTGAGTTGATCGAAGATCCCTGTTGGCAGATTGACTGCGCCGAGATTTTCGATCTGGTGACGATCTGGGACACTCTGGAACACGTCAATTTCCCGGCGGAAACACTCAAGGCCGCGTGCCGGGTCATCAAACCGGGCGGACATCTATTTCTCGATACCCCGTCCCGTGACGCGTTTTCCTACCGGGTCAGTGAATGGTCGTACCGGCTCAGCCGAGGGAGCAAACCGCTGCTGCTGAACCGGCTCTATTCACCGAAACCATACCGGCATAAACAGATTTTTACCCAGTTGCAATTAACAGCGCTGCTGGGAAAAATCGGCCTTTCCGTTGTCGGCCGCTCTGATTATCATCGCTCGGGAACTAAACTGGTGGTTGTCTGTCAAAAGAATGTCAGATGATTTGCAGCTACCCAGTCGACGCTGCTCGGTTGTAACTGCCGTTTCCGGCATCATTGTCGCAGTCTCCCCGCAGTTGGAAATATTCCTCCGGGGTGTTGATATTGCGAAAGCTGCGCTCCTGCGGATCGACCTGCTGCAGTTTCTCAGCCGGTATTTCTACCACCCGCACCTGCTTGAAAAAGCTGACAATCCGCTGTTTCCCCTGATCGAGAACCTGTTCCATCGCTGGCAGACAGGTCTTTCCGTAGAGCGCGTGCAGCGGTTCGTGGCCGCTGCTGCTGACCGGCAGAATCAGATCGCCCCGCTCTGCTTCGGCGCAGATGCAGCGGACCAGTTCCGGGGTGACAAACGGCATGTCACAACCGACGACAAAGGTGTGTTGCTGCTGAGCATGTTTGACCCCAGAGTGGATTCCAGCCAACGCCCCTTGTGCAGCGTAGATGTCGGGCACTTTGCGGCAGGGGATTTCCGGGTAGAGTTCCGGTGAGTTGGTGACAATCAGCACCTCGTCGAACAGTGCGGCCAGTCGGGCGTAAACATGGTCGATGAAACGTGCGCCGTGAATCGGCAGCAATGACTTGTCGCTGCCCATCCGGCGACTTTCACCGCCAGCGAGAATCACCCCGGTGATCCCGGGAATTTTTTGTTCACTATTCGACAGCTGGAGCTGCTCCGGATGGCTGTAGATCTCCAGCGACTCACCGCGCAGGTAGCCGATCAGGGTAATTCCGGCCTGTTCGCAGAGCTTGATCGCCTGATCGGTCGGCGAGGTGCGCGATGCGAGCAGACCGATGCCGAGGCGGGCCGCTTTGGCGACCATCTCGGTGGAAATTCGCCCCGAGGTGACCAACAGCTTGTCGCGCAGATCAATCCCCTTGAACAGCGCTTCCCCGGCCAGCCGGTCGAGGCAGTTGTGTCGGCCGATATCCTCGGCAAACAGCAACAGTCCGTCCTTATCGCCGATCGCCGCCGAGTGGATACCGCCATGGTTGCGGTACTGCTCGGTCTTTTTCCCCAGCTGCCGCAGCAGTAGAAACAGACTGTCGCTGGAATAATTACGCGGCCGCTTACCCGAATCTGCCAGTAGCTGTTGCGGCAGGTTGTAGGCAATGCCGCTGCCGCAACCGGAGGTCAGAGTCGGCTGCAACTGTTGCGGCAGGTCTTTTTTCAGTCGGACTTCAGCCAGACCGAAATCGGCGCAGACGCCCAGGCTCTGAATATCATCGAGCGAGTCGGCAAACCCCTGTAAACAGAAAAAACCGGCCAGCAGAAAATTAAGCTGATGCGGTGAGCAGACCAGTGTTGCCAGCTCGCGACCGTTGACCCGCAGGCGCAGCGGATACTCTGCTACCACTGCTCGCTGCTGTGCTTGCAGACGACCGTTCTTCAATCGGTAGATACTATGCTCTCGATTTTTGCCCATCGTTATCCTCCGCGCAACTAACCCCTGCTTCAGGATTTCTGATCGATTTTCCCTTTGGCAAAACCTTCTTTTTGCGCCAACAGATCGAGGTGCATGGTATTGAGATCCTCGACATCCATCGGCAGCCCTTCGCCCAGTTCACGGCTGTCGACGACTTTGAGATAACAGGAGCATTTGCGGCAGATATCGACCCGATAGCCGCTATCCCCTTCAGCGGTGAAATATTCCAGGCTGTCACTCTCCTGATTGCCGCAGTAGCTGCACTTGATCCGGGTCATCTCCCAGCTGGTGGCGCAGATTGAACAGTGGAGCCTTTTCTGCCCCTCTTCACCGCCAAACTCGCCCATCGACGGAACTGCGCCGCAGGTCGGACAATAGCCCTCCTGCCAGTCATCAAGCATTGGTTGCGGCGTCCTGTTGCGCCATTGTTGCAAACCGAAGGCGAGTGCGGTGGAGCAGACATATTCGAGCAGGGCGGAGGGGACTTCGACCGCGGTCGCTGCTGCTTCAAGCGGCTCACGGTTTTTTTCCAGACAGGCGAGCAACAGCTGGTCGCTGGCCAACTGGCCGGAAGTGAAGGCCTGGCGGACCAGCTGCAACTCTGCTCCGCCCTCTTTCCCCAGCTCAATCAGACTGTCGATCAGTTGGCAGAGAAACTGATTCGTTGCCGGCACGTCGATCTGCACTGCATCGCGACTGAGCAGCGGAAAACCGGCCTGACGGCGGGTTGGCCAGCTTTGCAACTCAGGGGAGCAGTCCAGCCAGCTCGCGTCTTTGTCTTGCAGAAATTCGCAGAGGCCGCTGTAGAAATCGTAAATTTCAGCATATTGGGGACGCTGCTTGCGCAGCTGGGTCAGGCGCAGTAATTTTTCACTCACTAAATTCATGGCAATTCCTCCATTTCATTCGCCCGGTGGGCGTGGTGCCCGAACTGGCTGATAGGTTCCGGTTAAGCTGCGTAAGAAAATTTCCAGGTCTTGTTTTTCTGCAGCACTCAAATTGAGCGGTTTAAGCAGCGCCGATTTGTTCGGATCGTCGCCGCCACCCCGGTTGAAAAACTCGATCACCTCACGCAGGCTGGCGATGCTGCCATTATGCATGTAGGGCGCGGTCTCCTCAACTTGCCGCAACGGCGGGGTGCGGAAGGCGCCCAGATCTTTGCTGCGGCGACTGATCGCATAGTAGCCGGGATCGCGATCCATCTCTGCCAGCCCCAGCTCGGCGAGAAAAAAGTTACGCGTGGTGCGATGTTGTGGGTCGCTGACCAACGCGGGTAATTCCTCGATGCCGAGGTTGTAATAGCCTTGATTGGTCAAGAGTGAGCCGCTGTGACATCGGCTGCAACCGCCCCGCTCGCTGAAAAAAATTTCTGCACCGCGCTGAGCCTGCGCGGAGAGTGCCTGCTGGTCGCCTGCCAGATAACGGTCGAACGGTGCGTCGGTGATCTGTAGGGTCTGTTGAAATGCTGCCAGTGCTGCAACGATCCGCTCAATGCTGACCTCCCCTCCCCAGGCGGCCTGAAACAGTTGCCGATAGGCGGGGATTTCGCGCAGTTTGGCAACCAGAAAGCGCGGGTTGAGGTTCATTTCAAACGAAGAGTGGATCGGGCCGAGCGCCTGATTCTCCAGGCTGCGGCTGCGACCGTCCCAGAAGAATATATCCAGATAAGCGACATTGAGCAGACTGAGGGTATGTCGCCAGTGCTTGTTGGTCGGGTAGGCGGCAGAAATCTTCTGCCCGTCGGCAAATGCTTCGTCTGGGATATGGCAAACGGCACAGCTGACGGTGCCGTCGCCCGACAGCCGCCGGTCGAAAAACAGCGCCTGGCCGAGCGCTACTTTGGCTGCTTCTGGTTGCTGCAGAGCTGCCAGTGGAGCCAGTTTTTTCCAGCTAGCGACGGTTGCCGGATTCGCGTAAGCGAAACTGCCGCAGAGCAGAAACAGCAAACCTGCGTAAAAGACTCGAATCATCCGCCCCCTTTGGACTGCTCTGCCAATGCCTGTTCAATCAGCTGGCGAAATTTTTCTATCGGTCGGTCACCGACCAGCAAGCGCCCATTGATAATAAAACTCGGCGTCTGATAGAGGTCAAGCTTACGCGCCAGTTGAACGTCGCTCTCCACCCGTGGCCGATACTGCTGACTGTCGAGTTCGGCGCTGAAGCGTTCGACATCGAGTTTCAGCCGTTGCGCATAGCCGATCAGGTCAGCACGGGTCAGCCGCTTCTGGTCCATCATCAAGTCGAAGTAATCCCAGAATTTGCCCTGTGCCCTGGCCGCTTCGGCGGCCTGCGCCGCCAGGTAGGAGTAGTCCCGATAACGGTAGGGGTAGTGTTTGATCACCAGGCGAAGTTTATCGGGGTACTCAGCAAGTAACTGTTCGACGATCGGACCGGCCGCCTGACAGTAGGGTCACTGAAAGTCGATAAATTCGACCATAGTGACCGCAGCGTCCGCCGGGCCACGCATCGGAGCGTCGCCGAGCGGCACTTCGATCAGCGGTTTGTCGGCGCTGCTCGCCAATGGCAGGCTAAGCAGCAGGCCAAACAGCAGGATAGTCGGTAGTAACCGCATAGTATTGTCTCCAAAAAAGAGGTTTCGCGGCCGATCGGCAGAGCTGCAGATCGGCCGCGAAGCGGAGGGACTAATCTTCGCCAGCGACTTCCTTGAACCATTTACTGGCATGTTTTTTGGCCCAGACCTTTTTCACCTGCCCCCAGAGCATGCCGTCGACGGTGCCGGGATTGCCGATGGTTGCCAGGTAGATATGCACCACCGCACCCATCATGATCAGGATGAAAAACAGGCCGTGCAGCATCAGTGAAAACTGGGTCATGCCGCGCGCCATCGCGGTCGGATCCCAGATGATAAAGCCGGTCACCCCCAGCACCAGTGCGGCAACGAAGGAGAACAGGGCGAACAGTTTCTGTCCGGCGTTGAATTTGCCTTGTGGGATCTCTTTTTCGTTCTTCGACAGGTAGCCGCCAAAAGCAGCGAACCATTTAGCGTCGTCACTGTCAAAACTGCAGCTGTCTTTGGCGTGGGCAAAGAACAGCAGCAGTGAGGCGATCAAAAAGACGACCCCGGCAATCTTATGCGCCAGGATTCCTTGTTCCGGGCCGCCGAAGAAGCTGAAGTAGCCGAAGAAGGTGTGGGCAAACAGGCCCAGTCCGGAGATCACCAGCACCAGAAAGGCGACCGCGAGGGTCCAGTGAACGACGCGATCAAAAGCGCTGAAACGCTCGACATATCTACCCATGATCACTCACCTCCCTTTGCTTCGGTGTCATCGTCAAGCTGCTTCGGTCCGACCGTGACGTAGTGCAGCATCGCGACCCCGACCGAACCCCAGAAACCGAGAATACCGAGCGGCTTGATGACATCCTTCCAGAGGAAGATCGAGGTT
The DNA here is from genome assembly GCA_024280335.1 of Deltaproteobacteria bacterium. Taxonomy (GTDB): domain Bacteria; phylum Desulfobacterota; class Desulfuromonadia; order Desulfuromonadales; family Geopsychrobacteraceae; genus Malonomonas. The sequence goes on from JAJRQI010000049.1 coordinate 85,881, forward strand.
GGAATGCTCGGGTTGTCGGCCAACTTATAGTCCTGCGGCTGGTTGTCGAGCAGATACATGGCCCCTAAGCCGCTGAGCGCTTTTTCTCCGTAGAGCTTGCGACCGCTGGTCTTGCCTTGCGCGATCAATTTGTCGCGAGCGCCGAACTGCAAGGTTCCGGTCGGGCAGGCTTTAACGCAGGCCGGTTGCAAACCGTTGCCGACCCGGTCGAGGCAGCCGTGACATTTGGTGATTTTATTGTCGGCATCGTAGCGGGGCACATCGAAGGGGCAGCCGTTGACGCAGTAGTTGCAACCGATGCATTTGTCCTTGTCGAAGCCGATCAGCCCTTCTTCGGTGCGGAACAGCGCACCGGTCGAGGGGCAAACCTTGAGGCAACCGGCTTCACCGCAGTGCAGGCAGCGCTTGTTGAGGAACAGCCACTTGAACTCGCCGTTCACTTCGGTTTCGATAAACTCGATCTTGTTGTACAGATGCGGCGTCAGTTGCGGCGGGTTTTCGTAGCTGCCGCGGTTGATCTCGCTGTCCGCCGGAAGTTTATTCCACTGTTTGCAGGCCACCTGGCAGCTTCGACAGGCGGTGCAGCGACTGGTATCGATCATGAATGCTTTACGTGCCATCGCGCATCACCCCCTTTTCTCGATGTTGACCTGAAAGGCCTTGGTTTCTGGAATCATCGTATTGGCATCGCCGATGGTCGGGGTCAGCAGGTTGGCGCTATCGCCGGTGTTAGGCGTGCTCCAGCCGTAACACCAGGGCAGTCCGACCTGGTGGATGGTGGTCCCCTGCACCTTGAACGGTTGGAAGCGTTTGGTGACAATCGCCACCGCCTCAACCTGGCCGCGTGCTGAAGAGACCTTCACCCAATCGCCGTTTTTGATGTTCTTTTCTGCGGCCAGTTGTGGGTTCATCTCTACGAACATGCTCGGCTGCATCTCCAGCAGCCAGGGGATGTTGCGGGTCATGACGCCGGTCTGCCAGTGCTCGGTGACCCGATAGGTGGTCGCCACATAGGGATAACGCTGGTCGCAGGAGTAGAAGATATCCTCCTCCAGGCCGCCCTCCTCATAGAACAGTTTGATCACCGGATTATTCTTGGTGCCGGAGAGTGGATTCTTCTCGATCGGGCACTCCAGCGGTTCGTAGTGCTCGGGGAACGGGCCTTCCTTCATCTTGGCGCCGAAGATTGAAGCAACCCCGTCCGGCAACATGATGAACGATTTTTTGGTGCCCGGCTGATTCAGCGGTTTCCAGCCGCCGTCGGGGACATCCCCCTGCCATTTGGCGCCGTTCCACCAGATCACTGGCTGCTTCTTGTCCCACGGCTGACCGCTGGCATCGACCGAGGCGCGGTTGTAAAGAATCCGCCGGTTGACCGGCCAGCACCAGCCCCACTCGGGGTAGAGACCGATGCCGCTCGGATCTTTCTGGCTGCGGCGGGCCATGTTGTTGCCCTTGCCATTGTAGCTCTGGCAGTAGAGCCAGTTGCCCGAGTTGGTCGAACCGTCATCCTGCAGGTAGGCAAAAGAGGGGACCAGATCGCCCTTCTTAAACGACTTGCCCTTGACCACTTTGTCGGCAAGGAAGTAGCCGTTGATCTCTTTGGCGACCGCATGGATATCGATGTGCTCAATCTTGCCGTCGAGCCCCTTGAAGCCGTAATCCCAGCTCAGTTTGGTGATCGCTTCGGGGAAGGCGCCGCCCTCTTTTTTGTAGAGCGCGCAGACCCGGCTGTAGAGCTCGTTCATCACTTGCGAGTCGTGACGGCTGTTACCGAGCGGCTCGACCGCCTGATAGCGCCACTGCGCCCAGCGGCCGGAGTTGGTGATGCTGCCCTCTTTTTCAAACGAAGCGGCGATCGGCAAAAAGAAGACCTCGGTGTCGATCTGGCTCGGGTCCATCTTCGGCCCCTTCCAGAAACTGGCGGTTTCGTTGTCGAACAGGTTGACGGTAACCATCCAATCAAGCTTGGCCAGAGCCTTACGCACCTTGTTGGCGTTACTGCCCGAACAGGCCGGGTTCTGGCCCCAGGCGAAGAAACCTTTGACGTCACCCTTGAACATCCGGTCGAACAGCATCAACCAGCTGGCGTTCTGCCCATCGTCCAGCTTCGGCAGCAGGCTGTAGCCGAAATCTTCCTCAGTCGTCAGGCCGCTGTCGAAGTGAGCGCGCAGCAGTGAAGTGATGTACTTGCTGCGGTTGCTCCACCAGTTGGCGCTCTCCGGGTCGTTGGTCTGCGGCGTGCTCTTCTCGATGTATTTGGCCAGATCGGGCCAGCTCGCCTTCGGCGTGGGCAGGTAACCGGGCAGGATGTGGAACAGCAGGCAGTGGTCGGTCGAACCCTGCACATTCGACTCGCCGCGCAGGGCGTTGACGCCGCCACCGGCGATGCCGATGTTGCCGAGCAGCAGCTGGATGATTGCCATGGTACGGATATTCTGGGTACCGACGGTGTGCTGGGTCCAGCCCATCGCATACATGATGGTCGCCGCTTTGCCCGCTTTGCCGGTCGAGGCGTAGATCTGATAGACCTCCATCAGCTTCTCTTGCGGAGTGCCGGTGATATCGGAAACCAGCTCGGGGGTGTAGCGGGAGAAGTGTTTTTTCAACAGTTGCAGCACGCAGTTGGGATCCTGCATGCTCAGATCGGATTTGGGAACCCCCTTGGCGTCGCGCTGGAACGACCAGCTCGACTTGTCGTAGCTGCGCTTCTGCTCATCGTAACCGGAGAAGAGACCGTCCAGTTCGCCCGGCATCTTGAAATCGGGATTGACCAGGAAGGTCGCGTTGGTGTGCAGCTGCATATACTCGGCATGATAGAGGTTATTCTCAATGATGTATTTAATCATCCCGCCTAAAAAGGCGATATCGGTGCCGCTGCGTAAGGGCGCGTAGAGATCGGCTTTGGCGCTGGTGCGGGTGAAACGTGGGTCGACGCTGAGCAGCTTGGCGCCTTTATCCATCGCCTCTAACACATATTTAAACGAAATCGGGTGGTTCTCGGCGGCATTGGAACCCATGATCAGAATAACGTCTGAGTTGCGGATGTCGATCCAGTGGTTGGTCATAGCACCGCGGCCGAAGGAGGTCGCCAAACTGGCAACCGTGGCGGAGTGTCATATTCGCGCCTGGTGTTCTATGTAGACCAGACCCCAGCTGCGCAACAGTTTCTGAAACAGGTAACACTCTTCGTTATCAAGCGCCGCGCTGCCGACCGAAGCGATGCCGTCGGTGCGATTGACCACTTGGCCTTTACTGTTCTTCTCCATGAAGGTGGCGTCGCGGGTCGCCTTGATCTTTTGCGCGATCTGATCGAGCGACCAGTCCCAGGAGACTTTCTGCCACTCCCTGGAACCTTTGGCCCGGTACATCGGTTCGGTGATCCGTTTTTCATTGTGGCGCAGTTGGTAGGCGGCTGAGCCTTTGCTGCAGAGGGTGCCGCGGTTGATCGGATGATCCGGGTCCCCCTCGATGTTGATCACATCGCCGCCGCGGCTGTGGACGATCATGCCGCAGCCGACCGCGCAGTAGGGACAGATGGTGGTGGTCTCCTTGGCGTACTGGATGGCCAGCGGTGCTGCGTAGGCCTGGGCCGGCTTTAAGCCGACACCGACGATCGACGCACCGACCGCCCCCCCGGAGAGCTTCAGAAATCCTCGTCTGCTAAGCTCCATAGTGTTCCTCCTTGTGGTTGGATTAAAAACTTAAATGCGATTGTCGCCGGTCGTTGACCGTTGCCTGACCGGTTCGATTCGAATAGATGGGCAGAGATAATCATGAGTTTCATTAGCAGAGGACATGCCAGACTTCGGGAGCAGGTAGAATCCTGTTTTATTTTCGTTATTTATGGTCGTATTGGAGCAAGCAGCTGTCACCGGAATCGGTAGGAAAAGCGTATACATCTTTCCGCAACTGGATACTTTCTACCCAGCGACAGAGCGACAACCACCGGTGTTTGTCTCGACTGCCGATATGCGGTATAGATATTTGACGGCTTCGCGGGTAAACAGCGAATTCTGGAGATAAAAATACCTTGTAACTTCAGCTCGATGGCCTCGGGGCACCCCGAGGCCATTCACCGAAGTACTGAAGTTTACAACCCCTTTTACGAGTGGACGAATTGACGATGACCAACCGGATCTATATTTGTGATGATGAAGAGGGGATGTGCCGCTACTTGCGAAAACTGCTGAGTGGTCACAACTACCAGGTCGAGAGTTTTACCGGCGGCAAATCTTTGTTGGTCGCTCTGGCAAATGAAGAAGAGGTGCAGGGTGTGTTGCTGCTCGATGTGAAGATGCCCGATATCGACGGCCTGGAGATCCTGCAGCAGGTTCGCGAGTGTTCCCCGCAACTGGCGGTGGTCATGATGACCGGTCACGGCACCATCGAATCGGCGGTTGCAGCGATGAAGCTGGGTGCCTTCGATTATCTGACCAAGCCCTTCCCCCAGGAGCGACTGCTGGCGCTGGTCGAGCACTGCCTGGAGCGAAACCGGCTGCGCGAAGAAAATCGTTCCCTCAAACAGGAATTGCGCGAGCGGATCTTCCCCGGCACCATCATCATCAACAGCCCGGCCTTTCGTAAGATTTACGACATGGCGTTACGCGTGGCCGAAACCGACACCAATGTGCTGGTCACCGGCGAGAGCGGCACCGGCAAGGAACTGATCGCCGCTGCCATCCATTATCAGGGCTTGCGCAGCCAGCAACTGTTTCTGGCCATCAACTGCGCGGCGCTGACTGAAACCCTGCTGGAAAGTCAGCTGTTCGGCCACATCAAGGGGGCTTTCACCGGCGCTGTCCAGGCCCAGAAAGGGCTGCTCGAAGAAGCGGACAGCGGGACGCTGTTTCTCGACGAGATCGGCGAGCTGAGCCTCGGCCTGCAGGCCAAGCTGCTGCGGGTACTGGAGAACGGCGAGTTTCTGCCGGTTGGTGCCACTCGCCTCAAACAGTCCAAGGTCCGCTTTATCGCTGCCACCAACAAGGATCTCGAAGCGGAAGTACGCGCCGGCCGCTTCCGCGAGGATCTCTTCTACCGGCTCAACGTGGTGACCCTGAACCTGCCGCCGCTCCGTGAACGACCCGAGGATATCGAGCCGATGATCCCGCACTTTCTGCAGCTGGCCAGGCAGAAAGTCGGTCGGCCGCTCAGCGGACTGACCGCCGAAGCCTTGCGGGCGCTGAAAAACTACCACTGGCCGGGCAACGTGCGGGAACTACAGAATGTGATAGAACGCGGCGCGATTCTTTGTCATGGTGAGTCGATCGATCTTGATGCCTTGCCGCTCTGCTTTGCCGAACCGGATAGCGACCCGGCTGCCGCCCTGCCAGACTCCTTCTCCCTGCGTGACGCTGAACGGGCACAGACCATCCGCGCTCTGCGCCGAACCGGTTGGAACAAGAGTCGGGCCGCCAGCCTGCTCGGCGTGACCCGCAAAACTCTCGACAAGAAGATCCGCGATTTCGAATTAAGTCCCGCAAAAACTGGGTCCGGTTCATGAGCAACCACCGGCCACGACTGGCAGGTCTGCTCCTGCTGCTGTCTCTGCTGTCGGCTTCTTACGCTGCCGCAAAGTCGACCCAGGTCAGTTCCGAACTGCTGTTCGGCATGTCGACAGCACTCAGCGGGCCGTTGACGGAGATCGGCGAAGAGTTGCGTCGCGGCGTACTCGCCGGGCTGGAACGAGCCAACCGCAGCGGCGGCATCCAGGGGCGAAAATTGCGCCTGATTGTTCTGGATGACGGCTACGAACCGGCACGTGCCGCGCCGAACGTTCAGCGCCTGCTCGACGAATTTCAGGTTCAGGCGTTGATCGGCAATGTCGGCACCCCCACGGCGATCGCTTCGATCCCCATCGCCAAGGAGCGACGTACGCTTTTTTTCGCCCCCTTCTCCGGAGCCGGGGTGCTGCGCCGCGATCCGCCCGACCGTTATGTCATCAACTATCGCGCCAGTTACGCCGAAGAGATTGCGGCGATGGTCGATGCACTGATCGATATCGGTGGCCTGCGCCCGGCGGAGATTGCCTTCTTCACTCAGCGTGACGGCTATGGCGATGCTGGCTATGTCGGCGGCTTTGCGGCGCTGAAAAAGCATGGCTTGCAAGATGAACTGGCGGTGTTGCATGTTCGCTACCAGCGCAACACCATGGCAGTTGAAAATGCCCTGGCCGATATTCTGATGAGCGATCCGTTGCCGCGTGCCGTCATTCTGGTCGGCGCTTACGCGCCCTGCGCCAAGTTCATCCGTCTGGCCCGTGAGTCCGGTCTGCGGATGCTGTTTCTGAACGTCTCCTTCGTCGGCAGCGAATCTCTGGCCGCCGTGCTGCCGCCGCAAACCGACGGCGTGCTGGTGACCCAGGTGGTTCCCGATCCCTTCACCTCAAAGCTTCCGCTGGTCACAGATTATCGCGCCGATCTCGAACTGCTGGAACCGGGCAGTCGGCCGAGTTCAGTCAGTCTGGAGGGCTATATCAGTGCGCGGATTCTGTTGCGGGCGCTGCAGGGAAGTGAGCCGCCACTCAACCGGGAGCGGATCATCGATCTGCTGGAAAATCTGGGATCTTTCGAGCTTGGCCTCGACCAGCCGCTGCTGCTCAGTCCCGACCAACATCAGGCCAGTCACCGGGTCTGGCCGACCCGTCTGAAAAAGCAGGCATTTGTTCCTTTCGACTGGCGACAGATTAAACGCCTGCTCCCCGCCAAAGAGAGCTCTCGATGACCCGCCCGAGAAAAAAATCGGTCACCATGCTGGTCTGGGGTCTGGTGATGGTCGGTCTGGTGGCGATGGTGGTGACCAACAGCATCATCGGCTGGACAATTTCCGATCTGAATCAGGAACGGCAACGGTTGATGCAACTTGACAGTCAGCTGGCGGAGACGTCGCAGCGGCTGCGGCGGCTCAACCAGTTGGCGCAGAACCGGGTCCGTGACTTGCTGCAGCTCGACCCGGTCGTACCGATCAAAGATTTTCCCAGTGAAGAGTTCGCTTTGCTGCTGAATCATTTTCAGTTGGCCGACCGCAGTCCCGAGATGTCCGGCATCGTCAACAGTATGGCGAGTGCCACCGACCGACTGCAGCAACTCTGGGGGCAAGCCGCCGACTGGCGAAACCGGCAACAGCGGGTGGTTGCCGATCAGCAGCAGAAACGGACTCTCAGCCGGGTGCGTGGCTATCTCAACCGACTGCGTGACAGTTTGGAAAGCCTGTCCGGGCAACAGCGCCTGAGCGATGCCCTGCTGATCAGGCAGTGGCGCCGGGCCGATGACGAAACCGCCGCGAAATACGCTGAAACCCTGCTCGATCGGCAGGCCAGCCTGTGGAAGAGGATCCTCGCCGAAACAAAAATCGAGCTGATGGACCTGGCACGGATGGTCGAAACCCTGACCGGTGAAAACCAGCTTGGCCAGTTGACCGACCTGAAAGACAATCAGCTGAAACCGAACCTGGAACGGGTCGAACAGCTGCTGACCAGTCTCTACATCGAACGGCTGCTCGATCCTGAGCTGCTGCCGCCGATGGTGCTGGAACAGCTGAAAGAGTCACTGTTCGGCCAGGGCTACGCCATCTATAACGAGTACCAGACCATCCGTCCGGGACGCGGTGGGCTTTATCGGCTGGCTCGCAACCGGCTGTTGCTGCTCCAGGAACGGGAAGCGCTGCTGACCCGGATCCGCAGCGCCTTTGTGCAGCTCGAGAGTATTTTTCCTGACTTGACCGACCTGACCCGGCAACGTAGTCGTGCTCTGGCCAATCAGGCAGCTGCGAGTCTCGGCCACAGCTCCGGCAATATGCTGCTGCTCAGCATCATGACCCTGTGTGGATTTTTAAGTCTCGGCTGGCTGTTTGCCAACATTGCCCGCAAACAGGTGACAGCACTCGAAGAACGAGACCAGGAACTGCACGAACTGAACCGCAATCTGGAAGAAAAGGTCAGCGAGCGGACCACCCTGCTGGAAGAGCAGAGTCTGCAACTGATCAGCACTCAAGAAGAGCTGTTACGACAGGAAAAACTGGCTGCAATCGGCTCGCTGGCGGCCGGAGTCGCCCACGAGATCAACAACCCGGCAGCGATCATCCGCGGCAATGTCGAGATCCTGCAGATGGATCTACCGCATGACGCCCCGGCACGCGAAGAGCTGGCTGAGATCATGAAGCAGGTCGAACGGGTTTCGCTGATTACCCAGAACATGCTCAGTTTTGCCGGGCGGCGGGAACTGCACCATGAGCCGGTGCAGTTAAATGCGTTGATCAAGGAGATCCTTGCCCAGATAGGCCATCAGACCTCCCTCGGAGCCGTCCGAATTCAGCGTGATCTGACGGCTGATTTACCCACCGTAGCGGGCGACCGGGAAAGACTCCGTCAAGTGTTCAACAATATCATCCTCAATGCGCTGCAAGCGATGGACGGTTCCGGAGTCCTGTCGTTGCGCAGTCATAAAATCGCAACGGGGGTCGAAATTATCATCAGCGATACCGGTCCCGGTATCCCCCGGCCGCTGCTTGAGAAGATTTTCAATCCCTTTTACACCACCAAAAAACAGGGCGCCGGGCTCGGCCTGTCGGTCTCCTACGGGATCGTCCAGACCCATGAAGGCGTGATCGATATCGACTCAACTCCGGGCCAAGGTACCAGCTTCCGGGTTCAGCTGCCGACGCTGATAAAAGCAGAAAACGGCTGATGCTGAGAGACTTGATCACTTGTAGAACGAAATTTTCTGTGCGGCATTAGTCCTCTGACACCCAAATAGTTGATAGTTGAGATACGCCCCCATCTGCGTGCTTTATCCTCTCTTCCTGCTTGATGCGTCGTGCGCAACACGCTATACTCCCTCCATGATCAAGTCTTTCAGGCACAAAGGACTGCGCCGTTTTTACGAAACAGGAAGCAGTGCAGGTATCCAACCTAATCATAAAAAGCGCCTTCGCTTACAGCTGGTGGCTCTGGATACGGCCACGCTGATCGAAGATATGGACATCCCCGGCTTCAAAATCCACCCTCTTAAGGGTGAACGTAAAAATATCTGGGCAATTTCAGTCAGCGGCAACTGGCGGTTAACGTTTGAATTTCGTGACAGCAACGTCTATCTGCTCAACTATGAGGATTATCACTGATGGCAATCTATGATCCACCGCACCCCGGAGAATTTATTCGCGAGCTGTACATTGAACCTTCCGACCTCAGCATCAGAAAAGTTGCCGAGGCTCTTGATGTCTCGGCGTCAACCCTGAATCGTCTTTTGAATGGTCGCAGTGCGATTTCTTCAGAAATGGCGCTGCGATTGTCGATCACCCTAGGCCGCTCACCCGAGAGCTGGCTCGCCATGCAGGATCACTATGACCTGTGGCAAGTCCGGCAAAAAATAAATCTGGATGCGGTTAGAAAGATTGATGTCTCGGCGGCTTGAGTTGGCGTCAGTGATGTGGTGTCCTGCCCGCTAGGATTATGCTCTGTGCCGATGATGTTCATGGATGATATTTCAATCTCGCATTCAATTTGTTCAAGAAACTTATAAACTTATCTACGTCCCCGGCTTGCCTAGACAGACCGACGCCGACCAGTTCGCAACAAGGAATTCTGGCAGCCGGACAACAGCGTCTATTCCGCCCTGAAGCGTTGGCAGGGTCCGTTTCTGCCGGGGCTGCAAAATCATGATATGGTCTGCATCCGCAGCGAAGACCTGAGTCTGCTCTACGTAGAAGCAACCCTGCCATGGGCCGAAATCCCGGTCGAAAGCGGCCGCTTCGACGAAGCTGGCGAGATTCTCTCCAGGGCCAGACGCTACGAGCGGATCCATGACGATCTGATACGCTGTCTTTACCGGGTGCATGCGCAGAGCAAGCAGCCGGCGCAGGCCAATCAACTGCTCAAGCAGTATGAGGCTGCTCTGCAATCTGAAGAATATCCGTCCGGTGGAATTGAGGAGATTCATGGAGGCGGTCTGGAGTTCGGTGGTGGCGTAATCCGCTGTTGTTTTTCCTGTCCATCATCTTTGATCTGCCGAATCCATATACACATGGTCTGAAATGAGTATATAATTTAAACTAAATTCAGACTTGGAGGCCCCATGAAACCATTATCTATTTCCGAAGGCGTAATCCCGATTGGCGAGGTCAAGGCACATGCTGCCAGTTATCTTAAAAACCTGTCTGGACCGATGGTGCTGACCCAGAACGGCCGCCCGGCCGGGGTATTGCTGTCTCCGGCCGATTTTGATCAGTTGACTGAACGGCAGCGGTTTCTTGAGTCGGTTGCTACCGGTCTTACCGATGCCGACGAGGACAGATTACTGGATGAGCAGGAGCTGCAGGGCAGGTTACAGAGTGCACGTGGCAGACACTCCGAGAAATGAAAATTCTCTGGACAGAACATGCCGCCGCCTGTCTGGTCGAGATCGAAGACTATATTGCTACCGACAACCCTATGGCCGCAGAGCTTTGGGTGGAGCAGCTGGTGCAGCGTACCAGAATTCTCGCTGCTCACCCGCTTGCGGGGCGTAAACTTCCTGAAATGCCGAAAAGTTCGTTGCGCGAATTAATCGAGAGCAATTATCGGATTGTCTATCGAGTGACCGGTGAGACGGTTGAAATTCTGACCGTTTTCGAAAGACACCGGCAGCTGCGAGAGGATGAAGTGTAAATTTCTGACGATACCGGTTCGTTCGTTGCTGGGACATGCTTGGGGACCGCCTCACCGATGATCTCAAACTCGCGGATTACTGCTGACTGTCGCATCCGATCATTACGAAACTGCGCAAAAGACACTCCCTCCAGGTAACCCTGCATTGCCTGCCCTGCGTCAAGGATGTCCGTGAGGTAAAGCTCCGGCGATCTAGACATAAAGGATGCCCTGGCCGATTGCATTTTAAAGGGCAACGTTCATGAGTTTATACCTTCCCCAAATCAAGCACTTCATACTGTGCTTCTATCAACGCACGAAATTCAGGCGTAATGCTCTGCCAGTCGAGAATATCAACCATCATCGGCAGGTCGGACTCGGCGAAGTCATCCTTGAGGGCTTCCAGCAGGCGCCAGTCGATAGGCAGCTCGGCCACCAGCGCCAGGTCGAGATCGGAATAGGTGGTCGCCTTGCCGGTGACACGCGAGCCGAAAACACGCACCTCGCACGCGCTGAGGTGCTGATGCAAAATCTCGATGACCTTGTGTAGATGCTCGGGAGCAAGATCAATCATTGCGTTCTTCCAGGCGTTGCAGCAGATCACGTCCATCTGCGGCGAAACGTTCGGCAACAGCGTAGACAGCGGCGGCTTGCTTGGCGTCGTAAATCTGTGAGGTCAGGTTACGGGCGTCACCATATTCGAACCAGGGCAGCGGGTCGGCGATCAGCCCGTAGCGGGCAGCCATGCGAAAGAGTTCTTTGCGGGTGCGCGGGTGATCGGCATCTTCGGGGGTTTTATTGTCGCGAATCCAGCGTTGGATAAATTTCCAGCCCAGTTCATAGGCGACTTCAAAGTTCTGAATGACTCCGGCCCGGATGGTTTCACGTAAGGCGTCACTTAACCCCGCCGATTCCTCTCGGCTGGCCTGCAAAGAACGCTCAAGCGCTTCAATCGCCATCTTCAAACTATCCAGTTGTAGTGCCACCTCAAGCCTCCCAACACTCTGCTATCGCAGCGAAAATCTGAAAACACCGCTATTCTGTGTGCGCCACTCTACATGATTGAATGACTAAATCCCAGAGCAAAAGCGGAACGCTCCGGTGTATCCGCAGGGGCCGTCGGTGATGTTTTCGGTTTTATTTTACCGTAGAAAAAGCAAGACTTTGGCCGGGCCAGGCCAGAGCCTCTGTCGGTGCAATACCTACAGGACATAGGGCATCCTGCTTATACCGTTTTAAATCCAAGCGGGTACCTTTATTGAAAATGTAATGACTTTGCCTGGGGACTTTAATCCATGCCTGATCCGATCCTTAGCCCATGTTTAACACTTTCGGCCCCATTCCGGTCGATTTTGGCGTAATTCCACCTTTGAATTCCTGTATTTTCAGTAAGTTACAATCTTAAAACCAAATGTAGTGCCATAAAATAAATAAAGGGTTGACTTTTCGTTTTATTTCTGCCAGCCTGGTTCCATGTATATTCGACAAACCAAAACCAGAAGCTCGGTATCGGGTGATGACTACTACACTTTTCGGCTGGTTGTCTCTGAGCGAGTTGGCGGCAAGGTCCGGCAACGGACCCTGCTGAATCTTGGCAAGAATTTTTCCCTTCCGAAAGAGCAATGGCAACAGCTCTGTAGCAGAATCGATCAGATTCTTTCCGGTCAGGGGGCACTATTGACCGAATCTGACGAGATCGAAGAACTGGCGCAGCGCTATGCTGCTCAAATGGTGGTCAATGCTCCTGTTGCTACAGGTTCCGCCGAGGCTGAGGAAGATTACCAGGAGGTGGATGTTGCGTCTCTTGAATTGATCCGCCCCCGCTCAGTGGGTGTGGAGAATGTGGCACTGGAGGCTCTATCCTGGCTGCAACTCCCCGAAATTCTTGAGTCGGCAGGACTCAATGGGGTTCAGCGGGCAGCGGCGATTGGCAGTATTGTCGGGCGGATGGCCGCGCCAGGAAGTGAGCTGGCAACCATGCGCTGGCTCAATGAGCGCAGTGCCCTGGGCGAGCTTCTGGAGGTTGACTTTGAAGCCATGCCGGCGATGCGGCTGTACCGCACCTCAGACCTGCTGGTACGCAAGCGCAAGGAGATAGAAGCGGCACTATTTTCACGCATCGAAGACATCTTCGCCCTTCCGACAACGGTGACACTCTACGATCTGACCAACACCTACTTTGAAGGCGAAGCCGCTAGCAACAACAAAGCTTGTCGCGGGCGTTCCAAAGAAAAACGTAGTGACTGCCCACTGGTGACGCTGGGACTGGTACTGGATGGAAGTGGTTTTGTTCGGCAATCCAGAATGTTCGAAGGTAACGTCGTTGAATCAAAGACCCTTGAAGAGATGTTGGAAGAATTGCAGGCCCCTTCCGGCGCGTTGGTGATCATGGATGCTGGGATTGCCACCTGTGCCAATATCGAATGGCTGGTCGAGCATCAGTATCGCTACCTGGTTGTCAGTCGCGAACGCAATCGCCAATTTGATGAGCAGCACGCCGTGGAAACCACCACCGCTTCGAAGCAGACGATTCAGATTCAGCGAGTGATCAATGAGGATGAGACGGAAGTGCGCCTGTATTGCCATTCCCCACAACGGCAAGAAAAAGAAACGGCCATGACCAGCCAGGCCTGTCAGAGATTTGAAGCCGGACTCAACAAAATAGCCGAGAACCTGCAAAAGCCACGCGGAGAAAAACGCCAGGAGAAACTGCTGCAGAGGATCGGGCGACTGCAGGAAAAAAGTCGTGGGATCAGCCAGCATTACCGCGTTGAATTAACTCCGGATGCCAGTGGCAACAAAGCCATAGCCCTCACCTGGGAGAAGCTTCCAATCAGCGGAACCAGACTAACCCATCCCGGCGTCTATTGTCTGCGCACCAACGAAATGAACTGGGACGAAGCAACCTTGTGGCAAACCTACACCATGCTGACCGACCTGGAGGCAGTCTTTCGCAGCCTGAAATCCGAACTGGGACTGCGCCCGATTTACCACCACAAGGAAGAACGAACCGAAGGCCACCTGTTTATCACGGTGCTGGCGTATCAAGCCGTACAGGCGCTCCGGAAAAATCTCAAAGCAAAAGGAATCAATGACAGTTGGACCTGTTTGCGAGAGCTACTCTCGGTGCAACAGCGAATCACCGCAACCTTCAAGCAGCGCGATGGTCGAACCCTGCATATCCGCAAAACGACCGTTGCAGAGCCGAAGCTAAAGAAACTTTATGAAGCTCTGGATATTTCTCCGACACCAGGAGGCATTCAGAAACTGATCGATTAATGGGGAAATACGAGCATGTAGTGCCATACGGCCATTTTGTGGGCCGTAATGCGCTGTTTTTTAAAGAGATTTTTTCTTGAGTGTTAAACATGGGCTACGATCAGGGCATGGTGCTGGGCGACGCCGGAGCCGCGCTGGAAAATCTTCTGGCGATTAGCCTGTATAAGCATATTCTGGGGCGCGAAGACACAACGGGAAAAACCCTATCGCTCAATTACCTGCGCACCAAAGAGGGCCGGGAAGTCGATTTCTGTATCGTCGCAGAAGAGGCTGCAGAGAAGATGATCGAAGTCAAGGCAGCCGATTCGAACCTCGATAAAAATTTACGCTATTTCAGCGAACGTTACCCTTTTCAAGCGGTGCAGGTTGTCGGTCGGCAGGGTAGAGTAGGAATGGTAACTTATAATCTCATGGACGTCCCCGGCACTGCGGCAGTCTCCCGGTGTTTGATAGTGGAGGCCAGTTTAGAGGGCGGGGCGTTGAACGGCAAGATGGGGCCCGGTTGACGCTTACCCCGTAAAAAAGCGTTTGACAAATTGCAAGATAGACATTACCTTGCCCCTTCATTAAATGTAATTGCTGTTGTCTTGGAGGGGGTCCATGAATCGCATTACTGTATCTAATTAGCCCGTTTTTGGTCAGGGATTACCCTGTGCTGAAAATGGGCTGTTTTTGTTTGGTGCGCTTTGCAATAAGTCGTTCAAACAAAGTAGCTAGATATCTCCGAATTTCCGATAGACATTCGCAAAGGATGATCGATGCATTTTGCCCATAGCCTGTTCTATCTTTTCCTCATCATGCTTCTCACCGCCGGGTATGTAGCGGTGGCTTCAGGTGCCGTCTGTGGCCTTTGGGTATTGCTTCGCAGGTTGTTTTCAGGTCACAAATCGCAAAAGAGAGCCATGGAAGGTCAGGATTCGCAGACCCCTTCACCAGAACCCGAAAGACGCTCCCCTGGTTTCTACAAGGCGGCCAGCGTGTTCATCCTGGGTGTTTTTCTTGTCTACCATGTTGCCTTTTACGTCCAGCAGCGCATGGAATGGATGGGAAATGACAACGCCCACCCGACAGCCAAGGAGTATTTTGTCGCCGGGCAGGTTCTCTACGGATTTCGAGCAGTGCTCACCCGTTTTCTCCATCCGGAAAATCCCCTGCTCGCCCCCTTGAACGGGTTGCAGCAGAAAATCTACGCTCAAGGCGTGCAACTGTTACCGGAAGAGGATGGCGAGCGCTACGTCTGGGAGCAGCTCTGGTTCCTCTACCCGTACACCCGAACCCTGCGCGAAACCAAAGATGGCGATCGTCGCAAATACTCACCGGACATGGTGAAGCTGCTGGATAGGTGCTGGGAGTGCCTGGAGGGGATGGCGATCCAACCTTTTGCTGATCGGCAGATGGAACGGGAACAGTATTATCGCAACTATCCCGGGTTGGCTTTTTATTACAATCTGAAAAGGCCCCAATATTTAAAAACAATCAACGGGGCTTTGTGGATCATTGCGCAAGATCCGGTACGCATAGAGCGAACTGAGCATTTGATCGGCTGGTTAGAAAAATTGAAACAGAAGTGGCAAGCTGATCTGGAAATGGTAGATACCCTGCGCAAACACCCGCCTATAGCTGTTGCCCGGCAGGAAGCTTTGATGGGCAGTCTGATATATGCAATTGAGACCGTCATCCTTGAAAAATCGTTTGGCTGTAACCATCCGTACATCAAGCTCTATATCAAGACCAGAAATGATTTTGTGGGTAGTCGGGAGAGGCCCTCACCCTTGATGCGCATGCGTAACGCAAAGCAGCGGGAGTACCATTACGATGCCCAGATCAACTGGGTTGGAGCACGTTTTTACAAACGCACTCTGCCCCTGTATTGCGGTTACGAGGTGGCTGGTGAGGAAAGCAATACGAAATTTGATAAATTCATCGGTTGGGATGAAAAAATTAATCGGCTTTTCAAAAAAGAAATTCAACTGATCAAGGAGGCGGGCTATGGCAAGTGACAAGGATTATATCCAACAAGAGGTGGACAAAAACCCCGATCTCGCTTTAGAAGTGGAGGCAAAGCTTGGCGAGGTTCTTGGCAATCCGGGCAATGTAACGGCACTTACCGCAGCAATTACGGCCACGGCGACAACTTATGCAGCCAATATCCCTCAAGGCACCAATAATGTCAGCTTGCCGATAAAAATATTCACATCAAAATCAAATGTTTTGCTGAGCATCACCATCAACCTTAGCTCAGGCGAGGATCCCGCAAAAGCCATTGCCATGGCGATTGCTTCACAGGCTGCGGCTTCGATGGTAGCAGCAGCCGGGGCTGCAGCAGCGGGAGCCGCTGCTCCATTTTTGATTGCCGTCGGCGCAACCGCGGTCGGCTATTTTGTTTGCCCAGCGGAGCTGGCAAACCCGGCCTGTTGCAAGATACAGGCGTCACCCTGATCAGGGGGAAGACAATCCGAATCGCAAGGGCGTTGCTGGTAACGGCAGGGTCTGAAGGAAGCGATAGGAAGTGAACGGCA
>JAJRQI010000050.1 GCA_024280335.1 Deltaproteobacteria bacterium
AATGGAAGCGGTGCAAACCGGGTACCTGCCTCAGAATTATTGAGGTGAAGAATAGGCAGGAGCCGTATACGAGGCCCGTACGTACGGTTCTGTGAGAGGGATGAGGCGAGCCTGATCTGCTCGCCTCACCCTACTCGATGTGAGAAACTGATGGCGAATCTGGAACTTTTTTCCGTTGAAGACGTATCGACCCTCTATTTCGAACAGCAGGCGAAATCGCGCGGCTACCAGGCGATTGCCGGGATCGATGAGGCCGGTCGCGGGCCGTTGGCCGGGCCGGTGGTGGCAGCTGCGGTTATTCTGCCGGATGATTTTACCCTGCCGGGGTTGACCGATTCCAAGCAGCTCAGTGAAAAGAAGCGTGATGCCCTTTATCCGCTGATTCACCGGCAGGCGACAGCGGTAGGGATTGGGGTTGCCAGCAGTGCCGAGATCGACCGGATCAACATTTTGCAGGCAACCCTGTTGGCGATGCAACGAGCGATTGGACGTCTGCAGATCGAACCGGACCATCTGCTGATCGATGGAATTACGCCGTTACCGCTTGAACTTTCCCAGCAGACGCTGAAAAAAGGGGACAGCCGTTCGTTATCGATTGCCGCTGCGTCGGTGGTGGCAAAGGTCGTGCGTGACCGAATCATGTACAGCCTCGATCAGCAACATCCTGATTACGCATTTGCTAAACATAAAGGTTACGGCACAGTACAGCATCGGCAGGCGATTATCAAGTTCGGCCCGAGCCGTCATCATCGAAAAACTTTTGCCGGGGTCAGAGAGTACTTGAGAGGATAATTGTGAGCGAACAGCGGCTGGCTTTAGGGGCCTGGGGGGAGGATCAGGCGGTTGCTTTTCTGCGCAGGCAGGGGATGAAGATTCTCGCCCGCAATTACCGGGCGCCGGTCGGCGAGATCGATATTATCGCCCGCCAGCGTAAAAATCTGCTATTCATTGAAGTGAAGACCCGGCGCGGAATTGCTTTCGGCACCCCGCAGGAGGCGGTCGGTAAGCGCAAGCAACAGCAGATCATCCGTACTGCCCAGTGGTATCTGGGCCGGGGCAATCAGGGGAATCTGCAGCCACGCTTCGATGTTATCGCGATTCTGTGCAAAGCTGACGGGAGGATAGAAATTACCCATCTGCCGGACGCGTTCGGCTTGACTTGATCTCAGGAGATACCAGTGACTGCGCTTGAAAACTCGATCAACTTGGCTGATTACGGTATGTTACGACTTGGAGTAGTAACCCCCGAACTCCGGGTCGCCGATGTCGAGTTCAATCTGGAGAAGATCTGCAAAATCGCCCGGCAGGCCGGTCAACAGCAGTGCCGCCTGTTAGTTTTTCCCGAACTTTGTCTCACCGGCTACACCTGCGCCGATCTGTTTTTTCAACAGTCGCTGCAGGCCAGGGTTGGACTGGGGCTGACCGAACTGGCTCGGTTCAGTGCCGAGGAGGAGCTGACGCTGGTCGTCGGGGCGCCACTATCGGTTTCTGGCCGGCTGTTTAACTGCGCGGTGTTGATCGCAAACGGTGAAATCTGTGGTGCGGTGCCGAAAACTTTCCTGCCGAATAGCGGTGAGTTCTATGAACAGCGCTGGTTCTGTTCAGCCACCGAACGCAGCAGTAACTATTTTCTGCTCGATAACCAGCAGATCCCGTTCGGTGATGATCTGTTGTTTCGCGCCGCCGATTATCCCGAGTGCCTGCTCGGGATCGAAATCTGTGAGGATGCCTGGGCGGTTGCGCCGCCGAGCGGCTCGCAGGCCCTGGTCGGTGCAACCCTGCTGCTAAACCTTTCCGCCAGTCCGGAAATTCTCGGCAAGGAAGCCTATCGCCGGGCGCTGGTCTCGTCTCAATCTGCGCGCTGCCTGGCAGCTTACGCTTACGCTTCAGCTGGGCCGAACGAATCGAGTACCGACCTGGTCTTCTCCGGCCACTCATTGATTGCGGAAAACGGCCAGATTCTCGTCGAAACCGAACGTTTCCAGTTCGATAGTCAGCTGGCGATTGCCGATGTCGATCTGCAACGCTTGATCGGTGAGAGGCAACGCAACAGCAGCTTTGCCAGCGGTCACCCGGAACATAACTTCCGTATCCAACCGTTTTGCCTTACGCCGAGCCCGGTTTTTGAGTTGCGCCGACCGCTGGCGCGAACCCCCTTCGTGCCGCCCGATGATGCTGAACGTAACGCCCGATGTCAGGAGATCTTCCTGCTGCAGACCAGCGGACTGGTTAAACGGTTGCGGCACACCGGCAGCGAAAAAATCGTGATCGGCCTCTCCGGTGGCCTCGACTCGACGCTGGCGCTGCTGGTCACGGTCAAAGCCTTCGACCGGCTCGGTCTGGATCGACGGGGCATCATCGCGATTACTATGCCCGGTTTTGGTACCACCGAACGGACCCGAAGCAACGCCGAAGGGCTGGCTGAACTGCTGGGGACCGAACTGCGGACCATTCCGATCGACGCGGCGGTACTGCAGCATTTCGCGGATATCGGTCAGGATGAAACCTGTCACGACATCACCTATGAAAACAGTCAGGCCCGCGAGCGAACCCAGATCCTGATGGATCTCGCCAATCAGGTCGGCGGGCTGGTG
Organism: Deltaproteobacteria bacterium; assembly: GCA_024280335.1. Classification (GTDB taxonomy): domain Bacteria; phylum Desulfobacterota; class Desulfuromonadia; order Desulfuromonadales; family Geopsychrobacteraceae; genus Malonomonas. The sequence goes on from JAJRQI010000050.1 coordinate 2,595, forward strand.
ATCGGCACCGGCGATCTCTCGGAGTTGGCGCTCGGCTGGTGTACCTACAACGGCGATCACATGTCGATGTACGGCGTCAATTCCGGGGTGCCGAAGACCCTGGTGCGCTATCTGGTCGACTGGTGTGCCCAGGTTGAATTCAGCGGCCGGACCTCGCAGCTGCTGGCCGATATCTGTGCCACGCCGGTGTCGCCGGAACTGTTGCCGCCCGACGCCGACGGTAATATCGGTCAACTGACCGAAAAGCTGGTCGGCCCTTACGAACTGCACGACTTTTTCCTCTACCAGGTGGTTCGGATGCATTTTGCGCCGAAAAAGGTGTTGCTACTTGCTGAACAGGCGTTCACCGATCTGCCGCGCGAAGAACTGCTGCACTGGTTGCGGCAATTCTACCGTCGTTTCTTCTCGCAACAGTTCAAGCGCTCCTGTTTGCCGGACGGGCCCAAAGTCGGCAGCGTCGCGTTGTCGCCGCGCGGTGATTGGCGGATGCCGAGCGATGCCGCAGTCAACCTCTGGCTGCAGCAGCTGGAGGGGCTTGCGTGAGCGGCAGCCTGTTTGTCGTGGCGACGCCGATCGGCAATCTGGAGGATATGACCTACCGGGCCGTGCGGATCTTGCAGGAGGTCGCCTTGATTGCTGCCGAGGATACTCGCCACAGCCGCAAACTTCTCGATCACTACGCGATTAAAACCGCGCTGATTTCGTACCACGAACACAATGAAACCGCCCGCGCCGAGCAGTTGCTTGCACGGCTGCAGCAGGGGGAATCGCTGGCGCTGATCTCCGACGCCGGTACCCCCTGTATTGCCGATCCCGGCTACCGGTTGGTCTCCCGTTGCCGCGCCGCCGGAGTTCAAGTGGTTGCCGTTCCCGGCCCTTCGGCGTTGGTGGCAGCTCTGTCGATCGCCGGCTTGCCGACCGATGCCTTCCGCTTTGTCGGTTTTCTGCCGGCCAAAAGTCATGGCCGAAGGCTGCTCCTTGAACAGTTTAACGCTGAGCGGCAGACGGTTGCCTGCTACGAAACTCCCCACCGGTTGCAGGCTGCGCTGCGGGATATCGTAGAAATTTGCGGTGCCGACCGGCAGCTGTCAATCGCCCGTGAGTTGACCAAACGGCACGAAGAGTTGTTCGCCGGAACTGCCGCCGAGGCGTTGGCGCACTTCTCGACGGATCGGGTCCGTGGTGAACTGGTGCTGCTGCTCGGACCGGCAGCACTGCGCAAGCCGGAAGGGACGGTCAGGGATGCATTGACCCGCTGGCATGAAGAAACCGATCTGAGCTGGAAGCAGATTGTCAAACAGGTGGCCAAGGAGTTCGGCCTGCCCGGCAGTGAGGTTTACAGAGAATCACTGGAGTTGCGCGACAAGGAATAAGTGCTTTTTACCCTGTTATGAGTCGGGACCATTGATATGTATTGCCGACCGCTTTCACTTCTGTTCTTCATCCTGCTGCTGTTTTCAGCGCAGCCCAGTCTGGCTTTGCAGCCGGAAGAAATCCTGCTGATCGTTAACCGCAATGTCCCTGCCGGGCTTGAGCTGGCCCGCTATTACCAGAAGCAGCGGCAGATTCCGGCCGCGAATCTGTTGTCGGTCGATCTTCCTGATCAGGAGGATTTCAGCCGTGAAGACTATCTGCAGAAACTGATTTCCCCATTGCGTGCCTATCTGGCCGCCCACGAAGGACCGCAGATCCGTTGTCTGCTCCTGTTCTACGGTTTGCCGCTCCGAATTGCGGCGCCGGAACTGAGTCAGGGACAGTGGCAGCTGCAGGAAGAGTACAAGTACAAAAAGAAGCAGCTCGACTGGCAGATCAGAGAACATGCCGAGGCCGCTGATGCGGCACAGTGGCGCAGCGAGTCTGAGCAACTCGGCAAGCAGATCGCTATGCTTGGCGGGCGAGAGAGAGGGGCCGCCCTCGATTCCGAAGTTGCTTTGGTGCTGAATGATAATTGGCTCGTCAGCAGAATCTGTGGAGATACTCAGGTTCCGGTAACTTGCCAAGTTCGTGATATAAGGCGATTTGTAAGCATTTTAGGGTTCTGAAGCCGTAGGCTTTTCTCATAGTGAGTTTTGCCTTGAGGTTCATGC
>JAJRQI010000051.1 GCA_024280335.1 Deltaproteobacteria bacterium
GGCATGAACCTCAAGGCAAAACTCACTATGAGAAAAGCCTACGGCTTCAGAACCCTAAAATGCTTACAAATCGCCTTATATCACGAACTTGGCAAGTTACCGGAACCTGAGTATCTCCACAGATTCTGCTGACGAGCCATATTTCTTTCCATCCAGATAAGAACTATTACTAAATAATATGAATACTTATCGGTTTCCTTCGGTTGCAGCAGAGACTTGATGCGTTATTAATTAAGTCTGCTGTGTCAAATCAACAAAAAATCAGCGTTTGCACTCAACACAGAACAGGAGAGAAAACGATGAAGAAAAAATTGACCAACAATGCAGGTGCCCCGGTCGTCGATAATCAGAACGTCATGACCGCCGGACCCCGCGGGCCGCAATTGCTGCAGGATGTCTGGTTTTTGGAAAAACTGGCCAGCTTTGACCGTGAGGTGATCCCCGAGCGGCGTATGCATGCCAAGGGCTCCGGTGCCTTCGGAACCTTTACCGTCACCCATGACATCAGCAAGTACAGCAAGGCAAAGATCTTCTCTGCGGTCGGCAAGCAGACTGAGCTGTTTGTGCGATTTTCGACGGTTGCAGGAGAGCGGGGCGCGGCCGACGCCGAGCGCGATATACGCGGCTTCGCCATGAAGTTTTATACCGAGGAGGGCAACTGGGATCTGGTCGGTAATAACACCCCGGTCTTTTTTCTGAAAGATCCACTCAAGTTTCCTGACCTCAACCATGCGGTCAAACGTGATCCGCGCACCAATTTGCGCAGTGCGCGAAATAATTGGGATTTCTGGACGCTGCTGCCGGAAGCGTTGCACCAGGTGACCATCACCATGAGTGAGCGGGGCATCCCGCTGTCTTATCGGCACATGAACGGTTACGGCAGCCATACCTTCAGCCTGCTCAATGCTGCCGGTGAGCGCCACTGGGTCAAGTTCCACTTTAAAACCGAACAGGGGATCAAGTGTCTGAACGATGCCGAAGCTGAGGCTCTGGTCGGCAAGGATCGCGAGAGCCATCAGCGCGACCTTTATGACAGCATCGAAGCGGGAGATTTCCCGCGTTGGAAACTGCAGATCCAGATTATGCCGGAATCGGATGCCGCCAACTGTCCCTTTAATCCCTTCGACCTGACCAAAATCTGGCCGCACGGCGACTACCCGATGATCGATGTCGGGATCATGGAACTGAACCGCAACCCGGAGAACTATTTTGCCGATGTAGAACAGGCCGCATTCAATCCGGCCAACATTGTTCCGGGGATCGGTTTTTCCCCCGACAAGATGTTGCAGGGGCGGCTGTTTGCCTACGGCGATGCCCAACGTTACCGGCTGGGCGTCAACCACCAGCAGATTCCGGTTAACGCTTCTCGCTGCCCCTTTCACAGCTTTCATCGGGACGGCGCGATGCGGGTGGACGGTAATCATGGCAGTACCTTGGGTTACGAGCCGAACAGCTACGACGAGTGGCAGGAGCAGCCTGGCTTTGCCGAACCGCCGCAGCATCTCGAAGGGGCCGCTGATCACTGGAATCATCGCGAAGATGATGACTACTATGAGCAGGCCGGAAACCTGTTTCGGCTGATGAGCGCCGAGCAGCAGCAGGTTCTGTTCGGCAATACCGCCCGCGCCATGGGGGATGCACCGAACGAGATCAAGCGGCGTCATATCGACAACTGTCTGCAAGCCGATCCCGAATACGGTCAGGGTGTGGCTGCCGCGATGGGGATTGCAATCGCTGAGCAATAGAGGATTCAAGACCGTCAATAAACGGACCTGCCGGCCGGCAGGTCATTAACAAGCAACAACGGGAGGAAAATCCGATGAACAGTATCAAGGGAACCGAAACCGAAAAAAATCTATTGAAGTCCTTCGCCGGAGAGAGTCAGGCGCGGACCCGCTATACTTATTTTTCCAGCATCGCGAAAAAAGAGGGCTACGTGCAGATTGCCGACATCTTTGAAGAGACTGCCAATCAGGAGAAGGAACACGCCAAGCGTTTTTTCAAGTTTCTCGAAGGGGGAGATCTGGAGATCACCGCCATCTATCCGGCGGGAAAGATGGGCAGTACCGCAGAAAATCTGCTGGCCGCCGCAACCGGGGAGCATGAGGAGCATACAGAGCTTTATCCCGCTTTTGCTGCGGTTGCCCGTAACGAGGGTTTCCCGGAGGTCGCCGCAGCTTGGGAGATGATCGCCATCGCTGAAACACAGCATGAAAAACGCTATCGTGATCTGCTCGCCAATATCGAGAACGGCCGGGCGTTTGCACGCGAAGAGGCGGTTACCTGGCGTTGTCGAAATTGCGGTTTTCTACACAGCGGCAACAGCGCCCCGGAGCTCTGCCCGGCCTGTATCCATCCGCAGGCTCATTTCGAACTGCTTGGAGAAAACTGGTAATCGCAGCGATTGATAGCCACAAAAAAAGTCCGCTCGGAAGTATCTCGGGCGGATTTTTTTGTGGCTATTTCCCCGGTAAAATATCCAGCTCTCGCGACCGCCAGGAAAGCACAGCGGTTTTGCTGTGCATCCGCTCGGCGAGGGCAGGGAAGTGGTTGCGGATTACCTCGGCGGCATAATTGGCCAGAAAGCGTGATTTCAACTCGGCGCGCGCCCGATCGACACCGATTTCATCGTAAGGGGTTGACGTGAACAGGAGAAATCCATCGTCCGGGATTCGTCCGGCCTGCATGTTGGCCTCGATAATCCCGGCAGCCTTGCGGATCGGGTCGGTCAAGTCGGGGCTGTAGGGACCGATAATCAACGCCAGGTTGGGGGTGTGGAGAAAATCAAAACCCCGTCCCAGGCAGATTAGCCATTCACGATGTTCAATCTCCAGCAGACGGCAGGTTTTACGCATCTGGTTGATCCACTGCAGATTGCCCCGCAACAATCGCAGCAGGTCGATGTGTATCTGCTCCGGCATGTCGGGATAGAGTGCCGACAGCCGTGGGCCGAGACTGCTTGCCTGCTCCGGAGCGACGGTCGAAAGATCGAGCAGCTGACCATCAACGCCGTGCAGCAGCAGCGCATCCTCGTCCGTTTCAAAGCCGCAGATCAGCGGGTAGACGGTGCCATGTTTGCTGCCGAAGATCTGTTCGGCCTGTCGCTTGATGGTGCGGGTGTGCGCCAGCGCAGCTTCGGTGTCGTAGTCGAAACCGGCGCAACCGCGCTGGGCGTTGCCACGGGAAAAGTGATAGGTGATGATAATCAGGACCTGACGGCCGGCGGTGACCATCCGTTGCACATGGTTTGCCAGAACTTCGCCCAAGTACGGCCAGCCGAGGTCGAACATGCCGCCGAGATTGCGAAACGCCTGCAGGATTCCCGGCGGGGTGTTGGTGACGATCGGGATGTTGATGCGGCCATCCATGCACTTGAGTGCCACGATCGCCGTCGGATGTTGCGCCAGATAGTGCTCCCGCGCCAGGCAGGCTTCAGGGCTGCGGAATTCAGCCGTATGCCGCCGCGCCAGTTCCCGCAGCCAGTCGATACGTTCCTCAATCGGCCCGTGATGAATCGTCATGCGCTACTCCCGTAAGCAAAAGGTGGTCAGCCGGTCCGCTGCTTAATTCGTAACTATTCAGCACCGCGTTGGATGGCCTCGCGCTACCCATTCCAAGGGCCGCGTAAACCCATCCCTGGGGCTTGACTGACGCCATCCTGGCGCCAGACACACTTGAAATGGGCATCGAGGCCATCTGGCTGAATAGGTGCCGTAATTCAACCATTTTTCCCTTGGTTTGTCACATCGCGTGCGCCTCAGTTTTCCTCCTGCCCGGTTTTACGTTTTTCCATGCGGATGACAAAGATCAGAATGGCCGGAATGACAAAGACAGTAAAAACGGTCGAAACCGCCAGCCCACCAAGAATGACGCTGCCGAGTCCGCGGTAGAGCTCTGAACCTGCTCCGGGGATCAGTACCAGCGGCAACATCCCGCAGATACTGGTGGTGGCGCTCATGTAGATGGGGCGCAGGCGGCTGCGGGTCGATTCGAGGACCGCCGCCTGATAATCCATGCCGCCGGCGTGAAAATTGTTCAGCGCCTGATGGACAATCAGGATCGCGTTGTTGACCACCACGCCGACCAGGATGACGAAACCTAGCATGGTCAGTACGTCCATCGGCTGCGGGATGATGAAGATATTCAGCAGCTTCAGGCCGATAAAGCCACCGGCTCCGGCCAGCGGCACGGTCAGCATGATAATCAGCGGGTAAATAAAATTGCTGAACAGCGACGCCATCAGCAGATACGCGATCAGGATTGCCAGCAGAAAATTCCACTGCAGCACTTCGCGGGTCTCGACCAGTTTGTCGGCCGCGCCGCTCATAGCGACCTGCAGACCGTCGAGCAGGCCCATACCGCGCACCTGCGGGAGGATCTGTTGCTCGATGATTTCCATGGCTGTCTGTAGCGGCATCGATTTCGGCGGGGTGATCTGCAGGGTAACGGTCCTGGCCCGCTCCAGGTGGCGGATCAGCGCCATGCCGGTGGTCTGCTCCAGTCTGGCCAGGGTCGAGATCGGGACAATCTTGCCGCCCGGGGTTGCCAGGTTGGCTTGAAAGAGCGCCTGCGGGGTCGGGATCTGCCGATCATCCGCTTTCAGGATCAGATCGATCTTCTTTTTCCCCTCCTGTTTGTAGTCGCCGACCACCCGGCCGTCCATCAGTACATCGAGGGCGATACCCAGATCGCGGGTCGACATGCCGTTGGCCCGCAAGCGGTCGCGGTCCGGGATGATACGGGTTTCCGGGTAGGTCAGCTCGATCGACGGGATCGGCCGCACCTGACCGCCTGCCAGCTGGCCGCGAATCATGCCGAACAGGGTCCCGGCGGCGGCGACGATCCGGTTCAGGTCATTGCCGCTGATATTCAGTTTAATCGCCCGCCCTTCACCGAGTCCCGACTCAAAAACCCCCGGTTGCAGGCTGACGCCGTACATCCCCGGAATGCTGTAGATCAAACGGGTAAAGAAGGGCAGCAGGTCGCCGGCACGATCCCAGTGTTCACTGATCGCACCAGCGATCATGAAGCCTTCGGAACCGACGTAAAACATATTTTTAATCGCCGGAACATCATCGACATCGGCTCCGATGTGCGGCGCGGCCATCGCGAAGAAACGTTCGCCGATATTGACCCGCTCTGCGGTGGAGAGGCCCGGCGGCGGTACCAGAATGTTGAGGACCAGATTACGATTGCCCTGCGGCAGATATTCCATCTTCGGCGTTAACAGCCAGACCGAGGCGACCGCCAGGCCGGTCAGCAGACAGATGGTGGCAGCCCGGGTCAGCCAGTTGCGGATTGCCAGAGTGACCAGCGCCATCAGTCCGTTCGAGAGGCGTCGACCGAGGTTGTCGAGCAATGGGATATTGGGGGTGGTTTTCCCCTCTTTGCCGCGGAACAGTCGGTAAGAAAACATCGGGATGACCGAGACGGAAACAAACAGACTCAAGCTGACGGCCGCAACTACGGCGATGGCAATGTCGCGGAACAACTGCCCCGCTTCCTCCTGAATAAAGACCACCGGCAAAAAGACCGCCACGGTGGTGATGGTCGAGGCGAGCACTGCGCCCCAGACCTCTTTGGTGCCATCCAGTGCGGCATCGAAAGCAGCTTTGCCCATCTGCCGGTGACGATCGATATTCTCGATGACGACAATCGCATTGTCGACCAGCATGCCGACGGCAAAGGCGATTCCCGCCAGGCTGACGACGTTCAGGTTGCGCCCTAACAGATCAAGAAAGATGAAGGTGCCGATAATGCTGATCGGGATCGAGGTGGCGACAACAATGGTGGCGCGAATGCTGCGCAGAAATAGCAGCAGCACCCCGACCGCCAGCAAGCCGCCGAACAGGATGTTTTGTTTGATCTGATCGATAGCGCCGTTGATGTAAAAGCGCTGGTCGTAGACCCAATCGAGATAGAGCCCTTTTGTTGCCAGGGTGTTTTCATTCAGCCACCGGTAGCGGTCTTCGACCCGATTGGTCATTTCGAGAATATTGGTGCCCGCTTCCGGGCGCACACCGATAGCGATGCCGGGGGTGCCGTTGTGCAGAACCACCGAATTTTTCTTGGCATAGTCTGGCCGAATTTCAGCCAGATCGGCGAGCAATACCCGTTGTTGAACGGTGGAGCGCAGCACCACCGCGCCGATTTCTTCGGGTGATTTGAATTCACCGGTGGTGCGGATGCGGAAATCACGCCGGCCGACCCCCAGTGTTCCTGCGGACACATTGATGTTTTCACTCTGGATGGCGGCGATTACGTCATTGATGGTCAAGCCGTAGGCGGCCAGTTTTTCGGCACTGATGATGACATGCATCTCCTCTTCAGTGCCGCTGCCGATAAACAGATCGGAGACCCCTTTGACCCGTTCGATATGCTGACGAACCTCATCCTCAAAAAAGGTTTTATAGCTTTGCACCGAGCGCTGGTTGCCGTCAGTGGTTTTCAGGATTATCCAGATCACCGGCGACGCGGTGGCACCGGAGGCGTTGACCACCGGGTTGTCGACTCCGGCGGGGTAGGAGGGGACTTCGTTGATTTTGTTGGTGACGCGCAGCAGCGCTTGCTCAACGCTGGTGCCGACCTTAAAGCGCAGGGTTACGCTGCCCTGACCGTTGCGCGCCTCGCTCTCCATCTCGATCAGATCGGGCAGCCCTTTCAGGGTATCTTCCTGCTCTTCAATGATTTCCCGTTCAATCTCGTAAGGGGTCGCACCGCGCCAGGTGGTTTTAACCTGGATTTCCGGTTCGATTACCGTCGGGCTGAGTTGATAGGGCAACCTGGTGAGGCTGATGATGCCGAACATCAGCACCATGATGATCCCGGCTAAAATGGTGACCGGTTTTAAAATGGAGAAACGGATAATATCCATGTTTATTGATCCATCACGCTGTAAAAACTATGGACTTTAGTCCAAGCCTTTCAGGTGCTACTCGTTTGTCGTCATTCCCGCGAAGGCGGGAATCCAGGGTTTGTCGTGGGGCTGGATCCCCGCCTTCGCGAGGATGACGATTGAAGCGGGTTTTGACTTTGCTTGTAAGGGGACTTTCAGTCCCGATAATAACACTATGCACTTCTGGTTCAGTGATCCGATAGAAAAGCAGTGTCGGGTGACTTGTCACTCAGTGACTGAATCTGATTGCCTGACCGTCGCGAATCCGCTCGTTGCCTTTGACGATCACTTGCTGCGCTTCGGTCAGTTCAGGTCCTTCGATAGCGACCTGCATCCCCTGATAACCATGGATCTGTACTTGGACCATTTTTGCTTTTTCCTCAACGGCGAGGAAGATGATCTGTTTGCCGGACAGTTTGAGGACGGCATCGCGTGGGACCATCAGGCTGTTCAGTTTCGGTCCGTCGGGCAGGCTTGCGAGTGCCTCCATCCCTTCGATCAAGCCTTCGGCCTTGTCCAGTGCCAATTTAACCGTGAAGGTCCGGGTCGCAACATCACCCTGGGGGATGAAATGGACGAAGTGCCCGACATAGGTTTGTCCGCCGCTGCGGACTGATATCTGGCGGCCGGGTGGCAAAAAGTTGAGCAGGCGCCGGGGCACATCGATCTCCACTTCGATCTGTTGATCATCAGCAATTACGGCAATCTGGCCGCCGTCGGCAATCCATTCGCCCTGTTCGGTTAATTTCTCTTGAACCAGGCCACTGAACGGCGCGTGAATCCGGGTCTTTTTTATTTCCAACAGCTGAAGGTCGAGGGTTGCCTTGAGGGCTGCAACCCGTTTTTCCTGAGCGAGCACCCGGTAGTGGTTTTCATCATAAAGCGATTCGGAGATCAACTTATCTGAAAAGAGCGCCTTGACCCGGTTCAGATCTTTACGCGCGCGCTCCAGTTCGATCTGTGCCTGTTGGTACTCGGCGCGGGTTCCGGTAACCCTGGCTTCCCGCAGGTCCGAGCGGAGTTGCACCAGTGGTTGGCCGACTTTAACTCTGGCGCCTTCGCGGAAGTTGATTTTTTCGACGATCCCGGAGACTTCAGTGGCGACCCGTGATACCCGGGCATAGCGGATGGTGCCGACCAGATCGACCATCGGTTCAGCCGTTCCACGGGTGATTTCGTTAACTTCCACCAGCATCGCTGGCGGCCCCGATTTTTTAGCTTCGGGCGCTTTGTCAGGTGCAGCGGACAGTACGGCAGGGCCGAGAAAAAACAGCAACAGGAGGCTGGTCAGTGGCGGCAGAAAATATAATCGCATTGGGATTCCTTAATCTGGATAGCTTGTGCTTGCTTGCAGTTCTTGCCGCTGCTCCGTGGTTGATGGCGGACAATATAATCGGTGCGACAGGAAACTCTTTTGGTAATTATTCAGCTTGGTGGCCTCGGGGTGCCTACTTCAAGTGTGTCTGGCGCCAGGATGGCGTCAGTCAAGCCCCAATGATGGGTTCATGCGCCCCTTGTAGTGGCAGCGCGAGGTCATTCTTCGAGGGACCGAATAGTTACTCTACTCTTTCCCTCCGGCAATACAATGACGCAGCGAACCGGCTCACCGGTTGCGCTCCCAGATGGTCAGCTGCGAGACCGTGTGCTGAAATTTGCGCGCGGTTTCGCGAAGGACGAACTCGACATCCCGAGGTTCTCCAACCCGCGTGAAATGCGCTTCAAGCAGCTCGTGCAACCCTTGCAGGCTGGTGTAGGGTTCACCCGCCTTGCGGATGCCGCCGAGCCAGTTTTCTTTTTTGCTGTACTCCTCCTGCCAGGTGTAGGGGGAGGCCAGGACCAGCAGCCCGCCGATTTTGAGCCGCTGGTGGATGGTCGTTAGAAAGCGCGCCGGTTCGTAGAGCCGATCGATCAGGTTGCCGGCGAGGATCAGGTCGTAGTCGGTGTACTGCGGTTTGAGGTTGTGGGCATCGCCCTGAGAAAACTCGATCCGCGCGCCGGTCCCCTGCAGGCCGAGGTCAGCGAGGCGCTTTTCGTGATAGGAGACGATTTCCCCCTCTTCCGGCAACTGGTAGTGAATTACCCCCTTTTCCTGCAGTTGGTAAGCGATGCGGATGAAGCGGGCGGAGAAGTCGATGCCGGAGACAAGGTCGAACTGTTTCGCCAGTTCGAAGCAGCCACGCCCGACGGCGCAGCCGATGTCCAGCGCTCGCCGCTTCGGCCGCCCCTCCAGTGCCGCGAAGCAGAGCTGTGCCAGCCGCTGTGGGAAATTGCCGATACCGAACTTGTCTGCTCCGTAGTGGGCGTCACAATACTGGGCCACCGCTGCGTCGTTTTCATACATCGCTTCCGGCTTCTCGACCGGCTGTTCCGAGGCAATATAGCGGAAGCCGGCGTGCTGGAAGAAGTGCCGCCGAAAGGCATAGCGGCTGTCGCGGGTCGCTGCGTTGCCGGTGGAAATCCAGCTGCCGCCCTTGAGCAGGTTATGCTGGGTATCGAAGGTCGGGGTGGAAAAATCATCGTAATGGGGATGAACTGCAAAACCCTCGAAGCCGCCGATCGGGGTTTCTGTCCACTGCCAGACATTGCCGACCAGGTCATAAAAATCGCCCTGACGGAAGCGATTCACCGGGCAGGAGGACGCCCAGTATTCCAGGTTGATGTTGCCTGGCGCTTGCTCCCAGTAGGGCTGGTCACGCAGTTCCAGCTGATCGCGCAGGCGGTACCATTCATCCTCGGTCGGCAGGCGGATCGACAGCCCGCTCTTGTTCGCCTGCCAGTTGCAGAACGCCTTGGCCTCCAGGTAGTTGACCTCGACCGGCCAGTCCCAGGGCATCTCGATCTCCTGCGCCATGGTACGGAATTTATAGCCAGCCCCCCGTTTGATCCAGAACAGCGGCTGTTCGGCCCGGGAAAAACCGAGCCAGCGCCAGCCCTCCTCCGTCCAGAACTGCTGGTCGCGGTAACCGCCCGCTGCGACAAACTCCAGATACTCCTGATTGGAGACCAGATACTTGCCGGCTTGAAAATCCTCGACCGCAAAGCGATGTCGACCGAACTCGTTGTCCCAGCCGTAGAGCGGAGGCTGTTTACTTTTCCCCAGCTCGACCAGGCCGCCGGTAACCGGAAGCAGCAGGTTTTTCGGTGCTTGACCCGATTCGTTGCAGATCTCCCAGAGCGGCAGCTGGCGTACCTGTGCCAACGGCAGTCGGCGGATGATCACCGAAGAGGTCTCCAGGTGGATGCGCTGGTGCTCAATCCCCATCATGATCGTCCAGAACGGGCTGTCCCAGTCGATCGGCAGCTGCAGCGGCAGCTCGGTGATGACCTGATCGACCCGCTGTCGTACCTGCTGCCGGTACTCCTTGACCTCGGTTACGCTTGGCCAGTCGTAGTTTGCTTCATCCAGGTCGTCCCAGGACATTTCATCGACGCCGATGGCGAACATCGCCTCGAAGCGCGGGTTGATCCGTTTGCTGATGATTTGGGCGCTGCTCAGCTTGTTGATATAGAAGCTTGCCGTGTGGCCGAGATAGAAAATCAGCGGATGGCGCAGCGGTTCGGCGCGCAGGTAGAAAGCATCGTTGCTGGCGAGAGTCTCATAGAGTTGTTCATCGATGCTGAAGGTTTTATGAAAATAATCACGGATCTCCTCCCGTTTTTGCTCGGGAGATCCGTGGTTGAGAATGATGGTTCTGTTGTTGCGCAGCTCCAGATTGTCCATTATCACCTCCCGAAGTGGTGGGATTCATGACTTGGATTATTGACTCTAATGGTAGCATTTAATTTATTGGCGCGCAGAACCGTCTTTGCCGTTTGTTGAAAAAATAGCAATTTGCCGGCTCATTTGACAAAGCCCTTAATGATTTCTAAAGTTTTAATGCGAATGGCTGCTTTCTGGCGATTTGCGCAGGCGTGAGAGCTGAGCCTGATCAGTTACTGACCAATGCCGCTTTTTGCCTTTTGACCGCCCATCTGCATTGGAGGAGTGGAAGATATGTTAGGTTCGCATATTCTGGATCTTGTTATCGGCCTGGGTTTCGTTTATCTGCTTTTTGCTTTGGTGTGTACTGCGTTGAATGAATTGATCGCCGGTTGGCGGGACCATCGGCGCGAACATCTTGAGCGCGGTATCAGGAATCTTCTCAATCACAGCAATGAGCTGAAATGCCCGGTTTCGGGGGTGGAGGATAGCGTTGTCAACCTGTTTTACGCTCACCCTTTGATTCGGGCCTTGCGGGAAGATGGAACTCGTCCCTCCTATATCCCGCCCGCCATATTTGCTCGCGCTTTGCTCGATCTGGTTGCGCCAATGGAAAAGGGTGAAATCAGGAGCAAAGAGTATCTGTTCCAGAAAATTTCTGAGAACTTGGAAGATAACTCCGATCTGCAGCGCATTTTACTCGCGATGGTTGCGGAAATGGAGGGCGATATTTCTGGGCTGAATGAGAAGCTCGAAATATGGTTCGATCATGCCATGGACCGGGTCTCCGGTTGGTACAAGCGCCATACTCACAAAATGATTGTGATTCTGGCGACGCTACTGGTGTTGCTGGCCAATGCCGATACGCTACAGATTTCTCGGCAGCTGTCGACCGACTCGGTCATGCGACAGGCCCTGGCCGCACAAGCGGGACACTTTGTTCGTCAACAAAGTGCACAGGATAACTCCTTGGTGATTCCCGGTGAGAGATTCGAGAATGTCGCTGCAAAAATCAAAGCGACCGCCGGATTGGGATTGTCTTTGGGCTGGGAGGGTGACGGATTTATCAAGGTCTGGACGGATGAAACCTCAACTGGTGCGCAGAAATTTATCTCTTTGTTAAGCAAGCTTGCCGGATTGCTGATCACGATAGCGGCAGCTTCTCTGGGAGCTCCATTCTGGTTTGACATGCTGAATAAAATTATCTCAATCCGTTCGGTCGGAAAATCTCCTCGGGAAAAGGAGCTTGAGAAGGTGGATTAGACAGGACTCTTTTTCGGGTGTCCCTCTGTGCCAATATGCAGGAGACACCGACCCCATGATAATTGAGTTCAGGCGGGTGGATAGCTTTCTTAGTTTATCCTGACAGCTACAAACTGAACACCTCTGCACTGAAAGTGCAGAGGTTCGGAGGGGACTGAAAGTCCCTTAAAATCAAAGGCAAAGATCGTCATCCTCGCGAATGCGGGGATCCACGCCTCATAAAACCACTGGATTCCCGCCTGCGCGGGAATGACAAAAAATGAGTAGCACCTGAAAGACTTGGACTAAAGTCCATAGTTTTCACTAGCGTAATGGAACAATAAAAAAGGCGACCCTGTAAAAGGATCGCCTGGATTTATTATGGCGGGAGTGACGAGACTCGAACTCGCGACTTCTAGCGTGACAGGCTAGCGCTCTAACCAACTGAGCTACACCCCCGTAGTGGTTGTTGTTGAAGCGGAGCGAAACTTACCCCATCTTTTCTTTTTCCGCAAGATTAAATATCCCCTGGTGGCGGATTAAATCTGTTGCAGGTCAACTTGTTGATTGTGACAGGCCGTGAAGGTTGACCGATTGCCGGTTTGCGCGGCGGAACGCGCTCAGCAGTCGGTCGGCTTTTCGATCAGTTTTTTCTTCATCCGGTTGAATTCCTCTGGGGTCAGCAGGTCTTTCTCCAGCATGATGACCAGTTCGCCCAACTCCTGAACCTGCGAAATCTGTGGTGCTTCCAGTTGGCGGAGTTCCTCTCTGTTGCTGACCTCGATCTGTTTGACGGACCCATCCTTATGCCCTAATTTGACCGAAGCCATCCCGCCCAGCAGACTGATCTCCAGGGTTCGATCGCGCAAGGCCGGATCGTTCATCGCTTCGCGCAAGCTGCGATTGCTATCTTTCAGGCGTCTGTAGAAGAGATATCCAGAGCCGATGATCAGGCTGATCCCGACGATGAAAACCAGCCATCTGAAATCATAAATCCCCTTGATCAGAACGACGGTGACTCCCAGCCCCAGAATCAACAGAATGTGCAGCAGCAGCACAAAGTAGCCGAGGAAGACACCGTTTAAAATACTCTTATTTGGATTGGTTTCAGGAATCATTCGCTGTCCGGTTTACTGGTTGGTTGAGTTTCAAAACCTCGGGAGGCTGTTGATGAGATGGTCACCCAGCATAAACCAATTTTCGGCATAAAAAAACCCTTTGTCCTTGGAACAAAGGGTTCACTTTGTTGCGGCCGTTCTGGAGATTAATCGCGGGTATGGCACTTTGCACAGGGGAAGGTGTCGACATCCTGATCGCTGTACTTGCACTGGTCGCAGTTCATCAGAGGGTCAATCCAGACCGGTTTACGGCTGTTCGGGGTCAGGAGGGTGATTGGATTCGGTGGCTGCGGTAGATGACCGCTACGGTACTTTTCCATGGCTCTCTCCTTTGCTTGATCCTTTGTCGCTGCACGGGATCAGGCGCTAAGTGTTAAACATCTGAATTGCATATAATATGAGCTTCTTGCAAAAGGCTGAAAAATCAAGTGCCCGTCATTCCCGCGTGGGCGGGAATCCAGAAGTTCTCGGGGACGATCTAAAAGCTGGATCCCCGTTTTCACGGGGAAGACGACGGTTGCAAGAGCCTTAATATATAATATCTATTTGAAAAGCAGAGTTTGTCAAGTTTGTCGATCAAGTCTTTTGCCCGTTGCCGCCGGAAAATTATTTTTAAGGAAGATTTCTGCACGAAATCGGCTATAATGCTGCGCAAAATTCACTTCTAACAAGGGTGGCTGATTATGGATGTTTTGGGCATAGATATCGGTGGCAGTGGCATCAAGGGTGCGATCGTTGATACGATCAGCGGCGAGCTTAAATCAGAGCGTTTGCGCGTGCCGACACCTTCACCGGCGACACCGCAGGCGGTCGCGGCAACAGTAGCTGAGCTGGTTGAGCAGTTCGATTGGCAGGGGCCGATCGGTTGCGGGTTTCCGGCAGTGATCGCCAACGGCGTGGCGAAGTCGGCGGCCAATATCGATGCCAGCTGGATCGGCACCGATGTCCGCGCTTTATTGACGGCCGCGATCGGCAGCTCTTGCGTGGTGATCAATGATGCCGATGCTGCCGGGTTGGCCGAAATGCGTTTCGGTTCCGGCAAAGATTGGGCCGGCACAGCAATTGTCATTACCGTCGGCACAGGGCTTGGATCGGCTTTTTTCAGCAATGGAATCCTCTATCCCAATACAGAACTTGGTCATTTGCGGCTGAAGGCCGGCCCGGCCGAACGCTATGCTTCTGGCGCTGTGCGCAAAAAAGAGGGGTTGAGCTGGAACGCCTGGTCCAAGCGGCTGAACCGTTTTTTTGCGCTGGTTGAACGACTTTTCTCGCCGGAGTTGATAATCATTGGCGGTGGAATCAGCCGCAAACATGAGAAGTTCTTTCCCCTGCTCGATGTTCAGGCTGAACTGCGTCCGGCCCAGTTTCGCAATCGGGCCGGAATCGTCGGTGCCGCTTGCCTGGCTGCTGCATCCGTTGACTGACCACCGGCAGACGGTGGGTCGGCACTGGATTATTTGAGAATTCCTTGCTCCCGCCAGAATTTTTCCGCGGCGGGATGCAGGGGGATCTGGATTCCCTGCAACCCTTTCTGTAGCTCCAAATCTTTGGCGACCGGGTGAGCCTTGAGCATCTGCTGCTTTCCTTCCGGGCTGAACAGCAGCTGCAGGGTGGTGGTGATCAGCTGCGAGTCTGTGCCGGGGTGCGCCACCAGCAGGGTATTGTCCTGAAAGCTGTCGATCGGCTGGGTCTGGCCATGATAGGTTTCGGCAGGGATATTGACCCTTGAATAGAAGGGGTACTCGAGCAGAAAGTCACTCTGTTCGGCGAGTTCGGATAGATCGATCAGGCGCAAGGGGTGGTTTCGGTTGGTGTTGACGATCGACGCACTGGGTGCTCCGACCAGCTGCCAGACCGCCTGAGCGCGTCTGCTGATCAATTCCTCCATGGCTAGATCGTAGCCCATATAGAGTGGGGTTATTTCATCCCAGATGCCCAAAATGCGAAAATAGCGTTCCGCGCTGTGGGCTGCGCCAGAGCCGGAACTGCCGATGGCAACCCGCCGGTTGACCAGGTCTTCCGGGGTTTTGATAATGCTCTCTTTCAGCACCACCAGTTGTGCGGTGGAACCGTAAACGCGTCCCAGCGCCTGGATGTTCTTCTGGCGAATTTGGTGGTTTTTCAGCAGCCCCTTTCTACCCAGGTACGCATCTCCTGCATATGCCAGGGCCAGCGCCACTTTGCCTGCTTCGATATTGTCCAGGTTGGCAACCGAGCCGCCGGAACTGGTGACTTTGAATTGCAGCTCGGGGAGCTCCTGTTGTAGCAGTTTAGCCAGTTCATTGGCGTAGACGATAAAAGTTCCGCCCTCGGGACCACCTCCCAGCCTGACCTTCTCTTTCGAGTGATCAGCGATCAGCCAGGTCAGCCCGACCAACAGAACAATACTCAAAGCGACCAGGGTTCGCAGCATATCTGCTCCATCCAATAATGACAGAAGTTAGTAATTATACCGCAGTTCAGTGTTGCGGGAGGATCAAGACAGGAAAAATGCTGTCGGTGGACGCGGATGCTGATTTATCCCCCAGAAGCCTTGAAGAATCGTAGAACAGGGTATAATTAGCAGCAGAGTTTTTTGTTCGCGGCAAAGCAGTTTTTCTTTTACGAAGTGAATGGAGCTGAGCATGAAAATAATCCTCAAACTGGTTGTCGTCCTGCTGGTTGTTCTGGTCGTGGCTGCGGGGGCTCTTTTATATTATGTTGACTCGATGGCAAAAAAAGCGATCGAGTATGGCGGCACCGAAGCACTGGGCGTTGCCACCACCCTGGAGCAGATCAATATCTCACTGCTCAGCGGTGAAGCCAGCTTCAACGATCTGAATGTTGCCAACCCGCGCGGTTTCAGTCAGCCGCTGTTTATGGGTCTGGGGATCGGTGAATTTGCTGTTTCCCTCGATTCCCTCAGCGGTGACACGGTGGTGATCCCCAAGGTGCGGTTTGCCGATA
Organism: Deltaproteobacteria bacterium; assembly: GCA_024280335.1. Classification (GTDB taxonomy): domain Bacteria; phylum Desulfobacterota; class Desulfuromonadia; order Desulfuromonadales; family Geopsychrobacteraceae; genus Malonomonas. The sequence goes on from JAJRQI010000051.1 coordinate 15,902, forward strand.
TCCTGGTCAACCTGGAGCAGAAGGATAAAACCAACAACATCCAGCCGATCCTCGATCGGATTAAATCACTCAGCGGTTCGTCCTCTGCGGCCGGTTCGTCGGCCTCCGCCGGGCCGGGTAAAAAGTTCGTGCTGGAGAGGTTGACGATCGAAAATGTCCAGGTGAACGCAGCGCTTGACCTGCTCGGTCACAGCACCAAAGTGAACCTGGTGCTGCCGAAGATCGAATTGCGTGACCTGGGCAAAGACAAAGGCGGCATGCCGATGGAGGAGTTGGTGCAGAAGGTTGTCCAGGCAATCCTTGACGCCGCCGCAAAAAGCTCGGGCAGTCTTTCTCCTGAGTTGGCCAGTCTGTTAAAGGGCGAACTCAAAGGGCTCGACAGCATCAAAACCGAGATGATCGGCAAGGCGACCGCCGAGGTCGATAAAAAGGTCAAGGAGGTACAGCAGCAGATGAGCAAACAGCTGGAGCAAATTCCGCTGCCGGCCGGGGCCGATAAACTGGTCGAAGAGAAAGCCGGCAAGCTGCTGAAGGGGCTGTTTGATAAGTAGTGCTTGGGCGAAAACATGATTACCCAATAAAAACAAATAGATATAGGTTTTCTGCTGAATAAAGATTATAATATGTCGGTGCAGCAGCAAGTCGAACCAATGCCGTAAGTGCCTGATTTTGCATTGAACCATTTGCCA
>JAJRQI010000052.1 GCA_024280335.1 Deltaproteobacteria bacterium
CCGGTCAACAGTGTGCCGACAATCAGGACTGGAACCAAAATTCTTTTTTTCATGACGATTCTCCTGTTTTTTTGTGAGTGTGTTTTGCTTTGATGACTCCACTATAGGGATAAGAACCTAAAGAGTGGGTTAAGAGCTGTGTAGCTTGTGTAAAGTTCTGTCAAGATCGACAATGGTTGCTGTCGTTAGCATGCCTGGGCTGGATTTACATTTCTTTACACCCACTTAGGCTGATTTTCGCTATGCTGGAAAAATGAATGGAGAGATAAGTATGGTGAATCGAATTCTGGTAATTGATGATGATATTGAACTCTGCGAACTGCTGGATGATTACTTAAGCAGTGAAGGTTTTGCCGTTGAAACGATCAATCATGGCGAACAGGGAGCAACGCAGGCACTGGCCGGGGAGTACGCGCTGGTGGTCCTCGATGTGATGCTGCCGGGGCTGAACGGCTTTGATGTCCTGCGTAAAATCCGCGCAACCAGCAAACTGCCGGTGATCATGCTGACCGCTCGCGGCGACGATATCGACCGGATTGTCGGTCTGGAACTGGGCGCCGATGATTATTTGCCGAAACCGTTTAATCCGCGGGAACTGGTGGCGCGGGTGCGGGCGATACAGCGACGCACCGAGGTGTCATCAACAGGAGCGGCGACACCCTCAGGTGAAATGGTCGTAGGCGATGTCACCTTGAGCCCCGTCAGTCGCAGTGTTAAACGAAACGGAGAACCGATCGAATTAACTTCGGTTGAATTCACCCTGCTCGAAGTGCTGCTGCGGCAAGCGGGACAGGTGATCAATCGAGAAGAGTTGGTGGAAAAAGCCCTCGGTCGACGGTTGTCCGCCTATGATCGCAGTATCGATGTTCACGTCAGCGCTCTGCGCAAAAAGCTCGGTCATCATTGTGGGGCCGCCGAGCGGATCAAAACCATCCGCGGCATCGGTTATCTCTATGCCTTGCCGGAGGGTTCCAGCTGATGCGCAGCCTGTTTGTCAAAATCTTCCTCTATTTTCTGCTGACCATCATCCTGGTGACCTCCGCCGGTGTTTTGCTGACCTATCTGCGTGATCAGGAATTCCCGCCACTGGCCCACCGGAGTTTTGCCAAGCATGCGATCGCCGAATATGGTCGCCAGGCAATTGAAGCCTTTGAAGGGGAAGGGATTGCCGAGGTTGATGAATTTGCCGAAAAGTTGCTGGCCGAGGCCGGGATCCGTATCATTCTGTTTGACGCAACCGGTCGGGCACTGACCCGCCGGCAGGTGCCGCGGCGGATGCTGCACATATCACAACGGGCATTGCGCAGTGGCGAAGTGGTTTTTCCGCAGATGGGGCAACGCAACAGGCTGGCCAGCCCGATCCGGAATCGTGCGGGAAAAACCTATATCATTGCCCTCGGCTTGCCGGGACGGCCCCCGGCAGGGCAGATGTTCAAGGGGCTGACGCACGGTTTTCTCGGTTGGCGTTTGCTGATTCTGCTGCTGGTCACCGCCTGTGTCTGCTTCTGGCTGGCCCGTTCGCTGACCGCGCCGATCCGCCGGTTGCGGCAGGCGACCCGTCAGTTCGCTGCCGGCGACCTAGCGACCCGGGTCGGCGGTCAGGTCCAGGGCAAAAATGAGCTTGCCGGTTTGGCAAGCGATTTTGATGAGATGGCAGGGAAAATCGAGAATCTGATCGGCGGGCAAAAGCGCTTGTTGCGGGATATCTCCCACGAACTGCGTTCGCCGCTGGCGCGGCTGGGCGTGGCGCTGGAATTGGCGCGCCAGGAGAGCAGTGACGAATCGCGACAGAAAGCGCTTGGCCGGATTGAACTGGAGGCCGGGCGGATGAACGAAATGATCGGCCAACTGCTCAGCCTGACCCGTTTGGAAACTGGTGCCAATGAGCTGCCACGGACCGAGTTTGATCTTTGTGCGCTGCTTTTGCGGCTGGTCCAGGATGCCGATTTTGAAGCCGGCAATCGCCAGAAGCAAGTGACCTTCAACGGCCCTGAAACTCTGGTTATTTCCGGTTACGAAGAACTTCTGGCGCGGGGGCTGGAGAATGTCATCCGCAATGGGATCAGATACACTGAGGATGGTACAGAGGTCAATGTCGAACTCAGTCAGCACCCGGGTGGCACCCTGATCCAGATTGCCGACCGGGGACCGGGGGTTCCTGCGGCGGCGTTGGACAAACTGTTCGAGCCGTTTTACCGGGTGGCTGATGCCCGTGATCGGCAGAGCGGCGGCAGCGGAATCGGCCTGGCAATCGCCGAACAGGCGGTACGCTTGCACGGCGGCAGTATTCACGCCAGCAACCGTAGTGCGGGTGGATTGCTGGTTGAAATCTGTCTGCCAGACTGAATCGTTGCTAAAAAAGTTGCTTCAGCGACCGACCTGAGTTAATATCGAAATATTCATATATAAGGAGTAGCCATGGACTTTTTTTATCTCATCGGAATTGTGGCCGTTTGGTATGCCCTGAATAAGTGGATCCTGCCGAAGTTCGGGATTCAGACCTGAATCTCCGGCAGCTGCGAGCTTCCGCGTGACGGGAGCAAAAAATTGAATCGACCGATGGCTCAGAAACCGGCAGCACCAAATAGCAAGGTCAGCGGGGCCGCTCATGTGAGCGGCCCCGTTTTTGTTTGCCCAGCGGAGCTGGCAAACCCGGCCTGTTGCAATGCAGAAAAGGAAACCGCAAGTAACGGCACTTTAACGGTGGTTTCGGACAGTTTGTTGCGCTATTTTTACCTGCAGAGAATCAACAAGTGTCTAAGAGGAGCCTGTATGTTGAAAATAGCCGTAATGGCTTACGATAATTGTCTGTTGTCGGGGATTGCCGGTCCGCTCGATCTGTTCACTATCGCTAACTGGGAGTACCGGCGCTTGCAACCCGAGTCGAAAGCTACTTTTTGTCGTTGTGAAGTGGTCACTGCCGGGGGCGATCCGGTGACCAGTTTCAACCGTCTGCCGGTGCTGCCGAAGCGTTCGTTAAGCGCCTGTCAGGATGCGGATCGAAAAGGCCAAACAGCTGTTAGCCGGCACCGGTCAGACGCTTGAACGGATCACCCGCAGCGTCGGTTACGAGGATGTCAGCTCTTTTCGCCGTTTGTTCAAGCAGATTGTCGGGATTTCGCCGAGCGTTTATCGCCAGCGATTTAAAGCCTGACAGCGTATTTCGGCGTCAGGAGAACTCTTGGGCAGGGGGGGCGGAGCAACCGCGGGGTGGCAAAGACAGGGACTCAGCTGCGTTTCAGCCAGTGGAGAAACTCCCGATCAACCTCTCCGCTGTCGCCGAAATTAAGCTCCAGCAGCCGCCGCAGATGGCCCATGGTGGTTGCATCTTCCGAGACAAAAATAAAGCCGTAAAAGTGGCCGCGATGATGAATGAGTTCAGCGTTGAACTCCAGGGTCAGGTCGGTGGCCGGTAAGCTTATTTTCAGTCGATAGTGTTTGCCGACGGCCACGGGCAATTTTTTTTCGGTGGTGAACAGCGCTCCCTGCAGGGCCAGGTCGACCAGTTTACAGCGCCGTGGAATATCATCAATCAGGATGTCGGCTTCAGTTGCAAAGTTGATCCGGCGGAAGTTTCGTTGTTCGGTCATCCGGTTTCTCCTGCGTCAGGCGATCGGTATCTGACATTTTAACAGGATTTCAGCAGATTGCTGAGCATTGTCCCGCAGTTGAAACCGCTCTCCGGGCAGCAGCGCGGCAGAACTTGCTTGCGATGGAGCGGCGACGGGAGTAAAGTGACCTTAATGGTTTTAAATTATAGTAGCGGGAAAATAATTTACCGCATGAAGTTTCTGCTGCTGATGCTGACCGGTATGGTTTTCGCCGGATGTGTTGCCGCCCTGCCGGGAAGTCAAGCGTTTGAGCAGCCGCAGACCGGGGTTTATGGCCGGGTTTTGCAGGCACAGAGTGTTCCCGAGGGTGCTTGGGTCTATGCCTACAAGCGCCTGCGGAGTAATTTTCGCGGCCCGGCCGATTTCGCTGCGCGGGTCGAGTCCGGGGGGGCGTACACCCTCGACCTGTTGCCGGGCAGCTGGTACCTGATCAGCCGTTTCCGCCGGGAGGGCGGCATCGACGGCCCGCCGCGGGCGGGGGATGCCTGGGCGATCCATCCGGGCAATCCGGTTACGTTAGCCGCAGGGCAGTCGCTGCGGGTCGATTTCAACCTCATGGCGGTGAGTCAGCCGATGCTGTTGCGTGGCGCTAGTCTGGGCAGCGGCGATACCGGGTTTCGTGGTCGTTTGATCGATGCGCAAGGCGCGGCGGTGACAGGTGCATTCGCCTTGGCTTACAGCGATATTGATTTCCACCGCATGCCCGAGCATGCCTCTGCTGCGGTCGGCGAGACCGGCCAGTTCACTCTCTATCTGCCGCAGTCGGGTCGTTATTGCCTGGCCGCACGTCAGCGCAGCCGTGGGCAACCGATCCAGGGTGAGTTGTACGGAACTTTGGGCAAAGGGGAATCCGCCTGCCGAGAGATTCGCCAAGGACAGATCATCGACGTCGGCACCATTCGCCTGACGCCGTATTTGCGTTAACCCAGGAAGTTCTACCGGCAACTGTTGCTGAGCAGACTCTGTTTCAAATCGATGGGGAGCTTTATGTTTCAACGAAAAAACGGCTTAAAATTTCTGTTGCTGGCGATTCTGCTATTGTTGCCTTTATGCAGCTGGGCAACGGTCGACAGTTTCGACACCAATCGTGCCAGGCTGCTCGGTCACATGGTTCAGCAGCAGCTCAGCAGTAATCATTACAGCCAGAAAAAAACTGATGATGCCCTGTCGCAGGCGGCCTTCGAACTCTACTTGAAACAGCTCGATTTTCAGAAACGGTTTCTGCTGCTCGAGGATGTCGCTCAGCTCAAGGTTTACCAGGATCAGATCGATGATTCGATCCGTCGGGGCCGCCTGGATCTGCCGAAGATCGGCCGCAATCTGCTCAACTTGCGGATCGAACAGGTGCAGAAAATGGTTGCTGAACTGCTTGCCGAAGAGATCGATATCACGCGGAACGAGAGTATTGAAACTGACCCCGAAAAGGTCGAGTTTGTCGCCACTTCGAAACAGTTGCATGAGCGTTGGCGCAAGCTCCTCAAATTTCAGATTTTGAGCCGCTACATCAGTCTGCGTGAAGATGATATCGGTACAGACGAGCAAGGTCGCCTGTTGCCGGTCGACCCGCAGCAGCAGCAGGAACTGCTGACAAAAGCGCGGGAGAAGGTCGGCAAAACCAATCGCAATCTGCTTGAGCGGATGCTCGAAGAAACGTCGCAGGACCACTATGATCGCTATCTGAATGCCATTGCCCGGGCCTACGATCCGCATACCAGCTATCTGGCGCCGACCTCGAAAGAGGATTTTGATATCCAGATGAGCGGTTCCTTGGAAGGGATCGGGGCGACTTTGCGTGAGGAGGACGGCTACATCAAGGTAGTGAAAATAATCCCCGGCAGCGCCGCCTATCGTCAGGGAAAACTGGCTGCGGATGACATCATTCTCAAGGTCGCCGAAGGTGCCGGCGATCCGGTCGAAATCACCGATACTCGGATTCGCGATGCGGTTACTCTGATTCGCGGCAAAAAGGGTACCGAGGTGCGTCTGACGGTGAAAAAGCCGGATGGCCGTCGAGAGGTGATCCCGATCATTCGCGATGTGGTGGAGATTGCCGAAACCTTTGTCAAGGGAACCTCGGTGGTTGACGAGAAGAGCGGCCGGAAGTTCGGCTATATCAAAATCCCCTCTTTTTATCGTGATTACAGCGGCAAAACCAAGCGTAACTGCACCGATGACCTGCGCAAGCAGCTGCGCAAAATGGCAAAGGAGAAGGTCAGTGGGCTGATCCTCGATCTGCGCAACAATGGCGGCGGTTCTCTCGCCGATGCGGTCAGTGTTACCGGTCTGTTTATCGAAACCGGACCGGTGGTGCAGGTGCGCAACGGCAACGGGAAAATCCGCGTGATGCGTGACGATGACAGTTCGGTGGAATATGCCGGACCGATGGTCGTGCTGGTCAATCGTTTCAGCGCCTCGGCTTCGGAAATCCTTGCCGGAGCTTTGCAGGATTACGGTCGTGCCCTGATTGTCGGCGATGCGCATACCCACGGCAAAGGAACGGTGCAGGCGTTGCTCGATCTTGATCGCTATGTCCGCTTACGGGGCATGGGCCAATATCTGCCGCTTGGCGCAGTCAAGGTCACCATTCAGAAGTTTTACCGGATCAGCGGTGAATCGACGCAGGAGAAGGGGGTTGCTCCCGATGTCGTGCTGCCGTCGCGGCTTGACGGTCTGGAGAGCGGTGAGAAATATCTGGATTACGCTCTGCCCTGGGATCATATCAAGTCGGTCGCTTACCGCCGCTGGGAGAAACCGGCCAAGGGGCTGGAAAAACTGCAACAGCTCAGTCGGCAGCGGGTGACGAACAACCCTGACTTCAAGGAGATTGTCACTGACGCACAGGAGGCGCAGCAGCGGCGGCTGAAAACCGGCCAGTCACTGCTGTTGAGCAAGATGATGGCAGAGCGGGAGCAGTTGCGCGATATCAGCAACAGCCCGTCGCCGCACGGTGGGATGGTCATGGGGAAGAAAAAGAATCAGGACGACGAACCGCCCAGCCTGAAGGAATCGCTTGCCGAGGATCCCTATGTCGATGAGGGGGTTGCTTTGCTGCTCGACCTGTTAGCCGGCAACAGTTAAGCGGATCAGGCAACTTCTATAATCGGCGGGGACGGAATGATCATTTCGTCCCCGCTTTTTTAGTTGTTCTCGCCGATCGACAGCAGCTTGTGCAGCATTTCCGTGCGCGGCATTTCGATTTCTGCCGTTGCCGCCAGCTGCAGGGGCTTGGCGTAGATGGCGGCAAGTTCCAACGGCCGCCCCTCCCGTCGGTCGATCATCATGCTCGGCTGGTAGTGATCCATCTGGTCGGTCATTTCAATCATCTGCTGAATAAAGGGCGTCGCGTCGATCGGCTCTTCGAGCGGTTGGCGGTTGGCAGCGGCAATCACTTCCTGCATCAGCTGCTCGATCAGTTGCCGGGTCGGCTGATGAGTCAGCAGTTCGGTGACATCTTTGCCCAACAATGCCGACAGACCGTTAAAGGGAATATTCCAGACCAGTTTTTCCCAGCGCACCCGCCGCAGGTCGCTGACGGCTTCGCAGGGGACTCCGGCAGCGACATAGATCTCGGTCAACTGTTGACTGCGCGGGCCCAATCCGCCGCTGAATTCTCCCAGCCTGATTCTTCCTTCGCCCAGATGTTTGACCTCGCCCGGCTCGCCACGGTTGCTGCAGAGAAAAGCAATCCCGCCAAGAACCCGTTCGGCGCCGAAGGCCTCGGCGAGCAACTCTTCATTGCCGAGACCGTTCTGCAGGGTCAGAATGCTGGTCTCCGGGCCGAGCAACGGGGCAACCAGTTTGACCAGCTGTCGGTTCGCAAAGGTTTTCAAGCCGACCAGCACCAGGTCGACCGGGCCAATTTGTGCGGCGTCAAGGTACGCATTGACCTGCGGAAGGTGAAAATCGCCATTTACTGAAGATACCGTCAAGCCGGTCTGACAGATCGCTTGATAGTCACGCCGCAATAAAAAATGCACGTCCTGGCCGCTGCGCTGCAGCATTGCCCCATAATAGAGGCCGAGGGCCCCGGCGCCGATCACTCCTATCCGCATTGTTTCTTTCTCCTAAAACCTGAATTCCGCCTGCAACAAGGGGGAGTTCTTGTGTAAACTCAGTGACAGGTTGAACTGCGTTTGCAGTCGTTTTATCAGTTGTTCCTGCTGCTTGCGGTTGTATTTATGGGCGTTATTCATGGCGTTGTAGATATTTCCGCCGTACCAGCCGATTTCGAAGAGCGACAGGATGGCGGAAACGGCATAATTCTCGTGGTTCCAGGCTTCGACAGCGCCGTAGATGAAGGCGGCATTCAGGGCAAAGGCCATCGCCGCCTGTTTCGGGTGCTCCGTATAGAGTTGCCCGGCTCCCGGCAGGATCGCCGACAGGGTTCCCGCCAGGGGCGGTGATTTGCGGGGCAATTGCCGATAGTCGCCCAGGTAGTGCTGCAGCAGCTGCCGGTCGGCGGCGGGCAGCTGCGCAAAGCTCTGTTCGGCTGCGTCTGGCTGATCGTCCTGCAGGTAACTCAGGCCGATCCGGTAAACGGTCTGCTTTTCTGCCGCGGGAACCTGTTCTTTCAGGGTCTGGTAGCGCTGCCGGGCCTCGGCATAATTTTTCTGTGCAAAGGCGGCATCAGCGTAGAGTTTGCGGGCCTGCAGCACCTGTGGGCTGTCGGGGTAATTCAGCCAGACTTTTTCCAGCGCCCGGTCCAACTTTTTCCAGCGTTTCCCGGCGCGTAGCGAAATAGCGATCGCCAGTTGCGCCTGCGCGGCGCGCGGATCTTTCGGCTGGTAGTGAAGAAAGCGTTTGAACTCAGTAATGGCCCGGTAGTGATCCCCCTCCGCCGCCAGAGATTCGGCAAAAGAAATCCGGTCGGGTTCCGCCAATAGCGGTTGTGGGACCAGCAGCAGCAAGAGCAACAAGAAAAGCGGCATAAAAATCATCCACTAACAGTCTGTCAATGTGGAAAACGGCGGAACCGACATTATACATAGGCGCAAGTCCGACATCTATGGAAATGGGTTTTCTTTTTTGGGATCAATAATTTAACTACTTTTGCTGATTTGACAATTGAGACCATTTGTGTTAGTTTCGACAATTCAAGTAAAGGAGCTTATTTTGTTTAAAATTGGCGACATGGCAGTCTATCCGACCCAGGGGGTCGGGGTAATTGAGAACATCGAAGCACGGGAATTCTCCGGACAGACACAAGATTTTTATGTACTGCGGATTGTCGACAGCGATATGCGGATCATGGTACCGACCGGCAATGTCAGTAACGTCGGCATGCGTCGGCTGATCGATCAGAAACGGATTACCGGTATATTCGATGCCTTGGCCGAACCGGGCGAAAGCGGAAAAATTGCTTCATGGAGCCGGCGACAGCGCGAATACCACGACAAATTGAAGACCGGTGACCTGTTGGAAGTTGCCGAGGTGCTGCGCGACCTCTATCAGATTCGCACTGGAAAAGAGCTTTCCTACGGGGAGAAGAAGGTTCTTGAGCAGGCTCGCAAGCTGCTGGTAACCGAAGTGGCCCTGGCCGAAGGTGAAAAAGAAGACCAGGTCACCAAGCGGCTGGAGAATATCTTTCACTAATCGCAGCTGACATGGCAGAATATCGGACCGGGTGCAAATTGTGCCCGGTCTTTTCTGTTTTTTGGGGGCGGTTGAATCCCCCTCAGTCCTCCTTTGTTAAAAGGGGAGGCCGGCGTTCCTCTCGGCAACCAAAGGTTTTCGGGGGAATTTCCATCACGTAAGGTTTAACAATGAAAGCAACAGTCCTGATTCCGGCTGCCGGAATGGGGCGCCGGATGGGCGCTTCGGTCAATAAGCAGTACCTCGACCTGGCCGGCAAGCCGATTCTGGCGCACACTCTGGCGCTGTTTGACCAGCATCCACTGATTGAACATATCTACCCGATCCTCCCGGCCGATGAAATCGATTACTGTCAGCAGCAGATTATTGCCCCTTGTGGTTTTTCCAAGGTCCGTAAGCTGGTGCCCGGCGGGGCTGAACGGCAGGATTCGGTGCACAATGGCTTGCGCGCCTTAGCGGAAGACGGTTTGGCACAGCCGGAACGGATTATCCTGATTCATGATGGCGCACGACCGCTGTTCAACCCGCACCTGCTGCCGCAGTTGCTTGAAATGATCGTTGCAGGGGGGGCCTGTATTGTCGGGGTTCCGGTCAAGGACACCATCAAGGACGTGGACGATGGCGTTATCTGCCACTCCCCGGAGCGTCAGCGACTCTGGCAGGCGCAGACGCCGCAGGGGTTCCGCTATCAGTTGCTTGCTGAGGCATTTGCTCAGGCGGCCGCCGAGCAGTTTCACGGCACCGATGACGCATCATTGCTGGAACATTGTGAAATGCCGGTGGCGATATTGCAAGGCGATTACCGCAACATCAAGGTGACGACCCCGGAAGATCTGCTGGTTGCTGCCGCTTTTCTTGACAGCCCGCAGGAGGAATCGGCATGATACGCATTGGCCACGGCTACGACGTTCACCAACTGGTCCCGGAGCGGAAGCTGATTCTCGGCGGTGTCAACATCGATTATCCCCTCGGTCTACTTGGCCACTCCGATGCCGACGTGCTGTTGCACGCGATCTGCGATGCGATCCTCGGGGCGCTGGGGTTGGGCGATATCGGCAAACATTTCCCCGACAGTTCCGCCGAATTTGCCGGGATCGACAGCCGCAAACTGCTGCGCGAGGTGATCTCCAGGGTGCAGCGCGGCGGCTATGTCATCGGCAATCTGGACAGCACCATCATCTGTCAGAAACCGAAACTGGCAAGCCATATTCCGCAGATGGTTGAACGGATTGCCGAGGATTGTCAGGTAGAGGCGGGGCGGATCAACGTTAAGGCGACGACCACCGAAAAACTCGGCTTCGCCGGGCGTTGTGAGGGGATTGCCGCGCATGCGGTGGTATTGCTGCAAGTGAAAGCCACAGACTCAGGTAGTTAACGCTGCCATTATTTCATAGTACATAGCACAAAAAAGGACCTCTCCATGAGCACAGCGGAAACTCCCGGCAGCTCCAATTTCATCCGCACCATCATCAACGAAGATCTACACAGCGGTAAACACGATCAGGTCATTACCCGTTTTCCACCGGAGCCGAACGGCTATCTGCATATCGGTCATGCTAAAAGCATCTGTTTAAACTTCGGCCTGGCGACCGAATACCAGGGGCGTTGCAACCTGCGTTTCGATGATACCAATCCGACCAAAGAAGAGGATGAGTATGTCGAGGCGATCAAGCAGGATGTCGCCTGGCTCGGCTTCGCTTGGGGCGAGCAGCCGCTGTTCGCTTCCGACTATTTCGCACAGCTCTACCGGTGGGCGATCAAACTGATCGAGAAGGGCAAGGCCTACGTCGACAGCCAGAATGCCGAAGAGATGCGCGCCAATCGCGGCACCCTGACGCAAGCGGGAACCGACAGCCCCTATCGAAATCGCAGCGTCGAAGAGAATCTGCAGCTGTTCGAAAAAATGAAGAATGGCGATTTTGCCGACGGATCACACATCTTGCGGGCGAAAATCGACATGGCAGCGCCGAATATGAACCTGCGTGACCCGGCCATGTACCGGATCCTGCATGCTCAGCATCACCGTACCGGTGACAAATGGTGCATCTACCCGATGTACGATTTTGCCCACGGCCAGGAAGATTCGATCGAGGGGGTGACCCATTCGATCTGTACCCTGGAGTTTGAGGATCACCGGCCGCTCTACGAATGGTTTCTCAAGGAGCTGGAAATCTTTGCCCCGCAGCAGATCGAGTTCGCCCGCTTAAACCTCAGCTACACGGTGATGAGCAAGCGCAAGCTGCTGCAACTGGTCAACGACCAGCATGTCGACGGTTGGGACGATCCGCGCATGCCGACCGTCTCCGGGATGCGCCGCCGTGGTTATCCGGCTGCCGCGATCCGCAGCTTCTGCGAACGGATTGGTGTCGGTCGCAACGCCAGCTGGATCGATCTGTCGATTCTGGAAGATTGCGTGCGCGAGCAGCTCAACGAAACCAGCTTCCGCCGTCAGGCGGTGCTCAAGCCGCTCAAGGTGACAATCACCAATTATCCGCACGATAAGGTCGAAGAGCTGGAAGCGCCGAATCACCCGCAACGCCCGGAACAGGGCAGCCGGATGCTGCCGTTCTGCAATGAACTCTGGGTTGACCGCGACGATTTCATGCAAGCGCCGCCGAAGAAGTTTTTCCGCCTCGGTCCCGATCGAGAAGTGCGGCTGCGTAACGGCTATATCATCAAGTGTGATGAAATCATCAAGGACGACAGCGGTGAAGTGGTTGAGCTGAAATGCTCCGCCGATCTCGACACCCTGGGCAAGAATCCGGTCGGCCGCAAAGTCAAGGGGATCATCCACTGGGTTTCGGCCCGCCATGCCGCAAAGGTCACGGTGCGGAGTTACGACCGCCTGTTCAACCAAGAGAACCCCGACAAGGCCGAGAACTATCTGGCCGCGCTGAATCCTGAATCGTTGCACGTCAGCGAGGCGTTGGTTGAACCGAGCCTGCTCGCGGCCCGGGGCGGGGAGACCTTTCAGTTTGAGCGGGTCGGCTATTTTACCGTCGACAGCAAGGATTCAGGCGAGGGCCAGCCGGTGTTTAACCGTACCGTGACTTTGCGTGATGCCTGGGCGAAGATGAAATAATTTCCTACACCAAATCAACACGGAGAATACGCAATGAGCTTACGCGTCTACAACACTATGAGCGGCAAAAAGGAAGAGTTTCAACCGCTGACTCCCGGCAAGGTCGGCATGTACGTTTGCGGTGTTACCGTCTACGATTACTGCCACATCGGTCACGCCCGTGCCAATATCGTTTTCGATATCATCTACCGCTACCTGAAGTTTTCCGGGTTCGACACCACCTACGTGCGCAACTATACCGATGTCGACGACAAGATCATCAACCGCGCCAACGAGCGGGGAATCCCCAGCAAGGAACTGGCGGAAGATTTTATCCGGGCCTTTGACGAGGATATGGCTGCTTTGGGTCTGGCCAAGCCGACCCATGAGCCGCGCGCCACCGAGTATATCGACAAGATTATCGAGATCTGCCGGATTCTGATCGACAAGGGGCTGGCCTACGCATCGGCCGGCGATGTCTACTATCGGGTCGATAAGTTCGATCGCTACTTGCAGTTGAGTAAACGCAACATGGAGGAGATGCAGGCCGGAGCACGGATCACGACCGGCGAGCAGAAGGAAAATCCGATGGATTTCGCCCTCTGGAAGGCGGCCAAACCGAATGAACCTTTGTGGGAATCGCCCTGGGGAGCGGGGCGACCGGGCTGGCACATCGAGTGCTCGGCGATGAGTTCTTCGCTGCTCGGCGACAGTTTCGATATCCACGGCGGCGGTCGCGACCTGATCTTCCCGCATCACGAAAACGAGATCGCCCAGTCTGAGGGGGCCAGCGGCAAGCCATTCGCCAAATACTGGCTGCACAACGGTTTTGTCAACGTCAACCAGGAGAAGATGAGCAAATCGCTCGGCAACTTTTTCACCATCCGCGATATCCTGCAAACCTATGATCCGGAGGTGGTACGCTTCTTTATCCTCACCGCCCACTACCGTTCACCGATCGACTTCAGCGATCAAAATCTGGCTGATTCTCAAACCGGTTTGAGCCGTTTCTACGAAGCGCTGCAACTGGCTGAAGACGCGGTCGACGGCATTACCGAAACGGGGATAAAAAGCAGCCTCGGGGCTGAACTGGAGACCAGGTTTCGCGAAGCGATGGACGATGATTTCAACAGCGCCCTGGCGATTGCCCACCTGTTCGAAGGGGTGCGAAACATGAACCGACTCTGTGCCACCAAGAAATTTCGCAAAAAGGCCGATCTGGTTGCCCAGGTGCGTGATCTGCGCGCCACGGTGCTGCGGCTGGGTGAAGTGCTCGGTCTGTACAATTCGAATCCAGCGCAGTGGCTGGAAAAGCTCAAATTCACCGGACTCGCCAAGCTGGAGATCAGTGCCGAAGAGATTGAAGCGCAGATCGAAGCGCGCAAGCAGGCGCGGACCGACAAGGATTTTGCGCGCTCCGATGAAATTCGTGATGCCCTGATCGAACGCGGGATCGAGCTGCTTGATTCGCAGCAGGGGACGACCTGGAAATTGAAATAGTTTGAACAGTTCAGCACAATTTTATAATCTGTCATTCCCGAGGGTGTAATCGGGAATCCAGACTTTAAAATCATGGATCTCCGATAGAATCATTCGGGGATGACAGACGTTTTTGGCAACAGTTTAGATTGTGCTGAAGTTACAATAGGTTTTTGCAACGCAAAGCACCTGAGATCAAAAAGGCCGCTCAATCGAGCGGCCTTTTGACGTTTACAGCCTCAGCGGCGGCTCCAGCAAGGCTGACATCTGCTCACGAAGTTCCAGAATATGTTCCCCCCAATATTGCAGACTGTTAAACCAGGGAAAGGTGCGTGGAAACGCCGGATCATCCCAACGGCGCGCCAGCCAGGCACTGTAGTTGATCATCCGCAGGGTGCGCAACGGTTCGATCAGCTGCAGTTGCTGAAAGTCGAAATCGTGGAACTGATGGTAGCCCTCAAGGATTTTATCCATCTGCCGGCGTTGTTGATCTTCCGGACCGGAAAGCAGCATCCACAAGTCCTGAATCGCCGGAGCCATGCGAGAATCGTCAAAATCGACAAAATTCGGCGTGCCGTCACGCCAGAGCATGTTGCCGCTGTGGCAGTCGCCATGCACACGGATATTGCGCACCTCGGGGAGTCGGGCAAAACGCTCATCGATCAGTTGCAGCAGGTCGCGAGTCAAAGACCGGTAGGATTCGAGATAGTCGGCCGGGATGAACTGCTCACTGAGCAGCGTTACACACTGGTGGCCGAAACTACGGCTGTCAAGGGTCGGTCGATGGGCAAAGGGGCGGATGCTGCCGCACAGATGGATACGACCGAGCATTCGACCGAGCATCTGCAGATGCGCTAAATTATCCAGCTCCGGCGCCTGCCCCCCCTTGCGCGGGTAAAGAGCAAAACAGAAATCCTGATAATGAAACAGGCTCTCTCCGGCACGGTTGAACAATGGCGCCACCACCGGCAGTTCCTGCTCGGCAAGTTCCTGGGTGAACTGATGTTCTTCCAGAATCTGGGCATCGCTCCAGCGTTGCGGCCGATAAAATTTGGCGATGATCGGTTCTGCATCCTCAATCCCGATCTGATAGACCCGGTTTTCATAGCTGTTCAGCGTCAGAACCCGGCAGTCGCACCGGTAGCCCTGTGATTCAATCGCATCCATGACAAAGGCGGGTGTCAGAGCATCAAATGGGTGGCGGTTCGGTTCTTCCGGCATAGTCTCCTCACGCAGCTACTGGTCGCAGGGAGTGTACCTTTGTGTCGCAGACAAAGTAAAGCGAAGGAGAGCGGCTCGGTTCGATAGATTGTCAGCTTTACAGGTAGGGCGACAGCAGCTTGCAGAAAGAATCGCGCAACCGTAGCGGCAATGAGCGCTGGTCCATCTCTTCCAGAGTGACTTGGCGCGATTTTTCCCGACACTGATCGAAATGCCCGACCAGTTCATTGAGGGTCTCTGCATCGAAAATCTCAACATTGAATTCAAAATTCAAGCGCAGGCTGCGCGGATCGATATTGGCTGAGCCGATCAGTGCGTATTCGTCGTCGATCAGCAGCAGTTTGCTGTGCACGAAAGGGGGCGGCTGAAAATAGATCTGCACATTATGCTCAAGCAGCTCAAACAGGTAGGCATTGGTCGCCCAGGCGACATAAGGCAGATTGTTTTTTTCCGGCAGCAGGATTTCGACCCGGACACCGCGCAATGAAGCAGTATTGATCGCCGCCAGTTGGGCGCGGGTCGGGATGAAGTAGGGGGTCATGATTCTGATCCGTGATTTGGCACAGGCCAGGGCACCGATCAGAATCCAGTTGAGCTTTTCGTGCGGCTCGTTCGGTCCGGCGCTGATACTGCGGCAGCAGGCATTGCCGGCAATTTCCGCTGTCGGCCAGTCGTGGCGTTTGCGTTTTTCATTGGTCGCGAAATGCCAATCTTCCATGAAGGCATCGCGCAACTGGCTGCAGATCGGGCCTTTCAAGCTGAAGTGGATATCGATCACCCGACGCGGATTATTTTTGATCATCGCCAGATGCCGATCGCAGATATTCATCCCCCCGGTAAAGCCGATCTGGTTGTCGACCAGCAGCAGCTTGCGGTGATTGCGCATGTTCAGATAGAAGCTGCGCGTCAGGGTTGCCGGCAGGAAGATGGCGACCTTCACCCCGGTGCCCTGCAGCAGGTGGCGGACTTTGGCAAAAGCGTAGTGTTCACCGAAAGCATCGATCAACACGCGGACTTCAACACCCCGTGCCACTGCTGCGGTCAGTTCGCGGACAAACAGTTTTCCGGTCCGGTCGGCTTTGAATATGTAACTGGAGAGGAAGATCGAGTCTGCGGCGCTGCGGATCGCCTCAAGCATTGCCGGATAGGCCTGCTCGCCGTTGTAAAGTACTTTGATCGCGTTGCCGAAGATCAGCGGGCGGCGGGTGACCGCATCGGAGAGGTTGATCAACGCCCGACTGGTCGGACTGGACGGAAAATGATTCAGATCCTTCGGGCTGGGCGTCTGGTCGACATTCAGCCAGTGCATCCCCTGCCCCTGCTTCTGCAGTTCGCGGGCGCGGGTGCGGATCCGGTTCACACCGAGCAGCCAGTAGAGCAGTGCCCCTAGGCCGGGCAGCGCCAAACAGGTGACGATCCAGCCGAGGGCCGCCCGTGGGTCGCGTTTGTTCAGCAGCACGTGCCCTGCTGAGATCAGCGAAAAAACCCAGAAAACTGTCAGCAACAAAGAGAACATGAATCCCCCGAGGAAGAGGAGAATAATGGAGCGTTTTCAAGAAGTTAGCAGATCGGCCGGGGGTTGTCCAGCAAGCGATCACTGCTTGCCGGCTGACTTTTCTGCACCGTGGCGGGGTCCGCCGCCGGGGCTGGGCACCATCAGCGCAGCGTGGTGCCGCAACGCGGGCAGGTGAGCACAACGTTGCTGGAAATCTTGTCTCCACAGGTTGGACAATTGAACCAGTGCCGACAGAAACGGCATTGCTGTTCAGACAGCCCCTGCTTCTTTTTACACTTCGGGCAGCGGCGGTACATTTTGCGGTTGCTCAGGTAATCCTCGAAAAACAGCCCGCAACGGGGACATTCACTGCTCCCCGGTTTATGGATAATCGCCCCGCAACCGGGAATTGGGCACTTGAGGACCGTTTTGCACTTCTGACACCAGTATTCCCCCTTAAGCGGCTCTTTGCAACTTGGACATTTTTTAGTCATCGGTTGACTCCAGCAGGGATAAAATACCGCCACTGCTTGTGACGACAGATCTTCAGGCAAACCTTTACTAAGCATAATCGACAGAAAGAAGATTGCCAAGAGACTTGAGTCTTTACAGCGATACTGCTATGCTTTTTAAGGTTTTCTTAATTTTTTGACGAGAGACAAGGATCAGACCCATGGCTAACGATCTGCAGGTGGAAAAACGACAGGAACAGGTCAGTCTGTTCATGGCGGATGGAATCGTCTTCGAAGGAACGGTCTTTCTGGCGCAGTACGCCATGTACCATTCCGGCGAACAGCGGGTTCTCGATCTGCTTTTGGAGGATGACCGCTTTCTGCCGATGAAAGCAAACGACGGAACCTTCCATCTGATCAGCAAGGGGATGATCAGTCATGTTCGCTGTAAAGTCGTCCTGGAGGAGGGATTGGAATATATCGATCGCCAGATCCAGATCAGTTTTCTCGGTAACGAAGCCCTGCAGGGGGCGGTGAAGAGCAACCTGCCGGCACACAGCACCCGACTGACCGACTACATCAACAGTGGCAACGAATTTTTTCCACTGTTTTCCGGTGATCATGCCTATCTGGTCAACCGCAGCCTGATTCGCGATGTGGTTTTGCTCGACTAAGCCTGAATGGCAAATCTAAGCAGGTAAAATTATTGAAGGCCAGTCCTGTAGCAGGGCTGGCCTTCTTTGTCGGTATGTCTTGCATCTGTCAGCTAAGAACTATTGTGCTTTTTCCAATTTAGCTGTCAGCTGCGGGTTATTGCGTTTCATGACGAAGAGATAGCTTTCCTTGAGCTTCTTGGTGAAAAAGGTGCCGAGCCACAGGGGACTCCAGACGACCCCGGCCATTAACCAACGCTTCATGGCTTTGGAATCGGTTTTGTCAGCCTTAATCGTCAGATCGACCTGCTCATAGCCCGTATGAGCAATGCTGACCTGATGCTGACTGCCAGGACTTAATGCATGGGCATACTCGACCGGGGTCACCCCGATCCGTTTTCCATCAATGGTGACCATGGCTCCTGGCGGTTCAGATTGAAAGAGGGCCTGCTTGGGGGCACAGGCGCTGAGAAACGCGACCAATAAAATAAGGGTTAACAGTTTACTTTTCATTTTAGTTCTCCTTAACCGAACCGACGTACCGACAAACTTTAGATATTTGCAAAGATTATGCCCAAGCTCTCGAATTAGCCGCAGACAGGAGCAGAAGAAGATAACCGATTGGAATTGCATGGTCTCTGTCGTGGCGACGAACTCTTAAGCTCTTATCGGCCGCCGGCCGCAAAAACTTAAGTGGCTATTTAACGACAGTTTTTGTTCCCCGAGTGCAGTAAATGCGTCACACCCTTGCCGTCAGCTGCCGGAAATCAGTCGAGGTAGTTGCGCAGAAATTGTCCGGTATAGGAAGCGTCGCAGCGGGCAACTTCTTCCGGGGTTCCGGCAACCACCAGACTGCCGCCGCGACTGCCCCCTTCAGGACCCAGATCGATGACGTAATCGGCGGTTTTGATCACATCCAGATTGTGCTCGATCACCACCACCGTATTGCCGGTTTCAACCAGTCGATTGAGAACTTCGAGCAGTTTGTGGATATCGGCGAAATGCAGCCCGGTGGTCGGTTCGTCAAGGATGTAGATGGTGCGACCGGTGGCCCGCTTGCCCAGTTCGCGAGCCAGCTTGACCCGTTGCGCCTCGCCGCCGGAGAGGGTCGTAGCGCTCTGCCCCAGCTTGATGTAGCCGAGGCCGACGTCGCGGATCGTCTGCAACTTATTGCTGATCCTCGGGATATGCTCCCAAAAGCGGGTCGCCTGGTTGACGGTCATATCGAGCAGCTCGGCGATACTTTTTCCCTTGTATTTCACCTCCAGGGTTTCCCGGTTGTAGCGGGCCCCTTTACAGATCTCGCACTGCACGTAGACGTCGGGCAGAAAGTGCATCTCGATCTTGATGATGCCGTCGCCGCGACAGGCTTCACAGCGCCCGCCTTTGACGTTGAAGGAGAATCGCCCCGGTTTGTAGCCGCGGATTTTCGCCTCGGGCAGCTGGGCGAACAGTTCACGGACGTCGGTGAAAACCCCGGTGTAGGTGGCCGGATTGGAGCGCGGCGTCCGACCGATCGGCGACTGGTCGATATCGATCACCTTGTCAAGTTGCTCAAGGCCCCGGATCTCCCGCACCGGACCGGCCTTCTCGCGGCTTCGGTGCAAGCGCTGCGCGAGTGCTTTGTAGAGGGTTTCGATCACCAACGATGATTTCCCCGAGCCGGAGACGCCGGTAAAGCAGCTCAGCACGCCGAGCGGGATCCTGATCTCGATATCCTGCAGATTATTGGCCCGGGCACCGATGATTTCCAGCCAGCGCTCAGTGTTACGTCGCTCGCTCGGAACCATGATCCGTCGCTTCCCGGCCAGATATTGACCCGTCAGCGATGCTTCACAGGCCATGACCTGCTGCGGGGTGCCGGCAGCGACCACTTCGCCGCCATGAACTCCCGCTGCCGGACCCATGTCGATGACGTGATCCGCCGCACAGATGGTCTCTTCATCATGTTCAACCACCAGCACGGTATTGCCCAGATCGCGCAGCCGACGCAAGGTGGTCAGCAGTCGCTGGTTATCCCGCTGGTGCAGGCCGATCGAGGGTTCATCGAGGATGTAGAGGACCCCCATCAGCGAAGAGCCGATCTGGGTTGCCAGCCGGATCCGTTGTCCTTCGCCGCCACTCAGGGTTCCGGCGCGTCGGTCGAGGGTCAGATATTCGAGACCGACGTGGGAGAGAAAAGAGAGCCGTTCGCGGATCTCCTTGAGAATTCGCCGGGCGATCTCCGCCTGTTTTGCCGGCAGTTCCAGCGCAGTGAAAAAGCTCTCCGCTTCAGCGATCGACAGGGCGCAGGCATCGCGGATATTTTTATCGCCGATGGTGACATGCAGCGACTCCGGACGCAGCCGTGCCCCTTCGCAGGTCGGACAGGGGACCACGCTCATAAAGCGTTCCAGATTTTCTCGCACCCCGTCGGAATCGGTCTCCCGGTAGCGGCGTTCCAGATTGCTGATCACCCCTTCGAACGGCTTTTCATAAAAATGGCGCCGCTCCCCCTGATCGTAAAAGAAGCGCACATTCTCCTCGCCCGAACCGTAGAGGATAATCTTCTGCACGTTCTCCGGGAGTTTGTTGAACGGGCTGCGGATGTCGAACTGGTAATGCATCGCCAAGGCTTCCAGCAGCGCCTGATAATAGTGGCCGGTGCGGCTGTCCCAGGGCACGATCGCGCCATCACGCAGGCAGAGCTCCGGGTTCGGCACCACCTGCTCGGCATCGAAATAGTTGCGGGTGCCCAGGCCGCTGCAGTCAGGGCAGGCGCCGTGCGGGTTGTTGAAGGAGAACATCCGCGGCTCGATCTCCGGGTAGGAGAGGCCGCAGTCGACACAGGCGTGTTTGGCGGAGAAAAGTTTGCTTTCACCGTCCGGGATTTCGATCCGTACCAGTCCGTCGGCCAACCGCAGGGCGGTTTCGATCGAATCGGCCAGCCGTGATTCGATCCCTGTTTTGATGACCAGGCGGTCAACGACCACTTCGAGGCTGTGTTTCTTCTGTTTATCCAGCTCAATGGTTTCGCCCAGCTCGCGCATCGCGCCGTCGATACGGATGCGGACAAAACCGTCCGCCTGCAGTTGAGCCAGCTCCTTGCGGTATTCCCCTTTACGTTCGCGGATAATCGGCGCCATCACCAGCAGTTTGCTCTTCTCCGGATACTGCATCACCCGATCGACCATCTGCTCGACGGTCTGTGAACGGATCGGTTCGCCGCAACGGTGACAGAGAACCTGCCCGACCCGGGCATAGAGCAGTCGCAGGTAGTCGTAGATCTCGGTAACGGTGCCGACGGTGGAACGGGGATTCTTCGAGGTGGTTTTCTGCTCGATGGAGATCGCCGGCGAGAGGCCGTCGATCTGGTCAACGTCCGGTTTTTCCATCTGTTCGAGAAACTGCCGGGCGTAGGCCGACAGGCTTTCGACATAGCGGCGTTGCCCCTCGGCGTAGATGGTGTCAAACGCCAGGGTACTCTTTCCCGAGCCGGAGACACCGGTGATAATGACCAGTTGATCGCGCGGGATGTCGATATCGATATTCTTCAAATTGTGTTCGCGGGCACCGCGGATTTGTATTTTATCGATCATAGATTTAAGGCTCAATCGGGTTCGTAGCTTGGTTTGTTGTAGGGGCGAGGCGGTGCCTCGCCCGCGGTTGAAAATCGGGCGACCCAGCGGGTCGCCCCTACAGGGAACTCTATTCGGGTATCATCTGCTCAGCCATTTTTATCGCTGCCAGCAAACTGGCGGTACTCGCTTTGCCGGTTCCGGCCAGGTTGTAAGCGGTACCGTGGTCGACACTGGTGCGGACGATCGGCAGCCCCAGGGTGACGTTGACGCCGTCTTCAAAGTGCAGCAGTTTCAAGGGGATCAACCCCTGGTCGTGGTACATGCAGATCACCGCATCGTGGCTGCCCTTGACAGCAAAATGGAACAGGGTGTCGGCGCTGTGCGGGCCGTCTGCGTCAATCCCTTCGGTTTGCGCCTGCGCAATTGCCGGGACGATCAGTTTCTCTTCCTCATTACCGAACAAACCGTTCTCCCCGGCGTGGGGATTCAGGGAGAGCACTGCCAGGCGCGGCTTCTCAAGACCGAACTGCTCACGCAGGCTGCGGTCGGTAATGCGGAGGGTGGCCAGGATCCCGGCACTGCTCAGTGCTTGCGGGACATCTTTATAGGCCAGATGGGTGGTCACCAGGCAGACCCGCAATTTTTTCCCGGCGAGCATCATCACCACCTTTTCCACCCCGCAACGCTGCGCGAGCAGTTCGGTATGACCGGGAAAGTGGCAGCCGGCCGCGTTGATCGCCGCCTTGTTGATCGGGCAGGTCACCATCCCGGCCGCTGAGCCGGCCAGACAGCGGGCCACCGCCGATTCGACATAAGCGACCATCGCCCGACCGCAGGCGTGATCCGGCTGGCCGTAACGCAGGGTTGCTGTATCCAGTTGCGAGGTCGCTTGCACCTGCAATTGCTGACCGGCAAATTCCAACGTTGCGCAGTTTCCCCCGTTGGCCGTGAGCGATCCCTGACAATGAAAAATCTGTCCGGCGCGCAACAGCACCTGCGGGTCACCGACCACCAGCAGCGGTTGTCGCAAACGCTCAAAAGCCCCATCGAGCAAGGCCTGGACAATCAATTCCGGGCCGATTCCGGTCGGATCACCCATGGTCAGTAGTAGCGGTTTCAAACTGAGATCTCCATCTGCCGAAAATCGGCACGAACGCTCAGTATAGCTGATGAGGACAGCAGGAAACAATAGGCCGGTTGAGCCTCGCCCGGAGAAGCCCAGCAGCCGGTTGCAGAAATATCGTCTGATCGATGAGATGCGCCGCTGACTCCATAGTCCTCTGTATTTCATAAAAGTTCGTAAGATTGCGCCGGAATTGCCGTTGAAATAGACTCAACAGTTACGCATATCTCATTCGGCATATTTTGAGTTTATATGTCTTTAAATATAAATTGACTTTATGTCGAATAAGGCATACATTCTATTTATATCTTATTCGACATAAATGACGGAGTTCGAAGCAATGCAAAAAACCACCTCTCAAAAAGCTCTGGGCCAGACTCTCAAATCTGCCAGAAGCCAAAAAGGGCTGACACAGCACCAAGCAGGAAGTCTTGTCGGGATCACCCAAGCCATGGTGTCGCGTATCGAAAGGGGAGAATCCAATGCCCGCGTTGACACCTTGTTTCGGCTGTTAGCTGCGCTAGATCTGGAAATAATCATAAGTCCGAGGGCAAAGCCAATCGGCCAAGGCGAAGGAGACAACTGGTAAATGGGCCGCAAACGCCAAAGCGCAGAACTGTTCGCTTTCATGAATGGGGAAAAAGTCGGCCGACTCGACCGCGCCGCCCATGGAAGGCTTGAATTTGCCTACGCTGCATCCTGGCTCGAAAGCAGATCAGGTCGGCCCCTGTCGCTCTCGATGCCTTTGACTGAGCAGACTTACGCAGGCAACACCGTTGAAAACTATTTCGACAACCTGCTTCCTGACAGCCAGCCAATCAGAAACCGGATTCAAAAAAGGTTCGGAGCGGCCTCGAACAGGAGCTTTGATTTGCTGTGGCACGTAGGTAGGGACTGTGTCGGAGCGCTGCAGCTCCTCCCTGAAGACGTCCAGACGGATGTTAGAAAAATTGAAGCGGAGCCGCTCAGCGATGCAGCGATTGCCGAAACACTGAAGAACTATCGCACCATGCCCTTGGGAATGCGCGAGGATAGGGATTTTCGCATCTCGATCGCCGGTGCACAGGAAAAAACCGCCCTCCTGAAGCTCTCCGGAAAATGGCATCTGCCGCTGGGAATAACACCGACCAGCCATATTTTCAAACTGCCGATCGGGTATATTGAACACAGCGGAATGGACCTCTCCGACAGTGTTGAAAACGAATGGCTTTGCCACACCATCCTCAAGGCTTTTGGGCTTCCCGTTGCCGACACGGAAATGGCCGTCTTCGAAGGCACAAAAGCTCTGGTTGTAGAGCGATTTGATCGTCGTTGGGCAGCAGATAATTCCTGGTTGATACGCCTGCCGCAAGAAGATATGTGCCAGGCTCTGAACGTTCCGCCAGCGCTGAAATACGAAAGTGATGGCGGCCCCGGTATCTCGCAGATCATGGATCTGCTGCTGGGGGCAATCGACAATCTGGAAAATCGACGCCTGTTCATGACGACTAACCTTATATTCTGGCTGCTGGCAGCGATTGACGGCCATGCTAAAAACTTCAGCATATTTCTCCTGCCGGGAGGCAGCTTTCAGCTTACACCGCTGTATGATGTTATTTCCGGTTACCCTCTTGTAGCCAAGAAGCAGCTCGAACAGCGCAGGCTAAGGATGGCGATGGCCTTGATGGGCAAAAACAGACACTACGACTGGAATGCCATACTGCATCGCCACTGGCTTTCCACAGCAAAGAAGTGCCACTTCCCAGTAGACGAGATGGAGAAAATAATCGGGGAGGTTCTGGGACGACTGGACCAGGTGATTGACCAGGTCAGCAATCAATTGCCTGAAGAATTTCCGGACGCTGTTGCCAGCCCTATTTTTGACGGGATGAGAGATGTGCGGGAGAAGTTAGTTCGTTCGTCTCCCTCGGGCATAAGGTAGAGTTATGGGAGTTAAGGAAGGGAGCGCATGTCTGGATCTTTTTTTCCGATGCCGTTCCAGCATCCGAAGCCAGAATGAAGATTCTTGGCACCCATCTTGACACCCGACACAAAAACAAAAAGGGCTCACAGATTGAAAAACCTGTAAGCCCTTGAATTTTATGGCTCCCCGAGCAAGACTCGAACTTGCGACAAGGTGATTAACAGTCACCTGCTCTACCAACTGAGCTATCGGGGAATAGCGTGTTGCGGTGACGGAATATATGAAATTGCCCCACCGCTGTCAAGATTTTTTTTGCCGAGCTGTTTCAGCTGCCTTTTTTCAAATCGGTCAGCACCAGCTTGGCCACCGACTTCAAGGTTTCAAAGATCCCCTCTCCGGTTGTGGCGCAGGCTTCGAGTTCGGGAACCTTGCGCGGGTTGAGCAGGTTGCTCAGCTCTTCGACCGAAGACAGGTTCGGCAGGTCGCGCTTATTGTACTGGATAACAAAGGGGATTTTTTCCAGATCAAAGCCCTGCTCTTCAAGATTATCCTTGAGGTTTTCCAGACTTTCAATATTGGCGTCAAACCGTTCTTCCTGTGAGTCGGCAACAAACACAACGCCGTCAACCCCTTTGAGGATCAGCTTCCGCGAGGCATCGTAAAAGACCTGTCCGGGAACGGTGTAAAGATGGAAGCGGGTTTTAAAACCGCGAATTTCACCGAGTGCCAACGGCAGAAAATCGAAGAACAGGGTCCGCTCGGTTTCTGTGGCGAGCGAAATCATCTTACCTTTGGCTTCGTTGGCGGTTTTGTTATAAATGAATTGTAGATTGGTGGTTTTGCCACAGAGACCGGGACCGTAATAAACGATCTTGCAGTTGATCTCACGTGATGCGTAGTTAATAAAGGACATCCTGTGGACCCCGTTTAATTGAAGAGGTTATCGATATCGTCGTCGGTGATTTCAGCGAACGGGCTGTTGGGACTATTGGCGGCGGTCGCCGCTGCGGAGCGCCTGGCCAGATCTTCAAACACCCCGGCCAGCTCGACACTGGCTTTTTTGACCCGTAACCGAACCAGACCGAGGGAGCTGCGCCGATCGAAGATCACCACAAGTATGACTCGACTGCCGACAATGGAGATGTGGATATTGTCTTTCTCCCCTTCGTGGAACAAAATGGAGAATTCTTTTTCCCCGATCAGCTTGGCCAGGCCGCCGGTCGCGGCAATGTTTCCGGCGGTCAGAGATGCCAGACTGGTGGTATCCAGATTCGCAGTTTCCCCGGCGGCAGCGATCAACTGGCCATTTTTATCGACCAGAAAGATGACTTTCGAGTTCGATTCACGCAACAGCTTTTCCAGCAGGACGAGGATACGCTGATATTCCTCATCGTACATAACCAGGGTTGACTGGGGACCGAGCATGAAAACTCTCCTTGGTGAAGGTGTGAACCAGAGTTGTGTATATCATTTAAAAAGTCTCATTTCAAGGAGATTCCCCTTTGCGACAAAGCGCTTAAACCTTCTTTTCTGCGCGGTTAATCGCCGCAACGCAGCAAGCAGCCGGTTGACTTGGCGGCCAAAATCCTCTAATTTCCAGCGACAACCGTTTCAATCTTGGCTATTTCGAGAGGATAATATCTTGTCATCTTTCATAGATCTTCCGGTCGGCCTGCGCCGTTGGCAAAACGAAGGTTTGCTGGTCCCACAGCAGTGCGACGGGTTTGAGTTCACTCTGCTGGAAGATTGCGACAATGCGTATCGTTTTACCGCCGTTCTCGGCGCACAAAAAGTGCCGCAACTGGTGAACAACTTCAGCCGTTTTTTATCGGATGATGCCTTCTTTATCCTCGAATTTTACCCGGAAGAGGCTCTCTCCGCTCGTCCGAGCGGCACCTCGGAAAGACCGGCTCCGGAAGTTTTTTACTCCCCCTATCTGCCGACCGCAGAACTGCTCAGGACGATCAAGCCCTATCTGCTGCGGATGGTCCATGACGGCTTTGTCGGCTTCGGACTGGCCAATAATCGCAAAGGGCTGGAGCTTTTCTATTCCGAAGAGAAGGTTATGACCTTCTTCACCGACAATCATCTGCGCTTGAGCGATTTTTTACATCAGCAACAGATTCCCCACTGTTCCAGCCAGGTTCTACCCACCGATTTTGGCCACGATCATCTGTCGTTGCTCGGCTTTCCCCGTCATCTGCTGCCGGAAGAACTGGCTGATTGCAGTGATCAGGAACTCGATTCGCTCAGTTTCTGTCACGAACTGGTCGAAGCGCTCGATATGTATCCGGTCGAAGAGGGACTCTCCTTTTTTCTGACCCGCAAGGAGCAGTTGCAGATCGCCGAATTGATGCAGCAGGCTGTCCCCGACGATGAATTTTCCGGCATTGAATTCGGCAGCCTGCTGTTCGACTGGAGCGACTTTGTGGCCGAGTGCAAAAACGCTTTCGAGGGCGACCTGTGGGAATATCGGCAGGGGCTGAAAGTCCGCGATACCATTCAACTGGTCGTCGAAGCGGCACCGGAACCGCTGGCCGAAAAGATCGCCGGCATCGTCGCTGAACCGGATATTGAGTTTCAGGCAACCCTCACCGACCGGCGCAAGCGCCTCGACCCGCCCTCCGAGCCGAAACTGCAGCAGGAACGCTTCTGGTATCAGGGGATGGTCCGCAACCAGGGCACCTGCCTGCGCCGTGACCTGATCCGTCAGGGCTGGTTCCAGCGTTGATCCGGCCATGATCCTGATTATCGCCGCAGTTCCTGCGGAAACCAGCCTGCTGCGCCGCCTACTTGTCGAAACCGAGACAGTCACCCTGGGCGGTTGCACCCTCAGCTTCGGACAGATCCGCCGGCAACAGGTCCTCCTGGCCCACAGCGGCATCGGCCAAACGGCGATGGCCCTCCGCCTGACCCGCTTGCTGGAAAACTACCCCTGCTCTGCGGTGCTGCTCTGCGGCTGCGCCGGCAGTTATCCCGACAGCGGGTTGCAGATCGGCGATCTGGCTCTGGCCGGTGAAGAGATTCACGGCGATCTCGGCGTTGCCTGCGCAGACGAATTTATCCCCCTGAACGAACTCGACATCCCGCAAAGGCCAGAACTGATGCCGCCCCCGCAGCAACAGTTTGCGCTGGACAGTCCCTTACTCCGCTGGGCCGGACAGCAACTTCCCGCCGCTGTATGCGGTCCCTTCGTGACCATCAACTGCTGCAGCGGTCATCCGCAACTGAGCGAAGAGCTGCAACAGCGGACCGGCGGCCTCTGTGAAAACATGGAGGGGGCGGCCGCCGCCCAGGTCTGTGCCGAATTTGCGCTGCCGCTGCTGGAGCTGCGCGGTATCTCCAATCCGACCGGCAGCCGCGATCCCCAGCTCTGGGATATTAAAGCCGGCGCCGAAGCCGCACAACACGGCCTGCTGCAGCTGCTCGAACATTGGCCGACCGATCTGGAGCTGGCATGCGCCAATTGACCCTCGGCTATTCCCCCTGTCCAAACGACACCTTCATCTTCTACGGGCTGATACATGGCCGGATTCCGCTGCCGCAGGTGAAACTTGTCGAGCGGCTGGAGGATGTCGAAACCCTCAATCGGCTGGCGGTTGCCGGGCAGCTCGATCTGACGAAGAGCTCCTACCATGCGTTAGGACATCTGCGTCAGGACTACGCTTTGCTGCACAGCGGGGGAGCACTGGGACGGGGTTGTGGACCGCTGGTGGTGGCGAAACAGGCCACCGATATGGCTCAGTTACGCGGCAAAAAAATCGCCGTTCCGGGGCAGTTGACCACTGCCAATCTGCTGCTGCAACTTTATGCCGAGGGGTTTGAAGACCTGTTGATTCTGCCGTTTCATCAAATCATGGCGGCAGTCGCAGGCGGAGCGGTCGCAGCCGGAGTGATCATCCACGAATCACGCTTTACCTACCGGCAGCACGGCCTTCAGCAGGTGCTCGATCTGGGTCGATGGTGGGAAGAGGATTCCGGCTGCCCGATCCCGCTCGGCGGCATCCTCGCCAAGCGCTCGCTCGGTGTCGAACTGATCGGGAAGATCGACAATGCCCTGCGTCGCAGCGTTGAATATGCCTTTGCCAACCCGCGGCAGCCGCAGGAGTATATCCAGCAGCACGCTCAGGAGTTGGAGGAAGAGGTGATCCGCAAGCATATCGAGCTGTACGTCAACGACTTCTCTCTCGAGCTGGGCAACGCTGGGATCGAGGCGATCGAAACCCTCTTTGCCCGTGCCGAAGCCCGCGGAATTATTCCGAGCTGCGATCTGCCGCTGTTTGTTTGAAAAGGTTGGGGCGAGTAGCCCGCTGAGAAAAATTATTCCAGGCCCTCAACAAAAAAACGCGCCCGTATTAAATACGGACGCGTTTTCCCTTTTCCTGAAACCTTGTGCCTTGAACCCTGCTCCTATTGCTTCAAATGCACCGCCTGAACAAACTTGGCGCCGATCGCTTCTTTGACTTCGTCGATAGTGGCGTTATCGGCCGGGGAATCGATGGAGAAGACCACCATCGCCTCGCCGGCTTTCTCGGTCCTGCCGAGGCTCATATTGCCGATGTTGACATTGGCGTTGCCGAGGATGGTGCCGATTTTACCGATCGAGCCGGGCCGGTCGGCGTAATTCATCACCAGCATGTGCTCTTCAGGACAAAAATCGATATCGAAGTTGCGCATCTTGACGATCTTCGGAATCCCTTCAAACAGGGTTCCGGCAATGGTTCGCTTCCCTTCCGCGCCTTCCAGCGTCAGGGTAATCAGATTGGAGAAGGTCTCGGTCTCGCTAGAGCGCACCTCTTCAACCGCGATCCCCATCTGCCGCGCCACCATCCCGGCGTTGACCATGTTGATTTCCTGATCGGTACAATGATTGAGCAGTGCCGCCAGGCCGCAAACGCTCAAGGGCGCACAATCGAAACGGGCCAGCTTGCCGTTGTAGGTAAAGGTGATCTTGTTCGGGTTCGGCGGCGCCAGCTGGGAGATAAAGTCGCCGATAATCGAAATCAGCTGCATGTACGGCTTCATCTGCTCCATCAGATCGGGATCGAAACGGGGGATATTGACCGCGTTCGACAGCGGCCGGCCGTCGACATAGTTGACAATCTCTTTGCTGACATCGACGGCGACATTCTTCTGTGCCTCGAAGGTGTTGGCCCCCAGGTGCGGGGTCACCAGCATCTTCGGATGAGCGATCAGCTTTTTCAGCAGCTCGGTCTTCGGCGGTTCCTGACTCCAGACGTCGAAGGCCGCGC
Organism: Deltaproteobacteria bacterium; assembly: GCA_024280335.1. Classification (GTDB taxonomy): domain Bacteria; phylum Desulfobacterota; class Desulfuromonadia; order Desulfuromonadales; family Geopsychrobacteraceae; genus Malonomonas. Next base: position 29,403 of record JAJRQI010000052.1, read on the forward strand.
CGCCGCACTTGCCCGACTCCAGGGCATCGAACATCGCCTGCTCATTGATGATGCCGCCGCGCGCGCAGTTGACGATGAAGACCCCGTCCCGCATCCCGGCAAAATGCTCGGCAGTGATCAGGTCGCGGGTCTCCTCGTTGAGCGGGGTATGTACGCTGATGATATCGGAGAAGCGGATCACATCGTCCAGAGAGACCAGCTTGACGCCGAAATCTTCGGCGCGCTTTTCGGAAATATAGGGGTCGTAGCAGATCACCTTGGCCTCGAAGGCCCGACAGCGCAACGCCACCCGGCCGCCGACCTTGCCGAGGCCGATGATGCCGATGGTTTTTTCTTTCAGTTCGTGGCCGGTAAAGGGTGCCCGCTGCCAGTCGCCGCTTTTGAGGCTGGCATTGGCGATCGGTACATTGCGGCAGTAGGAGAGCAGAATTGCCAGGGTGTGCTCAGCTGCCGAATTGACATTCCCGAACGGGGCATTGACAACGATAATTCCGCGACTGCTGGCGGCATCGACATCGACATTATCGATGCCGACTCCGGCCCGGGCGATAATTTTCAGATTGGTTGCCTTCTCCAGCAGGGCCTGATCGACCTGGGTCATGCTGCGGGTGATGATCGCCTGGTAGTCGCCGATTACCTGATGCAGCTCCTTGACCGGCAGACCGATCTTGAAATCGACCTGAATGCGTGGATCGTCCAGAATCGGCAGCAAGCCGTTTTTGGAAATTTCGTCGGTAATCAAAACTTTCATACGTAGGCCTTTCTTCTACCTCTGGCTGCCGAATTAGTGGCAAAAACCCTTTAAAAAGAGGCGATTCTAAGCGCATCCCCGGCTCATGTCAACCGCTATGCACCGGGCCGTCGACAACCGCTTATCGGACCAGCAGCACCTCGTCAATATTGAAGCTTCTCGGTCGCTCAAGCTTGCCGACGAACAGACCCAGCCCGGCAATCCGACGCATCTCCATCGAGCGCGATCTGGGTGCAGCGAGAACCCGGCTCAACGGGATCTCTATCTTGGTCCAGCCGCTGTTCAGGGTAAAGCTGGTATTAAAACGGTCACTGTAGGCATTGTTATGCGAACGATGTAACCGATCATGGATTCGAAAGTGCAATTCCAGGGGTTCCGACTCGGGATTGAACAGGTACAGACGCAGCAGTCGATAACCGCTCCAGTCAGCCGGGAAATGTTTCAAGCCCACTCCGGAGTAGCGCTGGGTGCTCAAATCGATCCGCAATGACGAAGCACCGCTGTAGGCGATTTTATGGTCGAGGGTTTGTCTTGAGCCGCCGCCCCAGCGCGCGACCTCTGAAGAGATTTCGAACCCTGACAACAGCGGAAACTGCTGCCTGGCAATCAGTTCGTCGGTCACGACCCGCGCCAAGGGCAACAGGCTCCAGATCAGCGTAACGATCAACAGAACCTGTCCCAGTTTCAGTTGCCGGTTAGCGATGAGTTTACGGCCCGGAACCAAAAATGCCATCGCCAGCAGACTGCCGAGCAAATCCTTGCCCAGATCACTCCAGCTGGCGGTGCGGCCCAGACCGGCCTGAATCAGTTCGGTCGCGCCGCCGAGCAGAAACGCCAGACAGAGAACCAGCAAAACCTGTCGCCAATAGTTTGCTGAGGGTTGCCAGATCGAATAGAGATAGGCCCAGAGGGCAAAGCAGAGCAGATGCCCCACATCCCAGAAATAGAAATAGGAACGGGGGAAATCGAGATCCGGCAGGCCGACAAATAACAGCACTGCGCAGAGCAGGGCAATTCCAACCAGCAGCAGTAATTTTTTATTGCGACCTTGCAGCATCAGCCAACCTACTGTAAAGAAAACCGACAGTTTCAACTATCCCAAGCATAAACCGTGCAAACAATCCGACCGCAACATTAACCCGGAAATAAACAGGGCTCGACACCAAGTCCCTGTTCTAGCAAAAGATTTAAATTACGGCTAAAAACATTTCCAGCTTGTTTCACGACCGGGAATGAATGAGGGTATAAAGCTTGCACTTATTCGGCCCATATCAGAGAATGGAGGTTGTATAGTACTCTAATCACTGTGGCTTTATCGGTTCATCCGCAGCAATTTTCCAGAGGGGGCACATTAATTTCAAGGAGTAGCCTAAATGGAAAGCCAACCCACTTTTCAACCGGTCAGAGAGCATCAGCGTTTTAAAGCCAAGCAACGGGCATTGGTTCTGTTCCCCCACGGCGAGGACGCGCTGCCGTATCACATTATCGACATCAGTGAAGGCGGGCTTTCATTCCGCTATCTCGGCAAAAAACTCAAAGGCTCCGAAATCGACAAAATCAACCTGTACCACGAATACGACCTGCTGGTCGATTCTCTCCCGGTCGAAACCGTATCCGATTTCCGACTGCGGGACAACCTGGTTCCGGTTCGCCGAGGCAGTATCATCTTTGGCGAACTGAACTCTGAGCAGAAAAGTAAGCTGGCATTATTCATCCGGCAGTATGCCGAAACCTGTCAGTAAACACCCGGATTCAGACAAAACAGCTTTTCAGCCACCTGTAACCGACAGCGTTTCAGGTGGCTTTTTCTTTAATTTTACTGTCGCGCAGCCAGCGGACAGTCAAAAATCCAACGATAACTTAACGATAGTCGATTCACTTCTTGTTTGACATGATCCGACCGCTATTGTAGAGGATGTGATAACCTTTGCCGCAGGGCAGATCAGCCCCTGCGGCGCTTTGCTATGCGTTGCTGACATCACCAGACCGGGACTCGCGATGAAACACCCCCTGATTATCAAATTTCTCAACGGCCGCGAAGAAGAAGTCAACTTGCTGCGCCCGTTTCATCCACGCGACAAGCAGCTGCTGGTTGAACTGAGTCGTTGCCAGGAGCAGGTCAATATTCTCCAGGACGAGCTCTGCTACATCATGGTCCTTGACAACAGCGGTTGGCAGTTGCCGATCAAGGAAGGGGAACTGGTCGAGCATATTGAAACCACCAGCGGCGATACCTTCGAATTGCGCGTTCCTCCCAACCAGAGTCATAAAACTGGTATTTATGCCTTTCCGATCGATCAAAAGGCCTCTTATCGCAGTATCTTCTTCACCTTTCTGGGCATCCGTCAACGTCGCGAAGACCGCCTGTTGAGCGATATCCTCGAAGAGCATGGCTGGCTGGAGCAGCAGGCTCTCGATGAGGTCCTTGACGAACAGGAAAAACTGCGCAGCCGAAAAGTGGGTGAAATTATTGCAGAGGCTGCCGACCTGCCGACCGATAAAATCGAGGAGGTTGCCCAGCAGACCGCGGCGATCGGTCCGGGTCAAAAGGTTCGCATCGGCGATTTGCTGATTCAGGCCGGTCTGGTCAGCAGAGAAGAAGTCGAGGAGGCACTGCGCACCCAGTCGGCGGGTAAGAAGAAACGGATCGGCGAGCTGCTGATCGAAAAGGGACTGATCAGCGAAGAACAGTTACTGATCGCCCTGTCGGCAAAATTCCGCATGCCGGTGGTAGATCTGAACACCACCACGCCGAGCAAGGCCGCTCTGGCCACCCTGAGCAAAGAGATGGTCATGCAGCTGAAGGTGCTGCCCCTGTTTATCGACAGCCGCCACCTGACTGTCGCCACCTCCGATCCGACCGATCCGACCATCGGTGACAACCTGCGCTTTCTGACCAACCTGGTGATCGATTTCGTTGCTGCGCCGGCCTCGGAAATCCTCGCCGCAATCGATAACTATTACGGCGGCACCGGTTCGGACAGCAACAATATTGCCGACCTGCTCGGTGAGCTGGCCGAAGAGCAGATCGATGTTGATGATGACGACGATGACCTGCTCGGTTCGTCGATCAGCGAAACCGATTCACAGATCATCTCCCTGGTCAACAGCATCCTGCTGGATGGTTTTCGCAAGGGTGCTTCGGATATCCATTTTGAACCGGGGATCGGCAACCAGCCGTTACAGATTCGCTATCGGATCGACGGGGTCTGCAGTATCGCTCACAAAGTATCGACCAACTTCAAAAAAGCTCTGATTTCCCGGATTAAAATCATCGCCAAACTCGACATTGCCGAGCGACGCAGGCCGCAGAGCGGAAAGATCGTCATGCGTTCCGATCGGCGCAAGATCGAGTTCCGGGTTGAGACGACCCCCACCGCAGGCGGACAGGAAGATGCGGTCCTGCGTATCCTCTCCTCGTCGCAACCGTTGAAAATCAATGAGATGGGGCTGACCGAGCGGAACCAGCAGGTTTTTCTCGATATGCTGGAGAAACCGTACGGGATTATCCTCTGCGTCGGACCGACCGGCTCGGGGAAAACCACCACCCTGCATTCTGCCCTGGGGCATATCAACACCCCGGTCCGCAAAATCTGGACGGCCGAAGATCCGATCGAGATTACCCAGCCCGGCCTGCGACAGGTGCAGGTCAATGCAAAGATCGGTTTCGACTTCGGTCAGGCGATGCGTTCTTTTTTGCGCGCCGATCCCGACGTCATCATGATCGGCGAGATGCGCGATGCCGAAACGGCTAAAATTGCCATCGAGGCTTCGCTGACCGGGCACCTGGTCTTCAGCACCCTGCACACCAACAGCTCTGCGGAAACCGTCATCCGACTGATCGAAATGGGTATGGACCCCTTCAACTTTGCCAATTCGCTGCTTGGGATTATTGCCCAACGACTGGCCCGCAGACTTTGCAACCGCTGCCGTGAAAGCTATCAACCCTCTGCCGATGAGCTGGAGCAGCTGCGCCACCACTACGGCGCAGAGCATTATCTGGCCCACGAGCTGCCTCTGGAACCGGCTCAAGTGACACTGCAGCGCGCCGTCGGCTGTGATGACTGCAACCAGAGCGGCTACCGCGGCCGGATTGCCATCCATGAGATCCTGCCGACGTCAGAACAGATCCGCCGGGCCATCAAGGATGGAAAGATGCAGGAAGAGTTGCGCGATCTGGCGATTGAGAACGGTATGCGCACCCTGCTCATGGACGGCATCGGCAAGGTTTTTTCCGGCCATACCGATCTGGAACAGATCCTGCGCGTCTGTATGTAGCCAGAGGCTACAGAGTCCAAAACCTCCCGCATAGCCGATGGAACAGAAGAATTTATGTCGGAAAAAATAACCACCCCGCCCAAACAAAAGATCCGCCTGAAAGTTCTGCTGCCGATGACCTTCGGCATTCTGATTTTTCTCAGCCTGTACGCCGCTTCGACCTCGTGGTACTTGAACCGTGAAATCAAACGGGATCTGGTTCACGACATCGCCAACATCGACACCATGTATAACAATCTGCTGAAACAGCGCTCTGACTTGATGCAGGTGCAGCTGGAGCAGCTCGCTGAGGACCAAACCCTGCAGCAGCTGATGCAGAATCAGGACCGCACGGCCCTGCTCAAACTGGCCGAACCGATCTACAAACGGCTGCTGGAGCGGATGCAGATTTCGCACTTTTACTTTCATCTGCCGGATAAAACCGTCCTGCTTCGCGTCCACAAACCGGAGCGATATGGTGATCGAATCACTCGTCACACCCTGCAGCAGGCAGCCCTGACCGGAAAGCCGACCCAGGGGATAGAACTCGGCCTGTTTGAAACCTTCACCTTGCGGGTTGTGATCCCCTGGCGACAAGAGGGTCGCCTGCTCGGCTATCTGGAACTGGGGCAGGAGCTTGGACGATTGGTCAACTCCTCCTTCAGGCTGGAAAATGCCGAGTTGTTTTTCGCCATCGACAAGAAATTTCTGAGCAGAAAACAGTTGCTGGATGGCAGCCATTTCCTCGGTAAGAAAATCGACTGGGAACTGTTTGCTGATAGAGCGATCATTCAGGCCACCAACCCGCAGATGCTTCCGGCCCTGCAAGAGACCCTGAAAAACTACCCACCCGGGTCATCGCAAAGTATCAAGCTCGATTTTAACGGGCGAAAATATCAAGGACTCGGCCTGCCGTTACGCGATTCATCGCGGCGGCAGGTCGGCGAATTTCTGGTTCTGCACGATGTCACGGCAGAAGTCGCCGACTATTACAGCGCCGTCAGATTCATGGTTTTCCTCTGTATGATCCTCGGCGGCGGTTTTCTCGCGTTTTCCTTCTTTGTGCTCGGCAACACCGAAAAGCATCTGGAAACCACCCGTTTGCAATTGATCGGTGAAATGCAGAAAGTCACCGAAAGCAACCAGCAGCTGGAAGCGGAAATTGATGAACGCAAGTCGATCGAAGCAGCGCTGAACAACGCGCACAATGAGCTGGAAGGCCGGGTCCAGGAGCGAACCGAACAACTCTGGCTGGCCTTGGAACAGACCCGGCAGGCCCGAAAACAGTTGACCAGCGTGGTCGACTCGGTGGCCGACGGCCTGATTGTCACCACCCCCGATGGAGTGCTGCAACTGCTCAATGCCAGCGCTGCGCAACTGTTCAGCTGCGCTGCCGAAGAATCGATCGGCCAGCCGTTGAAGACCATCATCAAGGACCCCGCCCTGTTAAAGCGGATGGAGGATGCCCTTGCACAGGAACTACCCGATCTGCGGATCGAGTTTTCCCAGATGTCAGCAGACCTGCAAACCCCGGTCTTTCTGCAAGCCCGGACTTCGGTCATCAGCGGCAAGCAGGGAGAAATAACCGGCATGATTTTCCTGCTGCAAAATATTTCGCATGAACGGGACATGCAACGGCTGAAGAGTGAATTTATCAGTACTGCGGTTCATGAATTGAGTACCCCGTTAACGGCCATCGTCGGCTATACCGAACTGCTCCTTTCCGAACAGCGGTTTAATCCGGAGGATAACCGGGAGTTCCTCTCGATTGTCCAGGAAAAATCGGAATTTCTCACCACCCTGGTCGGTGAAATGCTCGATATCAGCCGGATCGAATCGGGAAAACCGCTGGAGCTGCACAAGGATGCATACACAGCAGAAGAGTTGTTCGAGCGGCCGATCCACCATTTTCACCACTTTTCCGGAGATCACCAGTTCAGCATCGACATTTTGCAACCACAATTGAAGTTTGCCGCGGATAAAGAGAAAATCTGGCAGGTGATGGAAAATCTCTGCAGCAACGCCGTGAAGTATTCACCCGATGGCGGGGAGATCAGGATCAGCGGTCACCCGTTCGAAAACGGCTACCAGGTGACCATTACCGATCAGGGGATCGGCATGACCCCGGAGCAGGTGGCCAGAGTCTTTGAAAAGTTCTACCGCTGCAACCAGTCAAACACCTCGGTCGGCGGCACCGGCCTGGGGATGACCATCGTCAAAAGCATCATCGACGCCCACGAAGGACAGATCTGGATTGACAGCGAACTGGGACAGCAGACCAGTGTCCACTTTGTTATCCCCTGCGGCTGAAAAAGCCGGTTCCTTGGACTTCTCCCCCCCCCCGAACACGGATAAATCAGATCAAATCTAGAGCTCCACGGATCAAGCCGAAACCGATAAGACTGCACCTCGCTTTGAATCTAAGTCCGTATTTATCCGTGTAAATCCGTGTCCTATTGCTTTAGGCCGCTAAATGGCCTGAATTTCAATACAGAGACAGTCCGCCTCGGCGTAGACCTTCTCTTTGCCGTCCCAGAGTTTGCCCCGGATCAACACCTTGCGCCCCTCGATGGAAACCACTTCGGTATCGACCTGCACCACCTGCAGAATCGGCAACAGCGAGCGAAAATCAATATTCAGATTGGCGACGACAATCGCCCGCCCGGTGGCCCAAGCTGCCAGGCCGAGCACCTCATCCAGCACCGCCGCCATGCTGCCGCCATGGGCGTGCTCCGGCGGTCCCTCGGTCTCCGGGCCGAACCAGATCCGGGCGACCAGCGACTGGTCGGGTTTCCGGAAATAGTGGGTCCGAAACCGCTGCCCCTCCGGATCGCCGGAAACAAAGCGCAGCGAACTGCCGACCAGCGATGGCGCGTCGAAGGACTGCCAATCTGCTGCGCCGGTCAGGCTCGGTTGGTCTGTCGATGTCATGCTCATGGTTCACCTCATTGTAAAAGGGCCGGATAGCAACTATCCGGCCCTCGATGTTACGCAAAACCGTTACCGGCTTCAGCTGTTCGCCGCCGCAAAACCTTGCATGAAGTCGGCAAGTGCCTCAATCCCGGCCAGCGGCATCGGATTGTAGATCGAGGCACGAATACCGCCGACGTTGCGGTGCCCTTTCAGGGCATACAGGCCGACGGCAGCCGCTTCTTTGAGGAACTTGGCCTCCAGCTCTTCGCTGGCCAGATTGAAGCTGACGTTCATGATCGAACGGTGCTCCGGATGGGCGACACCGCGATAAAAGTCTGAGGCGTCGATAATTGCATACAACCGAGCCGCTTTCTCTTCGTTGCGCTGTTCGATCGCCGTCACGCCGCCTTGCTCCTTCAGCCATTCAAGGACCAGCTTGGTGGTGTAGATCGCGAAGGTGTTGGTGGTGTTGGTCAGCGAATTGTCTTTGTCGGCCTGACTGTAGTTGAGCAGCACTGGTGTCTGTGCGCCGGCGTGGCCGAGCAGATCCTCGCGGATAATCACCATCGCCATCCCGGAGGGGCCGAGGTTCTTCTGCATCCCGGCATAGATGACGCCGAACTTACTGTAATCGATCTTGCGCGAAAGGATCTCCGAGGTCATATCGGCAACCAGGGGGACATCGCCGGTCTCCGGAAACCGGTTCCAGCGGGTGCCGTAGATAGTGTTGTTGCCGGTGATATGCACATAGGAAACATCATCAGCAAAGATCGCCGGATCGTACTCGGGAATCCGGTCGTAGTTGCTGGCCGCGCTGCTGGCCGCGATCTCGACGTTACAGAAATCCTTGGCATCCTTGGCGGCCAGTTTGGCGAAGTTGCCGGTTTCGAAATAGAGGCACTTCTTGCCCGGCTTGCGTCCGGCCAGATTGAGCGGCAGGGCGGAAAACTGCATCCGCGCGCCGCCGTGAATAAACAGGATGCGATAGTTGTCCGGCACCCCGCTCAATTCGCGGAACAGCGCCTGAGCCTCCTCGAGAATCGTCACGAACTCCTTGGCCCGGTGGCTGACCTCAATCACCGAGACCCCCATCCCTTGGTAATCGAGCCATTCCTGCTGGATTTTCTGCATCACCGCTTCCGGCAACATCGCCGGTCCGGCACCAAAATTATAAACTTTGTCAGACATGAGCTGATACCTCCAGGCTTGCTGTTCAGATGTTATGGTTAGGGAGAATGCGGGCGCTGACCACCCCGTCGATCGCTTCCAGCGCCTGCACCAGATCGTCCTGCGGCTTGCGCTCGATGTCGATCAGGGTATAGGCGATCTCGCCGCGACTTTTGTTGATCATGTCATCAACATTCTGGTTGCGATCGGCCAGAACCGAAAGGATCTGGCCGAGCATCTTCGGAACGTTGTGGTTGGTGATCGCCAGTCGGCAAACCCCGCTGCGCTCAAGTGAAATATTGGGGAAATTAACCGAGTTGCGGATATTGCCGTGTTCGAGAAAATCGATCAGTTGATCGGCGATCATGATCGCGCAGTTCTCTTCCGCCTCGGTGGTACTGGCCCCGAGGTGCGGCATCTGCACCACGTCGTCACGGCCGACCAGCTCCGGCATCGGAAAATCACTGATATAGCTGCGCAGTCTGCCCGTATTGAGCGTCTCGACGATTGCCGCGGTATCGACCAGCTTTTCTCGCGAGAAGTTAAGCAGTACCGAGCCCGGTTTGAAGCTCTGCGCCAGCTCTTTATTGATCAGATTACGGGTCGCCTCGATCACCGGCAGGTGCAGGGTCACATAGTCCGACTTGGCCAGCAGGGTCTGCATATTCTCCACCCGCTCGACGTCACGCGACAGCCGCCAGGCGGCCTCAACCGACAGCGCCGGGTCCAGCCCGAGCACCTGCATACCGAGCATCAGGCCGGTCTCTGCGACCAGCGAACCGATCGCCCCCAGACCGACGACTCCCAGGGTTTTTCCCGCCAGTTCAGCGCCGCCGAACTGCTTCTTGCCCCCTTCAACCAGCTTGTGTAGCTCTGCTTCAGAGAGACCGCCAGCCTGCTGTTTGATGTAATTGATCCCGCCGAGAATATCGCGGCCGGAGAGCAGCAGCCCGGCGATCACCAGCTCTTTCACCGCATTGGCGTTGGCACCCGGCGCGTTGAACACGACAACACCACGCTCGGTACAGCTTTCGACCGGGATATTGTTGACCCCGGCCCCGGCCCGACCGATCGCGGCGACCGAATCGGCAATCGATTCTGCCACCAGTTGATGACTGCGCAGCATGATCGCATCAGGGTGACCGATTTCCGAAGCGACTTCGTACCTGTCGCGTGAGAACTTGTCCAGCCCTTTGACCGAAATCTTATTGTGCGTCAGGATCTTGTACATCTCAACTCCTCCGGAAGGCAGTAAAAAAACAGATAAAAACCGCTCCGACGGTTCTACAATGGATCCCCCCCTCTGTCAATCGTCGCTCGGCTTATTTCACCACTTTCAGCCGGCCCTTAGCGGAAGTGCTACCGGAGGATTCGGGCTCAGCTGCCGGTGGTTTTTTGCCAGGACTCAGCGGTTCCGGTTCGCTGCCTATCTGCGGCAAACTACCATCCGCCAGCATCTGGCCGACGGCGTTGGCGATCGTCAGGCACTGCTTCATACAAACCCTGTGGACCGGGCAGACGGTGCAATCGGCCTCACCGCCGGCGGTCCGCAGACTGTGGACCAGCAATTCAACGCTTTCGAGCTGTGACAAAGGGACAAAATACATAGGTTTCCTCGCTCCGTTTAATCGTTATCAACCCGCCATCTCCCGGTCGGCGACTGTAACAAAGGCCCGCAGCTTGTCCATCATCTGCTGAAAATCCTTCGGCCGCAGCGATTGCGGACCGTCACTCGCCGCCTCTTCCGGACAGGGATGAACCTCAACCAGCAGTCCATCAGCACCGGCGGCAGCAGCAGCGTAACACATCGGTGCCACCAGATGCGCATGGCCGGTCGCATGGGAGGGATCGATCATCACCGGTAGATGGGTGAGTTGCTTCAGTACCGGCACTGCCGAAATATCCAGGGTGTTGCGGGTGGCGGTTTCAAAGGTGCGGATGCCGCGCTCACAGAGAATCACTCGGCGGTTCCCCTCAGAGAGAATATATTCGGCGCTCATCAAAAATTCCTGAATGGTCGTCGCCATGCCCCGCTTGAGCAGGATCGGCTTGTCGAGCTGACCCAACATTTTCAACAGAGCAAAGTTCTGCGTGTTGCGTGCGCCGACCTGCATCACATCGGCATACTCGGCTACCAGTTCGACATCGCGCGGATTGACCACTTCGGTGACGATCGGCAGACCGGTTAGTTCACGCGCCTCAGCCAACAGTTTCAGGCCCTCCTCTTCCATCCCCTGAAATGAGTAGGGGCTGGTCCGTGGCTTGAAAGCTCCGCCCCGCAACAGCCGTGCGCCCGATTTTTTGATTTCGACCGCTGTCTGGCAGATCTGCTCACGGCTTTCCACCGCACAGGGGCCGCCGACAACGATAAATTCCTTGCCGCCGATCGCCAGGCCGGGGACAATCTCGATCTCGCTCGGCTGCGGTTGCACCTCACGGCTGGCAAGTTTATAGGGTTTAAGAATCGGCACCACCCGCTCAACCCCGGGCATCGATTGGATGCTCTGCAACTTCTCCTTGCCCCGCTCGTCGCCGACCGCACCGATCACGTTACGGGTCTCCCCGTGGATCACATGCGGCTGATAGCCGAGTTCGACGATTTTCTTTTCAACTTCAGCCAGCGCTTCACCGGAAGCGCCGTTTTTCATGATGATAATCATGTTTTCTCCTTTGCCGTCTTGCGGCATTAAAGACAGAAGGCCGCCCGATTCTCCCGGCGGCCTCAACTTTTCAAATGCGACAAAAAAGAAAAACCATGGGAGAAGCGGTTAGCTGTTCTGCCATGGTTTGTGTGATCTGAAGTTGCTTGCTGGTTACAGACCTCTTCCCGCGGCAGACGGCTTTAAAAAACCGAAAAACCAAAAGAAAAAACCGTAAAAGGAAGCAGCAAAAGTCATCTTCATTCACCTTCGATAAAGTTGGCCGATTCTAAACGGGATATCTTTTATAATGCAAGGATTTTCTGGAGTCTTCGCAATGGATCTCTTACTGCAGGCCTATGGTTTGAAAACTCCACTGTTTTTGCTTGACACTCCCCGGCCCATTCGCTATAAACGGATCTCGTTTTGCCCAGATAGCTCAGTCGGTAGAGCAGAGGACTGAAAATCCTCGTGTCGGCAGTTCGATTCTGTCTCTGGGCACCAGCAAAATTAAAGGGTTACGGTTAATTCCGTAACCCTTTTTTTGTTTTGAGAATGACTAAAAATGACTGGCCTATTCTACCGTTATCGGATCACCGTCCACCCACACCAACCCGTCTGCATGATCCGAGTCGTAAACTGTGAGTCTGGCATTCCAGTTTCCGGCAGGTATTGCTTGCCCGCCGAGGTTTAAAAACAGGTTGGCGACTCCGGCGGCGGGTATACCGCTGGTCCAATAAAACGTGTTGCCGATGCCGTTGCCGGCGGTGGTGCTGTCGATGGTGACGCCGCCGATTTCTAAAATCATGCGGGTGACGCTGGCCAGGTCGACGATAACACCATCGGCTTGAAGTTGCCAGTCGATGGTGTTATCGCGCCCCAGGTAGATA
>JAJRQI010000053.1 GCA_024280335.1 Deltaproteobacteria bacterium
AAAAACGCTGGCACGGTACATATTTTTGCCTATGTGGCCGAATTCCGACGAGTCGCAATAACCACCTTGGCTGGGCAAATCGCAGTCCAACTTAATCGTGGCTGAATTTTGTTAAAACAGGCTTTTTCTGCCAAGCACTACATAAAATTCCCAACTCGCCGGCACAATTCCCCGAACGGCTCCCCCTGCCCGTCCAGCCAGTGGATCGACACCCCCTGCTTTTCCATCCGCCGAAAGAAGGTCTCCTGCCGTTTGGCAAACTGGCCGATGGCGCTGCGCAGCTTCTGCTGCAAGTCGTTGCGGTTCAGTTTGTCTTGCAGATGCTGGGCGATCAGCCGGTATTCCAGACCGTAGAATTCCAGCTGCTGCCAGGCAACCCCAGTATCGTGCAACTGCTGCACCTCGTCGATCATCCCGGCATCGAACCGCTGCTGCAACCGCAGGGCGATCCGTTGGCGGAGGATTTCGCGCGGCCATTTCAGACCGAAGACCAGCGGACGGAGCTGCGGCAAAGGCGGCAGAGTATCGACAGCGGCCCGTTCCCCTTCGGCAATTTCGATGGCCCGAATCAGCCGTTGCCGATCATTCAGATCGGTTCGATTGTGCTGCCCAGGCTTCAGAACCAGCAGGTGTTCCGCCAGTTGCACATCCGACAGCGGCTCTAATTCACTCCGCAGTATCGGATTTTCCGCCACCTCGACCAGTCGGTAACCGCGCAGCAGCGCATCCAGATAAAGTCCGGTGCCGCCGCAGAGAATCGGCAGCCGGTCCCGGGTCCAGATCTCCTCGATAGCAATAAAGCAATCGCGCTGGAACTGAAAGACGTTGTATTCCGTTCCCGGCGCGGCAATATCGATCAGGTGATAGGGGACCTCGCCGTACTCCGGCAGATCCTTGCCGGTCCCCAGGTCCATGCCTCGATAGACCTGGCGTGAATCGGCGGAGATAATTTCGGCATTGAACCGTCTGGCTGCCGCGACCGCCAAACCGGTTTTCCCGCCGGCGGTGGCGCCGAGAATGACGAGCAGATTGCTGTTACTTTTGTCCATGAAAGCTCTCCCGTGCAAAACCTCGCCAGAATAGACCAGATGAACCTTCCTGCCTATGGCAAATCCCTTTTATCCAGCAGCGACAATCTGCTATAGTCCGCCTGACTTAATAACCCGCACCCCAGGCAACAGATGTCAAAACCCACTTCGCATCAACCGATTATTCTGCCCCGCGACCAGCACCCGATCTCGCGCAAACAGATCGACGAGGAGACCCTCAAGGTCCTCTATCGCCTGCATCGCAATGGCCAGCTGGCCTACCTGGTCGGCGGCAGCGTCCGTGATCTGCTGCTCGGCCGCAAACCGAAAGATTTCGACATCGGCACCGACGCCACCCCGGCGCAGGTACGACGACTGTTCCGCAACTGCTTTTTAGTCGGCAAACGCTTTCGCCTGGCGCACATCCGTTTTGCCGGGAACAAACTGATCGAGGTCGCCACCTTCCGCCGTCACCCGCGTGAAGATGAACTGCCGGAGGATCATGACGAGCACTTCCATTTTGTCCAGAACGTTTTCGGCAGCCCGCGCGAAGATGCCTTTCGCCGTGATTTCACCATCAATGCGCTGTTTTACAATATTGCTGATTTTTCGATTGTCGACCATGTCGGCGGCTTACAGGATCTGCGCGAAAAAAAGCTTCGCGTCATCGGCGACCCATTGATCCGCTTCAGCGAAGATCCGGTGCGGATGCTGCGGGCGCTGGAATTTGCTGCGCGGCTCGATTTCAGCCTGGATGAGACAATCCTTGCGGCGATCGAAGCGAAAAAAACGTTGATCGCGACTGCCGCTCCGGCGCGAATTCGCGAAGAGATCATGGAGCTGTATCGTCACAAAGTGGCCGGGCCGGTGCTGAAACAGTGCCGTGAACTCGGCATGCTGCCGCACTTGCTGGCCGGCTATCCAGGCACTGACGAAAGCATTGCACTGATCAGCAAGATCGATCAGCGCACCGCATCCGGGGTGCCGATTGAAGAAGGCTTCGCGATTGCCGCCCTCTATCTGCGTCTGTTCATGGACAGCTGTCCGCCGTCACCGGACCTGCACATCACTGAGGTTCTGCATAAAGCCAACGAAATCATCTTTCCCCACTGCCGCTATTTCAGCATTGCTCACGGGATTCGCCATCAGGCGCGCGAACTGCTGGTCGGCTGCTTCCGGCTGGCGCGCGGCCGCGGCACACGTGGCGAGCGCCGTTTTCTGCAACATCCGCTGACGCCGAAATCTCTGGAACTGTTCAAACTCTGGTCCGAGGTCCGTCCCGAGCTGCTGCCGCTGGTCAAAGAGTGGCAAAAAGCGATCCAAACCTCGCCTGCCGAAAAACAGGAAACCCGGCGGCGGCCACGAAGGAGAAGGCGCAAACCTTCGACCCGGCTACCGACCCACTAAACCACCCTGCACTGAAAGTGCAGGGGTTGAGTCGGGACTGAAAGTCCCTTTACAAGCAAAATCACAACCCTCTTTAATCGTCATCCTTGCGAATGCGGGGATCCAGTCCACGATAAACTCTGGATTCCCGCCTACGCGGGAATGACAAAAAATGAGTGGCCACTGAAAGTCTTGGACTAAAGTCCCTCGTTTTTACTAACGTGATGGAACAATAAATATCCCTCCCTCGAACCAACCATTGAACATCATTAATATTTCTTCTTGCACTCAAATATCAGCCTCTTCTTTGTCCACAAGAAACCAGTAAAAAAATTTCACCGGCGGCTTGACTTCCCTCCCTGCGCAAAGTTACGTTGCTTAGTGTAGATTGGAGCCACCCAACATTCTGACGCATGATTCAGGGAGAAACCTATGTTTGACAATCTGAAAATCGGCAACAAGCTGCTGCTGCTGTCCGGAGTAATTCTGCTGCTGCTGCTGACCACCCTCTCCTGGAGCCTGTTCGGACTCTCGACAACGATGCATAACGGCACCCAGGTATCGGCAGGCAACAAGCTGCGCAGCGAACTGCAGGGCCTGGAAAATGCCCACCTGAAATGGGCGCACAAGGTCCGCGATTTCCTTGTCAATCCCAAAATCACTGAACTGCAGGTCAAACTGGACCCCAACAGCTGTGCGCTCGGTCAGTGGTACTATGGCGCAAGCCGCCGGCACGCTGAAACGATGTTGCCGGAAATAAAGGCCGATCTGCAAGCCCTGGAAGGACCGCATCGCCTGCTGCACGCCTCCGGGGAAAAAATCAAGCAGGCCTATGATCCGCAGAATCCTGCCGCCGCGAATGCTATTTATGCCGATGAAACCGCCCCCAATCTGAAAAAAATCGGCACGCTGATGAGCGCAATGACCAAGTCGTCGAAACAGCACATCATGTCTGACAGCGAAATGATCGCCACCGCCCGGAGCACCCGTAACGGCATCATCATTCTGGGGATTATTGCTCTGTTGATCGGCGTGGCCCTGGCTGTTTTGATCAGCCGTTCCCTGACGGTGCCGATGAAGAAAACCGTGGCGATGTTGACGGATCTGGAAAAGGGCCACCTGGACAAGCGCCTGCAGATGAACCGTACCGACGAAATCGGCCAGATGGCCGCCACCATGGATCAATTTGCCGACAGTCTGCAAAATGAAGTTGTCGATTCTCTGCAGAAACTGGCGAGTGGCGACCTGACCTTTGAGATCCAGCCGAAGGATGAGCGGGACCTGCTGCGCGGCAGCCTGAAAAAGCTGGGAACCGACCTCAACCTGCTGATGCAGCAGGTTTTGACCGCTAGCGATCAGATTGCTTCGGGCAGTGTTCAGGTCAGTGACTCTGCGCAATCGCTTTCGCAAGGGGCCACAGAATCGGCCGCGTCGCTGGAAGAGATCAGCAGTTCAATGAATGAAATCGGCGCCCAGACCGGCCAGAGCGCTGAAAACGCCGATCAGGCCAACAGTCTGGCCGCCACTGCCGCCGACGCTGCGGCGACCGGCAGTGAACGGATGAACGACATGATCGGCGCTATGGGTGAGATCAACGAGGCCAGTCAGAGTATTGGCAAAATTATCAAAGTTATCGATGAGATCGCCTTCCAGACCAATCTGCTGGCGCTCAATGCCGCCGTCGAAGCGGCACGCGCCGGGCAGCACGGCAAAGGCTTTGCCGTGGTCGCGGAAGAGGTACGCAACCTGGCCGCCCGCAGCGCCAAAGCCGCCCGGGAAACAGCGAGCCTGATCGAAGGTTCAATGGAAAAAGTGACCAACGGCACCCGGATTGCCGAACGAACCTCCACCTCTTTGCAGGAGATCGTCAGCTCAGTCACCGAGGTCACAGATCTGGTCGCGGAAATCGCTTCGGCCAGCAACGAACAGGCGAATGGTGTCTCGCAGGTGAATATCGGCCTGCAGCAGATCGATCAGGTCATCCAGCAGAACACTGCCAGTGCCGAGGAGAGTGCCGCAACCAGCGAAGAACTGTCCGGACAGGCCGCTGAACTGAAAAATCAACTGAGCCACTTCCGTTTGAAAAACTCCACTTTTTCAGCATCCCCAGCGATGACAGCAGCGCAGAGGGCCTTAGCTGCTCCGGCTGCTGATTTCGGCTGAAGCGGACAAGTCGCCCAAGCTCCACAGATCAAAACTCACTCAAAACCTGATTTTGTACTGACATCAAAACGGCGAGCCGGAAAATCGGCTCGCCGTTTTTTATTCTGCCAGGATCGGGAACAAAGCTTGACCATGTGTTTTTATTTATGATATTGATTTAATCTTCAGCCGTATACAATCTTCGTCACAGCAGGTCAACCTCAACTGCCGCTGGCGTCAAGAATTCATTGCCGGGCAAAAAATCGCTCCGGCCGCTAAAGGAAGTCCCAAAAGGAGCTTAGGTTATGTCCATCCGTTACAAATTGATGCTCATGTTGCTGCTGGCGGTGCTGCTGCCGATGATGGTCAGCCTGTCAGTCTCCAAATACTACTCGGGCCAGACACGAGAGCTGGCAACCAGAGAATCGATCGCCCTGGCGCAGGCCGATATCCAGCATATTATTGAAGGCTCCAGAAATCTGGTCGCGGCCAACAAGAAGTCGATGGACGCCGGCCGGGCAAATACCATCATGACCTTCCTGCGCTCGGCCGCCGACCTGCTTTACGATCAGGTCAGTAAGGTCTATTACACAACCCCCAAAGAACAGCAGATGGTCGAAATCCGCAAACTGATGCTCTCCGGAAAGTTCGGCTCTTCCGGCTATGCGTTCGGTATGAACAGCAAGGGCACCCTGGTCATTCATCCCAAAAGTGAAGGTAAAAATCTGGCCGGCAAGAAACATATTGATGAGATGATTGCCAAACGCAACGGCTTCATCCGCTATACCAGTGCCACCACCGGCCGCGAAAAATTTGCCCACTACCGCTATTTCAAGCCTCTCGACCTGATCATTGCGCCCGGTGCCTTTATCGATGAACTCTCCTACATTGTCGACCTGGATGCGGAGCTGGATGCCCTGGATGAACTTCATGCCCAGCTGCGCAAGATCAAGGTCGGCCAAAAGGGTTTCTTCTGGGTTGTCGAAGCTTACGAAGATGGCGGCGGCGATTTTCTCGTCACTCCGGTCGATGAAGATATGGACAAGCTGGATCAACTGATGAAGGACGCCGATGGTAACGAGTACCTGGCCGGGCTTATCGAACAAAGTCTGCAAGCCGGCGAGGATAATATTTCTGAAATGAAACTGCGGCTGGGCAACCCGGTCTCAGGCGAGACCGAGCAGATGATCTTGAACTTCACCTATTTCAAGCCACTCAGGTGGATTATCGGCACGGCAATCCCGGAACAGGAACTGTTTTTCACCAGCCGACAAGTTGAAGCTGCGTTCAATCAGATGAATCTGGCGGTCATTATTGCCACAGTAATTCTGCTGATCGTTGCCTTGCTTGCCGCTCTGCTCACCGCCAATGCGGCTCTCCGGCCGATCCGCAGTGTACAGATGATGGCCGCGGAAATGTCTTTGGGCCACTTGGATACCCGCCTGAACATGGACCGCAAGGATGAACTCGGTGAGATGGCCCGCGCCATGGACTCTTTTGCCGAGGATCTGCAGACCCAGGTGGTGGCAGCGTTACAACGATTGGCCAATGGCGACCTGACCTTTACCATTGAACCGAAAGATGAGCGGGACCAGATCCGCGGTGCCATCAAAACCCTGGAAGAGGATCTGAATAAAGTGATGCAACAGATCCTGGCCTCTGCGGATCAGATCGCTTCAGGCAGTTCTCAAGTCAGCGATTCCGCCCAGGCGCTCTCGCAAGGCGCCACAGAATCGGCCGCCTCGCTTGAGGAGATCAGCAGTTCAATGAATGAGATCGGCTCCCAAACCGGTCATAGTGCTGAGAATGCCGCCCAGGCCAACAATTTAGCCAATGAAGCGGTAAAATCTGCAACCTCCGGCAGTCAGCAGATGGAAGAGATGATCGTTGCCATGGGCGAAATCAATGCCGCCGGACAAAGCATCAGCAAAATCATCAAAGTGATTGATGAGATCGCCTTCCAGACCAACCTGCTGGCACTGAATGCTGCCGTGGAAGCAGCCCGAGCCGGCCAACACGGTAAAGGCTTTGCCGTGGTTGCCGAAGAAGTCCGCAACCTGGCCAGCCGCAGTGCCAAAGCCGCCAGTGAAACCTCAGAGTTGATCGAAGGTTCCGTGGAAAAAACCGCCAACGGCACCCGGATTGCCGAGCGAACGTCTGCATCATTGGCGGGGATTGTCCTTGAGGTCGGCAAGGTTAACGACCTGATTGCAGAAATTGCCACGGCCAGCAACGAACAAGCCCAGGGCGTTTCACAAATCAACACCGGACTGCAGCAGATCGACCAGGTCATCCAGCAGAACACCGCAACCGCAGAAGAGAGCGCCGCAACCAGCGAAGAACTTTCCGGTCAAGCGGCAGAGCTGAAGAACCAGCTGCAGCGCTTTCGCTTAAAGGAGAGTGAAGCGGGATTCTCCGTTCAACCGCAAATCCCGCAACTGGCAGCAGATTCGCTAATGAACCGGTCGGGTTGGGGAGAATAAACCGACGACAAAAGGCGTACATGTTGTGCGCCTTTTGTCGTTGCTCCATCTAGGACCAGTCCTCCCTGTAGCAACAACAAAGTCGTAATTCTAACGACTTGGCACCCTACAACCCTGCAGGCATTGCTTGAAACTTCCAATCAGCAATCTGAACCTGCCGAACAATAAAAATAAAATTAAAAAAAACTACTTTTTGGGCTTTGAATATTCTTATTTGCTCTGTATAATTAATTTTCATGATTTTATGGGAACCCCTACAGTTCTCAGCAGATGCAAAGAAACCGAAACCACAGCCCTGTGCAAAAAGATTGAGGATGTGCGATGAGCATGGAAATAGACAACGACCAGATTGAAATCATCCAGGAATTCGTCACCGAAAGCCAGGACATGATTGAGCAGCTGGAACCGCAGATCATCGAACTCGGGCAGAACAGCGATCCGGAGACGATGAATGCCATTTTCCGGCTGTTTCATTCAATGAAGGGAAGCGCCGGTTTTCTGGAATTCGATCATATCACCCGGGTGGCCCATGCTGCCGAGAACCTGCTCGATCTGATCCGTAACGGTGAGATCGACCTGGTGCCGGATCACGTCTCTCTGCTCTGCAGCGCATGCGACTTTGCCAAAGATGCGCTCGAGCAAGTCGACAGCAACTATACTGATAAAATGATGGCCCCGGCGGCGGATGAGATGTCTGAGAGACTGCATCAGGCAATCGAAGTGGCCAAAGGGGGCGGTGCAACAATCGCAGCAGAGCCTGAGGTCGCAGCACCTGCGACTGAAAAGCCGACGGCCAGTGAAGCAACCGCACCGGAACCGCCGGTCGAAGAGTTCAGCTTCCCCGATGAGCTGCCGAAACTTGAAATCACCGATGAGATGCGCCTGAGTTTTGTTCAGGAAGGGAATGAACTGCTGCAGAACGCCGAGCAGGGGCTGCTGGCCTGGGGCGAAAACCCCGGCGATACCGATTCGATCGGCGACATTTTCCGCCAGATTCACAGTTTTAAAGGCAATTGCGGCTTCTTCGGTTTTTCACAGATGGAAAAACTGGGCCACCAGATGGAAAGTATCCTCGACCGGGTTAAATCAGGCTCCAAGTTGGCGATCGACAATCCGGCCGATCAGCTGCTGGCCGCCCTCGATTTCCTGCAGCAGGCAACCAACGATGTCTCTGACGGCAAAGAAGGGCTGATCGACAACCTTGAGGAGCATCTGCACAATCTCCAACTGCTGGTGCCGCCGCTGCTCGGCGAGATCCTGGTCGAAGAAGGGGTCAAACCTGAAGCGGTCGCCAAAGCGGTCGAGACGCAGAAAAAACCGGTCGGCGAAATCCTGCTGGAAAAAGGCGACGCATCACCGGGCCAGGTCGATAACGCCCTGAAGAAGCAAGCCGCCAATCTGAAAAAAGCCAAAGCAGAGAGCAAACCGGTGATACGCACCAAACCCCCGGCCAAGCGTCAGGACATCCGCGTTGACCTGGGCAAGCTCGACAGCCTGATCAATCTGATCGGCGAGATGGTCATCGCCGAGAACATGCTGATCCACAACCCTGACCTTAAGGGACTGGAGTTGGAGAACTTCAACAAGGCCGGGCAGCACATGTCCAAACTGGTGCGCGAACTCCAGGAGATGGCGATGACCATCCGCATGATCCCGGTTTCAGGTCTGTTTCGCCGGATGATCCGTCTGGTGCATGATATTTCGGTCAAGGCCGGAAAAAAAGTCGAACTGGAGTTGATCGGCGAAGAGACCGAGATCGACAAAACCGTCATCGAAACGATCACCGACCCATTGGTTCACCTGCTGCGCAATTCCCTTGACCACGGTCTGGAACCCCCGGATGAGCGGGTCGCAGCGGGCAAATCAGAAAAAGGTACGGTCCGCCTGCAAGCGCGGCACGAAGAGGGTGAGGTCTGGGTCACGGTTGAAGATGACGGCCGCGGCCTGAACCGGGAGAAGATCCTGGAAAAGGCGATCAACAAAGGTCTGATCGAGCCGGAAGAGGCCGCCGAGATGAAAGATCGCGCCATCTTCAATATGATCTTTGCCCCGGGATTTTCCACTGCTGCCCAGGTCACGGATATCTCCGGTCGTGGTGTCGGCATGGACGTGGTCAAGCGGAACCTGGAAAAAATCAAGGGCAAAATCGACGTCAGCAGTGCCGCCGGCGGCGGAACCCGGATCGACCTGCGCATCCCGCTGACCCTGGCGATTATCGACGGCATGGTGGTTCGGGTCGGCACTACCACCTGTATCGTGCCGACGCTGTCGATTCTGGAAGCTTTCCGGCCGGTGCTGGAGCAGATCACCAACACGCCCGACAAGCAAGAACTGGCCAAGGTCCGCGACAGCTTCTTTCCGATCATCCGGCTGCACGAAATGCTTGAGAAGGAACCGGACTCGAAGAATCTGGATGAAGGCATCCTGATCGTTCTCGAATATCAGGACACCCATTTTTGTCTGCTGGTCGATGAAATCCTCGGCCAACAACAGACGGTCATCAAGGGTCTGTCCGACTACATCGGCAATGTTTCCGGGGTCTCCGGCTGCACCATCCTCGGTGATGGCGGCGTCAGTCTGATTCTGGATGTCGGCGGTCTGATGGAGTCGATCGAAAATAAAGCAACAAAACTAATCCAGGCATAAACACGCTGTGAAGGAGGAGAACCATGGCTGAAGATAAGAGATACGACAATGTCCAAGAAGAGATCGACAGCGAAGACACCCAGAAAGACAAGTACCTCACCTTCCACCTGGCGGGTGAAGACTACGGGATTGAAATTCAGTATGTCATCGAAATTATCGGTATCCAGAAAATCACCGATGTGCCGGATATGCCCGCCTTTATCCGCGGCGTTATCAACCTGCGCGGCAAGGTGATCCCGGTCATGGACGTGCGCGCCCGGTTCAATCTGCCGGATCGTGATTACGATGATCGCACCTGTATTATCGTCGTCAATATCGACGAAACAGAAGTCGGGCTGGTGGTTGATGAAGTCAGTGAGGTTTCCGACATCCCGGAAAGCAACGTCGAACCGCCACCGAAAACCGGCAAAGGGACCGGCGGTCAATATATTCAGGGCATGGGCAAGATCAACAACGCCGTCAAGATCCTGCTCGATGTCCACAAGCTGCTGTTCAGTGAAGAGATGATGGCGCTGATCGCCAAAGCTCAGGAGGATCACAACTGAGTTGCAAGCTACGCTGACTCAAAACAACAGAAAGCATCGCATTGCTGGCAAGGGGGGGGATGGAGAAGAATAAATGAATTTTAAAAAGCTGTTGCGCCTGAATCTGAGCAAAAAAATCATTCTGATGGCGATGACCATCACCATTATCTTCGGCATCGCCTTGATCGGGCTCTACCAGGGGGTTCGCAGCAACAGTCTGAAAGAGCGACAGTTTAAAGTTCAGCATCAGACCGAAACGGCCTGGTCGGTCCTCGACTATTACGCAGGCTTGGAAAAAAGCGGTCAACTCAACCGTGACGATGCCCAGCAGCAAGCGATGGCTGCGGTTAAAAAACTGCGTTACGGCAAAAGCGGCTACTTCTGGATCAATGATATGCAATCGGTAGTGATCATGCATCCGATTAAACCGGCGTTGGACGGCAAGGACCTTTCCGGCCTCAAAGATAAGAACGGTAAGCAGATTTTTGTCGAATTCGTCAAGGTCTGTCGGCAGCAGGGGGCCGGTTTTGTCAACTATCTCTGGCCGAAACCCGGTTTTGATGATCCGGTGAAAAAGATCTCCTATGTCAAGCGACTTGCGGGATGGGATTGGATTGTCGGCACCGGGCTCTATGTCGATGACATGGAAGCCGCCTTGAGCAGCATCCGCACGACCAATCTGAGTGTTATTCTGCTGGTTATTATCGTTACCGCATTTCTCACCTGGCTGGTCAACCGCAGTATCTCAAAACCATTACTGCAAATCCGCAAAGCGATCTACCAACTGGCCCAGGGAGAAACCAACATCCAGGTCGACTGCGGAAAGCCGGTCGACTGCTCCAAAGCCAAAGGCTGCAGTGAGCCGGACTGTCCCAGCTACGGCAAAGAAGATATCTGCTGGGTCACCGCCGGCTCCTTCGCTGCGGATAAACACTGCCCGCGCGCCCAGCGCGGTGAAAACTGCCGTTCCTGTGAACTCTATGGGCCCAAAAACAACATGCAGGAACTCGGTTCGGCACTGCAGGGGCTAGCCAACTCGATGAAACTTCGCGCCAACCTGGCCCGCCAGATTGCCGACGGCGACCTGACCAAAGAGATCATGGTCTCGTCAGAGCATGATGAACTGGGCAACGCTCTGGTTCGCATGCACGCGAATCTGAAAAACATTCTCTGTCAGATCCTGACCACTGCCGGGCTGATCGACAGCGGCTCATCTTCTGTCGAGGGGACCAGCCAATCGTTGACCGACGGTTCAACCCGTCAGGCGGCCTCACTTGAGCAGATCAACAGCTCGGTGGCGCAGATGTCCGACCAGACCCGCCGCAACGCGGAACATGCCAACCAAGCCAACTCGCTGGCCAATCAGGCCAAGGGTGCGGCAGAAAAAGGCAATCAGCAGATGGACGATCTGGTCCGGGCGATGGCAGAAATCAACCAGTCGGGGCAGAGTATCGGCAAGATTATCAAGGTTATCGATGAGATCGCCTTCCAGACCAACCTGCTGGCATTGAATGCCGCCGTCGAAGCCGCCCGCGCCGGTCAGCATGGCAAAGGCTTTGCCGTGGTCGCCGAAGAGGTCCGCAACCTGGCGGCCCGCAGTGCCAAGGCCGCCCAGGAGACGGCCGAACTGATCGAGGGCTCGGTGGTAAAAGCGAGCAACGGGGCCAAACTGGCCGACACCACCGCAGCGGCACTGAGCGAAATCGTCGCCGGCATCACCCAGGCCACCGACCTGATGGGTGAAATCGCCGCGGCCAGCAATGATCAGGCACAGAGCACCGACCAGATCAACAGTGGTCTGCAGCAGATCGATGAGGTCGGCCAGCAGAACAGCAGCTTTGCCCATGAGACGGCATCGACGGCCGAGGAGCTGGCCAGTCAGGCGCGTCACCTGAACCATCTCCTGGCACAATTCAACCTGGGACAGTTGCCGAATAACCGCTTAACCTCCGTTGTCCCGCCGAGCAGTGTGCCAAAATCACTGCCCCGCAGCCCGGTAGCCGCCAGCCGTCCGGTCGCAAAAGCAGCAGCACCGGCAGCAATCAGACCGACGGTCCCGGCTTCAGCCTGGAAAAACATTGAAGAAACGGCGGAACTAGCACCCAGGATCGCGCTGGATGATGATGAGTTCGGTAAATACTAAATGGCCAGTCAGCTCCAAAATGGAAACCCATGAATAATAATCTACAAAAGGGCCCGGTTCAGGTCCATAGCATGATGTCGATCTCCGACAAAGAGTTCGCTCAGCTGCGCGACCTGATCCACCGCCGCTTCGGCATCAACCTGACTGAACAGAAACGTTCGCTGCTGGTCGGTCGCCTGCAGAAGCTGATGCGTAAACTGGATCTGGCAACCTTTTCCCAGTACTACGACTACCTGACGGAAGACTCCTCGGAAAAGGGCTTGAGCGAGCTGGTCGACCTGATCTCGACCAACCACACCTATTTCAATCGGGAGAAGGACCATTTCGATTATTTTTCCACAACCGCCCTGCCGACAATCATTGAGCAGCTGAAGCGGCAGAAACGCAAGGATCTGCGTATCTGGTGCGCCGGCTGTTCCACCGGCGAGGAACCTTACACCCTGCTGATGCTGATGAGGGAATACCTGGGCAATGAATACAGTTCGTGGGACGCCGGGATTCTGGCGACCGACATTTCCGATCGGGCCTTAAGTATCGCCAAGCGCGGCACCTATGGCAGTGATCGGGTCATGCAGCTGCCGGAAACGCTGCAGCGCAAGTATTTCACCCCGGCTGCCGCGGGAGAGCTGGCGGTCTGCGAGCAGATCAAAAAAGAAGCGACCTTCCGCCGTTTCAACCTGATGAACACGACCTTTCCGTTCAAAAAGCCGTTCCAGATGATCTTCTGCCGCAACGTCATGATCTATTTTGATCAGCCGACCCGCGAAGCGCTGGTCTCACGCTATCATCAACATACCGAACCCGGCGGCTACCTGTTTATCGGCCATTCGGAAACCCTCGGCCGCAGTCAAAACCTCTACAAATACCTCAAACCGGCCCTCTACCAGAAAGGAGAGCTTTGATGCCCAAGGTGATCCGTGTTCTGGTGGTCGACGATTCAGCCCTGGTCCGCAACATCCTCAGTCAGGGGTTATCGATCGATCCGGGCATTGAGGTGGTCGGCACCGCCTCCGATCCGTACATCGCGCGAGATAAAATCGTTGAATTACAACCGGATGTTTTAACGCTGGATGTCGAAATGCCGCGCATGGATGGCGTCGCCTTCCTGCGTAAATTGATGCCGCAGTATCCGATTCCGACGGTGATGGTCAGTTCACTGACCCAGCGCGGCAAGCAGATCACCATCGATGCGCTGGATGCCGGAGCGGTCGATTTTGTTTCCAAGCCGACCAGCAATATTGCCGCCGGGCTGAACGCCATGCTGATGGAGTTGCGGGCCAAAGTTAAAATAGCCTCGACGGCCAATGTCTCACACTGGAAAGGCCGGCGACCGAGCCCGCCGCCGCAAACGGCGCCTAGAGCCAGTAAAGCCCTCTCTGAATCGACCAACAAGGTCATTGCCATCGGTGCCTCGACCGGGGGAACGGAGGCGATCCGCCGGGTCGTCGAAGAGCTGCCTGCAACGACACCGGGCGTGGTGATTGTCCAGCATATGCCGGCCGGTTTCACCAAAATGTTCGCCGATCGTTTGAATCAACTCTGTCAGATGCAGGTCAAGGAAGCGGAGGATGGCGACCGGGTCCGCTCGGGACTGATTCTGATCGCAGCCGGCGGCATGCAGATGAAAGTCGTCCGCAGCGGCGGCTTCTACCAAGTCCGCTGCGGCGGCACTGAAAAGGTCAGTGGCCATTGCCCGTCGGTCGATGTGCTGATGCACTCCGTCGCCCAACAGGTTGGATCTAACGCCGTTGCTGCTATGCTTACCGGTATGGGTCAAGATGGTGCCGAAGGGATGCTGGCGATGAAAACCGGTGGTGCCCGCTGTATCGCTCAGGATGAGGCCAGCTCAGTGGTCTTCGGTATGCCGAAAGTCGCCTACGAAAAAGGCGGTGCAGAACGTCTGGTGCCGTTGGAAAGAGTGGCACCGGCCCTGCTTGGCCTTCTTACGGAGAAAAAATAATGGGCCAGATTATCCTCGGAGTCGGTGATTTCGGAGCCTCCAATCAGGCAGGCGAAGTGGTGAAAACCTTCGCGCTCGGTTCCTGCGTCTCCGTCATCATGCTCGACCCCAAAACCAGAACGATCGGCATGGTCCATGTGGCGCTGCCCGATTCCTCGATCAATAAAGTCAAAGCCCATGAAAAGCCAGGCTACTTTGCGGATACGGGGATCCCGGTGCTGTTGCAACAGATGACAAGGTTCGGCTGTCACAAGCGCGGCAAAGGGATGGTGGTGAAACTCTGCGGCGGGGCGAATGTCATGGATACCAATGACACCTTCAAGATCGGCAAACGCAACGCCCTGGCAATCAAAAAGATCCTCTGGTCCTTCGGCATGGGCGCTGTCTCTGAGGATTTAGGGGGGAACTTCAGCCGCACAGTGACGATCTCAGTCGAAACGGGCCAGGTGACACTCAGTTCGCCTGGACGCCCGAACTGGCAATTGTAGGGGGACTTAAGGATGAAAAAAATCGGTCAGGACGAATTACAGAAGATTGTCAAATCGGTTCCCATGTTGTCGGCCAGCGCCTCGCAGTTGCTGCAGTTGACAGCGAAACCGGATCACGAGTTGCTGGAAATAGTCACCCTGGTCAGAACTGACGCGACCCTAACGGCGCGGGTTCTCAAGGTGGTCAATTCGGCAGCCTTCGGTCTGATCAACGATATCACCTCGATCGACCGGGCGATCTCCTACCTGGGGGAGCGGATTATTGTCAGCATCGCCATCGGCGATTGCGCCGGTAAATTATTCGAAAAGGAACTCTCCGGGTACGAGGCGGCAGGCGGAGATCTGTGGAAACACGACTTGCGAACCGCAATTGCCGCGCGTGAGGTGGTCGTCCAGAGCGATGCTGAAATCAGCCCGGATCTGGCTTTTACCGCCGGGCTGCTGCACGATATCGGCAAGGCACTGATCTCAGATTACTTAAAAGACTCGGCACCGGAAGCACTGGCGCTGATCTCTTCGCAGGACAGTAAAGACTATCTGGAAGCCGAGGAGCAGATGATCGGCTTCGACCATACCCGGGCCGGCTTTGAATTGGCCAAAGTCTGGAAACTGCCGGCTGAACTTGCCGAGGTGATCCACCATCATCACAACCCGGCGGACGCTGTGGATCAATACCGGGAGCTGGTCTATGCTGTCCATCTGGGTGACAATATTGCCATGCTGGGCGGCTTCGGAACCGGGTCTGACAGTATGCAGTACCGACTCGATCCGAATTACAGCGACTATTTCAATCTGACACCCAAAACCTTGGCCAACATCATGTTGACGGTCGATATGGAATTCGAAAAACTGGCGCAATCACTCGGCAACTCAGGGGACGCGGAAGAATGAAACGAATTATTATTGCAGACGATTCAGCAACCGCCCGCATGTTTATCAAGCGTTGTCTGGATATTATCGGACTCAGCGAGGCTGAGTATGTCGAGGCAGAGCACGGCAAGGAGGCACTTGCCGCAGCCAAAGAAAAACTGCCAGACCTGTTACTGACCGACCTGAATATGCCGGTGATGGATGGCGAGACCCTGTTGAAATGGGTCAAGGCCAGCCCGAAACTTTGTGACCTGCCGGTGATTGTCATCACCAGTGCCGGCAATCCGGCCAAAGAAGCCCAGTTACTGAAATTGGGCGCTCGTCAAGTCCTCAATAAGCCGGTTTCGCCACCGGTCATGATGCAGGCGCTGGCAGATTTTCTGGATGATTAAGGAGACAGCATGATCGAGCACAAACCCCTCTACCAGGCAATGCAGCAGGCGGTCAGTCAGACCCTGGAAAACATGGCGTTTATGGAAGTCATGGAGCATTTTGACCCCGACTATGAGATTCCGGCCGAGCAGTTGGCCTGGACCAGCCTGCTGATTTCTGACCCGGTTCAGGGTGAAGTCCGGCTGGCGATGACAAAAACGCTGCTGGAAAAATTGACTGCGGCAATCTTTGCCCTGGAACCGGAGGAGATCAGTCAAGCACAAATGGACGACATCCTCCATGAACTGCTGAACACCATCGCCGGACTCTTCATGACCAACCTGCTGGCGGATAACCAGACCTTCCAGCTCGGGCTGCCGGAAGCCGGCGAAGGAGAACTTCCCGAACTGGAAGAAAGCGCGGTTGTCTGGAAGCTAATGACTGCTGACGAAGATCCACTACAGCTGTTTGCCGTCGGCGTCCCCCTGGTTGCCCTCAACAAACCTGCTGAATAGTTACCAAATAATTTACCTTTTCTATCCAAAGGAGTAAGCAAATGGGTAAAACTGTACTGATTGTCGATGATTCCACGACCATGCGTAAAATTGTCGCACGTTCCCTGCGTCAGGCCGGGATCGATTTCGATGAAATCCTTGAAGCCGGAGACGGCCAGATAGCCTTGGACGTTTTGCGAGAAAACAGCGTCGATATTGTCCTCAGCGACATCAACATGCCGAATATGAACGGTCTGGAATTTCTCAAAGCCAAATCGGAAGATCCGGCGATTAAAGACATCCCGGTGATAATGATTTCAACCGAAACCGGTGCCGATATTATTGATGAAGCTAAATCCTACGGTGCCAAAGGGGCTGTCAAAAAACCGTTCACCCCTGACCTGATCAACGATACGCTCGGGCCGCTGCTCTAACCTCAAAAAATATTTCTTCCCTCATTTTACCGGCCAGCCGGGATAACTCCCAACTGGCCGGTTCCGATAAGGAGCACTTCTGTGGAGTATGCGCAACCGATTATCGATGCGACCCAGGAAATTTTTTCAAGCATGATCATGCTTGATGTTGTGCCGGGTGAACCCTTTGAACGCGGCAGTGAGCCGCTGAAAAACAGTATCTCCGGAATCATCGGCCTGGCAGGAAAGTCGAAGGGGCTGCTCGGCATCCATCTGCCCAACTCAATGGCGCTCTCCATCACAACTGCATTTTTAGGCATGGAGGTCGAAGAGATCGACGAAGATGTTCGCGACGCAATCGGTGAACTGGCCAACATGTTAGCCGGCAGTATCAAGACCGCTCTGGATCCAAAAGGGAGCGAGATCCAATTGTCGATGCCCTCGGCGATCCATGGCGAAGAGTATTCGATCGACTGCCTGGCGAATGCGATCAACATCGCGGTTCCCTTTGCGCTGGATGGCGAAACCTTTCTGGTTGAATTACAACTGCGTGAAGAGTCCTGAAGCTCTATAAATCCTCCCCGCCGCCTGGTTTAATATTTACGCTTTATTGAGGGTTATTGTGGAATTTGCTAAAAAAATCGTCGATTCGACCGAAGAGATCTTTAACACCATGATCTTCATGGATATTTCAACTGACGGATGCATGTCTGAAGGGCAGGAGATTCTTTTCAGCAATGTCTCGGCGATGATCGGACTCTCCGGTAATTTCACCGCGATGCTCAGCCTTCACTGCTCCGGATACATCGCGATGGAGATTGCCGGAGCAATGCTCGGCATGGAACTTGAAGAGATTGATGCTGATGTCAAAGATGCCCTCGGCGAGATTGCCAACATGATCGCCGGCGGCATCAAGGAACGATTCGCCAGTGAAGATATCAAGCTTGAGCTGGCAATTCCGACAACCGTTTCGGGTAAATCGTACAGCATTTCTTCCCCGACCCGCAGCAACCGGGTGATCATTCCGTTCGACCTTGTGCAGGGACAGTTCTTTGTGGAGATGAAATACAGTCTCAACTAGGCCCTGCGACATACTAACGCAGGATAGAGGGTATTTTGAGCGATCAGCGGGCCATAGTCGATGTTGTCTGTAAAACCGGGATTACCAATCTGGCAACCGAGATCGGCGCTTTACTTGGCCAGGAACTGACCTGCTCCGCCGTCCAACTGGAAATCCTCAGTAAAGCAAGCCTCTTCAGCGATCCCGCTCGCGAAAAAACCATTCTCACCCGCATCGATGTGACCGGCGATCAGTCAGGCGACTGCTTCCTGTTGACCCGCCTCGACACCGCGATCACCCTCGGCGGCACCC
Source organism: Deltaproteobacteria bacterium (assembly GCA_024280335.1). Lineage (GTDB taxonomy): Bacteria > Desulfobacterota > Desulfuromonadia > Desulfuromonadales > Geopsychrobacteraceae > Malonomonas. The sequence goes on from JAJRQI010000053.1 coordinate 18,322, forward strand.
TGATCATGCTTCCCGAGGAGATGATCCGGGAACAGATTACCGCCGGCAAACTTGATGGCGAGATGCCGGACGCCTTCGGCGAGGTCGCCAACATCATTGCCGGGGTCTTCACCCAGGCATTTGTCGACAAATATCCTCAATCGATCCGCTTTGTCAAAAAAACCGTTGAAGAACTGATCCCAAGCAAGATCGACATTCCCGGCGATGAGCCCTTTCCTCCCGGCAACTACTACCGTGCCAGCTGCGTCCTGAATATTGGCGACAACAGCCTGGGACCGGTTGAATTTATCGTGCCGACCGCAGTTTTCGCCCTGGAGGAGACCGCTGCCGAGACGGAAACAGCACAACAACCTCCGGCAGAAGTGGTCCCCGCTGCCGCAACAGAAGTTGTTGCGCAACCCGCCCCCGTAGACGCACCAGCGCCCCCCGCGGAAAAATTGCCCGCCTTTGCCGCTGCCAAAAAACTGACAGATGTTATTTTCAAAGCGACGATCAACCAGCTCGGCGGCGAGATGGGGGCGCTGCTCGGCAAGGATTTGGTCTGTGAGGACATCCAGCTGGAGATGGTGAAAAAAACCAGCTTCTTTTCCGACCACTGTCTGGAAAAATCGGCCATGTCGCTGGTAAAAATCAGCGGTGACCGTGACGGTTGCGGCTACCTGTTTGTCCAGATCCCCGATGCCATTATTCTCGGCGGCACATTGATCATGCTGCCCGAGGATCTGATTGCGGAACAGGTTGAAAAATTTGCCTTTGAAGGGGAATCGGTCGATGCCTACGGTGAAATTGCCAACATCCTCTGCGGCGGCCTGACCCAGGTATTTCTTGACCGTTACCCGAAACAACTGCGCTTTGTCAGGACCGAAACAGAAGTTCTGGTGCCGAGCAAACTGGACCCGGAGGCAGATGAGCCGTTCCCGGAAGGGGATTACTACCTGGCCAGCTTTTCCATCGGCCTGGAAGGCTATCAGCTCAACAGGATGTCGTTGCTGTTTCCGGGTGAGATTTTTGACCTCTACCCCGGCCAGGTTGATGCCGTCGCCGCAGATCCGGCAGCGCAAACGGCCGCCGCAGCGAGCACAGCAGCCCCGGCGGCCGGTGAAGCCGTCACCGCCGCGCAGCAGACCGATGAGGCACCGATTGTTCTGCTGGTCAGTGAACGACAGAATGAGGCGGCGCCGTTTGTCGAAATCCTCTCATCCAGCAATTGCACCTGCAAGGTTCTGGGCTTTCAGGATGACATCAAGACGCTGGTCCAACAACATCGATTGCTCGGCATTTTCCTCATCATGTCGCAGGTGAGTGAAAAAGGCTTTGCCACTGCGATCAAACTGCAGTCGCTCGGCAAACCGGCACCGCCGTTGATTTTCGTCGGCCCGGACTGGACCCGCTCGACCGTTATGCGGGCAGTAAAATACGGGGCCAGAGATATCCTGATGTTACCCGCCACCGGCGAGGAGATCCAGGAGAAGATTTCTCACCATATTTTGAAAGCCAGCTAGCAGGCTGACACCGGACAAAAAAAGGCGGTCCGATCGGACCGCCTTTTTTAATACAACCCCAAAAGCGGGCGCCCTATAGTCGCTCCGCCAGTGTCTTCAATCAGCCAAGCAGTTCCTTTGCCTTGGCAACAAAGTTCTCCGCAGTAAAGCCGAAGTGCTTCATCAACTCACCGGCCGGAGCACTGGCCCCGAAACCTTCCATGCCGATGATGCTGCCGGCACAGCCGACATAACGCTCCCAGCCGAAAGTCGCCGCAGTTTCCATTGCTACCCGCTTGCTGCAGGCAGCAGGCAGCACCTGTGCGCGATAGTCGCTATCCTGAGCGTCAAACAGCTCCCAGCTCGGCAGCGAAACCACCCGGGTACCGATCCCTTCAGCCTGCAGGGTCTCGCGAGCCGCCAGCGCATGCTGTACTTCGGAGCCGGTGGCGATCAGGATCAGCTGCAACTCACCCGCCTCTGCGGCCAGCACATAACCACCTTTTTGCAGGCCATCAGCCGCAGCAAACCGGCTGCGGTCGACGGTCGGCAGCCCCTGACGAGTCAACACCAGGGCGGTCGGCCCCTGACGGTTAGCGATCGCCGCCTTCCAGGCTTCGACGGTCTCGTTGGCGTCGGCCGGACGGATCACGGTCAGGTTCGGCATCGCCCGCAATGAAGCCAGATGCTCGATCGGCTGGTGGGTCGGCCCGTCTTCACCGAGACCGATCGAGTCGTGAGTAAACACATAGATCGGTGCCAGGCCCATCAATGCGGCCATGCGGATTGCCGGACGCATGTAGTCGGCAAAGACGAAGAAGGTCCCGGCAAACGGGATCAGTCCCGGTGTATGACAGAGGCCGTTCATGATTGAACCCATGGCATGTTCACGGATGCCGTAGTGGATATTGCGGCCGCTCTCTCCCGGCAGCCAGGATTTTTCGCCTTTGATTTCGGTATTGTTCGAGGGTGCCAGATCGGCAGAACCACCGAGTAAAAAAGGCAGTTGCGGAGCCAGCGCGTTGATCGCGGCACCGCTGGCCTGCCGGGTCGCCTTGGCCTCACCGGCAGCGAAAGTCGGCAGGGCAGAATCCCAATCGGCGGGAAGCTCGCCCTTCGACACCGCCAGCCAACCTGCTACCGTCGGCTTGGCTTTTTTTACCTCAAGCTGCTGCTGCCAAACATTTTCCAATTCGGCCCCTTTGGCAAGGCAGCCGCCCATATGTTCCGCCACTGCGGTCGGAACCACGAAGGTCGCTTCCGGATCGCGGCCATACGCCTCTTTGGTCAACCGCAACTCCTCAGCACCGAGCGGGGCACCATGCGCATCGTGGGTATCCTCTTTGTTCGGCGCGCCGATCCCGATGTGGGTCCGGGCAATGATCAGCGAGGGGCGCGGATCATTTTTCGCGCGCTCCATGGCCGTATCAATCTCCGCCAAATTCTCCCCTTCGACACGCTGGACATGCCAACCACAAGCCAGGTAGCGGGCGCCGACATCCTCGGTGAAAGCCAGCGAGGTATCCCCTTCAATGGTGATCTTGTTATCCAGGTAGAGATAATTCAGCTGCCCCAGCTTCAGATGCCCGGCCAAGGAGGCCGCTTCCGCAGAAACCCCTTCCATCAGGTCACCGTCGGAGCAGATCACCCAGGTGCGATAATCGAACAGTTCAGCATCGACATGCTGCGCCAGATACTGACCGCCCATCGCCATGCCGACCGCTACGGCGACACCCTGGCCGAGCGGCCCGGTGGTGGTTTCAACCCCCGGAACGTGGCCGAATTCAGGATGACCGGCCGTTTGACTGCCGAACTGACGGAAGTCTTTGATCGCATCCAGCGACAGGTCGTAACCGGTCAGGTGCAGCATGCTGTAGATCAGGGTCGAGGCATGACCGCAGGAAAGAATAAAGCGATCCCGCCCGGCCCAATCGGGATTGGCAGGATTATGCCGCAAATGCTTCATGTAAAGCAGATAGGCGATCGGTGCTGCTTCCATCGGCGTACCGGGGTGACCCGATTTGGCCTTTTCCACCGCATCAGCGGCCAGCAGGCGGATGGTATCAATCGATTGACGGATAACGGGGTCAGCAAACTCTTTCGACGGCATATAAAGACTCCTTGGTCTGATTTTTAAGAGCGCATATTGAAACAGGAACCGACTCAAAAAACAAGGGGAAGTCGTGGGAAAATTGCATTAAAATCTGCAACGGTGAGGAGAGAGAAAAAGGAACTCTTCTGCACAGATAATAATCTGTCATTCCCGAGGGTGTAATCGGGAATCCAGACATTAAAACCATGGATCCACGATAGAATCATTCGGGGATGACAGCCGTTTTTGCCAGCAGCTCTGATGGTGCTGAATCGTTACAAAAAAAGTAACTATTCAGCACATCCCGCCTTCGGCACTCTGGCGGCGTTGCTGTGCTGCTCAAATGCTCACATAACCATTGTATGCTCCGCTTCTGCGCTGCTCGCGCCTTGCCAGAGTACCAAATTCGGGCGTGCTGAATAGTTACCAAAAAAATAGGGTCGATAACCGAGGGAGGCTGTCCCTGTTATCGACCCTTAAGCAAGAAAGGAGGTACGATGTAACCTTGTTTTTATCAACCATCCGACTGCCACACCGAACCGTTGATGTCAGCAACTCTATCGGGATTCACCAGGGAAAAATACGTGGCGTCGCGTATTTGTTTGCCACCAGAAACACAAAAGTCGACTGCGTAAATACACAGTCGACTCAAGCTGTAAGCTGTAAGCTGTAAGCTGTAAGCTGTAAGCTGTTAGCTGTTAGCTGTTAGCTGTTAGCTGTTAGCTGTTAGCTGTTAGCATAATCACAATGTTCGAACAGCAGCGCCAGTTTTTCCTGGCGACTCCCCTGCCAACGGGCCAGTAACCGCTCCGCCAAGGTCTGTCCGCTGCTGACGATTTCATCCAGGGGCTGCAGGAAGATACTTTCGTCGGCACCACTATTGCCCCGTTGAAACTGTTTTTTCAAACTGCTTGCCGCGTAGGGCAAAAGCTCTGCCACCACTTCGCGCAAATTACCGCCACGGAACCGGGTGCGCAAACCATCCCGCCAGGATAATCGGTAAAACTGCTCGAAATCAGCCAGATCCATGTCGGCGAAGATCGATTCTACTGCCGCCAGCGCCGCTTCGTCGTAGAGCAGCCCCTTGTAAAAGGCGGCAACCGAAGCGGTGTGAGCCGGCGGTAAACTATCGGCGCTGCGCACTTCGATCTGCGGCCGCAACCGGACCTCGGGGAACAGGGTCGACAGGTGCAGATCCCAATCCTCCAGAGTGGCACGCTCCGCTTGCCAACCCGATTCTAAATACTGACGAAAACTAAAACGGCTGCCGGTCAGATCGATCAGTTTATTCTCACGCTGAAGAAAATAGAGCGGGACGTCGAGGGCGTACTCGACGAAATCACTGAATCCGGATCCCGCTGCAAACAACCCTGCAATCAAACCGCAACGGTCGGCATCAGTCCGCGACCAGATCTCCCCACGCAAGGAGAGAAACCCGCTGGGCCGATCTTCAAGAATCGGCGAGTTGGCAAACAGTGCATAACAGACGGGACTGAGCCACTGTACGACGCGCAACTTACGGGCGCAGTCGGCTTCGTCGGAAAAATCAAGATTAACCTGGGTACCGGCCGTCTGTTTCATCATCCGCTGCCCCATATCGCCGGTTTTCAGCATGTAGGGGCCCATGATACCGTAGCGCGGTTTCGGCAGCCAGGCGATACGCTCCAGCGGGGTGAACGGCTGCGTCCCCAGACCGAGAAACGCGAGGCCGGTTTCCTGCCCCACCTCGACAATCTGCTGCCGGTAACGGCCCAGATCACGCCAGCTGCAATGGATATCGCAACAGAAGCGACCGGACAGTTCCAGCTGCCCGCCCGGTTCCAAGGTCACGGAAGAACGTGTCCCCTGTAAACCGATCAGATGCTCACCGGCATAGCTCCCCTGCCAGCCGCCGACCCCTTCCAGCCGGGCCAGCAAATCACGGATCCGCTCGTAACCAGCCGCCTCACCGGTCTGCCGGTCGACTACCAGTTTTTCCGCTTCCAGCCCGACCCCCCAATCGCAACGCGGCCGTGCACCGCGGGCCAGGAAATCGATCAACTGCCGGCGATTCTCTATCGGTTGCTGCTTCGTGCGGTCGGCCATCTAGCTCACCAGTCACCTTTCACGGAGGGGGAAATTCCCCAGTCGTAACTATTCAGCACGCCCTAATTTGGTGCTCTGGCAAGGCGTGAGCAGCGCAGAGGCGCAGCATACATGGTTATGTGAGTATTTGAGCAGCACAGCAACGCAGCCAGAGTACCGAAGGCGGGATGTGCTGAATAGTGCCCCCCAGTCTATCAGGACTTCAGGTAACCGGTCACGGCGTTGGCGATGGTAATGAAAATCTGCGTAAACTCTTTTTCGTCCAGTTCCAGCAGGGTAATGCGGAAGCCCCGCTCTTCGGTGCAGAAGGAGGAGATCGGCACGGTACAGATTCCGGTTGAAGCGAGCAGATAATAGACAAAACGCTTGTCGGTCGACACCCCCGGCTGGTTGACCAATTCCGCGACCATCTCGCGCACCTCGGCAAGCTCGATCGGCAGGCTCTGCTCGCTGTTGAGCACGCCCTTTTCAAACACCACGCTCATGTAGAAGGCACCGTTGGTCCGGTTGACCTTGAGACCAGGAACTTCCTTGAGCAGGTTGTAGGCGATATTTGAATACTGCTCGTAACGGTTGCGCCGCTCGGCGAGATAGGCCGGATATTCAGGATGGCTGAGAATCAGCGGAATCGCTTTCTGCGGCAGCGTGGTTGAACAGACCTCAACCATCTTCGAATTGAGAATACTCTGCACATACTGGGCGAAGATCGGGTCCTTGTCAGCGTTGTAGACCTCGATCCAGCCGCAGCGGGAGCCGGGCCAGGGGAGTTCTTTACTGATCCCTTTCATGGCAATGGCCGGCAGGTCGCCGATCAGATCAGAGATCGGCTTGGTGGCAGTACCGTTGTAGCAGAGGTTATGATAAATCTCATCGCAGATCAGGAACAGATCGAACTCTTTGCAGATGGCGATGATCTCGGTGAGAATTCGCTCCGGATAGACCGCCCCGGTCGGGTTATCCGGATTGATCATCAGGATCCCCGAAATCGCCGGATTGTATTGCACCGAAAGGCGCAGATCGTCGATGTCCGGGTACCAGTTATTGTCCGGATCAAGTTTGTAGGTAATCGGCTTCTGGCCGGCGTGGGCACCTTCTGCCGAAGAGTGGGTCGAATAGGTCGGTGAAGGGCCGATCACCCGCGCCTCACGGCGCAGCAGACCGTAAACTTTCTGGATGGCGTCTCCCAGGCCATTGAAGAAGATGACATCCTCGGCAGTAATCTGGGTTCTGCCCCGCTGGTTGGTCTGCTCGGCCAGAAACTCACGAGTCGCCAACACCCCCTTGGTGGCACAGTAGCCGTAGGAGCAATCCTGCATGGTCAGATTGGAAACGATCTCTTTCATCCAGACCGGGATTTTCTCACCTTTGGCAATCGGGTCACCGATATTTTCCATATTGGTCTTGATGCCGAGCTTATTCAGTTTTTCGGCAATCTCGACAATCGCGCGGATTTCGTAGGTCAGCTCACCGGCACCGATATGAACAATGTTGTTACGCATCTGTTGCTTCTCCAATTCAGATATAGAAAAAGGCCATGGATTGTGCTGTCCATGGCCTTCTGTTTATTATTGAATAAACTCGTGCAGTTCACCGCTGCGGGTGATGGACAGTCGTCAGGCGTAAGGTCGCCGCCTGAAACGCTCGTGCTGCCGCTGCTGTTTTCATCATCTTGATTGACCCCTTTAACAGAATTTAGAATGTCTGAATTATCATAGAGCAAAAAGCAAGTCAAATCTTTTCCCGGAAATCGAGCAGAACAAAAACTCTGTTACACTTTAATCAACCTCATCAACCAGCGGAGAGATGGATGATTCTGCGCAAAATCGGCGTACTGATGCTGCTTCTTTTACCGCTGCTGCAACCACCCGCAGTTGCCGCCGATAATTTCACCGGCCCCGCCGCTATCATCGAACCCCTGCCGGATAACCAAACCCTGCGCCGCTGGATAACAGCGATCAAAGAAAACCGTCGCGGCCCATTCAGGCGGCTGCGTTGGTTCTGCAACGACGGCGAGGTTCTGCCGCCCGAGCCCTATGCCTGCCGTGAGCATGGCGGCGGTGTCCAGCACGGCGAGTGGAGTGAACGGGTCAGGTTGCTGCGCCGGCACAACTATCTGATCGCCACCCTGCTGGCCGACATCCGGCCGGAAAGCTTCTACGTCCAAAGCGACTGGCGGGCACAACTCAAGCAGATCATCCTTGAGCAATACCTGATCGAAACGGATGACGGCTGGCTGTTCCGGCGGGCTCACTACTACCGCGGAGCGCTACAGGCCGAGGATGAGAACTGGCATGGCGAAGCCCTGCTGCGCAGCCTGTTTGAGCAACCCGGAATGCTCGATGAAAAGTTTCTGCTGCTGCGCGAAGCGATCCGCTGGCTGCCGCATGGCCGTCAGCACGACCCGCTGATCGAAATGCGCCAACTGGCGCTGGAGATCGAAGAATCAGATCCGACCTTCGCCGCCTTACGGATCAAGCTGCACACCCGTCCCGATGCGACCGACAGCGAGCAGGTCCAGCGCCATGCCGAACAGGTCCCGGAGCCGCTGCAGGAAAAATATCAGCGGTTGATAACACTGATCGACAGCGTCACCAGGCCACGCGGCAATCCGTGGCAGCAGGCCTATCAGCTCGGCATCGATCGCGCACCGCAACTCGCCAAAGGACTGGACAAACCGGCAGCTGGAGGATCTCAGGAACTTTCTGCCAGCATCCGCTTTTCCCGCAGCAGCCAACTGCTGTTTCGCAGCCGTAGCGAGCTGGCAAGCGCAGTTGGCAAGCGGCAGAAGCTCAACTGGCTTGATGTCAGTCTGGATCTGGAACATGAACTCTACCGCAGCGCCAATCAACTGCTGAGCCAACTGCCGACAGCGAGCCGACGCCAGCGGCTGGCCTGGATTGAACAGGGGATGAATGCTCTCTACGGGATCGGTTTTCTCTCCCGGCGGCAGTGGGACAGCCAACGACAGGCGCTGCGTACCCTGCTTAAAAAACCGCTATCAGTCCACCGCTATCAGCAGGAGCTGACCCAGTTGGCCCGCATCAGTCGCTGGTCAGAGAACCGCCTGCGCTACCACTTCGACCGTACCATCGACCATCTGGCGCGGCTCGATGCACAGTTCAACGGTTTTCTCCAGGAACGCTTGCGGGCCGGCCCGTTGTTGCCGATCGCCCTGATCATCGAAAGTCTGCTGAAAGACAGTCAGCGACTAGGCGGCGTCCGCCGGCAGCTGTTCGGCCGGGCAACTGCCGGGCTGCAACCGCTCAATCCCGGACTGGCCCGCGGCCGCCTGGAACTGGTCACTGATCCGCAGAACCATCCGTTCAGCGCGGACGGCATCTACCTGCTGCCGGAAACGGTCGCAGAGCTGCCACCGGTCGCCGGAATTCTGACCCGCGGTGCCGGAAACGCGCTGTCGCATATCCAGCTGCTGGCCCGCAACCTCGGCATCCCCAACCTGGCGATCAGTGAACGGCTGGTCCCCGAACTGGCCGAACATGCCGGGGAGATCATCGTTGTTGCCGTCAGCCCGGCGGGCGTGGTGCAGATTGAGGAGGATTCAGCCGTCTGGCGGCAGCGCTTCAATCAGCAGAACAGCGCAACAGAACTGCTGATCGATCCCGACCTGAACAAACTTGACCTGCAACAACGGCAGATTCTCAGCCTTGAACAGGTCGGAGTCAGCGACTCCGGACGGATTGTCGGGCCGAAGGGGGCCAACCTGGGCGAACTGAAACAGCTTTACCAGCAACTGGTTCCCGATGCGCTGCTGATCCCCTTCGGCCGCTTCCGCAACCTGCTCGATCAGAGCACGGCTCCGGACGGCCGAAGCCTGTTCAACTGGATGCGTGACAACTACCGCCGCCTGGAACAGCTTCCCGCCACTGAAAACAAACCACAGAAGACCGCTGAATTTCTTCGTCAACTGCAAGAGCAGATCAGATCAACCCCGCTGCCTGAAGATTTTCTGGACGAACTGCGCAGCGCGCTGGAGGAGCATTTCGGCCCGGACGGCAGTTTTGGAGTTTTTGTCCGCAGCGACACCAATGTCGAGGATCTGCCCAACTTCACCGGTGCCGGACTGAACAGAACCGTTCCGCATGTGGTCGGCTTTGCGAAAATCGTCACCGCGATCCGTGAGGTCTGGGCCTCTCCCTTCAGTCTACGCGCCTATCGCTGGCGCCAGGCTCAGATGCGCGCGCCGGAACATCTCTACGCCTCGGTTTTATTGATGCGCAGTGTTGCAGTGGAAAAATCGGGCGTCATGGCGACCAGCGACCTGCTCGGCGGCGAGCGGGGAAAGATCCATGTCGCCACCAATGAAGGGATCGGTGGTGCGGTCAATGGTCAACGCGCCGAAGAGCTGCTGATCGACCAGCAGAACGGCAAAGTCCGCCTGCTGGCCCAGGCGAGCGCCGAACAGAAACGGATTCTGCTGCCGACCGGCGACATCGGCACGGTTGCCGCTGCCGCACCGCAGCAATTATTGAGCGACAGTGAGATTAAGCAGCTCAGAGAGATGGCCGAATTGCTGCCGAAACAGTTTCCCGGCCTGCGCGATCGGCAGGGGCAGATCAAACCGGCCGATATCGAGTTCGGATTTTTAAACGGCCGCTTCGTCCTTTTTCAGATCCGCCCTTTGCTGGAGAGTAAAGGGGTAAAAAAAGATCTCTACCTGGCACGGCTGGATGCCGCGATCAGCGTTACAGAGCAAAGTGTCGATCTCGAAACGGTCCCGCTGGAGCCTTGAGCTATGCGAATTTTCCCGGCCATAATTCTAAGCCTGTTGTTTTGCAGCAACCTCTGCAGCTATCCGCTCGATGGCGCGGCCACAACCGGGATCGAGCGACTGGCAGGCTACCGAATGATCCAGGCAGGCGAAGCACCCGGTCGCCGGCTGTTTCCCGGCGCGCTGCTGCCGCTCGATCAAGTCCAGTTACGCCTGCTCGGTCGCCCGGCCCTGGAACTACCGGAAAATGATCCGCAACTGACCGCTGAAATTGTCGCTTTTCTGGCTCAGGATCAGGAGAACTACAGCTTTTCCCTGCTCGATCTGAGCAACCCGGAACAACCGCTGTTTGCCGAGCATCAGGGACAACGCAATTTTAACCCGGGCAGCCTCGGCAAGCTGCTGATCGCGATCGGCCTGTTTCAGGCGTTGGCCGATCGTTATCCGGATGATATCGAGGCACGCAGAAAACTGCTGCGGGAACGGCAGATCACCGCCGACCGCTTCATCCTCAACGACCTACATAAGGTGCCATTCTGGAACGCGGCGCAGCAGCGGATGACTTACCGCAAAATCGAGATCGGCGACAGCGGCAATCTCTACAGCTGGCTCGACTGGATGCTCTCCCCCAGCTCCAATGCTGCGGCAGCGATGGTGCTGCGTGAATACCTGCTGATGGTGCGGTTTAAAGACACCTACCCGGTCGATCAGGAAACTGCGGAGAGTTTTTTCAGAAACACGCGCAGAAGTGAACTGCTGCAGCTGCTGATCAGCAGTCTGCAAGCACCGATGCGGCGCAACGGTCTGGACCCGGAGCAGCTGCGTCAAGGGGGGTTTTTCACTTGGCAGGGAAAACAGCTGGTGCCGGGCGGCAGCAGCAAAGCGAACAGCCGCAGCTTCCTGACCTTGCTGCTGCGGATGGAGCAGGGGCGACTGGTCGATCCGTTCTCCAGCCTGGAACTGAAACGGCTGCTCTACATGACCGAAAAGCGGATCCGTTATGCTTCGCACCCGGCGCTCAAGCAGGCGGCCGTCTACTTTAAATCAGGCTCGCTCTACAGCTGTCAGGCGGAGCCCAATTTTACCTGTAGAAAATATCGCGGGAACAAACAGAATCTGCTCAATTCGGTGGCGATCATTGAGGAACAACAGGGGGAGACTCTGCTACACTACCTGATCGTAGTCAGCTCGAATGTCTTGCGGGTCAATTCGGCGGTAGCCCACCAGACCCTGGCGATGCGGATTCATCGCCTGCTGCAGCAGCGCGATAAAGAGGGGAAAATGCTTCAGGAATGAAGCCGCAGGATCAGGTCGTCAAGGCGGACGATCAGGCGACTGAGCCACTCGCCGCCCCGGGCATCTTCCGCCAGCGCCACGGCGATGTAGCGACGACCATTGTGCTCGATCAGGGCACTATCTGCATGGTACTGACGCCAAGAACCGGACTTCCGGTAGATTTCGGCATCGGGGCGGGACTTTAGGCCTTTGACGAATTTGTGTGCGATGGCCGGTTTACTGAGGATGGTTTTCATCTGCCGACTCATTTCCGGTGAAACCAGCTGGCCGGTTTCCAGTAGATAATAAAATCGCGCCACCTGAAATGCCGTGGCGCCGTGAGACAGGTTGGACAAGGGATCCCGCTTCCAGGCCCCGGCTTTGCCATACTCTTTGCCGACCCAGAGCCCGCCGTTATGCCGCGGGTCGTAGAGACGATATTTGGGTGATTGCAGCAGGTCGGCCAGATAGGCCTTGCCGACCCGATTGAGCATCTCGGTAGCGGCCCGGTTGGAGGAATTGCGGATCATCCGGATCAATTTTTCTTCGGTGGCACGATCAAATTCCATTTCGCCGCTGGCGATCCGCTCAAAGGCACCCAACAGGATGGCAATCTTCGGCAGACTGGCAGCATACATCATCCGATCACCATTGACCTCGGCCAGCTGAGGTCGCATGGGATCGGTAATATCGACCAGGGCGACGCTCAGTTTATTGCGAGCGGCAGCCTTGTCCAGCTTAAGATCACGCAGGCAGGCTTCCAGCCCTTCTTGCAGACGACGGTTAGAACAGGTGTCCAAGGCAGGTGATTGCTGCGAGCTGAAGACCGGGGGGATGGAGATAAAAAAGGTCAGCAGGACTATTAATATTTTCTTAGTTAAACTTTTCATTTCGCGCATCATACTGTAAAATAGGCAGAAAAGCAAATGCCAGAAGCAAAAAAAATAAATAATCGCTGCAATCAGCGTTATCCGGCCCACCGGACGCTCAGTATTCGAGCCGCCTTTCTGTTCGCGAATTTCCTGCTGATCATTATGGCTCTCTACCATCTGAAACCGGCCAGCCGGTCACTCTTTATCGAGTATCTCGGTGCCGACCAACTGCCTTTTGTCTGGATCGGCACGGCACTGACCATGGCGATATTCATCGGCATCTATCACCGCCTGGTCGAACGCTGCAGCCGGGTCGCTCTGGTGCTTGGCAGCTGTCTTTTGCTGGCGCTGGCGCTGGTGATCTTTCGCATCCTGCTCAACTCGCCCGGCCCGGTCCTGGCAACCTGTTTCTACATCTTTGTCGATATCCTCAGCGTTCTGATGGTCGAACAATTCTGGAGTCTGACCAATTCGATCTACAGTACCAGGGAGGGGAAAAGCTGGTATGGCTACATCGGCACCGGCGGGTTGGTCGGCGGGGTGCTTGGTGGCGGTGCCTCAGCGCTGCTGCTGAAACATACCGCGCTGCAGACTGCCGACCTGCTGCTGGTGGCCGCCGGAATTATCCTGCTGCTGTTCCTGCTGACCTGGCTGATGGGCAGGCTGGGACTGTACTGTGAAGTTGAGGATCATGGGCAAGGAGTAGAGTACACCGGCGGCTGGCAGGCGTTGAAGAAAAGTCGCTTTTTGCTGTTGATTACAGCGCTGCTGCTGCTGTCACAACTGGCTTCACCATTGATTGAGTTCCAGTTTATGAAAACCGTGGAAGCCAGCTACCGGGTGATGGACCAGCGAACCTCTTTTTTGTCACTGTTTTTCAGTATCATGGGGACCGTCTCAATCCTCGTCAACCTGCTGTTGACCCCCTTGATCCACCGGGTTTTCGGCGTAATCACCGGGCTGCTCATCCAGCCGCTGGCGATCACCCTGTGTACCCTCAGCTTTATGTTCGCGCCCGGCTTGCTGCTGATCGCTGCCGCAAAGATCGGCGATCGCGGTCTCTCCTACTCGATCAACCGGGCCTCCAAAGAACTGCTCTACGTACCGATCGACTCGGTGCTGATCTATCAGGCGAAAGCCTGGATCGACATGTTCGGCTATCGGCTGTTCAAAATCTTCGGCGCCGTGCTGATCCTCATTTTCAGCCGCTGGATCAGTCCCCCCTTAAGCCTGCCGCAGTTAAGCTGGCTGGTGCTGGGCATCTGCACTCTCTGGCTGCTGGTACTGCTGGTGCTGCGTAAAGAATACGCTGGCATCGAAAAATAATTGCCTGCTTTCTTCAGCGTCAAGCGCTCACCGGGCAACGAAAATAACCACTAATGCTCCATCCGTAACTATTCAACTGAATGGCTTCGGGCTATCCATCGCGGTGTTGAAATTACCTCCATCCTTCAAAGCAGCACCATCAACAGGGTCAGGGTCAACAGGCTGGCCAGGGTCGAAACCACCACCACAGAGGTGACAAAGCTCGGCACAATGTCATTCTCTTTGGCGATGATCGCCACCAGAATCGCCGTCGGCATCGCCGCCTGAAGCACCCCGGAAGCGTGCTCAATCGGACTCAGCCCGAACGGCAGCGCAACCAGCAGCGCCAACGCCGGTGCCAGCAACAAGCGAACCGCCGAGGCGGTTAAAACATCGCTCGACAACACCACCCGCTTCTGTTCCAGCAGTTGCAGGCCCAAAGCAAACAGCATCACCGGGATCATCGCATCCGCCAGCAGGCCAATCATTCGTGAGCACAGCAGCGGTATTTGCAGCCCCGCCGAGGAGACCAGCAAGGCCGGGAGCGTCGCCCACAAGGCCGGGGTTTTCAGCACCCCCCAGATCGCTCCCCGACCGCCGCCGCGCGCCCAGCCGGCAACGCCGACACAGACAATAAAGGCGCTGATGGTGATCGCGACAAAGTAGATGGTTGCCGGAGCCAGAGCCGCTTCTCCAAGCCGGAAACGGATCAACGCCAGACCATAATTGCCGACATTACCGAACACCGCGATCATCACGAAGGCAGCGATCATTTCTTTCGAGCGACCGAGCAGTCGGGCGATGCCGCCGGCAGCAAAAGCCGCCAGCAGATGGGTGGCGACAATGAAGCAGAACATCTTCAGCGCGCTGCCCGGCGGCACCTGTGAGCCGCTGATCGCCTGGAAGATAAACGCCGGGACGAACACATAGTAAGCGACCCGGGTCAGGGTCCGCGCCTGCAACTCCAGGCGGCCGCCGAGCAGGTAGCCGAGAGCGACGATGCCGAAGACCGGCAGAATAACATTGAGAAAAACCGAAAAGAGATCAACCACGACACACCCGAAAAGAAAGAAGTTCCAAACCTGTCCGTAAAACTAGCGTTTCCCGCGCATTTATCCTAACAAAAAAACTCCCGGCAAATTATGGTCAGAGATAAGGAACTGTTAGAGATCTTTGCGGACCGAATGGGTGCTAAATGACTGTATTCTGCTAAACTTATGGACCGACATCGGAGAGAAACCTGAGCCGAACAAGCGAACTTGCCGCCGGGCAGGACAAATCCAACAGAATTCTGAAATTCGACACCCATCCCAATCAACAGACTTGGTGTTTGTAATAATGACAGAAGTTGAAAATACGACCGTTTCGGGCTGGCCTATCGGTAAAAAGATGACCGTGGCTTTTTTGCTGATTGCTGTGCTGCCGATGTCCCTTGTTGTCTACTTCAACCTGGACCAGAGCAGAAAAGAGGTTGCCGAGATTGCGGGGGCGGAGCTGACCAGTCTTTCACAGAGCACAGCCTACTATATCGAACAGTTGCTACTGGAAAATCAACGCAATTCGGCAACCCTTGCAGGGAATCCTCTGGTCGTACAATTCTTCCGCTCGACTGCTGAAGAACGCAGGGCGTTGCGGCCGCAGATTAACCAGCTGCTCGAAAATTTCACCGCGAATCATCCGGATTACCACGCCACCGGCCTGCTGGACGCCAGGGGCATCGTCCAGGCAACCCTGATAGAAGCCCTGATCGGCAAAGACCGATCCTTTAGAGACTATTTCCAGGCATCGATAAAGGGCGCATCCTTCATCTCGGATATTCTTGTCGGCCGCAGCACCGGGAAGCCGGGCGTTTTCCTGACCAACCCCATCAAAACAACCGCAGGAGAAATCTTGGGGATTGATCTCATCTGGCTCAAGGCCGACACCATCTGGAACATCGTCGATCAAGTAAAGGTGGGCAAGCAGGGGATCGGCTATTTAGTCGATCAGGACGGCGTGATCATCGCCCACCCCAAGCGTGATCTCCTCTATCACAGCTTAGGCGAGTTACCGGCCGAGACAGTTTCAACCATCTCTTCGACCCTTCGCTTCGGAACCGCCAAGGAGACCGAAGCAGCACATATCCCCCAGAGCCTGAGGATGGACCGGTTGGCCGCCCGGGTCCTCTCGGACCGGGGAACAGGGACCTTTCGCTACTTCTCTCCCCTCGATCAACAATACCATATCGCCGGTTACACCTCCTTAAAGAATCAGACCTGGACGGTGATTGTCGATCTGCCCGAAGCCCAATTCGTGGCTCCGTTGAACCGATTGCGGACAGTGGCACTTTTGAGTATCGGCCTGGTTGCCCTTATCTCGCTGGCAATTTCTGTTTTGCTGGCCAGAAGCATCACTCGGCCGATCCGTCACCTGACCAAGGTGGCCGTCGATATTAAATCTGATCGACCTTTCGATCCGGACACTATTGCCAGAGTCACCGCCGGGAATGATGAAATCGCCTATCTGGGACGTGTCTTCAGTTCAGTGGTTCAGTCCCTTCAACAGAGTGAGGAGAAGTATCGGATCCTGGTAGAAAATGCGCCGGATCTCAACTACAGAACCGACCTGGAAGGTAGAATCGCCTTTATCTCTAATTCAGTGAAGCGGCTGTCGGGCTACAGCGTGGAGGAAGCCATCGGCATGAAAATGGCGGAAGAGATCTATTTTGATCCGGCAGAAAGAAACCTCTTTTTGGCCGAGCTGCAGCAAAACGGTTCGGTCCGTGATTTTGAATCCCAACTGAAACGCAAGGATGGTTCCACCTGGTGGGTCTCCACCAATGCACACTTTTACAGGGATAGAGAGGGCAACATCCGGGGCGTCGAAGGCGTGGCCAGGGATGTTACCGAACGTCGGGCGGCAGAGAACGCCCTGAAAGCCAGTGAGACGATGTTCAGGTCGATCTTTGAGTGCTCGCCGCTGGCCTTGGTACATATTGACCATGCGGGGACGGTAACCGCAGGCAATGAGAACCTGTGTACGATTCTCGGCAGCTCAAAAGCTGAGATCATCGGCTTCAACACCATCCGGTCTCTGAAGGACCAGCAGATGAAAGCGGCCATTACCCGTGCGCTGGCAGGGGAAAAATCCCACTTTGAGGGAGAATATCTCTCTGCTATCAGCAATCGCACAACGCCGATCCGCGCAAACTTCGCACCGGTCCCGGCGAGTAACGGCAGTGTTTCAAGTGTCATCGGCACCTTGGAGGATATCAGCGAACAGTACCGGACTCAGGAGATCATCATCCAGACGGAAAAAATGATCTCGGTAGGTGGCCTTGCCGCCGGCATGGCTCATGAAATCAACAATCCTCTGGCGGGGATTCTTCAGAGTGCGGAAGTCATAAGCAACCGGATCGCAGGAGACTTCCCTGCCAATCGCAAGGCTGCTGAAGCCATCGGCATCCCGTTCGAAAAGATCAGTGAATACATGGAGAGTCGTAATATCATTAATCTTTTGACATCCATAAAAGAAAGTGGAAACCGCGCGGCAGGGATCGTCAGAAATATGCTTTCGTTCAGCCGAAAGGGCGAATCCCAGTTTGTCTTGTGCGATATCATGGATCTGCTGGACAGCACCATTGAACTCGCTGAAAACGATTTTGACATGATGACAAAAAATGATTTCAAAAAAATAAACATTGTCAGGGAATACCCAAAAAACCGACTGGAGGTCACTTGTGAGAGAAGCAAAATCCAGCAGGTATTTCTGAATATTCTCAAAAATGGGGCTCAGGCCATGATCGAAGAACGAACCCGGCAGGGGCTTGAGGAGGGAACAAAGAACCCGACCTTCATTCTGCGAACCTACAGCGCAAACAATATGGCCTGTATAGAGATCGAAGATAACGGCCCGGGGATGGACGAACAGATCCGCAAACGCGTGTTTGAACCATTTTTCACAACAAAAGGCGTCGGCACAGGAACCGGGCTGGGCATGTCCGTTTCTTATTTCATCATCACGGAAAACCATGCAGGCAGGATGTCAGTGAAATCTGTTCCGGGCAAAAGCTCAACATTTATGATCCAGCTCCCGCTGCAAAGAACGCTTGTAACTATTGAGCATAATCTGAATTGATTGGCAAAAACGTTCGTCATCCCCGAGTGATTCTATCGGGGATCCATGGTTTTAAATCTGGATTCCCGATTACACCCTCGGGGATGACGGATTATTTATTGTGCTGAAGAATTACCAAAGTTTCAAAGTAAACGGTTCAGCCCGATGGTCTCGGGGGGAACCGTTGAGCGACAGGTCGGGCGGGCCAGTTCCGCTGGGCAAACCGAAAAAAGGCTCCCGGCATTGAATTGCCGGGAGCCTTTTTAATCAGCTGATAAAAATCAGCTTATTTGCCGCAATCAGCCTGCATCGCTGCCAGCTTCTTGTACAAATCGTAGCGGGTTGCCACGTCCTTGGCCGAAGCCTCCATCAGTTCTTCGGCGTGCTCCGGGTTGGCCTTTTTCAGAACCCGGAAGCGGTTCTGGTTACCGGCGTACTCGGCGAAGCTGATACTCGGCTCCTTGCTGTCCATCTGCAGCGGATTCTTGCCTTCCGCAGCGAGACGGGGGTCGTAGCGGAACAGCGGCCAGTGACCGCAGGCGACCGCTTCTCTACAGTTGTCAACCGCCTTGGTCATGTTGATCCCATGGGCGATGCAGTGGCTGTAGGCGATAATCAGTGACGGACCGTCGTAGGCATCGGCCTCAATCATCGCTTTGACCACCTGAGCCGGATTGCTCAGGGCGACCCGGGCAACGTAGATGTTACCGTAGGTCATGGCGATCATCGACAGGTCTTTTTTCGGCATCACCTTACCACCGGCAGCGAACTGAGCGACCGCGCCGATCGGTGTCGATTTGGAGGCCTGACCACCGGTGTTGGAGTAAACCTCGGTATCGAGGACCAGCACGTTGACGTTCTCGCCGGAAGCCAGAACGTGGTCGAGGCCACCGTAACCGATGTCGTAGGCCCAACCGTCACCACCATGGATCCAGACCGACTTGATGACCAGATAGTCAACGTCAACCAGTAGCGGTTTGGCGGTTTCATGGGTGTAGGCAGCGAGAACCTTCTTCAACTTGGCCACCCGGCCACGCTGGGTTTCAATCTCTTCCTGGGAATCCTGGGCGCTGTCAAGGATCTCACCCTTCAGATCGGCAGTCCCTTCACAAGCATTGCAACCGCAATCAATATTGCTCTTGAGCAGTTCACGGGCATACTCAGTGGTCTTGTCGATCGCTAGACGCATACCGAAACCGAACTCGGCGTTGTCTTCGAACAGCGAGTTGCTCCAAGTCGGGCCAAGACCGTCCTTACGGGTGGTCCAAGGGGTCGTCGGCAGGTTGCCACCATAGATCGAGGTACAACCGGTGGCATTGGCAACCAGCATCCGGTCACCGAACAGTTGCGAACAGAGTTTGACGAACGGGGTCTCGCCGCAGCCGACACAAGCACCGGAAAATTCAAACATCGGCGGCAGGAACTGGCTGCCCTTGACGGTGGCACGATTAAACAGCGACTCGTCTGGATCAGGCAGGCTGAGGAAGAACTCAAAATTGGCCCGTTCCTTTTCACGCAATGGCGGCTGATCTGCCATGTTGATCGCCTTGACGCCTTCTTCCGTCTTACTCTTGGCCGGACAGTTGTAAACACAGGCGCCGCAGCCAGTGCAGTCCTCAACCGCGACCTGCAGGGTGAAGAGCTTGCCGGCCAGATCCTTGCCCTTGGCGGCGCAGGACTTGAAGGTCTCCGGAGCACCCTTGAGATCAGCTTCGTCGTAGAACTTCATGCGGATAGTGGAATGCGGGCAGACGAATGAACAGATTCCGCATTGGACACAAAGGTCCTCTTTCCAGACCGGAGTGGTAACGGCAATATTCCGCTTCTCGACACAAGCGGTCCCGGTTGGAAAGGTGCCATCGACCGGCATCGCCGAGAGCGGCAGTTTGTGACCAAAACCGTCGATGATCGGGCCGAGAGTGGTTTGGACGGTATCGGTGTGGCCAGCCCAATTGCCGGCCTGCATCTCGATGCTGCTGTCGGCAGTCGCTGGGACGGCAACTTCGTTAATGTTCTCCAAGGCGACGTCAACCGCCTGCTTGTTCATGTTGACAACCTTCTCGCCCGCCTTGCTGTACGACTTGACGATGGCACCCTTGATCTCGGTCAGTGCCTGTTCAAGCGGAATGATGTTGGAGATTTTGAAGAAGGCGGTCTGCATGATGACGTTGATCCGCGAACCGAGGCCGATCTTCTCGCCCAGGCGCACACCGTCGATGACGTAAAATTTCAGCCCCTTGTCGATGATCTGCAGCTGGACCGCCTTCGGCAGCTGAGCCCAGACCTCGTCCTTGCTGAAGGGGGAGTTGAGCAGGAAGGTCGCACCCTGTTTGGCGTTGTGCAGCATGTCGTACTTCTCGAGGAAGGAGAAGTTGTGACAGGCGACAAAATCAGCTTCACTGTCGGACAGCAGATAGGTCGACTTGATAACCTGCTTGCCGAAACGCAGATGCGAAACGGTCATGCTGCCGGCCTTCTTCGAGTCATAGACGAAGTAGGCTTGAACTTCATTATCGGTGCTATCACCGATAATCTTGATCGAGTTTTTGTTGGCACCGACGGTACCGTCGGAACCAAGACCGTAGAACATCGCCGCATAACCGTCGAACGGCACCTTGTAGATCTCATCAAACTTGAGACTCTTGCCTCTGACATCATCCTCAAAGCCGATGATAAAGTGGTTCATCGGCTTATCTTGCAGCATATTTTCGAGAACGGCTTTGCACATACCGGCGTTGAACTCGAAAGAGCCAAGACCGTAACGACCACCGACGATCGACGGATAGCCTTCGAAGCTGGTAAAACCATCGACCATCCCTTCACCGATAGCAGTGCGGATCGACTGGTAAAGCGGCTCACCGATAGAACCTGGCTCTTTGGTGCGGTCGAGAACCGTAATTTTCTTGACGCTGGACGGCACCGCCTGGCAAAACTGCTCGATCGGGAAAGGCAGGAACAAATGGACCTTGAGCATGCCGATCTTCTCGCCCTGGGCAGCCAGATGCAGGATAAGCTCTTCCATCGCCTCACAACCGGAACCCTGCAGAACCACGACACGCTCAGCCTGCGGATGACCGACATAATCGACCAGATTGTACTGCCGACCGGTCAGCTTGGCGAACTTGTCCATCTGCGCCTGCACGATACCTGGCACCTTGTCGTAATAAGCGTTGACCGACTCACGGCCGATAAAATAAACATCCGGGTTCTGAGCAGTACCACGCAACACCGGGCGATCCGGCGACATGGAGCGACTACGGTGGGCAGCGACCAGTTCGTCGTCGATCATCGACTTCATGTCGCTCATCGTCAGCTCTTCAACCTTCTGAACCTCATGCGAGGTGCGGAAGCCGTCAAAATAGTGCAGCACCGGCACGCGCGACTCAAGGGCCGCAGCCTGGGAAATCAGGGCAAAGTCCATGACCTCCTGCACATTATTGGAGCACAACATAGTCCAACCGGTCTGGCGACAGGCCATGACGTCGGAGTGATCACCGAAAATCGACAGCGCCTGGGCGGCGATGGCTCGTGCCGAAACATGGAAGACGGTCGGGGTCAACTCCCCGGCAATCTTGTACATGTTGGGGATCATCAGCAGCAGCCCCTGAGACGCGGTAAAAGTGGTGGTCAGTGCACCAGCCTGCAGGGCACCGTGAACCGCACCAGCGGCGCCACCCTCGGACTGCATCTCAACCACCCGGGGGATGGTTCCCCAGATATTTTTCTCGCCGGCGGCACTCTTGGCATCAGAGATCTCACCCATCCCGGACGAGGGGGTGATGGGATAGATAGCAATGACTTCATTGGTCGCATGAGCGACATGTGCAGCGGCAGAACAACCGTCGATGGTTACCATCTTTCGAGACATGTAAATCCTCCTTGAAACAGTGGGAAACGGACGAATCCTTGTCAAAGGACCGTAGCTTTACTGCTGAGTTTAACTAAAAGGATCGACAGAGACAAAAAAACATCCCTGGCGAAGATAAATCAATTTGCTGCACTCATTTTCAGAGTTCACGCCGTCCGGCAACCGCCTGCTGAACAGTCCCGGTATCGATATACTCCAGGTCGCTGCCCATCGGGATACCGTGAGCCAGGCGAGTGACCCGCACACCCTTCTCCTTGAACAGTTTGGCCAGGTAGAGCGCGGTTGCTTCCCCCTCAACGGAGAAGTTTGTCGCCAGCAGAACCTCTTCGAGCGGCTCCTGCTCCAATCGTTGCCACAACTGCGGCAGCTTCAAATCTTCCGGCCCGATACCGTCAAGCGGCGAGAGCGCGCCATGCAGCACATGATACAGACCGGAATACGCGTGACTGCGTTCGATCGCCAGCAGATCCTGCGGTTCCTGCACAATACAGAGCCGCCGACTGTCTCGCGCCGGGTCGCGACAGATCCGGCAAAAACTCTCTTCTGCGACATGAAAACAACGCTGACAGAAGCCGACCTTGCGTTTCATTTCCAGCAAGGCCTCGGCCAAGGCGGTGACATCGGACTCCGAAGCGCGCAAAAGATGGAAGGCCAAGCGCGCCGCCGTCTTACTGCCGACCCCGGGCAACTTGCCTAATTCAGCGGTTAAACGGGCAAATGACGGAAGCGAGCCTAGCATGGAATCCTCATGAAATCCAACGTTTTAAAATGGCGTTCTATTTTTTCAGGGATACTAAAAAAGTAAAATTTCCCTGAAATGGTTTCTGGCCCATTGGTCTGACCAAAAAGAACTCTACCACGTGATTTGAACATTTTTCAATCCTTTTATCGTATACCGTATACAGAAAAAATCCAGCCGCAGAGAAAAAAAATCCCCGCAGATCAGAAGTTTGATCTGCGGGGATAATGTTTTTATTTTACCAAACCTAGAACATGCCGGGGATATTCATCCCGCCGGTTGCCTTGCTCATCTCCTGTTTGATCATCTCCTGGCTTTGCTTGATCGCTTCGTTAACCGCAGCCAGCACCAGATCCTGCAGCATCTCGACATCATCGGGATCGACGACATCTTTTTCGATCTGCAGGCTGAGCAGTTCCTGCTTGCCGTTGACCCGTGCTGTGACCATTCCACCACCCGCAGTTGCTTCGATCTCCTTGGTTTCCAGCTCCTGTTGCACCCGAGCAATCTTTGCCTGCATCTGCTGGGCCTGCTTCATGATATTACCAAGTCCTTTTGCCATAATCTTCTTTCCTCCACAGATTAATATAAGTCGGCGTCTGCCGGCGGTTTATTACTCTATCCGTTGCCTGAAACGACCAAACAATGGTCTCACAAAAAAGAATACGATGGCGACGCCATCAAACGAATCCCTTGTCGATCGGTTTGATCTCTTCGATCGTTCCGCCGAAAATTTCTACTGCCGTCTTCACCATCGGGTGCTGCTCAGCATTTTCCTTTAATTTTTTCTGCCGATCAGTCTCCAGCTGAACGCGTTCTTCGTGCAGAGATGGCGGAGTCCCCCGCTCACCGTTAACCAGTTGAAATTCGACCTTGACGTCGCTAGTGAAATATTCCCGTGCCAGCACCTCAAGCGCGTCGCGCAGATCGTTGTCAAGCAGATTATAGTACTGTCGGGGGAAGCCGATTCTCAATTTCGGCAATTTCAACAACAGCAAGCAGCCGTGTTCCAGGCGCGAGCCGAGCGGACGGCGCCGCTGATTGATAAACTCAACCAGGCCCAGCCAACTTTTCTCCCCCATATCCACAGCTGCAGCAACTGCAGGTTCAGGCTTTTTCAGCTCCGGCCCCTGCGCTGGCGGCGGTGGGGAATCCAGGCTCGGCGCCGGGGCCGAAGTTGCCGCGGGAACCGGCGTAGAAACCGGGGCCGGCAGCCCGCCGCCGGCCAGTCGACGCTCCAGCGCCTCCAGCTTCTTAACCAGCGAAGCGACCTCGATCCCCCGCGGCAAGCTGGCCAGCTTGACCAGCACCATCTCCATGGTCAGGCGCGGATAGTTCGAGACCGCCAGCTCCGCCTCGCTGCGAATCAGCAACGACAGTAACCGGTGCAGATCCTCCAGGCTGACGGGAGTTGCCAAAGAGCGCAGTTCCTGCAGCTCAACCTCGGCATAATCGAGTAGATCTTCCGGCTGGTCGGTGACTTTCAGGATCACCAGCGCCCGGACCAGCTCCACCAACTGCCGGCAGAACTGCCGAAAAGAGTGGCCATGCTCATCAACCCGCTGCACCACGGCCAATGCCTGCCGGGCATCGCGGGTCAGAATCGCCTCGATACAATCGAGCAGGATGCGGCGACTGACCAGACCGAGCAACCCCTGCAGGCTGTCGTCATCAATCTGCTCGCCGCAGAAAGCAATCACCTGATCGAGAGTCGACAGGGCATCACGCATGCTGCCGCCACCGCTGCGGGCAACCATCGATAGGCCGACATCGGAAATCTGGATATTTTCCTGTGTAACGATGTGGCGCAAGTGACCCTGCAGCGGACCGAGACCGATTTTTCGAAAATCGAACCGCTGACAGCGCGAAAGGATGGTGATCGGGATTTTATGCGGCTCGGTGGTGGCAAAGATAAACTTGGCGTGTGCCGGCGGCTCTTCGAGGGTCTTCAGCAGGGCATTGAACGCATTGATCGAAAGCATGTGGACTTCATCGATGATGAAGATCTTGTAGCGCGATTGCGCCGGCAGGTAGCGGATATTCTCGCGCAGTTCGCGGATATCATCAACCCCGGTATTCGACGCACCATCAATTTCAAACACGTCGATCCCCTGGCTGGCAGTGATTTCAACACAGGACGGACAGACGCCGCAGGGTTCAGTGGTCGGTCCCTGCTGACAGTTGAGCGCCTTGGCAAAGATCCGCGCCGCCGAGGTCTTGCCGACACCGCGCGCACCGGTAAACAGAAAGGCATGGTGAACCCGATCGGCGCTGATAGCATTCATCAGCGTCTGGCTGACATGTTCCTGACCGATCAGATCAGCAAACAGTTGTGGGCGCCATTTGCGGGCCAGAACCAGGTAAGACATGAATTTCTCCGCAATCGTTGCAGTAAAATCAAAAGGACAGGGGTAAAAAAGCGATTTTGTAATCTAAAGAAAGGTTTAATTGCCACCAAGGCACCAAGAAACCTACCCCTCAAGAACTTCGATTCTCTTGGCGGATTGGTGCCTTGGTGGCTAAAAGATTGAGATTTCAATCTTTTTCCCTGGAACCTTCTTTTATGGTTATAGAGCCGAAACGAAAAATTGCCGGTAGAAGTGACAGCCAGGCACCCCCGCGGCACACGTCCAAACCCGTTACCGCTGCTCCCTTCCGGGCCTGACGGAGTTCACGGATGTCCGTTGCGCGGGACCCGGCTGTCACTTCTACCGGCAACCTTAACCGGGTTTTTTACAATTACTATTTGATCTACCGATATATCAGGGCTGATCAAAAATGCCCAAATGCTAGGCGCCCGCAGCTTAACGGAATAAGACGTACCGCCAGGTACGTCGTTGACGTGAAGCAAGGGCAACGCCGCAGATGGGCGTTTTTCATCAGACAAGTAAAATATGGCGGAGAGGGGGGGATTCGAACCCCCGGTAGCTTGCACTACACCCGCTTTCCAGGCGAGCACCATCGGCCTCTCGGTCACCTCTCCGCAAGCTGGGTAAGATACACTAAGGGCGCGGAAGCTGTAAAGAGATTTTTCCGCCGGAATCCAGCGGTTAAAACCGATCGGAATCCAGCGGTTAAAACCGATGTGTTTTTGTGAATCAAACCCTAAGCCTTACCGGTTGCGTAGCGACCGTTCAGCCGATAGATAAAGGCGAGGATTTCCGCTACCGCCTGGAACAATTCGGGCGGGATTTCTTCGCCGACCGGAACCCGGCCGAGTACTTCGAGCAGATCGGGATCCTGGACAATATCGACCCCGGCCGCTTCAGCGGCAGCGACAATCCGCCGCGCCATCTCCCCGCTGCCGGTCGCTGCGACCTTGGGCGACGCCCCGGGTCGATGATCGTAATGCAGGGCAACCGCCTGCTCAGGTCTGGATTTTCTGGACACGTCTTAGATCCTCGCATCAAGCATCCCGAGTTCCTCGGGCAACAAACGTTCGCGTAACTGTCGAGTCGGCTCCTGAGCATCAGCGGCAAAACTGACCCCCTGCAGCGGCACCGTCTCAATGGCCTCTTGCAACTCTGCCGAGCAGTCCTGCAGATACTTCATCTTCTCTTGATCTTCACAAGCCAGCCGCAAATGCAGCCCCTGCTTCTCATAGAGCATATCGATCCGCATGCTCCCGAGTGCCGACAGCCGCAAAGAGATCGATAGCTGGAGCGGCGGTTCCGGCTCCTGCTCATCCGCCTTGCGCTGATTTTCGACAAACAGGTAGCCCTCTTCCAGTTCGGGGAACAACAGCGGTAAAAACTGAACCTGATCTTCGGCTAACTTGGCTTTACACAGTTGCAACAGTTCGAGTCGCTGCAACGGCTCCTCGCCTTTCTTGCCCAGCCCCTCGCGCAAAGAGAGCAGATTCATTTTCAGGCTGGCCAAGGCAGACTTCTTTTTGCCGTTCAGCAGTTCTGCCTCCAGATGAAAGCCGAACAGTTGCGACAACATCCCGAGCTGACCACCTTCAGGACGCATGACTCCCTGCTGAATGATCTGCGTCAGTTGACTGGACAGTGCTTCCAGCCCGGGCAACAGCGCCGTCCCGGTCGCCACCGGTTGCGGTAACTGCTGGAGCTTATCGAGTAATCCTTCCAGACGACCACGCAGTTCAGCCGGCAAGCCGCCCTTCTCCAGCTGCAGTTTTTCTACCTGTAGCAGCAACTGCTCCAGCCCGGCACTCACCTCTTGCGGCAGCACCGGCAGCGGAGTTACTGCTGAGGGTGTCACTGCGGCCGCAGTCCTCGTCGACGGCACGGCAACCGGCTGATCAGAAACAGTTGCAAGCAGTTGCAGCTCAGCGACCCCACCGAGCAGCGCCACTTGCGGCTGCGACTGCGGCAGCGTTCCGGGAAGCGTGGCCGCCTGCGGCTTGGCACTCGCCACCGTCGGTGGCAGAGTCATCGTCTGTCGAGCAACATCCAACTTCGCCAGCAAACGACCCAACTCCCCGGCAAATGGTGCCGGCAGTTGCGGCGACTGCTGCAGCGGTCCCAACTGGGTCGCCAGCTCGTTTAACTGAATCGTCGGGATCTGGCTTAATAAACCTCCCGGCTGCTGCAAAGGGAGCAGCAGTTTGCGGGTGGCAGCGACCCAGTCTTGCGGCAAGGGCCGGGTTTGGCCCTTCGGCAGTTGGTCCAGCTGCTGCTGCAGATCACGAATCAGACCGGCAACAAGCAAATCGGGCGATGGCCCCGCAGAACTTTGGCGAACAACTTCCCCGGCCGCTGTTGCCGGCAGGGAAAAGGGCAAAATCTCCGGCCCTTCAGGAGAGGGAAGTGCCAGCTGCCGCACCTGCCCGGCCAGTTGGACAATTTCAGCGATCATCCCGTTCGGCAGCTGTCCCCCTGGCTGTAGCAACTGCTGCAACCGGTCATAAAGCTGCCGATTCGCCTGGGGTAACGGCGCTTGTGGTTGCTGCCGCAGTTTATTGACCAATTGGACCCAATCATAGCGACGGGCCAACAGCGGCAGCAGCTGGTTCAGCCGCCCGACCAGCTGATCATTCAGCACCATGAATTCCAGGCGCGGGTGAGTCTGGAGAACCTGCAGGGTCAGCTTCTGCCCTACCTGAAGTTCGAGGTCACTCTGGGCACGATAGTGGCGCTGGTTCATCTCCAGCAATGCCCGATCCAGCCCGCCCTCAACAACCGTCGCCCGGATAATCTGCTCCATGCGCAGATCGACCTGCCGCTCCTCCGGCGTTGCAACCGGATTGGTCGTCGACTGCTGAACCAAACTTGGCGATGTGAGAGGATTGACTATAGTCATAGGCTCTTTTCGGCTGAATTCCCCTTTTAGTTTACCCCAGTCAATGTCCGTTAGATATTTGCAGTCAGAACAATCTACTTGCCTCCCCCTTTAGTAAAGGGGGATTGAGGGGGATTTGATAGTCTTAAACCCCTCAGATGATTGAATAAGTCAAAATATTGGCCACATTAAATATTTTCATCAAAAAAACTTACAGCAAAACAGCAACTGCCTCAAGCAACAAGCCTAATCAACTGTTTTAGCAGCTATTTTCAGCATGGCATACTAATCGCTATAGAATAAAAATAGCACTAAAGTTTTCAGCAGCACAGGCCGAAGAGATGCATAACGTCAGCTTCGGGCAACTCCCGAATGGCCAAAAGGACGAAATGATGAATGCAACAGCCCTAGTTATTGCCGCCAACAATACAAAGAGAGAGCAGATCACTCAACATCTGTCGGCGACCAAGCTCTTTGACCAGGTCAAGCCACTGGCATCGAGCACCAGCCTGTTTCAGCACCTGGATAAGCATTCCGCTGATATGGTCTGTTGGGCCATCGATAAAACCGAGCCGCAGCCCGACTGGATTGAAAAGATTCAGAAGATGGAAGCGTGGCACGATTTGCCGTTGATCAGCTTTGCCAACGTCGATGACCAACAAAGCTTACTCAATGGATTCGATCTGGGTGCCAAAGATTCGATCCGCCTGTCGATCGAAGCGGACGAGCTCAGAGCACGCCTGAGAAGCCATCTCAAACACTGGCAACGCTTGACAGATCTGCGCCAGAGTAAAGATAAACTGGAAAAAATGGCCCTGACCGACAGCTTGACAAACATCGGCAATCGAGCCACTTTCGATATGAGCATGAAACAGGTTGCGGCACGCACCCAACGCTCGGGAACCCCCTTTTCACTATTGATGATCGACCTGGACCACTTCAAATGGTTCAATGATACCTACGGCCATCAAGCGGGAGACAACGTCCTGCAGCAGGTTGCCAAGGCGATCAGTGCTTCAGCACGGGATGCGGACATCTGCTGCCGCTACGGCGGAGAAGAGTTTGCCGTTATCCTGCCGGACACCGAAGCAAAGAATGCCCTGATCCTGGCAGAACGAATCCATAAACAGATTGCCCGGGTTTCGAGAAAATTGCGCCAGCATCGCCTGCCGATCACCGTCAGCATCGGCGTCAGCAGCGCCAGTCAACAGGGTTCGAGCCGCCCGGAAGAGATCATCGCTGAAGCGGATCGGGCTCTCTATCTGGCCAAAGAGAATGGTCGTAACCGCACCGAAACCTGGCCACCGGGAAGCTTCCCGTCACACAACATAAAACGGATCCAGCCGACAACGGAACAGCAATTGGCATTTGGAACCGGGTAAAAATTCTCGATAAAAAACAAAAAAGCCTGCGACTGATATGTTGCAGGCTTTTCTGGTTAAAGGCGGGGGCTAAATCCCCCCTAACCCCCCTTTTTCAAAGGGGGGAATGCCGTACTAAATACCAGCCGCCCCCTTTAGCAAAGCGGGGTGAGCACAATGTCCTTGCCTCCCCCTTTTTCAAAGGGGGGGAATGCCGTACTGAATGCCAGCCGCTCCCTTTAGCAACGCGGGGTGAGCACAATGTCCTTGCCTCCCCCTTTAGCAAAGGGGGATTGAGGGGGATTTGCCTCAGCAAGGTTCAGCTGCCGAGCACCTGAACCTTCAGACGCAACTGCTTGCGCTGCTCGGCCAGACAGTAAGAGACGATCGCATCCTGATCTTCCTGCTCGATATCGACAAAGCTCAAAGCCACCTGTTTGCCGCCGGCCATCTCGTAAGTCCGGACCACCTGGGCAACACACTCAATCACCCGGGGCTGGGAAATTTCCAGTACGATCTCCAGGCCGATTTCGGTCCCCGCCGCCAAGCTGTCATCCACCGGCAGGCGCAAGCCGCCGCCACTGATATTGATCGGTGTACGGATCGATCTTGCCAAGGGGCTGTTTTCGGTCAGCAGCCAATAGCTGACCGAAAGATCAGCATCGACCCTGAAGTAGGCCCGTTTCTGATCATGAGTGAAAGACTCCAGCATCTCCAGCTGCAGTTTGGCATCACTGAGGACCGTGGTGATCATCGCCCGAATCGATTTGGTGGCTCCGGCAACATCAAACGAGACCTGACATGGGTCCTTAATGACCAGGCTATCCGGATTTAATTGGTCGGGGAGAAAGGTAATTTCAAACTGGGGAGGGGTGGTTATTTTTGCAACACCATCAATAAGCTGTTGCTCTCCCGCTTGCAGAGGCAGAACAACTTTAACAACTCGATAGTCTTTTAAATGATCTAAAACTGACATAACAGACCCTGAAGAGGATCGATAACATTCTCGATTTTGCCAGCCCCAACTCAGCCGACGCCTAAAGAACCTTTTGTCCGGGGCGCCGCTGGATGGTAACCGGAAACTGCCACTCGCCCGTCTTTCAACTGCGCCAATTCAGCGGCAGTGACCGACATCATGCCACGGACTCTTGGCAAAAGCAAATCATTCATTTCCACAATCTGTTCCAGTAGTTGCGTGCGCTGCAGCAACAGTGGATGAGCTTGCCAACGAGCTGAATCCCGGGCGATTTCGGCGAGTAATTCACGGTCACTTAACCCGGCGTCATCCTGGAGGGACTGCAACCGGGCAGTGTATTCATGTAATTGCTCAGGATCACCCTTGGCAAGCAACTGTTCAAGCTGCTGTGCGTGTTCAATGATCTGCCGGTACTGTTCGATCGATTTCTGCAAACGGGCATCCATATCCATCCCCACACCTAATAGGCAACAACTGAACGCTGAGCTTCTGCACGCACAGGCTGGACGGCCTGTTGTTCACGACGATGAATAATTGCCGCTTCGGCAAAAGCTTCACGCAAATCGAGCAAAATCTTTTCAACCGGATCCAGACGTTTCGCATCGCTGCGAGCATTAACCGCAGACAGCTCCATCAGCATGAAATCGTAGAGCCGGCTAAGATCGACTGCGATTTCGCCACCAATCTCACGATCCAGGGTATTGGAAAACTCGGTAATAATCGCAATCGCCTTACCGATCGCCGTCGACTTTACCCCCAAGTTGCCGGCTTCAACCGCCTCTTTGGCCTGACGAACAAAACGGATAGCTCCATCATAGAGCATGATCAGCACCTGCTCCGGAGTAGCAGTTGTCACCTGATTGCTCTGGTACTGGTTCATATAAGCGTTCATTTATCTCCTCCCACTATTCATATTGCTAATAGCTGTCATTTGCTGGCTAAGAAAAGAACTCTGTGCGTTCAGTAAGCTGACCAACTGCTCCATGGCAGAGAACTGAGCACGCATAGTCTCCTCCCGCTTTGCCATGCGGAGTTCCATGCGGGCAACCTGATCGTCAATCCGTCGGATATTGGAGGTCGTGATCTCTTTACTCGAAGCCAAAAAACCGGTAGTGGAGTCAGTCACCCCTCCGAGATAGCCGACCAACCG
Organism: Deltaproteobacteria bacterium; assembly: GCA_024280335.1. GTDB lineage: Bacteria > Desulfobacterota > Desulfuromonadia > Desulfuromonadales > Geopsychrobacteraceae > Malonomonas. The sequence goes on from JAJRQI010000053.1 coordinate 49,594, forward strand.
AGTTGAAATCCCTTCGACCGTCGTATTCCCCTGGGCGTCCTTCTCGCCGGCAAAAAGCTTCTCCAGGTTGACCACACCACTATCCAGGACTTTATCAAATCTGGTGGAATTGAGCTCAATGGTACCATCCAGCTGGGTCTCCAAGCCGATTTCCGACAGGGTATTATAAGCTCCCGTGCCGCCGATATCAGTGGTCAGAAAACTCCGTAGCTTTCTCTGCACTGAAGTAAAGCGACTGTCGTTATCCCAGTCGGCACCAGTCTGCCCGGCAATGTAGTTGACAATATCGTTGTAGGCCGACACGAAATCTTCAACCGTCTTCTTGATCGCGTTATCATCCTGTGAGATCGAAACATTGGTCGACTCATAGATGTCACGCGGTGGGTCCCCGGGCGCTATTGAATCTTGGGCCTGCAGCAGGGCGCCTTCATCCAGAAGGTTCAGGGTAACACCGGGAATGGCGTCGGTAATGGTATTACTGCTGCTCTGGATATCGATTCCATCAACAATGATACGAGCATCGGTTCCGATCTGGGTGGTGGTGAAATTCAGTTCGGAAAAGGTCGAAGCACCATCAATATTAATACCTCCCGCCCCCGATTGATCAGCAGTCAGAATCAGCCGATTCGGCGTCCCCGACCCATCATTGATGATGGAGGCGGTAAGCCCGATACCCGTAGTATTATTGATCGCCGCCTGGATATCAGTCAAACTGTCTCCAGCGCTGATAGTCACCGTCTGGCCATTCAGGATCAGATCACCGCCAGCGGCCACCGTATATCCATCGACAACACCATCGGCCACCTCTTTTTCCTGTTTGGCCAGACTGACCACCTCGATCGAGTAATCAGTCTGCTGCGCGTCACTGGCGGCCGTTGCGGTAAAGAAACTGCTGTCGCTCTGGGTGGTCTTTTTGACCGCTACCTCATCGGCGGTATCGAGGCCCTCAATCTTTGACAACAAGCTTTCCAGCTTGGTGTTGAAGGTCGTAAAGGCCGCCTGCCTTGCGGTGAGAAAACTCTTATCGCGTTGCAACCGATCGATCGGCCGTCGTTCGATCTTCATCAATTCGGACACAATCGAACCGGTATCCAGCCCGGTAGCCAGCCCACCAAATGTAATGGCCATATCGCACTCCTGCCTGTCAGCTCTGGGTATCGACCAGGTTCCCGCGTAAATCGTTCAGTGCCGCCTTAAGCTCCAGCAATTCTTCAGCAGGAACTTGGCGGATCACTTCATTCGTCTCCTGATCCACAACCTTAACAACCAAAGAATTAGTGTTCTCATCCTTCTCAAACCGCACGCTGTACACGCCTTCTTCAGTCAATGCCTTGATCTGCTTAAGAATCTCTTCGGGCTGAATCTGGTCCTTTTCAGGTGTAACTTCCTGAGTCAGATCATCCTTCTTCTTGCGAACTTCTTCGACCTTGTCAGGGGCCTTATCCAACCGCGAAACATCACTCCCAGTCAGATTAATCGCTTCAACTTTCATCACGCTCTCCTTCCTCGCTTGCCCTTTGTCTCCGGTTAAAAGCTGTTTCAGGGAAAAATGGGGGTCGGTCGAACCGACCCCCGAGTAGAATGGAAATTCCCTGAATTAACCGAGTAACGAAAGAGCCAACTGCGGAGCTTGATTCGCCTGGGACAGAATCGAAACACCGGCCTGCTGCAGAATATTCATCTTGGTCATCTGAGATGTTTCCTGGGCGATATCCGCATCCAGGATCCGCGAACGGGCCGCGGTCAGGTTCTCAGAAACGTTCTGCAGGTTGGAGATGGTCGACTCGAAACGGTTCTGCACCGCACCCAGGCCACCACGGATGGTGTCGATGGTGTTGATCGCAGTATCGATGGTGGTGATTGCGCTTTGGGCCGCAGTGAAGGTGTTGACGTTGAGGGCACCAGAGGCCCCAATAACGGTACTAGTCGAAGTACTTGTTGCGGTGGTACCCGAAAGAGCCACACCACTTACGCTTACAGTAGTACTCGTTGCGGCACCAGCCAAGCCGAGCGCCGACTGGTTTGCAGCACCGATATTCACCGTGATGGTCTGACTCGCGTTGGCGCCGACCTGGAATACGGCACCGTTGCCACTGCCGGAGAAACCGCCGGCGAGCAGGACCTGGCCGTTAAACGAAGTCGTGCTGGCGATACGATCGAGTTCACTCAACAACTGAGAAACCTCAGAATTGATGGAACCCCGGTCGGCAGAGGTGTTGGTGTCGTTGGATGACTGAACAGCCAGTTCACGCATCCGTTGCAGAATGTTGGTACTCTCCTGCAGAGCACCTTCAGCAGTTTGCGACATGGAAATCGCATCATTAGCGTTACGGGTTGCCTGGTTCAGGCCGCGGATTTGTGCGGTCATCCGGTCAGAAATGGCCAGACCGGCGGCGTCGTCCTTGGCGCTATTGATCCGCAGACCAGATGACAGGCGTTGCATTGACTTGTTGAGCGCCCCTTGAGATTTTCCAAGGTTACGTTGGGCGGTCAGGGAAGCGACGTTAGTGTTAATTGTTAATGCCATGTTTTTTTCCTCCGTGAAATAAGTTTGTTTGCGGGCATCCTTGCCCTTGGGCTTACTAATTCACCCTTTGTGTTACTTGCCAACCCTGACGCTACCTTGTCTCGTACCTCCTTTCCTGCCAGTCTTGGCCGTTCTACCTGCTCATCGTCAAAAAGCTAAAAACTCTTTACCAAAAAATAGGTTTTTAATCGACCTCGCTAAGTTGTTGAATTTCATTTAACATTTTTTGCACAATTTGATTGTTCGGGTCCTTTTCAAGAATATAGTCAAAGGCCATTCGGGCCCCTTCGAGTGACCCCGCCTCAAGATAATATCGCCCCAACTTCCCCATTGATAACAAATCGTTCGGCACTAAATTTAAATAGGCAACATACATTTCTAATGATGGTTCAATTTTCCCTTCAAGCCAAAGAAGATCTGCGTATTTCGTCATGTACAAAGGAGATATTCCGGCAAGACACTCAAAGGCCAGCGATAAATTTTCACCATCTTCCGCTGCAAATGAAATCGAAGCGATACGCACTAACGCTTTTTCCAATACAAACGAGCAGTTGCGCTCAACAATATTCTCATAATGACTCAGGGCCTGCGCCCTGTCTTCATCCAGCTCCGCCAGATACCCCTTGGCCAACGAAAAGAGACTGCGTGCATCTTCGGTTTCATCACCTGTCAAGCTTCCGACCATAATCCGCAGTGAATCCGAGAACTTGCGATCAAAATACACCTGAGCCTGCCCTCTTAGCTTCTTGTAGTCTTTCTCTTTCGGTGCCGAATCGGAACTCAGATCCTCCTCGCGCGCCATGATACCCGCAAATCGTGCTTCGAGTTGCGCCAGTTTTTTACGCTCCCGATCCCCAAGTTCATCAAAGATATCCGCACGACGCTGCTTCAGTACTGCGCCGCGACCGAACAGGAGTTGCTCTTCCCAATAGTCGAACAGGGCGACATCAAGCGGCCCGGTTTCTTCTTGCAATCTTGAGCGCAGACAGATTTCAGCATTCTCGATCAGTCCGAGCAGCTTACGGGCGACATCCCTGAACGCCTCGTAGTAGATCCGGCCAGCCTCCTCAGCCTCGGCAAAGCTCCGTGAGTCCTGTTTCCCTGGACGTACCATGCGCAAAAACCTCAGCGCTCCGTAGCCCTTAGCAAAGCGCGTGAAGGCGGAAAGGTCAGCATGCAGTCTGGCCTCTATACGATCCAGCTGCTTCTTCCCCTGCGACCCTGCCTGCCCTTGAAAGAGTGCTGCATTTACCTTCAATGCGTCGATGGATAAGTGTTCAATCTCCCGGTAAGCCCGGCGGGCTCGATCGAGTTCTTCCAACATCTGTCGATAATGACCACAGCGATCTGCAGAACTTTCTTGCGGGCAGGCACGAGTAAGCGTTTTTTCGGCTGGCTCGCCAACTGGATCGATTTGAATATTTTCTGTCGGGATATATTCCACATAGGGGATTTTTGCTGCCCCTGCCGCCATATTGACGATCTGACATCCGTCTTCAAGAGCCTTACGCGCAAGATCACCAGTAATCTTAACCCCATGGGCAAAAGCGTAGATGGTTTCGGCGCGCTCACCACCGTTAGTCACTATTCCACCAGGCACTTCGCCCAAACGGACCCCGCCTTCACGACCCTGAGTTGTTTGCCCATAGATCTGCCCTTCGCTACTGAAGCAAAGGTCAACCCCGCCGAGCACGAGCTGAGAGACCCCAAGTTGCATGGCGACAAAGAGTGCCGTCTGCGTCACCGTCGGGCCATAGAGGCTCAGCGTTTCAATATTGAGCGGGGTCGGCCAGGGAAAACGCTGGCCCAGATACAACGACTTCCCCTTCCACTGCCCCAAAAGCAAAGGGGAAACATGATGCCCATGAACCAGAATTGTCGTTTCTGGAAAGTTGAGCATCTCGCGACTGACATCGAAGCTGAGATGTGACGGATCGATTGTCACGACAATGTCGGGCACGAGCTCTGCTTCTAGCAAGCGACGCGAAGCGCGCGATACCGCAATGATGACCAGCTTATTGCGATTCTTTTTGACCCAGGGGATAATCTCATCGAGAGACGGACCGACACCGAGGACGACCGCCGTCTTACCAGGAAAAAGCCCCTGCAACCCATTTGCACTCAGGCGGTTGTCGGCCAAGTTTTCAAATTGGCGGGCAATGAAACTGTGCTCCCCCAGATTGAGCATTGTGACCCACTTCGCATGCTGCATTGCGGACTGAATTTCCATGTGCAGTTCGATATAGGCAGAGAGGTGCGCATCCATGGCACAAATCGTTCGTTGAGAAAAAGCCTTATTCGAGTAGATATATTCACTGCCGTTTAATCGTTTCAGATGCTTGCCCAAATGATCCAGCGTTGAAACGACGACGTTTTCTGGTAAAGAATCAAGGTCCACAACCTCTGAGATCCGCTCGAGAACCTCAGGGAGCTCAACGACAATTATTTTTGAACTTATCGATTCATTAATTCCACACAAATACTTGATCAACAGCCCTGAATCACTCCCGATAAACAGGTAGAGACCATCATCTTCAAAATAATTTTCTCCCAGAAAATCGATATAAACATCGGCCGCATTCAATTTTGAAAAGGTATTGTGATTTACAGAATGGAGATACTTATCTCCATATTGGTTTTCAAAAAAAGGCCCAAGATCCAGGGCTGGAGTTTCATTCCGGACCCCATCGCTACCATGTTCAACTGTGATCATCCTTGATCCCCTTTCACCAACGAATCCGGCACTGAAAATAAGGGCAGCACCTGAAATTCAAGAATATCTGCCGCATAAAGGTAATTTTTGCACGACTGCGCCGTAAACAGTAGCTCCAGCCACCCGTTCAAGGCCTGCAAGTCCTGCTCGGGCCAGCCTGATATCTTTGTTCCGATCAGACCGGTTGCATCTGCCAGCGCTTCGCTTCCGGCCGCTTCCATCCCAAGACGAAAGGAATCGGCCGCCATTCTCAGGGTCTGTGGAATTTTGACACCGATCATTTCAACCTTCCAGGTAAGTTGTACCTTGAATCAAGGCGCCCTTGCGGCTGGCATTGACAAACTGAACCTGTGGCCAGAGCGCGATATAGTCTTCCAGATCTCTCAAAAAACCCCTGAGATTTGCCGCAGTGGCGATCTTTTCACCGAATCCGCTCTGGACCCAGGGATCACCGGGTTGCAGTCTCAGCGTTTTTGAGTGGGCACTGCCGGGCACGTGGCTCATCCCATTTGGATAGGCAAAGTCCGCCCCCAGCAGAATAATCTTCCGGCCACCGACCCGCATGGCAAGATCAACTGCGGGATGAAACACCGTACCGGATGAATACAGTTTCCCCTTGGGGATTTCTGCCGCCAGCTCCTTGTAGCCCTGCTCATTCGAATACGCAGTGAGACGGAGTCCGGGCCAGAGTTGCAGAAACTCAGGATGAACCCGTGGAAAATAGACCAATGGGACCTCCCTCAGCAGATCAAAGTCAACCCCGTCAAACAGGGCCAACTGCTCATGATGAGAGGGATCAATCGCGACTACCGCATCCGGACAGATGCCCTCTGCCAGCAGTGGTCTGACCGCAGTATCGACTGCGATCAGGTAGGAATTGCTCTGCTGCCGTATCCAGTCATAATGATCGGCCAGGGTCGGACCGGCACCTGCAACCAGTACCGTTTTGCCGGCATTGATGCCGAAGAGCGTTGCAACATCGCCGTCAGTTTGAACAAAAGGCCTGTTTTCCACCAGACGCTGTTGAGTTTCTATATTTGAGGCACCCTGTTTGGCCCGGATAAACGGCGTGGAAAGTTCCAAAGTAACCTGATCTCTCAGGCGTGCGGCGGCATCTTCGGCGAGTTGCAGTTCTGGCGTGACTGCGGCGAACGGTTGTTGCAGACCATCAAGCTTCCCGGCCAACAGCAACTGCAGTCGAGGATCAGTCAGCCAGATACGGTGATCAATACTCGAAAAGCTGAGTCGTGAAATCGCAGAATTCAGCAACACAACTGTTACCTTGCTCAATTGCTGTCTCATCAAAAGTGCCTGAGGTAAATCCCCGAGGCCCACGCCATAAACCCAACATTTTCGCGCAGTCTCGGGCACCAGCGATGCCTGCAAATGAGCTTCCGCCTGTCGGTCATAGCAGCTACTGAGATGAATGCCCGCCACTGAAAATGTGGTTTCAGGGGTGCCTTCGATCACAGCTGTCTGCTCCGGCAGCTCGGCAGCTGTGATTTTCTCGGCAACAAGCGGCCAGCGTTCAGCGATTATCTGGATATTGTTTGTGAAAATTTCGTCCAGCACCCTGCTCCACCGTGGTTTGAGGAATTGATGACAACAAGTTCACGCACAAGTAGCAACAAACTCATGACCTGATTCTTATCGGCAGGGAAAGGATGTTTTTTTAGAGATTATTTAAAATAGATGGGAGAATTGACTTAATTTCAGCTGTTGCAGCAGGCGGCAATAGCACCCACAACAGTTTTCAATTGCTCTTTTTGCAGGCCGACAGAACAGGGGAGGCTCAGCGCCCTGTCGTTCAGCTTTTCTGCGACCCCCTCACCAACAAACTGGCTTCCTGGGTAGGCAGGTGATTTATGCAGGGGTTGCCAAAGTGGCCGGGTCTGGATGTTCTGCGTTGAGAGTTTCTGCATCAGATTTTTGCGGTCCATGCCGAACGTATCAGCATCCACCAACATCGTGTAGAGCCACCAGGCACTGGTTCCATAGCCGGGCTCCGGCATCGCCATTGCGCCAGGGATCGCAGCCAGCTTTATCGAATAATCAGCCGCGATTCCTTTTTTCAACTGAAGGTAACGATCCAGCTGTTCCAGCTGTGCACAACCCATGGCCGCCTGAATGTTGGTCAGCCTATAGTTAAAACCGACTGCGCCGTGGATATATTCCACCGGGTCGTCCTTGGCCTGGGTCGTCAGGTAGCGGGCTCTGTCTGCCCAGTCTTCGCGGTTGGTCACCAGCATCCCGCCGCCGCCGGTAGTGATCATTTTGTTGCCATTGAAACTGTAGCAGCCGATATCACCGATGCTGCCCAGAGGCTGTCCGGCGTAGTTTGCACCTAACCCCTCGGTTGCATCCTCAATGACAACCAGGTCAAAGCGTTTCGCCAGGGCCAGAATGGGGGCCAGGTCGACCGGATGACCAAGAATATGCACGGGAATGATGGCGCGAACCCGACGCCGGGTCTGACGATTATAGAGGGCACCAGCGACCGATTCACACTGACGTTCGAGGAAATCTGTTACGCATTGCGGGTCCATCTGCCAGAAATTCTCTTCGGCATCGATGAAAACCGGCCAGGCACCTGCATATCGAATTGCATTGGCCGGGGCAATAAAGCTCAGAGCTGAAACCAGCACCTCATCATCGGGTTCAACTCCAGCAATGAGCAGGGCGGTGTGCAGTGCCGAAGTTCCATTGACCGTGGCAACGGCATGTCGGCTGCCAACCCGCTCGGCCAGCATCTGCTCAAAACGATCGACATAAGCACCCACCGAAGAAACCCAGGCCGTATCAAGGCAGTCCTTGACATACTGCCATTCGTTACCGCTGACATCCGGGACACACAGCGGGATGGGCTGTTCGGATGAGGCCAATGTTTGATCAGACAACGTAAACTCCGGGCCGATACTTGTCGAGATTCTCCCGCAGCCAGGCGATGGTCCTTTCCAAGCCCTCCTCAAGGCTCACTTCTGGATTCCAGCCGAGCAGATCTGTTGCCAATCGGCTATCGGCCAACAAGCGTTCGACCTCACTCTTTCCCGGCCGAATTCGACAATCATCACTTTCCAGCTCAATTTCAGCTCCGGTCAGTTCGGCGATGAGCTGAGCCAGATCATTAATACTGATTTCCCGTCCCGAACCGAGATTGATCGTCCGACCAATAGCTTTGGGTGTTAATGCTGCGAGCATGAATCCGGTGACAGTATTATCGACAAAATTCATGTCCCGAGTCGGCGACAAGCTGCCCAACTTAACTTTTTTGCCTGACAGACATTGGGTAATAATGGTTGGAATGACTGCCCGAGCCGATTGACGGGGGCCGAAGGTATTGAATGGTCGAACCGTGACAACCGGAACCTCAAAAGAGCAAAAGTAGGATTCGGCAATCTTATCAGCACCAATTTTACTGGCAGAGTAGGGTGACTGGCCCTGCAACGGATGCTCCTCGCTGATCGGAACCTGCAAAGCGGTCCCGTAGACTTCACTGGTCGAGGTATGGACCACCCGTTCAACCCCCGCTTCCCGCGCGGTCTGTAAGATGTTCAGGGTGCCGTTGATGTTTGTCCGCACATAAGAAGCCGGGGCGACATAGGAGTAGGGGATCGCTATCAGGGCCGCCAGATGCAGAACGATATCGATATCTTTCACTACCTGCCTGACGCTGTCCGCATCGGCAACGTCGCCGGCAACAATCTCCATATCGCCGCTCTGCGCCGAGTGGTCCAGCCACCCGCGACTCCCGAGGGCATTGTAATGAACAAGGGCGCGCACTGAAGCCCCCTCAGTACAGAGACGTTCCGCCAAGTGACTGCCGATAAAACCACCCGCACCGGTTACCAGAACCTTTTTGCCTTGCCAGTTCACGCAGACAATCTCCTTTTTTCCAGATCAGCGTTGGCACGTTCATAATCAGCATGCTGCCCGATATCGAGCCAGTATTCCATGATCGGGAAACTGACCACGTTCTTGCCGTCTTCGATCAAGGCATCAATCAGATCGGTCATATCATAGCGTTCATTCTTCGGAATATACCTGTGGGCGATCGGGTTCAGCAAGTAGATACCGGCATTGACCAGAAAAGTATGCTTCGGCTTTTCAGTCAGTTTACGTACGCTCGCCCCCTCGCAGACCATCACGCCATAGGGGATCTGCACCTCATACTGACGCACCCCGACCGTGAGATCGGCCTGGTGCTCGCGGTGAAAAGCGAGCATCGCGCGATAATCCACCTGCGTCATGATGTCCCCGTTCACAACTAGGGTCGGTTGCTCCGGAACGGGCATCAGGCCGAGAGCGCCTGCCGTCCCCAGAGGGCGGTCTTCCGGCACATAATCGATCCTCACTCCAAACTTACGGCCATTACCGAAATGATTCTCGATCTTCTCGGGCATATAATGGGTCGTAACCTTAAGGTCACGAATCCCGGCCGCGCGCAGGTTATCGACGATGTGCTCCATAACCGGCCGATCACCGACCGGCAGCATCGGTTTAGGCAGGGTTTCGGTCAGCGGCAACAAACGCTTGCCAAATCCGCCCGCCATGACCACCGCCGACAGTTCACCGGCATCCTGCTTGATCAGGTCGGAAATCCAGACCAGGTCGATCAGGACACCCTGCTCGTTCACTATCGGGATATGGCGAATCGATTTCTTGCGCATGATCGTGAAGATCTGGGTGATGCTCATATCCGCGCTGCCGGCAAGATAGGAGCGCTGCATAACCATGGCCGCGGGCGCATCCATCGAAACCCCGGCAATCATCGCCCGCCGCAAGTCGCCGTCGGTCAGGACACCGCGTAATTTTTGTGCGCCATCGACAACCAGGGCAATCTGCTTGGTCCCCTCCTCAATAACCCTGGCGGCCTGATGCAGGGAGTCTTCGTTGGAAACACAGAGTTTTTTGATCGGAATCTTCAGGTACATAGGGCATCTCCATGACTCTAGTAATGCGCCAGAGGACAACGGGAACAGGTGGGCACAGCGGCATAGCGCCCCGTACTGTGGTTCTCTCTCAATTGCCGGTAGGTTTCGCCCTGCCAGATTTCGGCGGCCGACTTGTCATGAATATTTCCCATGACCAGTTCCCGTGCCGAATCGATACAGCAGGGCGTCACGACACCATCCGGGTGGACGAACATCCTTTGCCAGAGTTGCGGACAACAGTAGTTGTTCTGTTTTTCCTCTTGGGATACCACCGCCCGCTCCGGATTCGACTGGCCGCTATGATCCAGATAATCGACATAGGCCACAGCATCGACGATCGGGCCGAACAGACGCTTAAACTCTTCCCACTCCTGCTGATTCTCCTGCATCAGCACCATCGAAACCCGGGTAAACGGCTTGATCGACCCCAACTCTTCGCGCAGGTGCATGAAGTTCTTGATATTATTGAGCACCTGGTCATAACTGGCCCCGACCCGGATACTTTCGTAGCGCTCTGGAACAGGCGAATCGAAGGAGAAGAAAAGCTTATCCAGTCCCGATTCGATCAGGGCTCGCGCGGTCTTTTCGTCGAGCAATGCCGCATTGGTGTTAAACATCACATCGAGCACGCCAGCCTGTTTGGCATAGCGGATCATCTCGACGATGTTCCTGTTCATCAGCGGTTCGCCGAGGTAGTTGTACTTGACCGAACACAGACCCTGGCTGACGCCCTCGTCGATCAAACGTTTATAACTGTCCAGATCAAAGGCCTTTACGCTCCAGAAATTCCCGGCTTCGACCATTTCGGTTCGGGGACACATGACGCATTTGAGGTTACAAGCCGAAGTCGCCTCAATATCGAGATGGATCGGAAAACCCTCCAGAATCTTCTGTTGCGGGTTCTTTTCCCACTTATAACGATAATCCCAGTATTCCGTAGGCAAACTCGATTCCCAACGCGCGACCCGGCTGTTGGCCTGCTGGTGAAAATTGTGATCGATCGGGGTATCGACATCGAAATCGGCACGAACATCAGACATGATGACACCTTGTGGAAGAGGGATACTGTTATGCAACCTTCAGGGCCTGTTCCTGACGCTGCCTAAGCAGCTGTTCCGCCCGCTGGAAGTCTTCGAGGGTATCGATATCCAGCGCCGAATCACGATCGATCCGGTAACCGGCCATCGAGCGGAAGTCAAAAATCGCCTGCTGAGGGTCGCACTGGGCAAGATACCTGCAGCGGGAAACGACGACCGCCTGGCTGTGGGTGTAGAATGTCGGCAGATCCTGACGACGCAACGGCTTGTCCGCCAGCGGGACCAATTCGGACAGGACGCCGTCGGCCTCCTGCTGATAGATAAAATAGGGATGATCCTCAACGGCACAGATCGTCAGCGCCGAGTCAGATTCCGAACGCCACAACAGATCGATCGTTGCGTCGATCTGGGCCACTGTTCGCAGCGGCGACGTCGGTGCCAGAACAGCGATAGCCGCCGGCCGGCAGTTCTCATTCTCCACCAGCCAGCGCATGGCGTGTTGCACAACACAGAGCGAAGTGGCGGTGTCGGTGGCAAACTCGGCCGGGCGCAAAAAGGGCACTTCCGCCCCGAAGCGGCGCGCGACTTCGGCGATCTTCGGATCGTCGGTAGAGACGATAACGCGATGAATGCTGCGCGACTGCAGGGCCGCGTTTATGGTATGGGCAATCAACGGCTGGCCTGCCAGCGGACGGATATTTTTACCCGGCACCCCCTTGGAACCACCACGAGCAGGAATAATTGCGACTACGTTTTGGGTCATTTTGCCTGTCCTCCCCATCCCTAGGGTCATTAAGCATCCAGCTATAGTCTATTCGACAAAAATGATTTTATTCTTAAGCTTTTTTTACGCGGTACCTGATTCCACAACCTTCTCCTCCAGTTCACGAACCCGCTGCGCAAGATTTACTCCAAAGCGGGTTCCGATTCTGAACTCAGGCTTTCTTTGCTGACCGGGCTCATCGACATATTCCACCTTCTGCAGCACCAGGGTTGAATCGGCCGTTTTGATCCGCACCCCCTGATCAGGTTCAATCCCGACCACGACACCTGCAGTCGCCTCATATTGTGGCCAGTCCGGGTCATAGCTTGCGCGCCAGAGAATAATTTCCCGTTCGCCCAAAAAACTCCTCGCACCGGGGCCGGGAGCCGAGATCCCTCTGATTTTATTATAGATTTTGCGGCTCGGAGTATTCCAGTCTATCCATTCGTCTCCGGGGCCGCGTTGCGGAAAATAACTTCCCGGCAGATGCGACTGCTTACGCCGTTCATAATTTCCGCAGGCCAGGAGTTCGACCGTATCGACCACCAGGCGGGGGAACTGCGGCACGACGCGATCAAGCAGCGAACGGTAATCGTCCTCCCAATAGACCGGCAGGGTACGCTGCAGGATGATATCTCCCGTGTCGATGCCTTGATCGACAAAATGGGACGTCAGTCCGATCTCCTGCTCCCCGTTGATCAGGGTCCAGTTCAACACACTGCGACCGCGATACCAGGGGAGTTTCCCGGCATGGAAATTAACGAAACCGCGGGGCGCCGTATCCAGAATCGGCTGCCGCAGGATCTGGTCGTAGGAGACCGACAAATTGAGGTCCGGTTGTAAGGAGCGGACCAGATCCAAAAAATCGGGGGCGTTGCAACGCGGCGGCTGATAAACGGGCAAGCCGAGCTCTGCGGCCGCCTGAGAGAGTTCGTCATCCGTGGGTTTGACCCGCAGAACCACGCCGGCAATCTCCCGCCCCGCGGCAACAAGCTGGCGCAGGGCCGCCGCCCCCCAGGAGGCATCGCCAAAGTACAAGATTTTCAAACCGACTCTCCGTTCAGGGGTAGATCGTGAAAAGACTTGAGGATCAGACCGGAGCCGAGCTCAACACTCCTCAATGTTCCGACGATGATTTCTGCGGCCTGCCCGCAGCCGTAAGGATTCACCACCCCCTGCAGTCCGTCGCGAAATGCGGGATCGAGCGCCTGCCCAATTCCGGCGAGTATCGCAGCGGCCTGGTTGCCGGTATCGATCAGGTTCTTACCCCGCACCCTGCCCTGCTGCCGGATGCCGACATTGACCACCGGCAAACCAAATGACGCGGCCTCGATAATCCCGCTGGAGGAATTACCCACCATGGCCGCCACAAGCTTCATCACACTGAAATAGGCCTGGGTTCCTAGGTTATCAACCATGGCCGCCTGCGGGCAGCGCCGCACAAAGTCCTGGACTTTCAGGTTCAGCAGGCGCCCTGCAGTATCGGCGTTGCCCAGGGTAAAGAGCAGCGGACGCCCGGTCTGCTCCAGCGCCGCAAGTAGGGCATCGACCTGTGCTTCGGCCTGGGAATATTCGAGGGTCACCGGATGGTAGGTGACCAGCAAGGTCTCCGCGGTCGGCAGCACACCAAACCGCTCGGCGATCTGTTCGGCGCTCAACAGGGGGAGTTGCTGCAGATTATCCAGACTGGGGGCTCCGCAGCAGGTCACGCGCCAGGGCTCTTCTCCCAGCTGGATCACCCGCGTCCGATACTCCGTTGTTGTGACAAAGTGCAGATGGCTGAGCTTGGTCAACGAGTGCCTGAGGCTCTCATCTATCGCGCCCCTGGTCAGTTCCCCCCCGTGGATATGGGCGACGGGAAGATTGAACGGCAAAGCGGCCAGAGCAGCCGCATGCATCTCGAAGCGATCGCCGAGAACCATCAGCAGATCGGGACAGGACCGCGCGAAGGCGCGGCCGAAGCCCTGCACCCCGAGTCCGGTCGACAGCGCCACCCCGGCAGGGGAGTCGGAAGAGAGCAGACAGTCGACGCGCTCGGCAATATGATATCCGTCTTCTTCGATCGCCCTGAGGGTCATTCCGAACTCCGGGCTGAGATGCATCCCGGTAACAAGGAGCGACAGATCAAAATCGTCCGCTGCCTCCAGCAACCGCAGCAGCGGCAGGTAGATGCCGTAATCAGCGCGCCCCGAGGTGACAACCGCAATTCTCTTCTTCATAACAGGTCCTCAAGCAGAATCAGCTGATCCAATGCAATCTTCACCCGCGCCTTCCTGCCGACAAGCTGGGGCAGAAAGGACGGCACCAGGCCGGTTCCGGGCCGTTTAACGCTGACCATCTGCAAATCAATAACCTCGCCGGGCCGAATGTCGCGCGCAGCAACCAGGCTTTTGCGCGCAACCTCGGCGGTATTCAGTTCACTGGCGGTCGGCCGCTTGCGTCCGTCGCCCAGCGCAGCCTCCACGTTGCGGATGCCCCCGACCAGATGCGCCAGTTCATCGGGCTCCAGTGAGGCCTGATGGTCCGGTCCCGGGAGCTGCCGATTGAGAGTGAAATGCTTCTCTATCACACAGGCGCCAAGCGCCGCGGCGGCAAAGGCGATCTCATTTTGCGGCACATGGTCCGAGTAACCGACCGGGACGCAAAAGGCCTGGCGCATGGTCTGCATCGCACGGAGGTTGATGTCGACAGCTGCGGCCGGATAATTGCTGACACAGTGCAGAAGCACAACCGCAGGGTCGCCGGCGCCCTGAATTGTCTGTAGCGCAACCTCAACCTCGGCGAGGTTCGACATCCCTGTGGAGAGGATCAGCGGCTTGCCCTTGCGGGCCAAGTGGGCCAGAAAAGGCAGGTTGGTGATCTCTCCCGAAGGGATCTTGAAGGCTGGCATGCCGAGTTCTTCGAGAAAATCCGCCGTCGATTCATCGAAGGGCGAGGAGAGGAACAGAATCTGCTGCTGCCGGGAGTATTCCAGCAATTCCCGGTGGGCATCCCGGCTCAACTCCAGGGCCTTGATCATCGCAAGCTGTGATTGCGCGGCGGCGGTCGTGCGCATCTGGTACTCCGCCTTGGGAGCCGAGGCGGATACCAGCTTCTCCGCGCTGAAGGTTTGAAATTTTACCGCATCGGCCCCGGCCTGTTTTGCCGCCGCGATCAGTTGCCTGGCCAGTGCCAGGTCACCGTTATGATTCACCCCGGCCTCGGCGATGATAAAGCAGGGCACACCCTCACCAACGCAATAACCATCGATCTCCATCTTCGCCCTCCCCGCCATAGTCGGTCAAACCTCGGCTTTCAGCTTGATCGGGATCCCAGCCTTCTGCATAACGCCCGTATTGATCAGCACCAGATCCTCACGCCTGCGACAGAGGGCAAGGATCTCCTGCAGCGCAAAGACCTCTCCCGGGCGATAGAGTTCGGCGAAGATTTTTTCGACTAGTTCGAAATCTTCCGGCGTATCGACGGTCAGTCGCAACTCGGGCCAACAGACCGCGGGATCGGTGATCTGCAGCGTGCCCCAATTAAAAAGACCGGTCTGGGTAAAGTAGCCACCCCAGACTTCCGTATCTTTTTCAGCCTTTATTTCACAGGCCTTGACCAGGGCCGCATAGTCAATGGCATAGGAGAAGACCCCCCAGGGGAGCCCTTCGGTGTTGGTGAAGTCGTGTTTCTGCTGCCGATGAAATGCGACCAGTCGGTCGATATAGACCGGATCGACAAAAGGATTGTCCGCCGTGCAACTGATCAGGGTCTCAACCCCGAACTCTTCGGCGGCCATCTTCATTCTAAGCAGAACATCGTCGGGGTCGCCGCGAAAGGATTTCACCCCTTCGCACGCGGCAAGTTCGACCAGCGGATCATCCTGCTCAAAAGGCGAGGTGATGATGATGATCTCATCCGAACTCTGCGCCAGCTTCAGGCGGTCGAGCATATGGGCCAGCATCGGCCGGCCGACAAGCGGCTTTAAAACTTTCTTCGGCAGACGGGTCGACTTAAGCCGGGCGGTTATCAGGATTGCGGTTTTCATTGCACATCGTCCTCCGACAGCAGGTCAAAAGCAGAGATGTCACGTCGGGCGACCTTGTCGATCAAACGGTCGGCCCGGTCGGGGGGCAGCCCCAGTTCGGTGGCGCGGGTAAAAACAATATCGGTTTCGCGTAT
Source organism: Deltaproteobacteria bacterium (assembly GCA_024280335.1). Taxonomy (GTDB): domain Bacteria; phylum Desulfobacterota; class Desulfuromonadia; order Desulfuromonadales; family Geopsychrobacteraceae; genus Malonomonas. The sequence goes on from JAJRQI010000053.1 coordinate 65,726, forward strand.
CAGGGTTCCCGCACTCAGATCGCGCGCGGCCACCAGGCTTTTTTTCGAATACTGCCGATACTTCATCTCTTCGGCCGAGAAAGAACGCGGCACCGCCGAGCCCCTGGCGGCTTCGATTTCGCGCACCATAGCGACAAAGCGAGAAAATTCGTCCGGATTGAGTGCCGCCTGAAAATCGACCCCTTTTTGCGAACGATCGTGGGTGATATGTTTCTCCAGAATATCGACCCCCATCCCGACTGCGGCTGCGGGCAACCAGAAGGCCCCGTCCATCTCGCCACCGGTATGGTCCTGATAGCCGATCGGCACCTGAAACAGATCACGCAACTGCATCATATAGTCGAGGTGGATGGCATCGGTGGGGGTGGGAAAATTCTGATAGCCGTACATCATCCAGATCTCAGAGACCGAGGTCTCTCGAATCCACTGCAGGGCAGTCTGAATCTCCTCAAGGGTCGAAGCTCCGACACTCAGATCGATCCGCTTGCCGGTGGCCGCGACATGCTTGATCAGATAGGGGTTCGATAGGTCCGAAGAATGCAGCTTGTACGCATCGACCTTGATCGATTCACAGAAATCAACAATTCCCCGTTCGGAGACACAGGCGATAATTTCCATCTGCGGATAGTCGCTACGAACCAAGGCCGCCAATTCAGCCCACTGTTCTCTACCCAGTTCGATCCTCTGCAGTAGAGCAAGATCGGGATGGTCGGGAACAACCATATCCTTTGCCTGCCAGATCTGGAATTGAACGGCATCGGCTCCGGCCGCCGCAGCGACATTGATGATTTTTTGCGCCAACGTCTGCTCCCCTTCGTGGGAACAGGCCATTTCCGCGATGATATAGGTTCTGGATTGCTTCTGCATATAATTCACCTTATTGAAATTAGAATCGTACTATATGCAAAAAAAAAGCCAACCCGCAATTGCTTATGCAGACTGACTTTTCCTCAACTTCGTGCAGACAAACTGTCAAAAACTTGGCTTAAACCTTCGGCAATGGGGTCTTTTTAGCTCGATGACTAATCAGCAAGAATAAGTGTCAACATTTACGTTGATTTTGTAATGATAGTTTGAAATAATCAACGAATCATTACTTTTTTGTAGGGGAACCTGTGCAATCGATCGATACTCAACTTCAAGCATTCTCGGGAATTCCTATTACCCACGGGACCCTTCTTTCCATCCTGGGGAAATACAAAACCCCGAACAATAAAATATCCCGCTGGCGGTCCGCCGGGATATTGATCCCGTTAAAAAAGGGGCTCTACCTGGTTTCCCCGGAATTTTCCGGACTATCCTGCCCGTTGCCGCTGATCGCCAACGTCCTTTATGGGCCGTCATACGTGTCTCTGGACTATGCACTGGGCCAACATGGGCTGATTCCTGAGAAAGTTTTTGAAATAACCTCCGTGACCACCCATCGCTCAAAAAGATTTGAAAACCCTTTGGGGACCTTTACCTACACGCGTATCCCTGCTGAACTTTTTTCAGTTGGAGTGAACAGAGTCATGGCAACGGACAAAACGAGCTATCTGTTAGCCTCCCCGACCAAAGCGCTGTGTGACAAACTGCTGCTGACCCGCAACTTACGTATTTATTCATCGCGATCTTTTCTCGATTTTATAAGCAACGACCTGCGTATCGACGAATCTGAACTGAGCATGTTGGAGTTAGCGACCATAGAAGCCTGCATGGCAACTAACCATAAGTACAGGCCGTTGAACTATCTGTTCAAGCTGGTTAAGGAGTTGACATGACAATAGTGGAGCAGTTGTTAGAAAAATATTCTTCCGCCACAGCCGAGGAACAGAATCAGGCCCTGCGTGAAGTGATGCAGCAGATCACGCTGGCGGCTCTCAACCGGACCGGTTTTTTTGAACATGCGGCTTTTTACGGTGGCACCTGTTTGCGCATTTTTTACGATCTCCCGCGTTTTTCAGAAGATCTGGATTTTTCCCTTCTGCGGGTTGAGCCAAACTTTTCGCTGCAGCCCAGCTTGCAAGCGATCAAAGACGAATTTACTGCCCTCGGGCTGGATATCGATATCGCCACAAAAGATAAAACCACAAACAGTCAGATCGAATCGGCATTTCTGAAAAACAACACCCCGGTCTTTCAACTGGCCCTGCGCAGTGAGCGCAAACTTAAAATTAAACTCGAAGTGGATACCCAGCCGCCGCTCGGATTCTCAACCGAGGAGAAGCTCCTGTTGAGCCCTTTCTCTTTTTATGTAAAGTGTTTCAGTCTGCCCGATCTGTTCGCCGGAAAGATGCATGCCCTTCTGTTCAGGAAATGGAAAAACCGGGTTAAAGGTCGAGACTGGTATGACTTTGAATGGTACATAAGAAATGGTGTGACATTGAACCTGTCACATTTCAGCGAACGCGGATACCAAAGCGGCAACCTGCCAGACCATAACCTGTCTCCCGCAGGGTTTCGGGAGCTGTTAAGAACTAGAATTACCGGTTTGGACATTAACCAGGCAAAAGTGGACATCCAAAAATTTGTAAACAATCCCCAAGGTTTGGAGATCTGGTCGCAGGAATATTTTTTACAACTAAGCCAGATGCTGAAATTCAAGGAATAGAAAACTATTTTGCCACCACCAGAAGCAGACACTCTTAAGCACCTACTTCTGGTGGTCGTTATTCTGAGTTTACAATTTTTTCACCTCATCAACCGTCGGCAGAGGTGTCTGCGGACTGAAGTTTGTCCCTTCCAGAATCACCTGCAAAGCGCGGTTGGTTTTTGGTGCAAACAGAATCGGCGCAGCCAGATTGAGGGTAATCTTACGATCCGGGGGGACAGAAACCACGCTGACAATCAGGCACTCACTCTCTTCGTCAATACCCAGTTTCTGCCGTTCACGACCATTGGGAACCACCTTGTAGTCAAAATAAAACCCGGTCGGATCGGTCAGGATGAAAGCCACCTGTGGATCTTCGATACTCTGAATCCAGAATAGCGGCCCTTCTTTTTCATTCGGCATAACAACAAAGTTCCGCAGCTCCTCAAAGCCGACCAACCCTTCCGGAAACAACAGGGTGTTTTCAGGATCGTACTCAATTTCACCGAAACGGGTCTGAATCTTCCGCATCAATTTTTCCTCCCCACATCCAGAATACTGCTCAGCTTGTTCAGATCGGCAATGTCCCACTGTGTCGCCTCCTTGTTCTCCTGCTTGATTCGGTCAAAAACTTCCTGCCGATGAACTTTCATCTCGCGTGGCGCATCAATACCGATCCGTACCCCGCCTCCCTTGAGTTCGACGATGGTAATCTTGATATCGTCACCGATGATGATTCCTTCGCCCAGCTTTCGTGTCAGTACCAGCATAAATGCCCTCCATGGCCGAGGCTGCTTACTTCTCTCCGGAAGCAAGTGACCGCAAGCTTAACAAACTTTATTTCAGCTGTATGCTTTAGCCTGAATCTGACTAGATATAATCCAAAATCGAAAGCGCAGAAACTTTTCCGGTCACGTTCAGCGCAGCCTCAAAACTCTGCTGCTGCTGCTGCAGATCGGTAATAGTTTGCAAAATATCGGCATCCTCAAAGCGCGAACGAAACTCCTCCATCTCTATCTTGATCTGCCCCATATGCTCGCGAGCTGTCTCTAGTCGACGACCGAGGTTCCCTTTTAAACTGCGTTGCCCACGAACCTGATTGGCGCCAACTTCCAGATTATCCATCTGGGCCGTGATGCCAGCGGGATTATTGGCGCGCAGTTCTTCCTCAATGGTCGTAATCACAGCGAAAATATCCACCGCCCCGGCATCGGTTACCCCATTGCTATCGGCATCACCAAGCATTAACCCATTTCCGGTCAGATTGACCTCAATCAGCTCATTCGGCGATATTTCAAACTGCTGTGAACCGTTATCACCATTATAAAGGACCGGCGCTTGCCCAACTCCCGGATAGGCAGGGTTCAAGGTGAAGGGTTTGGTTTTTTCGCTAAACCCGGCGAACATGAATTTACCGTCAACCTGGGCATTCCCCGTATCGATCATCGCCTCACGGAGCTGATTGACCTCGTCGGCATAAGTAAGGCGGTCCTCGGCGCTCAAGGTTCCATTGACCGAAGCAATACCGATCTCCTTGATCCGCACCAGCATATTTTCCATGCCGTCCAGGTAGCCATCCATATTATCGATCCGGTCCAGGCCCGATTCAATGGTTTCAATGTAGCGATCCGAAGCCTGAATCTGCGTCCTGGCGCTGAGCACCGGGCTGATTGCAGTCGGGTCGTCGGATGGCCGGTTTAAACGTTTGCCGGTAGCAGCCTGCAGCTGCAGGGTTGCTAGCCGGTCGCTGGTTCGATCCAGAAAAGCCTGCAGACTACGGTATGTGGTCGCTTGTGTTGCTCGCATAGTTCACCTACCTTTTCAGCGTCAGAACCGTGTCCATCATCTCATCGACCGTCGCCAAAAACTTGGCGGAGGCTTCAAAACCATTCTGATACTGGAGCAGATTGATCATCTCTTCCTCAAGGGAAACACCGTCCAGACCGTCGCGCAGGTTCTGCAGCTGAATCAAACTGTCCTCAAATCCCTGTTTAGCTTGACGATTGCGCGCGGTTTCAACCCCGACTGTAGCGGCAATTTTACCGTAATAGGAAACCAGGGTATCGTTGCCCAACAGTTGCTGCTGCTCAAGCTGCAGAATTGCCAGCGAGTTGGTGTTGTCTCCGGGAGCGCTGCTGTTTCCCGCGGCTAGTTCAGCGGTCGCGGTAAGGCTCATGGTCAGCGATGATGCGGTTCCGGCGACGGCGGCGGGCGCAACAAAAAAATCTCGCCCGGTGACCCCGTCCAGCCCGGTCCCGGCCTGATGCTGGGTATTGATTGTGTTGGCGAAGGTAAACGCCAGCTGATCGAGACGATTGACCACATCGGGAATCATCACGTCACGGGCTTGATACAGGCCGCCGAATTCCCCGCCCAATGCTTTCCGGTCAAGGGTAATGGTGGTGGTACCGAAAACCAGTTCCAGGTTGGTATCAACCCCGGAAGTAACCGCCTGGATACGGGTTACCTGGTCACCTTCCACCAGCGGCATGCCGTTCGCTAACTGAACCGTCGCGGTGCCGTTCGAGGTCTCGAAGGTGCTGGCGCCGATCGTCTGTGACAGATCCTTCAGCAACCAATCTCGCCGGTCACGGTCTGAATTGGCATCCTGGCCAGCCGCTTCAATGGCTGAGATTCGGGTATTCAGCTGGGCAACCTCTTCAAGGCGCAGATTCACACCATCAACCATCGAGGTGATGGTGGCGTTGATATTCTTCCGCACCCCTTGGGTTTCATTGTAGATATTGACAAAAGCGCTGGAGATCAGTTCGCCGCGCTGCAGCACCTGCTGCCGCTCGACTTCACCGCCCGGATTGGTACTCAACTGTCGCCAGCTGTCAAAAAACTGATCAAATTCGTCCGACAGACTGCCGTCACCGATCCCGATAACCCGCTCCAGTTCGGCTAACGGGTTGGCCATTGAACTCTCGTAACCGGCCTCGGCCGATTTGGTAGAGATCTGCCCGGCGAGAAAAACATCGTGGGAGCGTTCCACCGAACCGACCTGAACACCGGTACCGACGAAATAATCGCCGAAGTTCAATGCGGGATAGGGGGTCAGATTGGGGGTTTGGCGAGAGTAGCCGGGGGTATTTACATTGGCAATATTCAGACCGGTGATCTCGATCGCCTTCTGATTGGTCTGCAGCGAGGTTCTACCGGCATTCAGTGCGGCGTTCAATCCCATCTGCTTATACCTTCCCTGACAGCAGGCGTCCGCCTTGGGTCAAGGTGCGGGACTGGCCTGTATCGCCATAGATCTGCGGCATCTCTGCCTTGCCGAAAAAGCCCATCAGATCGCGGACCCAGTTCAGGCCGGTCCAGAGCAAAAAGGCGTTGCGGCGATTCTCTTCATCAATTTTACGTAACAGATCTTCAAGCCCGGCAGCCTCCTCCGGCTGGAGCTTCAAACTCTCCACCAGGGCGCCTTTGGCTTCAACCACCTGTTGCAAGCCGACCATGTCGAGCGCCTTGGCTCGCTCACGTTCCTCCTGCAGCAGCTCCAGCAGTTGCTCAAGCTGAGCTTTGATTTCGGCGCGGCTCATCTTCAGCTATCCTTCATGATAAAGGGGAGCAGACTCGCAGCGACCTTTTCCAGGTCGGGGCGATAGCTGCCGCTGTCGATCTGTGCCTTGAGATCCTGCAGCTTTGCCGCCCTGGCCGTCTGTTGCGTCTGCTGAGTCGCCTGCGCCTTTCCGGCACTTTTGAGCGCACTGGAAAAATCGACCCGATCCGTCGGACTTGCTGTCGAAGAGGTTTTCCTGGCTGCAGTTTTCCCGCTACGCTTGACACCGTCGAGAGGGCCGAACCCCTTGCCACCGATAATTTTATCAACCATGATCTGCTCCTTTTTTACTCTCGTTGAGTGCTTTTCGACCCAACCTCTGCTTTTCTTTAGTGATTTCTGGATAAGGCGGGAATAAATTCAGTGGTGACCGTATATGTTCTTGCTGGCGATCAAATCCCCCCTAACCCCCCTTTGACAAAGGGGGGTTAGGGGGGATTTATGCGGTCAGTTTGCACTGTCTTTGAGCAGCTCTTGCAACATCAGCTCTGCCAGCCCGATGCCGCCCCGCTCGGCCATAATTCTGGCCGCCTCGGCATCCTGCATCTGGGTATACATGTCATCGGCGTTGCCGCGTTCGATCAGACCGCCCTCGGGAACCGTGTTGCGCATCTCCTTGAACATCTGCTGCAGGAAAATTGCCTCAAACTGTTGCGCAACGGCTTTCAGCTTCTCTGGATCCTGGCCGCTGCCCTGAGGGATCTTCGGCGGCCGGGTGGTCGCCTGACTCAGCAGTTGCTTCGAATCGATTCGACTGTCCACAGCGGCTCCTAAAGAACCACCAGATCGGCGTAAAGCGCTCCGGCAGCCTTGATCGCCTGGAAGATGGCGATCAGGTCACGCGGGGTGGCACCGATCGCGTTCAGGGCGGCGGCAACATCACCGATACTGACGCCTTGTTCCAGCACCACCAACTCACTCCGGTCCTCGGCCACATCCAGCTGGGTTTCCGGAACCACAACCGTCTGTCCCCCCGACAAGGGGTTGGGCTGGGAAACACTGGCCTGCTCACTGATCACCAAGCTCAAATTGCCGTGGGAAACCGCCACGGTAGAGATCCGCACCTTTTCACCCATAACGATGGTCCCGGTCTTTTCATTGACGACGATCCGCGCCAGGCTGTCGGGTGTCAGGGTCAATCGCTCCAGCTGGGACACAAACTCGACGACTCGATCCCGGTAGTTGTCCGGAACCCGCACCTGCATCTGCCCGGCATCGAGGGAACGGGCCAGCTGGCTGCCGAAATGTTTGTTCACCGCTGCAGACATCCGGGAAACGGTGGTGAAATCGGAATTTTTCAAGCGATAATTGAGTTCCCGATCCTGACCGAAAACAAAGGGAACTTCCCGCTCAACCAGTGCCCCGTCAGGAATCCGCCCGGCGGTCGGATGATTCTTCTGTACCTTGGCCGCCTTACCGCCGAAGGCCAGGGAGCCGACCACCAGAGAGCCTTGCGCGACAGCGTAGATTTTTCCGTCAGCCGCCTTCAGCGGTGTCATCAACAGGGTTCCACCCGCCAAGTTATCCGCATCCCCGATCGAAGAGACCGAAACATCAATAGCGCTGCCCGCCCGGGAGAATGGGGGCAGTGCGGCGGTCACCACAACTGCGGCAACGTTAGCCACCTTGACCCGATTCGGATCAACGATAACACCGAGCCGTTCCATCATATTGACCAGTGATTGAGTGGTAAAACGGGTTTTGATCGAATCGCCGGTGCCGTTCAATCCGACCACCAGACCATAGCCGATCAGCTGATTGGAACGAACCCCTTCAAGCTGGGCCAACTCCTTGATCCGGGATGCTTCTGCAGTAGACAGCAGGACTACCGCCCATAAAAGCAGTAATAGGATGATCACCTTGTTCTGTAACATCTTCATCTAGAACTCCTGCCGCTTTAAAATGGCCAGACCTGATCGAGGGCCTGCACCAGCCAGCCCGGCTGCTGCTTGTCGCTGACCACCCCCTCACCGTAATAGGCGATCCGCGAGTTGAGGACATTCTTTGAATCGACGATATTGTCCGCCGAGATGTCGGAGGGACGGATCTGCCCCGTCAGCTTGACAATCTGCGTCTCACTGTTGACGGTCACCGTCTTGTTCCCTTCAATCCGCAGATTGCCGTTCGGCAACACCTCGACGATCTGGGTACTCAGGGTGGCCGCCAGATCCTCGGTCCGCTCGGTCAAACCGTTCCCCTCGAAAACATTGCTTGTCTTGGCATTGACCAGCGAGGTCGGATCGATGGCGCCGTTGAGGTAGCCGATATTCCGCTCCAGGCCGAAAAGCTTGCTGATCCCGGCCGACATGGAGCTGGTCCGATCGGTCTCGGTGATCGCTTCCTTGCTGGCACGGGCACTCTCATAGATTGCCACGGTGACGATATCGCCGACGGCTCGCGCCTTGATATCCTGAAACAGTCCACCACGGCCTTCGGTCCAGAGCGAACCGGGAGTTTGCGGCGGCAGCGGTTCAGACATCACCGGTGCCACCGGTTTAATCTCATTCAGCTCCGGGATCTGATGTCCGGCGCAACCGCTCAACAGTGCGGCAACGGCCAAAATCGAAAGGAAATTTTTCATCTTAAAACTCCACTGTCACCAATGCCGGAGCAACCACCCGACAGAGCACTACTTTCCGGGAACCGCTGTTTAAAACCCGGATGGTTTCATCCTGCCGACCATCCTGCTGGGCGATACCGGCAGCGGTCAGCACCAGTCCAGCGCGTAGCGCCTTGATCGTGACCCGCTCGCCGCGCTTGATCATCGGTGGGAACTCCACCTGTCTGCGTAGCAGCGGCTGACCGAGACGCAATGAGCGCTTGAGGCGCTTACCATAGATCTCATCGGTAGCAAACAGCGGTTGCTTCAACTTGGTGATATCCTGCCGCTGCAGGCTGACATTCTCTTCACTCAAAAGGTCACCACGACGCAGATTGTCGGCGGCAATCGCAATCTCGGCCAGTGCTTCCAGCTCGACGCGAATCGACTGATTGCTGACAACCTGTCCAGCCACCCGGGTCAACAGGGTCAGCCGGCGGCTGCCGATGACATCCGGCTTGGCCGGAATCACCTGAAATTCGATTGTCCCTTGCGGCACCTCAAACGGCTTCGGCAGAGAGATAGAAGCGAAGTGCAGTTCGACTCGCGGCAGCCGTGCCGAGGCTTCGGCAAGGTAGTCGTTGAGCACCTCGGCGATCTCCGCCTGGCTGATCAGCTGTGTTTCCCCGGTAGCTGCCGGAACAACGGCCGGCAGCAGGGTGAAAAGCAGCGTCATCATGATCAGCAGGTTTCTCATCGGTCTAATCCTTAACGAATCAGCTGCGTGGTCATCTGCAGCATTTCATCGGCCGTCTGGATCGATTTTGAGTTGACCTCATAGGCCCGCTGTCCGGCGATCATATTGACCATCTCTTCCATGATATTAACGTTGGAGCCCTCGAGAAAACCTTGTGCCAGCGTGCCGAAGCCGACTTCACCCGGAATCCCGGTGATCGGCGTGCCGGTGTTCAGAGTTTCGGCATAAAGGTTCCGCCCCAGGCTGTTGAGACCGGCGGGATTGCCGAAACGGACCAGTTCCAGGTTGCCGATCGTGGTCGGGCTGCTCTCGTTGTCGAGGATCACGTCGACGGTACCGTCACTGCCGATGGTGATTGAATTAGCATTCTCCGGCACAACGATCCCGGGAAAAATCGGATAACCGTCGGAGGTCACCAGCTGCCCGGTGCTGTCCTTTTTGAAAGAACCGGAGCGGGTGTAGGCGGAGGTGCCGTCCGGCAGGGTCACCTGGAAGAAACCGGAACCTTCAATCGCCACATCCAGTTCATTTTCGGTCTGCTGAAAGTCGCCGACGGTAAATACCTTCTGCACCGCAGCCACCCGTGAACCGAGACCGACCTGAATGCCGGTCGGCACTTCACTGCCGGCGACTCCGGTCCCGGCCGCTTTACTGGTCTGGTAGAGGATGTCCTGAAAATCGGCCCGGCTCTTCTTGAACCCGGAGCTGTTGACGTTGGCCAGGTTATTGGCGATCACATCCATGTTCATCTGTTGCGCCCGCATACCGGTCGATGCCGTCCAAAGTGCCCTGATCATCTGTTATCTCCTTCGCTTATGCCGTAAAATGGTTCTTATACGATTACTGAATCAAGCCGATGTCGGCCATTTTCTTGCCCATCTCGCTATAAATTCTCAACGCTTTCTGGGTTGCTTCAAAGGTCCGCTTGTTATTGGTCATCCGCACCATCTCCCGCATCATGTCGACATTTGAACCTTCGACATTTTTCTGCACCAGCTGCGGAGCGGGATGCTGGACCGGCCGGCTGTCGTCACTCGGCTGGAACAGCCCATCACCGGCCCGCTGCAGAACTGAATTGTCTTCGAACTGAAACAGCCCGACCTGGGCGATCTTTACTGCAGGCACACCTTTGTCACCTTTGGTATAAATCGAGCCGTCCACCGCGATATCGACCTCCGGATAGGGCAGCGTGATCGGCGCACCATCGGCGGTTAAAACCGGCCGCTGGTTGCTGTCGACCAGCTGACCGTCCGGATCGAGCTGAAAGCTCCCTTTGCGGCTATAACCGCTGCTGCCGTCTTCCCGCTCAACCTGAAAAAAACCATCGCCGGTGATCGCCAGGTGCAACGGGTTGCCGGTAAACTCCAGATGCCCCGGGGTAAAGTCGATCACTTCGCGGGTCACGCGAGCATAGTTGACGCCCATACTGGCCATGCCGGAGTTTGCTTCACCCAGTTGGGCTTCGAAACTGACCTTGCTCCGCTTGTAGGCCGTTGTCTTGGTCGCGGCAAGATGCTCACTGATGTTCTCCATCATCTGCATCCGGCTGATCGCACCCGAGATTGCTCCGTACTTGCCACTGCCCATCTAATTCACTCCATCATTTTTTCGGTTGTGCCTACTTCATCGACCTGCGGAAAAGAAAAGTTTAGGCACCCTGCTTTAAGTTCGCCAACCGCAACAGCTGTTCGACTTCGGCCGGGGCCATCTGCAGGGCATCGGCAATCTGCACGGCATTCATCCCCTGATCTGCCAATGAGGCAACATAGCCATATTTTTCTGCCGGATTGCGGGGTACAGCCAAACTTGGTGCCTGACGACGTTCAACGGAATCCAGCTGAGCGGAAAAGCTCTCCCCGGTGCCGACGGTTCCGGCGGCCGACTTCAGATCTGCCGCTCCGCCGTCCCTGCTGAGCGGCGTGCTTGACACTTTGCCCAGTTCAGCGAACTGGCGACGCAAGCTGCTCAGTTCCTGCCGCTGTTTTTTGCTGACCCACAGCAGCCACAAACCGAGCAATAACGCCGACAGGGCCAGCGCGCCGACCAGCAGCAGACAGAGTTGTGTCGTCGCCATCCTCAGCCTCCCGGCCGCAGGGCGTTGATGCTGCGCCGCATCTTCCCTTTAAGTTTGCCGAGCGCCTGGCTGTGCAGCTGCGAAATGCGCCCCTCGGAAAGCTCCAGGACTTCGGCAATCTCTTTCTGCGATAACTCTTCGTAGTAGAGCAGCGCAATCACCAGCCGCTCTTTTTCGGCCAATTGGTCAAGATAACCGGCCAACTCTTTGGTCAACTCGTTCGCCTCGATTTTTTCCTGAACGCTGACCTGATTGGTATCTTCCAGATTATCGATAAAGGTTTTACCGCCGCTGTTACTATCATCCAGATTTTCATGCAGGCTGACATAACCCAATTGGCTGACCTGCAGCTGCAGTTCATGAAAAGCATCCAGCTCCATGTCGAGAGCCTTGGCCAGTTCGGCCGTTTCCGGAGCCCGACCGAGCTGCTTGCCGAGCGCGTCGGTCGCCTTGCCGAGCCGCGACTGCTTTTCCCGCAGCGAGCGTGAGAACCAATCCATCCGCCGCACTTCATCGAAAACCGCACCGCGAATCCGCCGCTCGGCGAAGGTCTTGAACAACACCCCGCGACGCGGGTCAAAACGATTGGCCGCATCGAGCAAGCCCATCAAGGCGGCGCTGCGGATATCCTCACGACTGACAAAAACCGGCACCTGGGTCATCATCCGGTCGACCAGAAAATCGACCAGGGTCAGATGCATTTCAACCATCTTCTCCCGCTCTGCCGGTCCTGGCGGCCCGTAGCCGTTCGCATAGCTCATCAGCCTGCCTCCGTGTTGACTCCGAGGAACTGCTTCCAGAAAAACTGCAGATTCCCTTGTGCCTGGTTGTTGACCGGGGTCTCCAGCAGGTTCTCCGCCAGGGTGGCAAAAGCACCGGTCAGCGGATGATCCGGATAGAGATCGACGATCACCTGCTGTTCGCGCACCGCTTCGTGCATGGTTCGGTCGAAAGGAATACAGCCGAGATAGTCGAGAAAGATATCCAGATAACGGCCCGAAACCATGGTCAGCTTCTCGAAAACATCCAAACCCTCATCCGGTTCACGTACCGAGTTGACCGCCAGCAGAAATCGCTTCTGGTGATATTGGGTGGAGAGCAGTTTCATCAGGGCGTAGGCATCGGTAATCGCCGTCGGCTCCGGTGAGGTGACCACCAGAATGTCCTGCGCGGCAACGTTGAAATAGGTGACGTTGTCTGAAATGCCGGCTTCGGTGTCGATCAGCACCAGATCAAACTGCTCTTCGAGGGCATCAAGCGATTCGATCAGCCGCATCTTCAGTTGGGCGTCGAGCCGGGTGTACTGCTGCACCCCGGAGCTGGCCGGAAGGATCTTCAGGCCGTGCGGACCCGCAATCATCACCTCTGCCAGACTGCGCTCGCCGTTGAAAAAATGGCTGAGATTATAACGGGGGCTCAAACCGAGGACGACATCAATATTTGCCAAACCCAGGTCGGCGTCGATGATCAGGACCTTTTTCCCCTGTTTGGCCAGAGTGACGGCAAGATTCGCCACCACTGCAGTTTTGCCGACGCCGCCTTTGCCGCTGGTGACCGACAGGACCCGGGTCATCGGCATCCCGATTTCAGCGCCGCCAACGTCCAGCTGATCCTGCATAGAGCGCAGGGTTCCCGCCTGATCTGCAGTTCCACTCATCATACGACCATCCTTTGCGTATCGCTGTCTGTCCCCATGACCACTGCGGCCACAGTTTCAGGTTCGGCCAGAAACATATCCTCCGGGACCTGCTGACCGTTGGTCAGATAGGCCAGCGGCAGGTTGCTGCGGATCGGCAGATTGATCAGCGAACCACAACGATCGGTCTCATCCAGTTTGGTGAAAATCAGCCGGGAAATCCCCAGCCGCCCGAAACTTTCCAGCGCTTTTTTCTGCAGCCGCTCTTCGGTCGGTGCCGCCAGGACCAGACAGTTTTCAACCCCGTCAGCGGCGCTGAGAAATTCATTCAGCTCTTCGATCCGCTCGCTGTCGCGCGGACTGCGGCCGGCGGTATCGATCAGGATCAGATCCTTGTCGCGATGGCGACGAAACGCCTCCTGCAACTGCTCGGGAGAGAGCACGACCTCGACCGGCAGCCCCATGATTTCACCGTAAACCTTGAGCTGTTCAACCGCCGCAATCCGAAAAGTATCGATGGTCACCAGCGCCACCCGGGCGCCGCTCTGCATAATCGCTTCGGCGGCCAGTTTGGCAATGGTGGTGGTTTTGCCGACGCCGGTCGGACCGACCAGAGAGACCCGTTTCTGCTCATCACCCGGCCGCCAGAGCGGTCCGCTGGTCTGCACCAGATCGGTGATGGTTCGGCTGAGAGCCGTAAAACAGCTCTGCGGATCCTGCCGCTGCCGCTCGGTCATCTGCTGGGCGGCAAACCGGGCGATGGTGGTCGCCGCTTCAGCATCGATGCCCCGCTCGGTCAAGGTGACGATCAGATCGTCGACACCCTGCGGCTTGCTCCGCGCAACGCTGGGCGTGACGGCCTGGCGTCGCTCAACCGGCGCTGCCGGAACAGCCCTCGGGGCAACAACCGCAACCGGTTCGGGTGCCGCAGGGACGGGAGCAGCGGGAGCCTTGGTCAACTGCTGCAACATCTCCTTCAGCTGATTGATCTCCGCCTGCAGATGGTCGACATCCGGCCCCTTGGCCTGAGCTTTCAGCTGCCGGTAGTCATCGACCAGCGGCAGTTCTGCCAACTCGACCCGCTCCGGCCGCTCTGCCAGCTCGGCAGCCTGGTTTCGATAGGCACGGGGAATCCGGCTGGCTGCGGCCGGTTTGGCCGCCGGGATGGCCCTGCCTTTCGGCGCGCTCATCGCCGGCGATTCGATCGCCGCAGTCACCTCTATGGTCTGCTTGCCGAGCACCCCAAGGCCCTTTTTCGACAGGGTTCGGGTCGAGAGGATCAGCGCGTCAGCGCCGAGGGCATCCTTGACCAGTTTCAGAGCACCAGCCATATTGTCTGCTTCAAATTTTTTAACCAGCATCGACGTTCACCGTTCCTACCGACCGCACCTTCAGGTGCGGTGCGATTTCGTTGTGGGAGATGATTGCCAGGTTCGGCAGATAACGTTCGGTCAACCTTTTGACATGCAGTCGGATTGTTGGCGTGCAGAGCAACACCGGCGCCGAGCCGGCGATGTTCTGTATCGCCTGTTTCAGATTGTCGATCAGCGCCTGGGCAAACCCGGGCTCAAGAGCCAGGTAAGCCCCCTGTTCCGAGCTGTGCAGCGCTTCCTGAATCCTGGTTTCGACATCGCGATCAAAGGTCATGACTTCCAGCACCTGTCCATCCTCGCTGTAACTGTTACTGATCGACCGGGCCAGGACGGTCCGGACATGTTCGGTTAATGGATCAGGATCTTGCACGACTGGTGCCCAATCGGCCAAAGTTTCTAAAATAGTTCTAAGGTCGCGGATCGAGACCCCTTCACGCAGCATATTCTGCAGCACCCGCATGGTTACACCGAGGCTGAGCAGATTCGGCACCAACTCTTCGACCAACTTCGGGTAGTCGTTGGCCAGATTATCGAGCAGGTTCTGGGTCTCCTGCCGACCGAGCAGTTCGTGACCATGGCGTTTGATCAGTTCGCTTAAGTGGGTCGAGACCACGGTGGTATTATCGACCACGGTGTAACCGGAGATCTGCGCCCGCTCCTTCTTATCCTCAGAGAGCCAGATCGCCGGCAGGCCGAAAGCCGGTTCGACGGTATCGATCCCCTTGATCGTTTCGGTTGCCGTGCCCGGGTTCATGGCCAGGAAGTGGCCCGGCAGCAGCTCACCGCCACCGATTTTGACCCCTTTGAGGATGATGGCGTACTCGTTCGGCTTCAACTGCAGGTTATCCTTGATATGCACCGGCGGCACGATGAAACCCATATCGAGGGCAAACTGACGGCGGATCGATTTGATCCGCGGCAACAGTTCGCCCTGCTGGGAAGAATCGACCAGCGGGATCAAACCGTAGCCGACCTCCATCTCCAGCAGATCGACCGCCAGCATCGTTTCGTAGTTTTCTTCCGTCAGCTGTTGCTGCGCCGGGGCCGCATCCTGTTCTTTACTCAAGATCTGTTTTTCCTGCGCCTGCTGCACCTTCCAGGCGATCCCGCCGAGAGCTATGGCGGTCAAAAAGAACGGGATGTGCGGCAAACCGGGGATCAGGGCGAAAACGAGTAGAATCCCGGCAACCACCCAGAGCGCCCGGGGATGAACGCTGAACTGACGCTTCATCTCGGTGCCGAAGTCCTCGTCGCCGGTGGTCCGGGTGACCATGATACCGGCGCCGGTCGAAATGATCAGTGCCGGGATCTGGCCGACCAGACCGTCCCCCACGGTCAGGATGGTGTAGTTGGCGGCGGCTTCGGCCATCGGCATATCTTTTTGCATGACGCCGATGATAAACCCGGCGCCGATGTTGATCAGGGTGATAATGATTCCGGCGATGGCATCTCCCTTGACGAACTTGCTGGCACCGTCCATCGCGCCGTAAAAGTCCGCTTCCGAAGAAATTTCCTGCCGCCGTCTGCGCGCCTCATCCTCGTCGACCAGACCGGCGTTCAGATCGGCATCGATCGCCATCTGCTTGCCCGGCATGGCATCCAGGGTAAAGCGGGCGGCAACCTCGGCAACCCGGCCGGCGCCCTTGGTGATAACCATGAAATTGATCAACACCAGGATGACAAAAATGACGATCCCAACCACATAGTTGCCGCCGACGACAAACTGGCCGAACGACTGGATAACACTGCCGGCGGCACTGGGGCCTTCATCGCCATGCAGCAGGATCAGTCGGGTCGAGGCAACATTGAGCGAAAGTCGAAACAGGGTGGTCACCAGCAGCACACTGGGAAAGATGGCAAAATCGAGGGCGCGCGAAGTGTAGAGAGAAATAATCAGGATCAACAGTCCGACGGTAATATTCAACGACAGGAAAACGTCGAGCAACATCGGCGGCACCGGCAGGATCATCAGCATCAGGATCAGAACCAGACCCAAGGCCACCAGGATGTCGCTGCGCAGCAACATTTCGCGCCAGCGCCGGTCGAGAATCCCATCTAAGGTTGCCATAAATACTCCTTCGAGCCGGTATTCTGACAGTCCCTGTCAAGCTTCCGGCTCAGGAAAAAGAGGCTGGATGTTCTAAGCCTCTCTATTGTTTTCAGTAACTTATCTGTTTTTCAGGCTGTAAACATAGGCCAGAACCTCGGCCACGGCCTTGAACATTTCTTCAGGAATTTCATCCCCGACCTCCATCTTGTACAAGGCCCGTGCCACCGGCTTGTTTTCAACGATCGGAACCTTATGTTCACGGGCGATTTCCCGGATTCGAAACGCCAGATGGTCGGCGCCTTTGGCGATAATCTGCGGCGCCCCCATCGCCAGCCGGTCATAGGAGACGGCCACCGAAAAGTGGGTCGGGTTGGTAATCACCACATCAGCTTTCGGCACTTCGGCCATCATCCGTTTGCGCGCCATCTGCTGCTGTGTCGAGCGGATTCTCGCCTTGATCTGCGGATCACCCTCGGTCTGTTTGAACTCCTCCTTGACTTCCTGCTTGGTCATTTTCATCTTCTGCTCCATCTCATACCTGCTGAAGGTAAAATCGACAATTGCCAGCAGAATCATAATGCCGCAGGTTTTGGCCATCACCAGAAACGCGACCTGGCCCAAAAAGATCAGCGTCTGGTTCAGATCCTGCTGCACCAGAGTCAACGCGCTGTCGAATTCGTTGCTGACCGTCTTGTAGGCGACAAAACCGATCAGCGAGACCTTGGCCAGCGACTTGACCAGTTCGACCGCCGACCGCTTGGAGACGAATTTGGCCATCCCTTTGATCGGGTTGAACTTACCGAGACTCGGCTCAAAAGCCTTGAGACTGAGCAGCGGGCCGACCTGCAGAAAAGAGGCAAAAAAGCCGACCAGCAGTGTCAGGCCGAAGACCGGCCAGAGCAGGCCGCCGAACATGATGGCCATTTCCCAGAACAGCTTGACAACATTCAGTCGGGTGACCTGAAAATCAGCCGACAGGCGCAAGAAACTGGTTACCAGGTGCTGCAGATCGATCCAGAAAGATTCGGCATAGAAAACCCAGAGCAGCAGCGACATGGTCATCAACGCGGCGGTGTTGACCTCTTTACTCTGCGCCACCTGACCCTTCTTGCGAAAATCGGCGCGCCGCTTACCGGTCGCGTCTTCTGAGCGTTCTTGATCGGAACCTTCAGCCATCGGTTATCTCCGGCGGTCGAAAACGACAAGCGACTGCACGACAAGACTTGCAGGACGCCATTGTTCAACCACTCCAACTGTTGACAGTTATCCAGAGCTGCCAAATTTCCGGCAGTTTCAAGTTAAAATTTTCACAGCAGATTGAAGAGTTGCAAAAAGCGGTCCGCCAGTAGAACAAATTCTTGACTGAGGGTTTGGGCAAAGACGCTGAAGGTCAATCCCATAATGATGAATGAGATACCGATATTCAGCGGGAAGGAGAGCATAAAGACATTGAGTTGCGGAAAGACCCGGCTCATCAGCCCGAGGATCAGATTGGAGAGCACCAGCAGGGCAAGGATCGGTGCCACCAGTTTGATACTGAGAATCAGCGAGTGATTGGCGACCTCGACGAGATAGGGAACCGCCCCGCCGGAGAGATTGAGGCTGTCCGGCGGCAGCATCTCGAAAGAAGCGATGATCGCCTCGAGAAACAGGTGATGGACATCCAGCGCCAGAAACAACAGGATCGCCAGCACCCCTTGAAACTGGGAGATCAACGCCACCTGCCGCTGGGTGGTCGGGTCAAATACATTGGCGGCGGCAAAGCCCATCTGATAACCGATCAGCGATCCGGCAAACTCGGCAGCCATAAACACCAGTTGGCCGAGCAGTCCGACCATCAGACCGAGGATCGTCTGTTTGGCCACCAGCACCCCAAGTTCCAATGGGGCGTAGGTTTCTGCCGGCATGTAGCTCTCAACCACCGGCCAAGCGACCAGCGCAAACAAAAACGCCAGTGCAACCCGTATTTGTACTGGTGTCTGACCGCCGCTGAAGACCGGGATCGAGCCGACCATCGCCCCGACCCGGGCCAGACAGATCAGAAAACCCTGAATCATCGGCAGAGAAAAATCAGGCAGTTCCACGGGAATCCCTCGACACTGTATTTATTGGCCGATATTCGGCAACTGCTCAAAAATCATGCGGATGAAGGCGGTGACTTTCTGCAGAATCCAGGGAGCAAAAATCAGCATGGTGACAAAGACTCCGACGATCTTCGGAATGAAGGTCATCGTCTGTTCCTGGATCTGGGTCGCCGCCTGAAAAATGCTGATGAGCAGACCGATAACCAATGCGGCGATCAGCATCGGTGCCGCCACCATCAAGGTGGTTTCGATCGCCTGACGGCCGATATTGATGACAAACTCAGGTGTCATATTCCCCCCTAACCGAAGCTTTGGATGAGGGAACCGATCACCAGCGTCCAGCCGTCAACCAGCACAAACAGCAGGATTTTGAACGGCAGCGAAACGATAATCGGCGGCAGCATCATCATGCCCATCGCCATCAGAATCGAGGCGACGATCATATCGATCATCAAAAAGGGCACGAAGATCAGAAAGCCCATCTGAAACGCCCGTTTGAGTTCGGAAAGCATGAAGGCCGGGATCAGGGTCAACAGTGAGATATCGTCCTGATCCTCCGGCTGAGGCTGTTTGGAAATATCGACCAGAAACTGCAGGTCTTTTTCACCGACCTGGGTAAACATGAACTCGCGCAGCGGTGTCAAGGCAGCGGTCAGCGCCTGTTCCTGGTTGATTTTTTTGTCCAGGTAGGGTTGCAGGGCATTGTCGTTGACCTGCTCGTAACCGGGGCCATGACAAAAAAGGTCAGAAACAGTGCCAGACCGATAACGATCTGGTTTGACGGCGCCTGCTGGGTCCCCATCGCCTGGCGGACAAAGGACAGCACGATGACAATCCGGGTAAAGCCGGTGGTCATCAGCAGGATTGCCGGGGCCACAGACAGGATCGTCAGCATGACGATAATCTGCAGTGCGGTCGAAACCTCGCCCGGCTCGGTCGCTTCGCCGATCCCCAGGGTGATGGTCGGCAGCCCTTGCGCCAGCACAGTCACCGGCAACAGCAGCAGCAACAGGGTAAGGAGAGTTCTCAATTTCACGCTTGACCCTCCTCAAGTTGTTCCTGCAGGGCAGCGGAAAAGTCTTTGGCCGGGGTCAGCTTGCTCAGGCACTCGATCCGCTCATTGCTTAAACCGAGCAGCATTTCTTCGCCGCGCACCGAAACCAGGCAGAGAAACTTTTTCCCGCCCAACGGCTTGGTCTCCAGAACCTTGATGCTTCCGTCGCGGGCTTTCGGCAGCACACCGAATCCTTTACGGCTGGCGGCATACAGCAGCAACAGCAGACCGATAATCACCGCCAGCGCCGCAACCATCTTCAGTGCCGCATAGAGCAGGTTCGGCTCAGCGGCCGTCTCGGCAGCAACGCTCAACTGCGGAACCAGCAGCAGAGTCAATGTCAATAGCCGCAGTTTCATCCGAGTTGTTCAATCCGCTCGGAAGGGCTGACCACCTCGGTCAGGCGCAAGCCGAACTTCTCATTGAGCACCACCGCTTCGCCGCGGGCGATCAGGCGGCCGTTGACATAAAGGTCGAGCGGTTCGCCCGCCAGTTTATCCAGTTCGATCAAAGATCCTTCCTGCAACTGCAACAGATCCTGGACCAGAATCTTTGAACGACCGACTTCAACCGAGACCTGCAGCGGGATATCGAGCAACAGATCGATCCCGCGTCCATTGACATTCGGCTGTTCCGAAAGTTCACTCCCTAGGGTTTCTTCACTCATCCGCTATCCTCCATTGGGGATTCGCCCCATGATTCGTATGGCTTTTTTCCGACCTTGAACCCCGGCCATGCCGTAAAACTTTGCCCGCCCCTCAACCTTCACCTGCAGCGGAGCATCGGGATTGCAGTTGAGATCGATGACATCCCCGACCTTGAAATTAAGGATATCTCTGACCCGCAACGAGATACTGGCCAGCATCGCCTCAAGCTCCACATCCATATGCCCCAGTTCCGCACAAACGGTCTTCTGCCACTTGCTGTTCTGTAACGCACTGGCCGGAATCGCTTTTTGTTGTTGCTTTTTCTGCAGCGGATCCAGCGCGGAGTGCGGAAAAACCAGAGAGATGTTCCCCTCCAGACTATCGATGGTCACCCGAAACTGCGCAGTCACCACCCCCGCTTCCAGGGCGACAAAATTGAGCAGCCGCAGATTACCGACAATATCGACCAGCGAAGAGTTGGTCTTCTCCATCTGCTGAAAACCCTTGTCCAGTTCCGGACAAGCCGACTCGATAATCTCACTGACCACATTCAGTTCGATGGCGCTCATCGAACGTTCCGGGATGATCACCTCGGTAATCGAGGAACCGCCCAAAACAATTTCGACCAGCGAGAAGGAGAGCTGCTCATCGACAATGATTAAAGCGCCGCCATTGAGCGGTTCGACCTGCAGAATACCGATTGAGCCGCGCCCCGAGAGTTTTTGCAGCAGCTGTTCGAAGCTGGACGATTCCAGTGCGTCAAGCTTGACATTCGCCGAGCGCTGAAAACGGTTCGAGAGAGAGATGGCAAAGTTACGCGCAAAGCTGTCCAGAATCAGGTCGAAGTTGGCCAGTTTCCAGCCTTCAGGGCCTTCGGCCCCGATCAGGCTACACGCCTGAGCACTGGCCGCTGTGACCCCGGCCGGTCGCCGACCGCCTGCTCCCGCAGCACCGCTCGCGGACGGAGCGGGATCGAGATCAACTTCGCCGCCGCGAATCGCCGACAGCAGTTCGGCAATTTCATCTTTACTGAGTAGCTTTTCCACGTCAGCAGCCCCTACTGGACAACGAAATCGGTAAAATAGATCCGCTTGACCTTGCCATTGAGCAGAATACTGTTGATCTTGTTGAGCAGTTCGGCCCGCAGCTGAATCTTTCCCTGCAGATCGCGCAATTCACCATAGGTTTTATTACCGACCAGCAGCAGGATCGCATCCTTGATCTGCGGCATCCGCTGCGCAATCTCCATCGTCGCTTCCGGAGCATCCACCTCAACGGTGATCGAGGCTTTCAGGTAGCGGCTCTCTTCATCGTCAATAATATTGACAATAAAGGTCTCGATATTGACCATCGGGCCGACCGCCCTGGCCTGTTTCTCCAGTTCAGCCTGTTCCTGTTCCGGCGTAAGCTTCTCTTTTTCTTCTCCGCCCATGAACAGAAAAACGCCGACGCCGACGCCGATCAGCACCACCAACACTGCAGCAATAATAATGATCAGCTTCTTTTTTGAGCCGCCCGCTTCAGGTTGTTCCGCTGTGTCTTTCTTGGCCATGGTTCTCCGTCCTTTTCATCAATTTTTTTAGAATGGCGCCTGGTCGCGGGCGTCGATCAGGTAGGGAAGCTCCTGATCCGGACTGCCCTGACTTTCCAGCACAAACTCAACCCGCCGGTTCAAAGCACGTTCTTCGTCACTGGCGTTCGGAAACAGCGGCTTCTGTGAGCCGTAACCGGTTGCCGACATGCGGTTCAATGACACCAGTTGATTGCTGGCCAGAAAGCGTAGCACCGCCACCGCCCGATCGACCGAAAGATCCCAGTTCGCCAGTTCAGCGCCGCGATTATCGGTGTGTCCTTCAACTTTCAGGTTCAACGGCAAGGGACGAACCAGCTGGGCAACCTTGCGCAAAATCGGCTCAGCCGCAGGATTTAACTGCCGCTGTCCCGATTCGAACAGCACCGACTCGTCGATCCGCAGCACCACGGCACCCCGATCCTTCACCAGTTTGATCTTCTTGTTCAGCTTCAGATCGCGTAATTTTGTCTTCAGCCGCCGGTAGACCCGTGAGCTGAAATCATCATCGACCGGGGAGAACGAAATCACCGTGGGAGGACTGATTTCGGTCTGGGTGCTGCTGCCCATTACTCCGAAAGCCCCGGACAGGGAATCGGCCGCCTTGCTGAATTTAATCTTGTCCATAGAAGCCATCGACAGCAACAGCACGAAAAAGGTCAGCAGCAGCGTAACCAGATCGGAATAGGTCACCATCCATAATGGCGCGCCGGCTGGCGGTTTTTTCGGTTTTCGTGCCATCTTCAGCCCCTACTTGCCAAAGTTGCTTTCACGCAGATTCGGCGCGACAAAGGCATGCAGCCGCTGCTCCATCAAGCGCGGGTTTTCACCCTCCAGGATCGCCGTCATCCCTTCGGCCACCAGGGTTTTGTTCAGCACCTCACTGGCCGAGCGAAGCTTGAGTTTCCCCGACATCGGGGTACAGATAACGTTGGCAATCACCGCGCCATAGAAGGTCGTCAACAGGGCGACCGCCATCGCCGGCCCGATCGAGGAGGGATCATCCATGGTCTGCAGCATCTGCACCAGCCCGATCAGGGTGCCGATCATCCCCATCGCCGGCGCATAAGCGGCCAGCGAAATAAAGATCTCTGCGCCTTTTTCATGCCGCTCCATGACGTACTCGATCTCCCGCTCGAGCATATCTTTCAGCGATTCCGGCTCCTGGCCGTCAACCGCCATCTGCAGCCCTTTAAGGAAAAATTCATCGTCGATCTCGTTCATGACCGACTGCAGCGAGAGGATCCCTTCCTTGCGCGCTTTGCCGGCATAAGTAATCAGCTTCTTGATCGTGTCGGAGGGGACCATCGCTTTATGGAAGAAGGCATTGCGCGCGACGCCGAAGGCCCCCATCACCTCACCGAAGGGATAGTGAACAAACGCCACACCGATCGTCCCGCCGATCACAATGATGATCGATGGAATATTGATAAAGATCAGGATTGAGCCACCCTGCATGATGGCGCTGACCATCAGCCCGAAAGCTGCGAGTATGCCAACGATTGTGGATAGGTCCATCTGTCACCCTCATATCTGTTCGTGCGGAGCTCACGGAATAAACGTAACGACAACTAACGGATCAGCAAGATACACGCCATTTGCCTACAAACTACTAATATTATTTTTTACTTTTAAATTTCAGCAACTTAAGATCAGAATAAAGCTTAGGTTCTCGATTCCAAAAAAAATGCCGCCCCGAAACAGGGGGCGGCATTCATAGTTACGTCATGATTTTGACCGTTTAAACTTACCTCTTCATATTAATGACTTCGGCAAGCATCTCGTCGGTGGTGGTGATGGTCTTTGAGTTGGCCGAGAAACCGCGCTGAGTGGTGATCATCTTGACGAATTCCTGGGCCAGGTCGACGTTCGACAGCTCCAGAGCGTTGGTGAAAATATTGCCGACCCCGGAACCGACCGTGCCGACGGTCGGAGGTCCGGAATTATCACTCTCATCCCAGACATTGTTGCCCGACTTGGTCAAACCACCGGAGTTGGTGAACTTGGCCAGGGCCAGCTGCATGATTTTACGCGGGGTGCCGTTGGAGAAATTGCCGATGATATTACCCGTTTCATCGACGTTCAGCTTGACCAGGGTACCGGTGCCGAAGCCATCCTGCTCCTGGGAAACCACCACTGAGGGGCTGGCATACTGGGTGGTCTGCATATCCATGGTGAGCACTTGAGTCTGCACCGAGCCGTTGGCCCAGTCAAGGGTTCCCGGGGTGGTGGTAAAGGTGCCGGGTGCCGACAGCGGGATCCCGTTACCCGAGGCGGCCAGATCCAGATTGCCGCTGGCATCAAAACCCAGAATCCCTTCGCCGACCAGCTCCAGGGTTCCGGCCGTCCCGCCCAGAACTTCGCCGCCATCGATCACGCTGTTGTATTCCCAGGCGTTATTCGCGGTCTTGGTGAAATAAGTGGTCATCAGGTGGGTACTGCCAAGGCTGTCAAAAACCCGGATTGAGGTCGCATAGTGTGAGCTTCCAGACGGATCGGTAATATCGAAACCGGTCGGAATCGCCAGCGAGTCGGAGTCGATATTGGTGGTCAGAGTCAGGTTGGCGGTCGGCCCGGCGGCGGTAAACGACTGGGTATTGGCCCAGATCGGGGTCAGATCGCCGAAGGTTTTACCGCTGGCATCCAACTGAAAGCCCATCACATTGAACCCTTCCGGGGTGACCAGATAACCGTTTTCGTCAAAACGGAAGGCCCCGGCGCGGGTATAGCTGTTGACCGAATTGCCGCCAGCCGGGTCGCTGACGATAAACATCCCGGATCCTTCAATCGCCAGGTCGGTATTGCTTTCGGTATTTTCGAAGGTCCCCTGGCTGAAGATATTGTCGACCGTCGACAGACCGACACCGCGGCCGACCTGGGAGGTGCCGCCGGAGCCGGAGATCTGACTGGAGAGCAGGTCACCGAAAATGGTGCGGCTGGATTTAAAGCCAATGGTGTTGGCGTTGGCAATATTGTTGCCGATAACGCTCATGGCGTTACCGTTGGCGTTCAGGCCGGAAACACCACTGTACAGAGAACTGGATACACCCATCTTGTCGCTCCTTTAGGTGTGAGCTGCGTCAATCGGTCGGCGGCTCGCGAACCTCCTCGAAGAGGACCGGTTCGGTTAGGCAATAACGGCGCTGTCGATCTGGGTAAAGACGTTGTTCTGCAACTGTTCTTTACCGACAACGGTGACCACAGTATCATTTTTGACACTCACCACCAGGGCGGTGTCATCGATCATCACCAGGGATTCTTTGCCCCCTTTGGCTTCTACCTGCGAAACAGCTTTTTCCAGCCGCTCCATCTGCCCGGCGCTGAATTGAATGCCCCGGCTATTCATCCTATCGACCGCATGTTTAGAGAACTTTACCCCCGTTTGATCGATTTTTTTCTGCAGCAGCTGATCAAAGTTGCCAGCTGCCGAAGTCTGCTGCCGGCTGCGGCTTACCGGACGGGTCCGGGCCGGGCTGATCGGTTGCGGGATAATGGTGATCCGGTCGCTCATAACGAGGCTCCGACCCGTTCCACTTTGCTCATCGAGAAGGTTCCGGCAGTGGTTTCCAACTGCGAACCGCCGCCGGTCATATCGACCGCCTCAACCCGTCCCTTGATCAGGCTCTCGGCCAAGAGCGGTTTCTCGTCCGGATCAAGCGCCTGAACCAGCAGAGAATAGTTGCCCGGCGCCAGCGGCATGCCGTAATCACTGTTGCCGTCCCAGCTGATAAAATGCTGCCCGGCAGCGGTCGGTGCAGCGCTGATGGTCGCCACGGTTGCGCCGGTCTGGTTCTGTACGTAAAGTTTGACATCATCGGCCGGCAGTTCGAGGCGATAGCCCAATTCCATCGGCTCACCGTTAAACCGGAACGCTTCACTCTGCGCGATGACCTCCTGCCCCATCAGACCCAGGGCCGACATCCGCTGCATCTCATCACTCATCCGATTGAGACCCTCGAGGCTCTTCGTCATATTGGTCAACTGTTCAAGTTGACTGAACTGCGCCAGTTGGGCGGTAAATTCGGTCGGATCGGACGGATTCATCGGGTCCTGATTCTGCAGTTGGGCGACCAGCAGCAGGAGAAAATCATCTTTCCCCATTGCTGATTCCTTGGTGTCGCTAGTGAACAGCGAACTGGTATCGCTGGTGTTAATTCCACTGATTGCTGACATCCGCTACGTTCTCCTTTCCGGTATTTTACACATGAAGGCTAATCCCTCCGCCACCATTCTGCAGCAGGTGGGCGAGAGGAACGATCTGCTCTTCGCCCGGCGGCGGCTGCCAGACCGGTTGTTGCCGGGAGTCATCCTGCTTCTGCTGCCGGGCCTGCTGTTCGAATTGGCCCGGTTGCTCCTTGCGCTGGTCGACATCGACCTGAAACTGGTCGATTTTCAACCCCTGCTCCGCCAGCGCATTGCGCAGTTGCGGCAGATTACGTTCAAGGACTTCCTGAACCTGCTGGGTTTGCGCCAGCAAACTGGCCCGGACCTTGTCGCCTTCAACGATCAGTTCAAGCTTCAAAGAACCCAATTCAGCCGGTTGCAGGCGCAGCACCATTTTGCCCGATTCGCCATTAAAGCTGCCGCTCATGCGGGTGACCACCTGGTCAAAAATCTGACTTTCGGCAACCTGCTGACCGCTTGGCAACTGTACCGTCGTGGCAACGATCGGTAGCGTCCGCCCGGTCACCGCCTGCGGAGTCTGCGGTTGGCCGTTGCCCGACAGTTGATGAATCAGGTTCTCTAGCGCCGGCTTCGGGCCGGCAGCAAGTTGCTCGGCGACTTTAGCCGTGGCTGGTTCCGTTTCAACCTCTGCGGTAAGCTGAACGGCTTCACCGGTTTGTGCCTGAGTCTGTGCCGCCGGCGATGCTACGTTGTTCGCCTGAAACCGCTGACGTAAAGAATCAGCGTTGGAGCGATTTTCATTGCGCGGCGCAAGCAGCTGGGCAAAGCGGGGATCAATCCTGATTTCACCCTCCTCCGGCAGCAGTTGCGACTCCGTCACCTCATCCTCTGTGGCGACAGCCTCTTGCGCCGTTGCCGGATTCTGCCCCGCGACCGCATCGATCGCTTTCTGCAGCAGCTGTCTTGCCTGTGGCAGATTTTCCACCAGCCGTGGTGCGCTGATCTGCGGATCACTCTGCACCAGTGCTGCGCCGGTCAATTCAGTATTGACCTGAAGTTCAGCATCCTCCTGCAGAGCCGCTGCACTGCTCAGCTCGGGATTGACCGGCAGGCCCGCTTCACTGCTCAACTGTTCATCCAGCTGCTGTACCAATTGTACCAGCTGTTCTTCCCCACCGTCAGCGGCGGAGATGTCTTGCAACTGTTCAACCAGTGCCGACAGATCAAGTCCGGCCAGAGACTGCTCGCCCGGCAGCTCACTGTCATCGAGCTGCTGAACCAGTTGCGTCAGCTGCGCTTCGATGCTGCCGAACTCCTCTATCGAGGCGGCGGCTTCTCCACCGGCGATCGTTTCCAGCAGATTGACAAGCTGCTGCTCAATTTTCAGCTCGATCTCTGCGTCAACCGGCATTTTTTCTGCTGCGTCCAACTGTTCAACCGGCTCTTTTCGGGCGGTTCTCTGCTCTTGCCGAACCGGCGCCCGCTCAGCGACCGACCTTCCTTGATCCGCATGGTCAGGCTTTTCAACCCGCCCTGCCTGTTTCGGCCTTTCAGCTTGTTTTGACTGTTCAGCTTGCTTCGGCTGCTCGGCACGCGGCTCCTGCTTTTGCTTGAGCACCTTGCCGAAGGGTTCACGCTTCGGCTCGGCCGGTTTTGCCGGAGCCGGTGCATCGTAGACCCTGGCAGTTGTTTCGATCATGGGTAATGGCTGCATCTGTTCCACCTCCTCTCGCTAGATTTTTTATAACTATTCAGCCGGATGGCCTCGCGCTGCCCATTTCAAGGGTGTCTGGCGCCAGGATGGCGTCAGCAAGCCCCAGGGATGGGTTCATGCGTCCCTTGGAATGGGCAGCGCGAGGCCATTTTCCGAGGGACAAGTTACCAATTTAAAAACTCTGCGAAATCAGTATCCCGATTTATCCCTCACCTGGATTTTGCTGAAAGCTTTGCTCAGTTCCGTTGCAGTTTTCAGGTCCAGGTTGTCTAGAATCCGACCGGCGACTTTCTGCTTGATCCCGAGCAGCAACGCGATCGCCTGCTGCGTGTCGAGTTTGCTGATCAATACCGCCGCCTTCTCCGGTTCCATTTTTCCGTAAATAGCGCTTAACTGCTTGAGCCGCCGGCCCTCTTCCTGATCCTTGCGATTGATCAGGACAAGAAGGTCCTGCCTGAGTTCCTGCATCGCCGCGAGTTTCTTATCGACTTCTGCTTCCAGGGTCTTTAGTTCCATTTCACGGCGATCGATTTCGGCTTGCCGATCGATCAGTTTGTCGTACTCTTCATCAATCGAAACCAGAATCCGCCGCTCTTCAACCGAAGAGATCTGCTCATCCGGCAGCAACTGGGCCGAAGAAGAAACCGGCAACCAGCAGGCCAGAGCAAGGGTGATAAGAACGATTCGGCCGCTCATGAGATATTCCCTTTATTTCGCAAACTGATTTCATCCAGCATTTCACGCTCTTTACGCGATAATTCCTGTTGATATTCCGCTTGCTGTTTATCTTTGAGCTTTTCCATCACTTGCTTATCGCGGGCCGCACTCATCAGTGCCTGACGCTCAGCGAGGATCTGTCGCTCCAGCGGCGCAAGCTGCTCCTGCAGCTGAATAATCTGCCGGCGCCGATGCAGAATCTGCGATTCAAACAGGTCGATTTCGGCCACCGACAACCCTTGCTGCTGTTTTTCCTTGAGCTGCAAATCGAGCTGCTGAAAGCTGTTTTGCTGCTGCTGCACCTGCTCCTCAAGCTGCGACTTGCGTTGCAAACTGCTGCTCAGCTGCTGCTGCGCCTGATCGGCGAGGGTCTGACGGTAGTTCAGCACCGACTGTAGTTTGAATTTTTTAGCCATCACTGCCTCGAATCCTGGCGACGGTCCTGGGTCGCCTGAGCCATCGCTTCGAGCGTCGCATCAAGATCGACCGCGTCATCCATCCCCTGTTTGAGAAAGTCGTTAATGCCGTCGATCCGCGAGATGGCAAAATCGATTTTGCCGTTACTCCCCTCCGAGTAGGCACCGATATTGATCAGATCCTCTGCTTCCTTGTGGGTCGCCATAATCTCGCGGATCCGGCCGTTGAGCTGCAGATGTTCCGGGCTGACGATATCGCGCATCACCCGACTGGCCGAATTGAGGATGTCGATCGCCGGGAAGTGATTGCGGGCGGCGATATCACGCGAGAGGACAATGTGTCCATCAAGGATCGAGCGGACCGAATCGGCCACCGGCTCATTCATGTCATCTCCTTCGACCAGCACGGTATAGAGTCCGGTGATACTCCCCTTGCCTTTGAAACTTCCCGCTCGTTCCAGCAATTTCGGCAGGGTGGCAAAGACCGACGGGGTATAACCTTTGGTAGTCGGCGGTTCACCGATCGCCAGACCGACTTCGCGCATCGCCATGGCAAAACGGGTCACCGAATCCATCAGCAACAGAACATTTTTTCCCTGCGCGCAAAAATACTCGGCGATGGTGGTGGCGACAAAAGCGCCGCGCATCCGCAGCAGCGGTGACTGGTCGGAGGTCGCGCAGATCACCACCGAGCGGGCCAAGCCTTCCGGGCCTAGATCCCGCTCGATAAATTCACGCACCTCACGGCCCCGCTCGCCGATCAGGGCAATCACATTGACATCGGCGCGGGTGTGCTTGGCCATCATTCCCAGCAGGACACTTTTACCGACCCCGGAACCGGCCATAATCCCCATCCGCTGACCGCTGCCGCAAGTGAGCAGTCCGTTGATCGCCCGCACCCCCAGATCGAGGGGGCGGACGATCGGGTTGCGCGCCATCGGACTGGCCGGAAGGGCATAGAGGGGAAATTCTTCTTCGCAAGCTGCCAGCGGCTTTTCGTCGAGCGGCTGTCCCAGTGCGTCGATCACCCGGCCGAGCAACGGCTCACCGACCGGCAGGGTGGCACTGTCGCGGACCACCTGAATCAAACTGCCCGGTCCGAGGCCGCGCAGTTCGCCGAGCGGCATCAGCAGCGCCCGGGAATCTTTGAAACCGACCACTTCGGCCGGGACCGCGTTGCCGCCACCTAAGGGGACTAACCGACAGAGGGTGCCGACGGTCGCCGCCGGGCAGTGACCTTCGACCACCAGACCGACAATCTGCGTTACCTTGCCGCTGACCTTGAGCGGATTGACCGCCTTGATGCGTGCGACCAGATCGGTCATTTGTCTTCCGTGATCGCTGCCGACAACGCCTGGCGGATCGCATCGAGCTGACTTTCGATGGTGGCATCAACATCGCCCAGTTCCGAGTCGACCCGGCAACCGCCGCGACTGATCGCGGTATCGGCATCGATGCTCAAATTCTGCAAGCCGCTGATGCTGGCCAGAAACAGCGGTTTCTGCGCATTGACGACTTCAAGATCTTCGGGGTGAATGCTGAGCCGATAACTGTCGCTGCGCACCGACGCCTGCAGGGCATTTTCAATGATCGTCAAGACCACCTGCGGGTCGACATCGATCGCCCGGCGGACAATCTGCTCGGCGACCGCCATCACCAGCCGCAGCATATCCTGAGA
Organism: Deltaproteobacteria bacterium; assembly: GCA_024280335.1. Taxonomy (GTDB): domain Bacteria; phylum Desulfobacterota; class Desulfuromonadia; order Desulfuromonadales; family Geopsychrobacteraceae; genus Malonomonas. The sequence continues at coordinate 96,294 of JAJRQI010000053.1, forward strand.
GCCGCTCTGGGCCAGCGATTCACGCAGCCGGCTGAGCTCTTCCAGCGCTTGGGCCAGGGATCGGGTCGTGGTTTCAAACCGCTCTTCGGCCAGCGCCAACCCTTCCTGGCGACCGCGTGCCTGGGCTTCTTCCAGCAGTTGCGGCAGGTTGCTCGGTGCGGCGCTCGAAACCGTAGCGGCTGGAGTCCCCCCCGGCGGTTCGAACGAAGCACTCTCCAACGGCGCCGGCATGTCGCTCTCCCCGAAGGAACGGAAGTGAAATTCCGTAACATTCTCCCCATCCGAGCCGCGATAGATTTTAGACAGTCCCATCGACGCCACCTCGCAAGGGACCGGTTGTTCCTTCTTTAGACAAGTTCATCACCCGTACCTCGACCCGGAATAACCACAGAGCCCTCTTCTTCGAGCTTGAGGGCAACCTTGACAATTTCCATCTGCATCGCTTCAACCTCAGATAGTTTACGCGGCCCCATCGCTTCAAGATCTTCTTCGATCATATCGGCGGCGCGCTGGGAGATATTACTGTAAACCTTCTGCTTGATCCCGTCCGAGGCGGTCTTGAGTGCCAGGGTCAGCATATCGGTACTGACATCGCGCAGGATCGCCTGCATGCCGCGGTTATCGATCGCCAACAGATCCTCAAAGGTGAACATCCGCCTGCGGATATCTTCGGCCAATTCCGGATCGGTCGCTTCGATGCTGGCCAGAATCACCTGCTCGGCGCTCTTCTCCAGTTTGCCGAGAATCTCCCCCACCTTGTCGATCCCGCCGACCTGCTTGCGATCGGTCTCGACCGCAACGCCGATCTCACGCTGCAGCGCGGCTTCGATCTGCTCAATGACTTCGGGAGCGACCGTCTCGATTTTGGCGATGCGATACATGATATCGCCGCACTGCTCATCCGGCAGTTCGCTGAGGATGCGGCTGGTGTGATCATCCTTCTGGGTGGAGAGGACAAAAGCGACGGTCTGCGGATGCTCATTTTCAAGAAGACCGGCAACCATCCGCGGATGCATTTTGGAAATGGTCTCCAGCGGCCGCCCCTCGATCCCGGCAGAAACCTGATCCATCAGGTACTGGGCGCGCTCATTGTCACTGCCGCCCATGATGGCGTGCTTGGCGAACTCGCCGCCGTGAATATAGATGCCGATATCACCGCCGCGCGCGACCTTGAACTCTTCCAGGACTTCTCGCGCCAGACTCTGATCGACATGCTCGATATCCATCATGCAGCGGCTGATCTCGCGCACCTCGGAATCTTCCAGGGTTTCGAAAATCTTCGCCGCCACCTCTTCTCCCAGACAGAGCAGCAGCATGGCCGCTTTCTGTTTTCCCGACAGATGTTTCGCCTTTTTCACAAATTCACTCCAGAACCAATGACTATTTGTTGTGTTATCAGGATTCGGCCGGCTCTTCATTCAGCCAATTTTTAATCACCTGCACCGGCAGCATGTCGCCCCCCAGAACCTCTTGACGAAGTTGTGCCAGCGGGTCGCTCGGTCCACCGATCATCAGCTTATCGCTGCCCTGCAGTTCCGACTCAAGCTCCTCGACAGTCTTCATCGGGGCGGTCTCTTCGCTGCTGCCCTTCAGACTCCGCAGCAACGGTCGCAGCAACAGCAGGTAGGCCAGCAGCCCGGCAATGCCCAACAGTGCGTACTTGATCAGCGGCATAAAGGGATAGATCTTGTCGACCAGCGAGGGTGTCGGAATCGGCTCATCCTCGAAACCGGTTTCAAACGGCATCGAAACCACCGAGATCAGGTCGCCGCGCTCAGCATTGATCCCCAGCGCGGTCTGCACCATCGTTTCGATCTCTCGCAGCTCTTTGCTGCTGCGTGGGGTCTGGGTCGGTGCGGCCCCTTCGGCGCCCGGCGTCAAACGATCGGCAACCAGCACCGAAACCGACAGGCTCTTGACCGAACCGACCGACTCGACGGTTTTGCTGACCACTTTGCTCAGCTCATAGTTGACGGTCTCTTCCGAACGGGAGGAGGGAGTCATTTTGGTCGTGGTTGCTTGCGCGCCGTCCTGCAGGTTGGAGACCACGCCCGGCACGCCGCCGGTCATTTCCGAGCTGCCCTTTTCACTGCTGGCCTGCTCGCTGACCACCACAGCACCGTCGGGATCGAGTGTTTCCTCGACCCGCTCGCGCTGATCGAAATCGACCACGGCGGTCACCCGGACCATCGAGTTGCCGGCCCCCAATGCCCGATCAAGCATCGACTGGGCGCGGGCTTCAAGCCGCGTTTCGACGGTCTGCTGATAATCGAGATTGCCCGGACTGTTGCCGCCGGTGGCATCATCGGCGCGGCTCTTTGACAGCGCCTTGCCGCTGGAATCGACCACGGTGACATGTTCAGAATCGAGCCCTTCGACACTGCCGGCGACCAGATGGATAATTCCCTGCAGTTGGGCTTCCTTGAGTCTGCGGCCTTCATGCAGTTTGACAATAACCGAGGCGGTGGCGGCCTGCTGCTGGGCGCGAAACAGGCGCTTTTCCGGCAGTGCCAAATGGACCCGGGCACCTTCAATCGGCGCCAGCGAGGTAATGGTGCGCATCAACTCGCCCTGCAGGGCGCGGCGATAATTGATCTTTTGTGCAAAGTCGGTCATGCCGAAACTCTGCTTGTCGAAAATCTCGAAACCGACGCCCCCTTCGCCCAGCCCGGAACCGGCCAGCTCTAAGCGCGCTTCGTAGACCTTGTCAGCTGGCACCATAATATCCTTGCCGCCCCCTTCCAGGCGGTAGGGAATTTTACGATCCTTGAGCCATTCAACGACATTCGCCGCATCGCGGTTCGGCATATTGGCAAACAGCAGACTGTAATCGGCAACCTGGGCCTGCATGATGATGGTGGTGAACAGCAGAATACTGATCACCGTCACCCCGAGCAGACTCAGCTTGCGCGCCAGGGTCCAATCCTTAACCACCTCGAGCAGGTTTTTTTTCTGCTCCGCGACCTTTACTTGCTGCAGTTCATCCGCCATCAGACTATCCTTTCAAACTTCATTACATACAACCCGACCAACCCTGATACCTTGCCATAACCCACGAGGGGACTAAGCGCCATGTTCACAAGATGGCTAAGCAAAAATTTCGTCCTGCAAGGCTTGGTGGTTTTTCAGGGGCGAAGGCATACATCGTATGTCGAGGTCCTGAAAAACCACCATAACGCCGCAGGGCGGACTTTTTGCGACGCCATCAGACCTGCATCCGCATGATTTCCTGATAAGCTTCGACTGCTTTATTGCGGACCTGAACCATCAGCCGCAAAGAGATGTCCGCTTCTTCCATTTTGATCATCGCACCATGCAGATTCTTGGTTTCACCGGCGGCGATCTGCTGCGCGGCATGATCGGCCGAGAGTTGCACCCGGTTGACCTCAGACAGCGAGTCCTTGAGTGCCGCAGCAAACTTGTCGCCGAGATTCTGTACCGATGGAGCCGCCTGCGCGCCGGAAAGGCCTTTCAGATGGGATTTCAGGGTAATATCTGCAACACTATTCAGATTCATAGTTCACCTCAACGTGCGATTTCTAATGCTTTAAGAGCCATCCGCTTAGCCGACTTGATCACCGTGACATTGGCTGAATAGGCCGCCGAGGCGGACATCATGTCGGCAGTTTCTTCTATCAGGTTGATGTTCGGCATCGCCAACATCCCCTGGTCATCCGCGTCGGGATGACCGGGGTCGTAGACCATCAACGGCGGCCTGCTGCTGGCCTGAATATGGGAGACCCTGACCCCTTGCGCGGCATCACGCATGCGCGAATCGAGGGTGTCGGCGAAGCCCTTACTGCTGCTTTGAAAAACCACTTCACGTTTGCGATAGGGACCACCGTCGGGAGTCCGGGTGGTTTCGATGTTAGCCAGGTTTGAACTGATGGCATTCATCCTCAGTCGTTGCGCCTTGAGCGCCGAAGCGCTGATCTTCATCGTGGTGAAAATATCCATAAAACCTCCCAGGAGTCTGTCGAGCTTAACAAGCACCTACTGCAAAATCGGCTGATCGGTCCATATTCCATGGCAATTTTCGACAAATAGCCCTGCTATTCGCTCTCAAATTCCCATAAATCTGCCCTCGAACATCCAATTTCTCGCTACGGTCCGTCATATCCGACAGACTCCTAGCGACCGTCGTTGGCAGCGTATTTAAGCATGCTGAGTTTCTTCTTCAGGATCTGTGCACCCGCCTCGAAGAGCAGTTGATTTTCCGACAGATCAAACATTTCATCGGCGACCGAAACACTGTTGCCGTCGCCTAGGGGGTTATGGCTGGCCTTTTTGACGATCTGCCCCTGCACGCCGCTGATGCCGCTGTTACCGAGCGGGAAATGTTTCGCGTTCGGTGTGCGACCTTGCAGCTCAGGGCTGCTGATCGCCCTGCGCAGATCGGCTTCAAAGCTCATTTTACGGGCGGCATAGCCCGGCGTCTCGGCATTGGCGATGTTGCCGGCAATCACCTGCTGCTTCTGCGCCCGCAAATCGAGGGATCGCTGCAACACTGCCATGGTGCGATCTGCGATCTTGAAATCTGCCATCGGTTACTCCTGATGATCTCGCAAAAAAGAATAAGATGGCTAAGCAAAAATTTCGTTCTACAAGGCGTAGTGTTTTTTCAGGGGCGAAGGCCTACATCTGGTAGGTCGAGGTCCTGAAAAAACGCTGCAACGCAGTAGAGCGGACTTTTTGCGACGCCATGACTCCTGACTGTTTACTGACACCCAGCTTAAAAATTTCTACTCTTCTCCAGGATGAGCAAATCTTGGGCCAACTTTCCCCAAGCGCTGTCGCCATCCTCTTCGACCAGTTTTTGCAGAAGATTAAGTGCCGCTCTGCGCTCTTTCTGCCGCAGCAGCAGCTGGGCGGTCCGGTAGCCGGCCCGGGTGCCGACCTGCGGATCGGTCTGCAACCGGCTGAACAGCTTTTTTGCCGCACTATTTTTATTCTGCTGATAGTAGGCTTCACCAAGCAGTGCCATTTCTTTGACTTGCAGGGTGCCGCCATTGTTGCGAATCCATTCCAGCCGCTCGGCCGTATCCTGATAGCGGTTCTGCTGCCAATAGATCGCCGCGGCGCGCCGTTCCAGTACGGCGCTGTGCGGCCGATTCCTGCGCCCCAGCCAAGCCAACAGTTCATCCTCGCGGCCTTGCGCGGCAAAGGCGTCAAGCAGCAGACCGAACAGCGGGCCGCGATCTTCACCCCGCGAATACTTTTTCAGATATCGCTCGGCATAATCGTTGGCTTTGCCATATTCGCCCCGCTTGAAAAACGAGCTTGCCAGCGGCAGGTAGAGGGATTGGCGTTGTTCGGCATCCTTGGCTTGATCGAACATGAAGAGCAACACCCGACTGGAACGCTCATAGAGGCCGAGCCGTTCAAGGGCCTTGGCCAGATCGCGCAAAAACTCCCGGTCGGGGCCGCCCTGCAGCAGCAGGGTGCGGTTCTTTTCCACCAGCACCACCGCATCCAGCGGCTTTTTGTCCGCCAGCAGCTGCTTGACCAGCGACGGAATCTGCTCCAGTAACAGCAGATGCGCCTCACGTTTCAGGTTGGAACTGGAGAATTCCCGTAAGAAACTCATCAGCGTCGCAACACTTTCAGCGTGATCACCGATCAGAAACAGACTCAAAGCAGCCTTGAAGGTCGCCTCTTCCCGCACCTTCCAGTGTCCGGCCTGCCGGCCGAGCCGTTGATAACCGTTACTGGCCTGCACCATCCCCAGCTCGTCGGCCTGCAGCAGTTGGTGATCGATCAGCAGCAGTGCCGCCCGATCTACGCCTTCGGTGGATGGATATTCCAGGGTTGCCTTTTTCAGATCGATCAACCCCCATTTTCGATCTCCGGCCAGATAACTTGCCGCACCGAGGCCCCACAGCGCCAGAACGCCGCCCGGTTCATCCCGGGTCACCGCAACCAGTTTGCGATAGAAGCGTCGCGCCAGCTGATAGTCGGCGCTTTTGAACGCGGCAAAAGCGGCCCGGTTGCAGGAGAAGCGGTAAAACTCAAACAGGCCCGCCTTCGCAAGCAGATCGGCATAGCTTGCCAGCCCCGCCTTTGACTCACCAAGCCCGGTGCGGGCATCGGCCGTACGCAGTTTAACCATCGACTGATAGCCGGCGGGCCAGCTGATCGCTGAATTTTGCAGATAAGCGAGCGCCCGACGATCCCGGTTTGACGCCAGTGCTGTCTCGGCCGCCAGCAGGGAAATCGCCGGACCCAGACGATGGTCGCCGGGCAGGCCACTCAATAACTCCTGCAGGCCCAATTGGGCGACCACCGGTTGGCCGCTGAGCGCCCGTGCATAGGCTGTCAAATAGTCGACACGAACCTGCTCTGCGCCGCCCTGCTCACTCAGCCGCTGCAGCCGCGCCGCGCTCGCGTCAACGGCTCCGGTGAAAAGCTGCGCCTCGGCCACCAGCAACTGCCACAGGTAGTTTTGCTGCTCATCAAGCTCGCTGATTCGGTTTGAATCACGCAGCAGACTCAACCACTTTTTTTCCTTGGCGGCTTGCTGCAACGGCCAGAGCGGACTCTGCGAATCAGTCAGCAACGACGGCAGGGTCGGCCGGCTGTAAACCAGCGGCAGTTTCAGCTGCCAAGCGCTGCGATAGTCGCGAAAAAAACGTGGCCAGTTGTTTTGCCAGGGGGATTTCTTGCTGTAGGCGGCGGCTTTTCTCCCGGTTTTACGGGGCGGCATATCGGCAATCCGAAACGCCACCGCAGGGCGGGCCGATTGATCCCCTTCCCAGAACAGATCCATCACCACCCGCACCGGATCGCGCAAGGAGCTGGTCGCCACCTCAACCGGCGGCCGCCGCAACAGCATCGACACCAGCAGAGCATCGTGCTTCTGCGCCAGCAGGACCTTCACCACCTTTTCATCCTCCGGCACTGTGCGCAATTGCGCCGCTGCTCGCACCGCGGTAAATTCCAGCTCAACCCGCTGGCCGGAACGGTCAACCTTGAATTTCGGCAGCTCACTGAAATAAAAAGTGATCCGCGTGCTGCTGACCTGTTCCTGCTTTTCAATCTTCGTCAGGGAGATCACTGTCGCCGCCTGAACGGTGCTGCAAAGGCCGACAAAAAACAGTAGAGCAGCGATTATTTTAAACAGCTGAGTCGGATAGTTCATCCACGCCTCCGGGGTTAGCTAGGGTCATCCGGGGGTCCTTATAGGCCAGAACTATGCCAACGTTCCCAGGAAAGACACAACCAGCTGTAATCACGTGCTTATTAAAATATTAAAAAGGACATTTTAAATTTCAGGGAAAAGATTGCGTTCAATAAGGATCGATAAAGTCGTCATTTTGACAGCTGGGCAGCGCAAAGAACCGATGTTATAGTGAAAATCACCCCATACTGAAAAAGAGAGAGACGATGCCTGCCCCAACCCTGTTCGACATGCTGCTCCGCAGCAGCCTTGACTATGCTGAGCAAACCGCTTTTATCTATCGCGCCGCCAATTCTGAATTTGACGTCAGCTACCAGAAACTGTTTGATGATGCGCTGATTCTCGCCAAAGCCTTCAAAGCGCGCAAAGTCGGCAAAGGGAGCAAGGTGATGCTGCTCTCGGATAATCGCTACGGCTGGATCGTGACCGACTTTGCCCTGCTCTCCCTAGGCGCGATCAGTGTCCCGCGCGGCAGCGACACCCCGACCCGCGAACTTGAGTTCATTCTGCAACACGCGCAGTGCGAATTTCTGGTGATCGAGACCGAGCAGCTGCTGAAAGCCCACGAGGAGATGCTCAAGGGGCTGAAGAACCTCCAGGCGATCTTTGTTATCGAAGGGGGCAAAACCCACCGCTGGTTCGACAATATCTATAGCTACAACGACATTCTCAAGGATCGCAGCATCAGCAAAGCTGATACCGACCATTTCATTGCCCAGCGTTACGCCATCACCCTGGATGACACCTTCACGCTGATCTACACCTCCGGGACCACTGGAACCCCCAAGGGGGTGATCCTGACCCATCGCAATATCATGTACAACGTCCGCACCCTGCCGGGACTGATTGAACTGGAGGAGACGGATCGCTGGGTCTCGATTCTGCCCAGCTGGCATATCTTTGAACGGGCCTCAGAATACCTGGCCCTCTCCAAAGGCTGCTGCACCGTCTACTCCACGGTGAAAACCTTTGCTGCCGATCTGGAGAGGTATCAGCCGACCCTGGTCGCCACGGTGCCGCGACTCTGGGAATCGATGCACAACAAAATCAATACAACGCTGGAGAAACAGGAGCCGCGCAAAGCGAAAATCTTTAAAAAACTGATTAAAATCTCCGCTGGCTACAACTATCAGCAACGGGTCTTCCGTAATCATCTGCCAGTCTTCGAAAAAATCTCCCGGTTGCGGCGCGGTCGACAAAAACTGCAGGCCGGATTTCTGCTGTTGCTGCTAGCGCCGCTGAATCTGCTGGCGAAAAAAAAGCTGCAATTGGTCCAGGAAAAGTTCGGTGGCCGGCTGCGCATGGCGATCAGCGGCGGCGGCAGTCTGCCGCCGTATCTGGATGAATGGATCGATGCCATCGGCATCCGCATTGTCAACGCCTACGGCATGACCGAATGCGCCCCGGCGATTGCCGGTCGCGCCCTCAATTGCGAAATTTTCGGCACCTTGGGGCCACCGACCAGAGGGACGAATCTCCGCATTGTCGGCGAAGAGGGACTATTCTTACCAGCTGGCAAAGTGGGCGAAATACAGCTACGTGGTGAGCAGGTTTTCCCTGGCTACTACGACAATGCAGAAGAGAACCGCAAGGCCTTCACGGAAGACGGTTTTTTCAAAACCGGGGATCTAGGGAAGCTGACCCTGACCGGCGAGTTGGTCATCACCGGTCGTTCCAAGGAGATCATCGTGCTGGCCAGCGGTGAAAATATCGATCCGAGTCGTATCGAGGCGGCGATCACCCAACTGCCATTCGTCAGCGACGCAGTGCTGGTCGGCCAGGACAAAAAAGGGCTCGGCGCGCTGATCGTGCCTGATTTTGAACAGCTGCGCGATTTTGTCAGCAGCAAGTTCGAGCGCAGCACAGCAACGATGGAACATCTGCTGAAAGACAAGCAGGTGCTCGACCGGGTCAAGGCCGAAATCAACCGGATGCTGCACCCGAAAAAAGGCTTCAAACCGTTCGAAAAACTGCAGAATATCCATTTTTTGGAGAAAGAATTCAAACCGGGTGAAGAGTTGACCAATACCCTGAAAAAGAAGCGGCACGTCATCGAAACCAAATACCGTGAAGTGATCGGCAAGCTGCTCAAGTAGCTTTCTCTTCGTTCAGCACCAGCAGATAGCCATCGGGGTCATGCAGCCAGATCTCGCTGCGCTGGTGTTCCCTATCCTCCAGTTCATAGGCGATCGGCCACTGAGAACGCTCGATACTGCGACGCACGGCTGTCAAATCAGCGCAACTCAACTCCAGCTGCACTCCAACCCCGAGTGGATGCCGGGAGAGGTTTTGCAACAAGGCGGGGTGCTGGCCCTCCTGTTCGACCAGCGGCCGAAAGACGATGCAGGTTTCTCCACAGTGAAGCAGCAGAAAATCCGGCGTTTTTCCATCGGCCGAACTTCGTTGCGGCTGTAACTGTAAAATTTCACGGTAAAAATCGAGGCTGCGTTGCAGATCGGCAACCGCGAGGGTCAGGCTCAAGCGCATAATAGAAATCCATTCGAGCCTCTTGCAAAAGTCCGAAAATTCAATCGCTCGTCATTCCCGCGCAGGCGGGAATCCAGAAGTTCTCCGGGACAGCCTGGAAGCTGGATCCCCGTTTTCACGGGGAAGACGACTTATGCAAGAGCCTCGTTCGATAAATGCTAAATTGATTTTGCTTTCTGGTCTGTGCTTTAATCCGTCACGTTATGATAGCAGCAGCAAAGAGTCGAGCCTTTCTTGCCCTGGGCGGCAACCTTGGAAACCCTCATCAGGCGTTTGTCACGGCCCGCCGCAGCCTGGCTGACCATCCACTGATCGAACTTCTGCAGGCATCATCCCTCTATCGGACCCCGGCGATCGGTGGACCGAGCGGACAACCGGACTACCTGAATGCGGTACTCGAAATTGCCACGAGCCTGGCTGCGGCAGAGCTGCTCGAACTCTGTCTGCAGCTTGAAACTGCCGCCGGACGAACTCGCGGGGTTCGCTGGGCGGCAAGAGCCCTGGATATTGATCTGCTGTTTTTCGACAATTCAACCCACAACACCGCGAGTCTGACCCTTCCCCATCCACTGCTGCATCAGCGGCACTTTGTCCTGCTGCCGTTAGTGGAGATCGCTGCCGACCTACAACATCCGCACTGCGGCTGCTCGGTCAGCTGCCTGCTGGATCGCTTACCGGCGGCGGAAGGGATCATTCGCTTGCCAGAAAAATGGATCGACCATGATTAAACTACTGATGCTGATTCTCCTTGGCTTCGTCGGCTACTCGATGATCCTGGGAATCATTCGACCGAAAGAAAAGCGTGGCGGAAAAATACCGCGCAACCGTTCCCGTGACGGCGAGAAAATGGTAGAAGACCCGCAGTGTGGAACCTTTTTGCCGATCAGTGACGCAATCGCTGCCAAGGTCAACGGCCAGGAGCATTTTTTCTGTTCGAAGAAATGTCTCAAGGAATTCAAAAAAGCCCAATAGTTTTTATTCAGCTCGACAAATCTCTCTTCCAAGGAGCCATAATGAAGTTTTTTATCGACACCGCTGAAGTCAGTGAAATCCGCGCCGCCCACGAACTGGGTTTGGTCGACGGAGTCACCACTAACCCTTCGCTGATCGCCAAAAGCGGTCGTGATTTCAAGGAAGTAATTACTGAAATCACCAACATTGTCGACGGACCGATCTCGGCGGAAGTGATCGCTCTGGATGCACCTGGAATGCTTGCCGAGGGACGCGAGCTGGCCAAGATCCACGAAAACATCGTCGTCAAGGTGCCGATGACCACCGAAGGACTCAAAGCCACCAAGCAGTTCAGTGCTGACGGCATCCGCACCAACGTCACGCTGATCTTCTCGCCGCTACAAGCGCTGCTGGCGGCCAAAGCCGGGGCGAGCTATGTTTCACCCTTTGTCGGCCGACTGGATGATGCCGGTCACGAGGGGATGGAAGGGGTCGAACAGATCCGTACCATCTATGACAACTACGGTTATACTGCCGAGATTATTGTTGCCTCGATCCGCAGCCCGCTGCATGTGCTCAATTCAGGGCTGATCGGCGCCGACATCTGCACCATCCCTTTCAGTGTCATGAATCAGCTGGCCAAACATCCGCTGACCGACGTCGGCATCGAAAAGTTTCTGGCCGACTGGGAAAAGACCAAATAAAGTAGCCTCCTCCGCAGAATCTGTGGGTAGGCGGCGGTAAAAAATAGAGCATTGCTTCCCCCAGTGGGGTTAGGATGGATTTGCGAGAACCAATCCATTCCACGAAAGAGAAGCAATGCTGATCAAGACTCTACTGAACAAAGT
>JAJRQI010000054.1 GCA_024280335.1 Deltaproteobacteria bacterium
CAGTGTCCATTTAATCCTCCTTTTCTACCGGTTTGCTCATATTGGTAGCAGAAGACAGCACAAGAAACAGCCTGTTAAGATATTTATTTTCTCTTTAGTTTCCGGGAAGTTACCCTTAATCGAAATTAAGATATAACGTTCATAAGTTCATAATTTACTCAATTCTGAAAACTGATAACCCCGCTCAGCCACCAATCGTTCCCCGCGCTGCACCGACGCTCACTGATGCCGCGCCGCGCGGTCAATGAGGTTGCGGCGTAGCCCAGTTCGCGCACCGCCCAAAAGCAAAACAGGCTGAGCTAGCGTACGCGCTGAGACTGCGGTCGATCGAATCATCCACCACGCCAGTATTATCGAAATCGAAGGAGAGAGTTATCGAAAAAAAACAACACCTGAAAAAATAACGAAACTCAACCGGCCATCTTAATTGTCGTCAAATCGGACAAGATAGTTGACGCGAGACAATCAGCAGATCACCGCACCGGTTGATGGTGACATTTCTCAGCTGTTGTTCCACACCATCGGTGGTGTTACCACTCCAGGCGAGAATTAGGCCTACATCGTCCTGACCAATTCTCCGCTGCTGATCGATGGCGTCGAAACGCCGATTTCAGTGGGGATGAGGGGATAGTGTGATGTGAGACGAGCCCACCTCTGATTATCCACCGCTATCCTTCTGGCTGGCAACGAACTGTACTTCCGCGTGGTAGGAAGATCGGACCAGCGGGCCGGACTCGACGTGCTGAAAGCCCATTTTCTGGCCTATCTGTGCATAAGCGGAGAAACGTTCCGGGGTGACATAGCATTGCACCGGGTAGTGCTGTTTGCTGGGGGCCAGATATTGACCCAGGGTCAGCAGCTGGCAATCATGGTTAAGCAGATCCTGCATCGCCTGGATCAGCTCCGCTTCGGTTTCACCCATCCCCAGCATCAGTCCTGATTTGGAAATCAGCCAGGGGGATTGCCGGCGCGCTTCGGCGAGCAGCGACAGCGAGCGTTGATAGTCTGCGCCGGGGCGAACTTCAGCATAGAGTCTGGGTACGGTTTCGATGTTGTGGCCGAGGATATCCGGTTTTGCTGTCGTAATTTTTTCCAGCGCCGCCCAGTCACCTTGCAGGTCCGGAATCAGCAGTTCGATCCGACAACCGGGGGCCTGTTGCCTGATCTCTGTCACCAGCGCGACAAACTGGACGGCGCCGCCATCGGGCAAGTCATCTCTGGTGACAGAGGTGATAACCGCATGTTGCAGCCCCAGTTCGGCAATTGCTTTGGCGACCTTGAACGGTTCCTGCGGATCGGGCGGAGTAAGATTGCCACTGGCGACATTGCAGAATCGGCAGAGCCGACTGCAGTTGTTGCCGAGGATCATGAAGGTGGCCGTCCCTTTACTCCAGCATTCTCCCTGATTTGGGCACGCCGCGCTGCGACAGACCGAATTGAGACCTTGCCGGCGATGGTAGCGGTCGATGCGCGAGTAATTTTCCCCGCCGGGAAAGCGAACTTTCAGCCACTCAGGTTTGCGTTCAGGTTGTTTGCTCATGGCTGCCGTTCCCAGGATCGTCTGATCTCAGTCGTTGGTTGATAAAACATCCAGAGGCCGGAGCGCATTGCGCTCCGGCCTCTGGATGTTTCAGGATGGGTTGCCGCTATACCGGTTCAAAATTGGATTTGTCTACTCCGCAGAGCGGACAGACCCAATCATCCGGGATGTCTTCAAAGCTGGTGCCCGGCGCGATGCCGCTATCGGGGTCACCGAGTTCAGGGTCGTAAATATAATCACAAATGATGCAGCGGTACTTGTCCATGGGGACCTCCTGGAGAAAAGTTCTGCCGAGTCTAGCAGGAACGACAAAACGTGACAAGAGCGGTAATGAATAGTTCCTCTTCCTTTTCCCACATGCAGCTTAAATCATTTCAAGCAGTGCTTTGATGGTTTTTTCAATCCCTTCCGCTGCTTCGCTGATGCTGCCGGCGAGCATATAGGCCGGGGATGAAATGATTTTGTTCTCTTGGTCGATAATAAACTCATCGGCCGGGCAGTTGATGTGTTCGCTACCCATTGCTGTCAGTGCCTGTGCGGTCCCTTCGTCGCTGCCGATCGTCAACTGATGCGCCAGCTTGTCATTGCCGAGGACTTTTGCAACCAGAACCGGAGCGATACAGATGGCGGCCAGCGGTTTTTTTGCCGCAACGATTTCGCGTACCAGTCGGGCGACTTGCGGGTGAACTTCGCAATCGGTTCCCTTAAAGGCAAAGTCACAGAGATTTTTTGCCGCGCCGAAGCCGCCTGGAAGGACCAGCGCATCGATATCGGCAGCCTGAATGTTAGCGATATCGGAAATCTTGCCGCGCGCGATGCGGGCCGACTCCTCCAGCACGTTACGTACCGCACCTTCTACGGGTTCCCCGGTCAAGTGATTGACGACCCCCTGCTCCATGTCGGGTGCCATGCAGATGACTTCTGCACCGGCTCGATCGAGGGCGAGCAGGGTAATCACCGCCTCATGGATTTCACTTCCATCGTAGACACCGCAACCCGAGAGAATTACACCGACGTTAGCCATGACAAGCCTCCTGAATAGTTTCTAACGGTTAAATATCAGTCAGATTAAGCTCTTGCAAAAGTCGTCATCCCCGTGAAAACGGGAATCCAGTTTCTCGGTTGTCCCGGAGAACTTCTGGATTCCCGCCTGCGCGGGAACGACGAGCGTTTGAGTTTACGGACTTTTGCAAGAGGCTCAGATATTAAGCATAGCAGACTGTTGACTGCTGTCTGTCGGGATCAGTCTCTGGTGTAGAGGACAACAATCCCGCGGGCGACCTTTCCACCCATCGCTTTCAAACTGTGCGGTTCATTGGCATCCCAGTAGACGGAATCACCGCTATTCAGCAGGTAGGTTTCGGCGCCGTGACTCAGTTCTATCTGACCCTCAAGCACGTAGAGAAATTCCTCCCCAGCGTGTTGCACCGCGTGGGGTTGGCTGGTCTGCTGCGGATCGAATTCAATCAGAAAGGGCTCCATATGCTTGTGCTTTTTGCCGTAGGCCAGCGAATGATACAGGTAGGGCTGGGGCGGACCGTCATATTGCGGTCGACGATTGAGTCGGTTGGAACTGCCGGCGCGGACCACCAGGCACTTTTGCGTATTGTCTTCCTCTTCAAAAAACGTTTGCAGCGGGGTTTTTAACGCCTTGGCAATTCGCAGCAAGGTCGCCAGCGGCGGGATGACCTGCTCATTTTCAATCTGTGACAACAGGGGTTTGGAGAGTTCCGTCTCTTCGGACAGGTTCTGCAGGGTCATCCGGCGGTCTTGACGAAGTTGGCGGATTTGCGGACCGATCTGCAGCTCTTTGACTTCAGCTCTGAACTCATTCATATGGAACCTTTCGGGATGACCTTGATCCGGGGATCAATCATGGATGCAGATGTTGATCTGATCGAACAATTTTTATCCTCATGAATAGATTCAGTCAAGTGTTTAGACCGGATAGATTGTTGGTGAAGGCGTTTTGTTGTGTAATAATCAAAAGAAATTCGGGCGTCAGCCAATTCTAACAATATTTGTGTAAGGGGAATTGTCGTGAAGTCTTTGACTTCTGTGGAGATCAGGGCGGTTTTGTTTGATCTGGATGGAACCCTGTTGCGGGTCCAGATGGCGGAATTTGTTCTGCGTTATATTAACGGACTGGCGGACTTTTGCAGTGGTTCAGTTGCGCCGAAAAAATTCGAGCAAGCGATGCGGTCCGCTATTCGTAGCTTGATTCGCTTCCCCGGGGATGGAAAAACAACCAACGAGCAGCGTCTGCTCGCAAGTTTGCAGCGGCAGTTGGGTGGTTCTTCCGCAGTGTTTCAGCAATGTTTCGATTTGTATCGACAAAGCGGAATGGCGGAGCTGCAAGAGCTGGTCAAACCGATCCCGATGGCAAAGACCATTGTTGCCGATTGTCAGCAGCGGAAAATTCCTTTGGTGTTGGCAACCAATCCGGTTTTTCCTGAATTTATGATCAGCGCGCGCCTTAAGTGGGCCGGAATGGCTGATTTACGTTTTGCGCATGTGAGCAGCTTTGAAAATAGTTGCTACTGTAAACCGCAAGCGGGTTATTTTGCCGAGATTGCTCAGCGAATAGGCGTCGAACCCGAGCACTGCCTGATGGTCGGCAACGATACCCAGCACGATCTGGCGGCCGCCGCAATCGGTATGCAGACTTTTCTGATCGATACCTGGGTTATTGAGCGAGAGGGGGCCGATTGGCCCTGCGAGCATCGCGGTGATCACCTGTTGTTGCAACAATTTCTGCAGCAGCGGCTGTGTACAGCATTTTGAAGCGCGAAAAGAGAGCAGGATTTTCCAGACGAACACAGAATATCCCTTGCTATTTTGAGGATCTATTAATAAAATTGGGGTCACGCTGGCTGTTTGAGCCGGTTCAGGTTTTCTGTAGGGATGGAGGAATTATGGCACGACAGGTTGAAAATCCAGATCTGGCATTCCGATTGGCACGGGCGATTGTTTCTGACATCGCTCTTTATAATCAGGATAAAGTAGCCGAAGGGATCAAGAACGATTCCATTTTTGAACTGATGGCTGAGGAGCTGACCGAGGGGCGTGAGCATTTTTATACGCGTGTTGCCCCGGAGATGCCGAACCGGGATCATCTTTACGAGCGGGCGATCGTCGATGTGATGATCAAACAGGCGGGCAAGATAGAAAGTACCATCTGGTAAATGGAGCCGTCCCGACAACTGCTCTTTCCCTTTGATCACAATCCTGTCCGGCTGGACAGTTTTCTGGTTGAGAGCCTGCCGGAGATCAGCCGGTCGCAGTTGAAAAGGTTGATCGATTCCGGGCAGATTTTACTCGACGGTCTTCCGGTCAAGCCTGGATTCAAGCTCAAAGGGGGAGAGACGATCGAGATATTTCTCCCGGAGCCTGAGCCGATCGATGCCATTCCCGAAGCACTTCCCCTGACCATTCTTTACGAAGACAAACAGCTGATCGTGGTTGACAAGCAGGCTGGGATGGTGGTACATCCCGCCGCCGGTCATGCGCGTGGCACCCTGGTGAATGCCCTGCTGTACCATTGTACCGATCTGGCCGGGATCGGCGGTGAGCTGCGACCGGGGATCGTTCATCGGCTCGATAAGGATACCTCCGGAGTGCTGGTCGCGACCAAAGATGATCAGAGTCACCAGTTTCTGGCTGCTCAGTTTAAACAGCATAGCGTCATCCGGCGGTATGTTGCGCTGGTTCACGGTCTGCTCAAAGAGCAAGCCGGGTCGATCGACCGGCCGCTCGGGCGTCACCCGATTCAGCGAAAAAAGATCAGCAGTAAAGCGCGGCACAGCAAGCGGGCAGTGACGCACTGGAAGGTTCTCAAACGCTATGATCTGGATCGCCTGACCCTGGTAGAACTATCTTTAGAGACCGGGCGAACCCACCAGATTCGCGTCCATTTTGCTGAATCGGAGCACCCGCTGGTTGCCGATCCGTTATATACCAACAGTCAGCGAAAGAAATCGCTGGTCGACGTCCAGCTTCGTCAGTTGATCGATCTCCTTCCGGGACAGGCGCTGCACGCCCGTGATCTTGGCTTTGTCCATCCTGAAAGTCGCAAGTTACTGGAGTTTCGCAGTGAACTGCCGCCTGCGTTTAAGGCGATTGTCGATTATCTGGACCGAAAATATTTTCATAACAGGAGTAAGGGATGAAACTCGTTCGCAAAGGAAAACTGACCTGTCTGCAACCGGACACTATTGCCGAAGGTCTGGTGGCCGGGTTCAGTACCCGTAACGGTGGCGTTAGTCGTGCGCCGTACAATTCGTTGAACCTCGGCTTGAACACCGACGACCAATTGGCTCAGGTCGAGGGCAATCGTTCCACCTTTGCCCGGACCTTTGGCTTGGCTCCGCATCAGCTGTTGACGGTCAAACAGGTTCACGGCAACGACCTGCTGTTGATTGATGAGCCGAACCCGGATCTCAGCCATTTTTTATCTCTTGAGTTGGACGCGATTGTGACCAACCAGCCGGGAATTATGCTCGGTGTGCTGGTTGCCGATTGCTTTCCCGTCCTGATCTGGAACGCCGAGCGCCGCCTTGCCGCTGCCGTTCATGTCGGCTGGCGGGGGGCTGCCAACGGGATTCTGGGGAAAGTGATCAAGGCGATGACCGGCCACTTTGACTGCCCCGTTGAGCAGCTGCAGGCCGCAGTCGGACCGGGGATCGGTGCCCACAAGTATGAGGTTGATCGACCGGTACGTGACGCGTTTCGTCAGGGGAGCGGATTCTGGGCCGAAATCTCTTCCGAGGTCAAGCTTGGACACTGGCAGCTGGATCTCTCACTCAGCTGCAGGTTGCAGTTAGAGCAGGCGGGTTTACTGCCGCAGAATGTTGAGGTGGCAGAGCAGTGCAGCTGTTGCCATCCAGAGCTGTTCTTCTCTTATCGGCGGGATAATGGAAAAACCGGGCGGCAGTTGGGCTACATCATGCTGAAATGAAGCAGAAAAAAAAGCCTCTTGCGAAAGGCTGAAAAACAAGGCCCGTCATTCCCGCGCAGGCGGGGATCCAGAAATTCTCGGGGACGATCAAGAAACTGGATCCCCGTGTTCACGGGGATGACGACTTTTGTAAGAGCCTCAAAAATTAGAAAACATATTTTTTTCTGTTTATTCCTCGGCCGTTCAGGTTTTTGTCAGAAGTTGGCGGTATAGTTACAGTCAATTAAGAAAAAGCGCAACTGGCAACAGTTCCGGAGGGGGGAGGCCCCCATCTTCCAGCAGGAAGATGGGGGCTTTCTGTCTTTGCTGTTAGGGAGGTTTATTTTCGCCAGAAGGATGGGAAGAACAGTACCAGTACGGTGAACAGTTCCAGCCGGCCCATCAGCATGCAGAAAATCAATACGGATTTACCGAATGCGGGGATATGGGCAAAATTATCGACTGGACCGACGGTGCCGAGCCCCGGACCGATATTTGCCAGGCAGGCAACGACCGCCGCACCGCCAGAAACCAGGTCCATCCCGGAAGCTGCCATCAGCAGTGATGCGGCGACAAAAATCCCGATAAACAGTGCAAAAAAACCAAGTATCGCTTGCAGCACCTCTTTGTCGACTGGGCGGTCGCCAAGTTTGACCAGGCGTATAGCCCGCGGATGAATCAGCCGGAAGACCTGCGCCTGCGCGTGTTTGAACAGCAGCAGAATCCTGGCGACCTTCATCCCACCGCCGGTGGAACCGGCACAGCCGCCGACGAACATCAGCGTGATCAGCAGGTACTGAGCCATGACCGGCCAGGCTTCATAATCTGCGGTAGCGAAACCGGTGGTGGTAATAATCGAGCTGACCTGAAAAATCGAATAGCGCAGGTTGTCGCCGATGTTGGAATAAACGCCGCCGATGCCGTTGAACAACATAATCACCGCGGTGGCAACCAGAATAATCGCCATGTAACAGCGGAATTCTTCATTGCGGTGAAAATCGCTCAGGCGGCCGCGCAGCAGCTGAAAGTGCAGGGTGAAGTTGATCCCGGCGAGAATCATAAAGACGGTGATCACCGCGTCGATGTAGCCGCTGTCGTAGGCGGCAATCGAGGCATTACGGGTGGAAAAACCGCCGGTCGCCAGAGTGGCGAAGGAGTGGCAGACGGCATCGAAAAAATTCATTCCGCCCAGCATTAACAACAGCGCTTCGGCCGCGGTCAGCAGCAGATAAACGCCCCACAACAGCTTGGCGGTATCCTGAATCCGCGGTTTTAACCGATCCGCCGTCGGTCCGGGGACCTCGGCTTTAAACAGCTGCATGCCGCCGACTCCAAGCATCGGCAGGATCGCCAGTGACAGCACGATAATCCCCATGCCGCCCAGCCAGTGGGTCAGCGAACGCCAGAAGAGCAGGCTTTTCGGCAAGCTTTCGATTTCGGTCAGGATGGTGGAACCGGTGGTGGTAAAGCCGCTCATGGTTTCAAAGAAGGCATCCAACGGTGAAGGAATGGCCCCGGAGAGCAGATAGGGGAGTGCGCCGAAAATGGCGAAAAAGGTCCAGCCGAAGGTGACTACGGCGAACCCTTCGCGGACCGAAAGTTCCGCACGGCTTTTGCTCAGGCCGAACATCAGCCCACCGCCGATCAGGCAGATGATCGCTGAAAACACAAATGCGGGCCAGGCGCCGTCGTTATAATAAAAGGAGAAGGGCAGTGGCAGCAGCAGCACTGCGGCCAGAAACAGCAGTAATGCACCGAGGATACGCGTTGTCAGCAGCAGGTTCATGGTTAGGAAAAGAACCTTTCAACCTTATGCAGGGCTTCCGGCAAGGCAAAAATGAGCACCCGGTCGCCGCTTTGCAACAGGCTTTCTCCGGTCGGGATTTCGTAACTGCTGCCGTGGACAATCGCGCCGATGATCGCTCCGCGCGGGAAGTGCAGATCCCGTAACGGCATATCTGATAGCCCGCTGTTCTCCTTGATTTCGATTTCCAGAACTTCAGAGTTGCTGCCGTCCACAGCCGTCAGGGAGATGATGTCGCCACGGCGAACGAACTTCAGGATGGTTCCGGCGGCGGCAAGGCGCGGCGAGACGCAGGCATCGATCCCCAGATCGGAGGCCAGCCCGAGCAGTTCCGGCTGGCTGACCAGGGCCAGGGTGCGGCGGACATGGTGCTGTTTGGCGAGCAGGCAGGTCAGGATGTTGGTCTCGTCATTTTCGGTGACGGCAATAAAAACATCCGCATCGGCCAGACCCTCATCGAGCAAGGTCGGTACGTCCAACCCTTCAGCGTTCAGCACGACGGTTTTGTTGAGCTGCTCGGCCAGTTTGTAGCAGCGATCTTCATCCTTTTCGATCAGTTTGGTGTTGAATTGCAGATTTTCCATCCTCTGCGCCACCTGCAGACCGATGCGGCTGCCACCGAGAATAAAGGCGCGGTGGGTCGGTTTTTCTTCCACCTTCTCCGATTGCAGCAGGTAGTTGATCGCCGGCAACTCCTGCTGGTGGGCAAAGATGTAGATCCGGTCACCCGCCTGGATGCTGTCATCGCCACGCGGAATAATCGTGTCACTGCCGCGGTTGATGGCAACGACGACAAATTTATACATGCCGCGCAACTCCCCCAGTTCGGCCAGGGTCAGGTCGCACAAGGGGCTTTCCGGAGTGATCCGATAGCCCTGAAAGTGGATTTGTCCTTCAGCGAATTCTGCGACATCAAAGGCCTTGGCGCTGCAGGCCAGCTTGCAGAGTTCTTCGGCAACCGCATCTTCGGGGTTGATCAGCAGGTCGATACCGAGCTTTTCCTTGGAGAGGACTGCTTTGCTGTTGGTGAATTCGATACTCTTGGTCCGCGCAACGCGGGTTTTTACCTGGTATTCGCGGGCCAGCAAGCAGGCGAGAATATTGACCTCGTCCATGTTGGTGACGGCGATGAAGATCTCAGTCTCTTTGATTCCTGCCTGTTCCAGGACGTCCGCGCTGGCCCCGTTGCCGGTTACGCCGAGAACATTGAGCCGGTCCTGAGCCCGTTCAATCTTCTCTTCATCCTGGTCAATCAGGGTCACTTCATGACCCTCGCGGGAGAGCCGGTCGCAGAGGAAATAGCCAACCTGTCCGGCACCGACGATAAGGATTTTCATAGCTTGTCTCGTTTTCTGGGGTCTGTTTTATGCTGTGTAAACCGAACGACACAATCGCACAAATAGCGAAATTGTGCAATAATCAAGCCGGTCTGACGCGAAAGGTCGAGTGTAGATATGAATGATTTATTTTTTGATATCGATGAGGCAACCATCCGCCGTGAGCGGGAAAAAGCCCGTATCTTGCGCAAACAGGGTTGGTGGCAAAGTCGGATCTCCAAGGGGCTCTGCCACTATTGCGGTCAACGGGTGCCGCCGAAACAATTGACCCTCGATCATGTCGTGCCGCTGACGCGTGGCGGCCGCAGCACCAGGGGGAATTGTGTTGCTGCCTGCAAGGAATGTAATAACCGGAAAAAAAACCTGCTGCCGCTGGAGTGGGAAGAGCATCTGCAACGGTTGAAAGAGCAGTAACCAGTAGAAGTGGTGAAGTGCTGTGGATGCAAGGCAGACACAGTGTTTCCAGCTTTGCAGCAGATTGCTGGTGAGAAATGCGGATGGCCAAACCGAGTTTTTACAGCTGAAACAGTTTTCATATTTATCGCCTGCTGGATGATGTAATCGACTGCTATGCAATTAACTGACTACCAAGCCAAATACTTTGCCCATGAGCTGACCAAGCGCTGCGCCTCCGACAGTGTCGAAAAACTTGCGGGTGCTCTAGTTGATGCACAGGTCGATCTGAATCCTCATCAGGTTGAGGCGGCTCTGTTTGCTTTTCGGTCGCCTTTTTCAAAAGGGGCGATCCTGGCGGATGAGGTCGGACTGGGCAAGACCATTGAAGCAGGCTTGGTGCTTTCGCAAAAGTGGGCTGAGCAGAAGCGACGGATTTTGATTATTACCCCGGCCAACTTGCGTAAGCAGTGGTATCAGGAGCTTCAGGAAAAGTTCTTTTTGCCCTGTCGCATTATCGAGAGTCGGTCGTACAAACAGGCGCAAAAGGTCGGTGAGCTGCGGCCGTTCGTTGTCGATGAGATCGTCTTGTGTTCGTACCAGTTTGCTAAGCTCAAGGCCGACGAGTTGAAATCCATCAACTGGGACCTGGTGGTTATCGACGAGGCCCACCGCCTGCGCAATGTTTACAAGTCGAGCAACGTCATCGCTAAAACCCTGCGTGACGCCCTGCGCGATGCCCCTAAGCTGCTGTTGACCGCAACGCCATTACAAAATTCCCTGCTCGAACTCTTTGGTCTGGTCAGCATTATCGATGATCGCATCTTTGGCGACCTGGCCAGTTTTCGCGAACAGTTTGCCCGGCTGGACAATTACAGTTTCGATAGTCTCAAGGCTCGCCTCAAGCCGGTATGTCATCGCACTCTGCGCCGACAGGTGACCTCATACATCAAATACACCCAGCGACGTCCACTGGTGCAGCCCTTTACACCGGGGGAGAGTGAAGATCGTCTCTATCACCTCGTTTCAGACTATCTGCAACGGGAGAACCTTCAGGCTCTACCTACCAGCCAGCGTTCACTGATGACTCTGGTGCTGCGTAAGCTGCTGGCCTCTTCGACTTTTGCCATCGCCGGGGCGCTCGAAACGATTGCTCGCAGACTGACGGGAAAACTTGCTGAGCTTCCAGAGGATGAGTTTCTTGATGATGAACTGGATCAGGATTTTGAGGCACTCGATGAAATCGAAGATGAATGGGCTGAGGATGACGCTGGTCATGATCTGAATGTGTCTGACCGGGTTGCCATTCAACGGGAGCTGATTGATCTGGAAGCCTTTCGCGATCTGGCGTTGTCAATCACCCATAACGCCAAGGGGGACGCTCTGCTGATAGCGTTGGAGACGGCCTTCGCTCAAGCCGACAATCTGGGAGCCGAACGCAAGGCCATCATCTTTACTGAATCGCGGCGCACCCAGGAATATTTGCTGCGGATATTGGAGAAGAGTCCCTTCCGGGACGGGATCGTGCTGTTCAACGGTTCAAATAACGACGAACGCTCAAAACGGATCTATGCCGAGTGGCTGATTGAACACGAAGGTACAGACCGTATTACCGGATCGCGGCCGGTCGATATGCGTTCAGCACTGGTCGACTACTTCCGTGAGCAGGGTCAGATCATGATCGCCACCGAAGCCGGGGCCGAAGGGATCAACCTTCAGTTCTGCTCGCTGGTGGTCAACTATGATCTGCCCTGGAATCCACAACGGATTGAGCAGCGAATTGGCCGCTGTCACCGGTACGGGCAGAAGCACGACGTGGTCGTGGTTAACTTTCTCAACCAGAACAACGCCGCCGACCAGCGGGTCTTTGAACTACTCTCGGAGAAGTTCTCTCTGTTCGAGGGTGTCTTCGGCGCCAGTGACGAAGTGCTGGGTGCGGTTCAGTCTGGGGTCGATTTTGAAAAACGGATAGCCCGGATTTATCAATCCTGTCGTACCCCGGAAGAGACCAGCGCCCGCTTTGATCAGTTACAAGCAGAGCTTTCAACCCAGATCAATGAGACGATGACCAAGACCCGGCAGCAACTGCTGGAGAATTTCGATGAAGAGGTTCACGAAAAGTTGCGAGTTAATCTGCGTAACAGCAAAAACTACCTGAACCGCTATGAGCAGATGTTGATTGCTCTTACCGAACATGAACTGGGAGATAATGCCCAGTTTGCTGATGGCTCATCATTTACCTTGCTTCGTAACCCCTATGGACCGGAAGCTCAGATTCCCCTCGGACGTTATGAACTTCCACGTCGCTCCGGCGAGGCCCATTATTATCGACTGGGGCATCCATTGGCCGCCCATGTGCTTGAGACTGCCAAGTCTCGAAAGTTGCCTTCTGCTGAGGTTCTTTTCGATTACACCGGCCATCCCACTCGGATCTCGGCGATCGATCCACTGATCGGCAAAAGGGGGTCATTGGTGGCTTCTCTGTTGACGGTGGAGTCTCTTGGTCAAGCGGAAGACCATCTATTGGTTACCGCTGTCACGGATGACGGCACTCTCCTTGACGAGGAACAGGCCAATCGTTTACTGACTGTATCAGCTCGTGTGGTAGATCAAAATGCGTCTCATGTGCAGAGCGGTTTTCTTGAGTCCGCTATCGAGGAGCGCAGAGAATCTATTCTTCGGCAGGTTTCAGAGAGGAATGCTAATTTCTTTGAGGCGGAGGCGAACAAAATTGACGGCTGGGCTGATGACCTTAAAGTTGGACTGGAGCGTGAGATCAAAGAGTTTGACCGGCAGATCAAGGAAGCACGACGTTCAGCCGTGTCGGCTTTGACGTTGGAAGAGAAGCTTGAGGTGCAGAAGCAGATTCGTGCTTTGGAAGGCCTGCGTAATACCAAGCGGCGGGCGCTGTTTGAGGCTCAGGATGAGATTGATGCGAAGCGTGAAATGTTGATTACGGAGATTGAAGGGAAGTTACAGCGTAAGGAATCAATTCGCACACTGTTTCGGATATGGTGGTGCATGGTATAAAAGCAGTGATTAATTATCAATTTTTCATCCAGGAGGAAAGGGAGGGGAACAATGACAAAGAAAACTTTGCCGATCAAAGGGAATATCTCTTTTGAAGGCCTGAAAAAACAGAACGAGTACGGTGCCGAATTCTGGAGTGCCCGTGAACTTCAGCCATTGTTGGGATATAAACAGTGGCGGCGTTTTGAGGATGCGATCAAGAGGGCGATAACTTCGTGCAAACAATCGGGGAATGAACCGGATTATCACTTTGCCGGCGCTGGCAAACCGATCAAAGGTGGTAAAGGCTCCGTGCAGGTCGTAGAAGATTATCACCTCTCGCGATTTGCCTGTTATCTCATCTCATGAATAGATACAATCCTGATACTCACCAACGTCGTTCAATACGGTTGAAAAAGTACGATTATTCGGGAGATGGTGCCTATTTTGTAACGCTTTGCACTTTTGACCGTGGTTGTCATTTCGAACAATATGAGCAGCTGAAAACCATTATCGGAAAGCAATGGCAGGATTTACCGGAACGTTTTTCTGGCGTGATCCTGGATGAATTTGTGATTATGCCCAACCATTTCCACGGAATTATTATCTTCCGTAGGGGCATCCCTTGCGGGTGCCCAGGTTTCGAGACTGAAGATCATCATGGCAAATCACAAGGGCACCCGCAAGGGGCGGCCCTACTGGGGGAGGTTATCGGGGCATTCAAGTCATTGTGCGTAAACGACTGGTTGAAAATCATCAAAGAGGACGATCTCAATGCTACCGGAAAGTTTTGGCAGAAAAATTATTATGAACACATAATACGGAACGACATCGAGATGACTCAAATTCGTCAGTACATTATTGATAATCCATTGAAGTGGGAATCCGACCGGGAAAACCCTCTGGTCAAGAAACCACATCGGACCCAACCAGGCCAATGGATGGTGTAGGGATACCCCTCGCGGGTATCCGGGTTGTCAGGTTCGGAGGACACAACCAACGCATTGTAGGGATGCCCCTTGCGGGTATCCTGATTCAACGGCAGATTTATATCGTGAACAACAAGGGCACCCGCAAGGGGTGCATCAGCAATTCGGGGCACCCGCAAGGGGTGCCCCTACGGGATATTAAAATGGCGAAAAAACAAAAATTAGAACTAACCTGGATCGGCAAAGAAAACCGACCGAAACTGGAGCCTCGTATTCTGCTTGAGGACCCGGAGAAATCGTATCATGCGATGCACCGGGTGACGGATAATGATGTTTTTGATAACCGACTGATTTTCGGCGACAACTTGCTGGCACTCAAAGCTCTGGAGCAGGAATTTGCTGGAAAGGTGAAGTGCGTTTTTATAGATCCGCCTTACAACACGGGATCTGCGTTTACTCATTATGACGACGGCTTGGAGCATTCTATTTGGCTTTCGTTGATGCGGGATCGGCTTGAAATTATCCATAATCTTCTTTCAGAAGATGGTTCGTTGTGGATCACAGTTGATGATAATGAAGCTCATTATCTCAAAGTTTTGTGTGATGAAGTTTTTGGAAGGGCATGCTTCGTTAGTAATGTGATCTGGGAAAAGGCAGATTCACCGAGAAACTCTGCAAGACAGTTTTCAACAGATCATGACCATGTTCTCGTATATTCAAAAAAAACAGATTGGATTCCAAAGCGGTTGGCTCGTACAGATGAAGCTAACTCAATTTATAAAAACCCTGACAATGACCCATTAGGCCCTTGGCTACCAGGTGACCCTTATGCAAATAAGCCCTACTCCAAGGGTCAATATTCCGTTACCGGACCGACAGGCCGTGTCTTTTCGCCACCCCCAGGAAGATTTTGGCGCATAGCCGAGAAAAAATTATGGGAGTTGGATAAGAATGGCCGTGTGTGGTGGGGGCCAAAAGGATCGGCAAGACCTAGTATCAAGAGATATCTCACTGAAGTTGGAGATCTTGTTCCTCGCACATTTTGGTCGAAAAAAGATGTTGGTAGTAATCGCACTTCGAAAAATGAAATGCGCATGTTGTTCCCAGGTGATTCATCCTTTGACACCCCTAAGCCGGAACGACTAATAGAGCGAGTACTGAATATCGCCACCAACCTCAATGATCTAGTCATCGACTCCTTTGCCGGTTCAGGCACCACCGGTGCCGTGGCACATAAAATGGGCCGTCGATGGATCATGGTGGAATTAGGCGAGCACTGTCACACCCACATAATACCCCGTATGCAACAGGTCATCGATGGCACCGACCAAGGCGGCATCAGCAAGACTGTAAACTGGAAAGGTGGCGGTGGTTTCCGCTACTACCATCTAGCCCCATCTCTGATGGAAAAGGACAAGTGGGACAACTGGGTCATCAGCAAAGAATACAAATCCGCCATGATGGCCGAAGCGGTCTGCAAGCTCGAAGGTTTCGTCTACGCCCCGTCCGAAACACTCTACTGGCAGCATGGACATTCCACTGAGTCTGACTTCATCTACGTCACGACCCAAAATCTCAGCCACGAGCAGTTGCAGCAGATCTCTGACGAAGTTGGAGAATCTCGCTCTCTTCTTGTCTGCTGTTCAGCATTTCGTGGTCGAGCTGATGCCTTGCCGAATCTAACCATCAAGAAGATTCCGAATGCAGTTCTATCCCGTTGTGAATGGGGGCATGACGACTACAGTTTAAATGTTGAAAACTTGCCGCAGAAGCCGCCTGAGCCGGGGCAGCAGGCGCTTTTTGGTGAGGAGGTGGAATCATGACGGTCATGAAATCTCCGATCTTGCCTGCCGACACCCTTGTTCAAGATCTTCACGGTTTGATCGAAGAGGCTCGCTCCACGGTCGCCAGTACGGTTAATGCTGCATTGACCATGCTCTACTGGCGTATTGGCATGCGGATAAACCATGAGGTACTTAAAGGAGAACGAGCTACCTACGGCGCAGAGATTTTGCCGACACTGTCGGCAAAATTGGTTCCACTGTATGGCAATGGCTTCAGTGCCAGGAATCTATCACGCATGGTCAAGTTTGCAGAAAAATTTGCAGACGAGCGAATTGTTGTGACATTGATCCGACAATTAAGTTGGAGCCATTTTATTGAAATACTTACGGTTAAAGATCCGCTTGCGCGAGATTTTTACGCCGAGATGTGCCGTATGGAAAACTGGAGTGTCAGAACTTTGCGAGACAAGGTCGCCTCGATGCTGTTTGAACGCACTTCTCTCTCTCGAAAGCCGGAAACGCTTATCGAACACGAGTTGGAGAAATTACATCAGGAGAAGCTCCTGACACCCGACCTGGTTTTTCGTGATCCTTATTTCCTCGACTTCCTGGGACTGAAAGATGCCTATCAGGAAAAAGATCTTGAGGCCGCCATCCTTCGTGAATTGGAATCCTTCCTTATGGAGTTGGGCTCCGGGTTTACTTTTGTCGCCAGACAGAAGCGAATCATCCTCGATGGTGATGATTTCTATCTGGATTTGCTTTTCTACCACCGAGATTTGCGCCGTTTGGTGGTGATAGAGTTGAAACTGGATAAGTTTAGACCGGAACACAAGGGCCAGATGGAGCTTTATCTGCGCTGGCTTGACCGCTACGAACGAAAGCAGGGAGAGGAAAGCCCCTTGGGTATCATTCTTTGTGCTGGCAAGGATGATGAACGAGTTGAACTGCTGGAGTTGAACTCGTCGGGTATCCACGTAGCAGAATATCTCACGACTCTACCACCCCGGGAATTGTTGCGGAAAAAACTTCATGCCGCCATTTCCCGGTCAAGAAAGCAGCTTGAAAATCGGTCGGAAGAGAAGAACGGGGGGGAATCATGAATCGACACGTCAATGCTATATCGGGCCGACTCAGCTTGCGGCCGCCACAACGGCATTCTCTGGAGATCCTTGATCGGATTACTGAGATCGTCCCCCCGCGCAAGGACGCTGATATCACGGCCGCGCTGGAGACCATCCAGAGCGAATTCCCAACTGTGACTGATTTCGAGCGGGACTTCCCATCGCTCTGTTTTGCCTTGGCCACCGGAGTAGGTAAAACTCGCCTCATGGGTGCGTTTATCAGTTACCTTCACCTCGCCCATGGCATCAACAATTTCTTCGTTCTCGCACCAAATTTGACCATCTACAACAAGTTGATCGCGGACTTCACTCCCAATACCCCCAAGTACGTATTCAAAGGGATCGCTGAGTTCGCATCTTATCCGCCAGACATCATTACCGGTGATAATTACGAGTCGAAAGCGGGCACCCTGTTCGACGCCTTGACCAAGGTGAAGGTCAATATCTTCAATATTTCCAAGATCAATTCAGAAGTCCGTGGGGGAAAATCTCCAAGGATCAAACGACTCTCAGAGTACATCGGCGAGAGTTACTTCGATTACCTGGCGGGCCTCAAGGATCTGGTGTTGCTGATGGACGAATCGCATCGTTATCGTGCATCGGCAGGGATCAAGGCGATTAACGAGCTGAAACCGATCCTTGGTTTGGAATTAACCGCGACTCCGTTCATTGAGGGAAAAAAGGGCACAGATTTCTTTAAGAACGTCATCTACGACTACCCATTGGCTAAAGCCATGGCCGATGGATTTGTTAAAGAACCAGCCGTCGTTACCCAGAAAAACTTCAAGTCGAGCGATTTCTCCCCAGAACAAATTGAAGAGATCAAACTGGAAGACGGTGTGCGTTTGCACGAGAGCGTCAAGGTTGAACTGGAAACCTACGCTCGCCAGACCAGTCAGATGATCGTCAAGCCATTCATACTGGTTATTGCCCGCGACACTACTCACGCCGGGCAACTGCTTAATCTGATCCAGTCGGATAAATTCTTCGAAGGAAACTACAAAGAGAAAGTCATCCAGGTTGATTCGAGCAAGACCGGGGCGGCCGAAGAAGAGATGATTCAGCGCCTGTTGGCGGTGGAAAGTACCGATGAACCGACCGAGATCGTCATCCACGTCAACATGCTTAAAGAGGGTTGGGACGTCACCAATCTCTATACCATTGTTCCTTTGCGGGCGGCCAACGCGCGTGTCCTGATTGAACAGTCGATCGGGCGTGGATTACGTTTGCCCTATGGCAAGAAAACCGGCGTGGTTGCGGTTGATCGGCTCAACATTGTCGCCCATGATCGCTTTCAGGAAATCATTGACGAAGCTAATCGCTCCGATTCGGTACTTCGTCTGGAGCAGGTCATCCTGGAGCCGGAGAAAGATTTTCAAAAGAAGCAGACGGTTGTGTCTCAGTCGATCATCGAGCAAAAGTTGGGGCTGGCGACACCGACGACCGCCCCGGTTATGGTGGGAGAAAAACCAGTGCAGCAACCTGCACCTGTTTTCAGCACACCGGCAGAACAGAAGGTCGCTCAGGTAGCTTATGAGATCATCCAGAAACATGAGCACCTGCCCAGCTCTGCGGAATTAATTAAAGAAGATATCGCCGCAGAAATTGTTAAGCAGGTTGAGGCCGAGCTGACACCCGAGCAGGGGGAGCTGGAAGGGATTGTTGAAAAACCGGATATTGCGGCTATTGTCGCCAAGACGACAGAGCTTATCGTGCAGCAGTCGATCGACATCCCCCGTATTCTGGTCGTTCCCAAGGGGGAGGTGACGCTTGGCTATCATCCCTTCACTCTCGATACCAAGGCAATCAATTATCAGCCGGTCGATCGTGATCTGCTCATCAAACACTTACGTACAAGCCAGGAAGATACACTAAGCGCGTATGGCGGAATCGAGCGCGAAAACCGACCAGAGGACTACCTGGTACGGGCACTGATTGACTTCGATGACATCTCATACGATGCTCATGCCGATCTACTTTACGACCTTGCCGGGCAGGTTGTGAAACACCTCCAAGGCTACCTGGAAGAAGATGAAACGCGCAACGTCCTGCAATATTATCAGCGGCAACTAGCCGAGTTCATCCACGCTCAGATGCAGGAGCATCAGTGGGAGTCGGCCGTCGATTATGAGGTGAAGGTCAGCAAAGGCTTTTCGACCCTCAAGCAGAGTGCCTTTACCGCTGCGACCGATGGTGTGAAGCATTTCCGTGAGACGGTTACGGACAAGAGCAAGATAGGACAGATGGTGTTCGGCGGGTTTCAGCGATGCCTTTATCCGGTGCAGAAATTTGACTCAGACACCGAGCGCCGCTTCTCTGTGATCCTTGAAAAAACATCCGACACGTCAATCCAGAAATGGTTCAAACCGGCCAAAGGGCAGTTTCAGATTTTCTACAAATCCGGCCGTGATCATCTCGAATATCAACCTGACTTTGTGGTTGAAGCAGAGTACCGTATCTACATGGTGGAGACCAAAGCCAGTAAAGATATGGAGGCTGCCGATGTTCTGGCCAAGAAAGAAGCGGCCGTCAAATGGTGCGGTCTTGCTTCTGATCATGCGCAGGGTAATGGTGGGAAACCCTGGCAGTATATGATGGTTCCGCATGATGTGGTGGCGGACAATATGACGCTGGCTGGACTTGCATCAGTGCTTTAAAGGCTCATCCGACAGCTTTTCTTTGATCAATCAAGGTACAACTTGTACTTGTTTATTCCATGTCACTTGGTGAACAAAAAGCCTCCGTTTGGATAATCACCTGAACGGAGGCTTTTTGTTTCTTCGTCTTACGCCGCCGGCATCTGCCGGTAGTTACGCGCTTTGGTGTAGAGTTCCTGATACTGCTCCGCCGACTTGTTCCAGCTGAAATCCTGACTCATCCCCCGTTTGACCAGGGTCAACCAGCGACTGCGTTGCGGGTAAATCTCCAGCGCCCGATCGATGGCGGCCAGCAGTTCGTCGGCAGCGGAATTTTCAAAGACAAAGCCGTAGCCCTGGCGTGGCTGCGCGGTGACATCCAGAACCGTGTCGGCTAGCCCGCCGGTGTTGCGAACCACCGGCAGGGCACCGTAGGTCAGGGCGATCATCTGGGTCAGGCCGCAAGGTTCGTAAAGACTGGGAACCAGCAGCAGGTCGCTGGCGGCGTAGACCCGGCGCGAAAGTTTTTCGTCAAAACCGAGATTGATCGCGGTCTTGCCGGGATGTTTCCCCACTTGATTCTCCCAGAACGCCATCGACTCCTGACTGCCTGAACCGAGCAGAATGAACTGGATATCGCGGGTTAATAGTTCTGCCCAGATTTTTTCGACCAGGTCGATCCCTTTTTGCCGGTCGAGCCGGCTGACCAGAGCGACGATCGGTACATCGTGACGCAGATCCAGCCCCAGTTCTTTCTGTAGTGATCTTTTGCAGGCCCGCTTACCGTTCAGATTTTCCGCATTAAAGGAGGTCGGCAGTGCGGTGTCGAGGGCCGGGTCCCAGCTGCGGCGGTCGAGGCCGTTGATAATCCCGTGCAGATCCTCTTCCCGGTCGCGCAGGATACCGTCAAATCCGTGTCCCTGTTCTGCGCTCTGAATCTCCGCACAGTAGGTCGGCGAGACGGTGTTGATCACATCGGCATAGTTGATTCCGCCTTTCAGCGCGGAAATATTACCGAAATATTCCATCCCTTTCGCGGAACCCAGGCTAGTGTCAAGCCCCAGTTGCCGGATGCTGTCGAGGGGGAAGGTGCCCTGATAGCCGAGATTGTGAATGGTCAACAGGGTCGCAATCGAGGAGTAAAACGGGTTGTGGCGCAATTCGGTCCGCAGCAGGGCAGGGATGAAGCTGGCCTGCCAGTCATGGATGTGGATGACATCCGGCCGAAAATCGAGCCGTTTGATCATTTCCAGAACCGCGCGACAGAAGAAACCGAAACGCAAACTGTTGTCAGCGTAATCGCCTTCGGCAGTGCCGTAAAGCGGCTCGCGATCGAAGAATTCCGGACAATCGATGAACCAGAACGGCACACCGTCGTGTGATGCCTGTTTCAAACTACCGCGATAGGCGGTTCCGTCAAGGGTAACTTCAACGCTTTTACGTCCTTTGCGCAGGCTGACACCGCTACGCTCTGCTGATCGATGGCAGGGCATGATAACCCGGACATCGTGTCCAAGCTGGCGTAAGGCGCGCGGCAGCGACCCGGCAACATCGGCCAGCCCGCCGGTTTTGGCAAAGGGGGTCGCTTCGGACGTGACAAAGAGGATCTTCATTGCGGTAGCGCCTCCTGAGGTTGAAGACAGAGTCGGTTCATCCGGTTCTGCTTCTTCCAGGCGCTGCAAAAAAATGTCCACCTGATAGCTGGTCTTTGCGGCGAGATCTACAATGGCCTGCTGGTTTTTTAATAAAACCCTGATAGTTTTGGACAACTTAGCGAAATCAGTGGCACCTCTTTGGTAAGAATGAAAAATTAGAAATTGAAAAAATGTGCCCAATACGCTCTGGAGTGCCTCCTTGGCGAACCAATCGACTTCATTATAATAATTACATTTGAGGAGTTTTCGCCAGTCTCTCCGGTTAAATAACCGATCTAACAGCGAATACATCTCAGTTTTAGCCAGATTGTCGCTGTTTATTAACGCCTCCCCCCAATTCTCAAGCGCAGCAAAGTCGGCCTCCTCTGCCGCAGGAAAATGTACCCTGAATGAGAGTTGCAGCAACTGCTCCGGATCGAAACCTTTTTCTTGCAGTTGCGCTAATTCGCTGAGGATTTCCTCGGTCGGTTCGCTGAAATCTGGTTGTTCATCGGCCGAAACCGTCAACGCAAGCAGCTGCGAGCAGACTGCTGAAAACGGTTCCAGCGGCAGCGCGGCATGCTCAATCCTGAGGTTGTGCCGTCCGGAACTGCCATGGCGTTGCCAGAGTTGCTGCCAGCGGCCATCCTGATCACTGAGCGAGGTAAAGTCACTGAAGACGTGGTGGCAGTAGGGCTGCAGGGCAAATGCACCGCCGCCGCTCATTGCGGCGGTCGGTTGCAAGTGTTGTCGCCCTGAGACCAGATCGGTCAACAACACAAAATCGGCCTGTTGCTCAATATTGCAGGCCTCTGCAACCGCTTGCTGTTTTGCGTCGGACCGGGGGGCCGGCGCACCGACCCGGCCGCTGATCTGATGGGGTGAGTTGTTGCAGATCATCAACACATTTCGTTCCGCCAGCCGATTACTGTAGGCAAAGACGTCCTCTTCAACGCCGTACTCGGAAACGAAATCATACAGCTGAAAATAATCCGCACCGCTGAATAGCGCCCGTTTGCGCAGCAGCGGAAAGATCTCCCGTTGGTGGCGGTTTTTCAGCGCCTGATCGGTCTGCTCCTGCCAGCGCGCGGCCAGATATTCCATGCCGTACTTTTCGTGCAGCCCCTCAATCTGACCGTGGCCGAACATCGGCAGCCCCGGCATGGTCGCCAACATGGTGGCGACGCAGAAATATTTCTCTTCCTTGCCGAACTGTTCAATCGCCGGTTTCTCATCCGGGTTGCTCATGAAATTGACAAAGCGCTGCAGGATGGCCGGATCGAAGGCGAGGATGTTCTTGATGGTTTGCCGGTATTTGCTGTTCTCTTCCCGCTTCAGCATATTCATAAACGCGCTGTTGTAGACGCGGTGCATGCCGAGGGTGCGGACAAAATAGCCCTCCATCAACCAGAAAGCTTCGGCGACCAGCAGCGTATCAGGCGCTTCATCGCGGACTCGGTCGACCAGCTCGCGCCAGAATTCGACCGGAAACACGCGGTTGAATTGTTCCTGACTCAGGGCATGGTCGGCGCGGGAGGGCACCCCGGCACCGCCGCCGGGAAGCGGAAACCAGAGACGTTGAAAATGTTTTTTCGCCAGGGTCATGGCGGCGTCGAAGCGGATCACGCGGAAGCGTTTGGCCACCGACAGGATCAGCTGAATCATGGTTTCGCGCACTTCCGGCAGCAGATAGTTGAGCTGAGCAGTGTCGTTCCACGGCAGATGGGTGCCGTCGTTGCCGTGATAGAGATAGCGGACTTCACCGCTGTGATGATTCAGATAACGACAGGCGACCGCTGCTTCGCTGTGATCGAAATAGCCATCCTCGATCTGGACGGTGAAATCGGCATCCTCACTCAGGTCGGGGCCGCTGTAACGGTAACCGGGATAGGGGGGGTGGGTGAGCTGGATGAACCAGTCGGGGTGCTCCCTGACCCAGACCGAATCGATCCCGGTGTGATTGGTGACAACATCACAGGCCAGGTCGATGCCGCGCTGCCGACAACGTTCACGCAGATTTTCCAGGGCCGCATCGCCGCCCAGATCGTCGGCAATCCGGTAATCGTGAATCGCGTAAGCCGAGGCGGCAACCTGCAACTGTCCGCAGAGCTGTTTGATCTTTTGCGATGCTTTGGAGCGCTGCCAGATACCGATCAGCCAGAGGCTGGAAAACCCGCTGGCGGCAATCTCGTTCAGTTCCTCATCGGGAATCTGATCCAGGCGATGGATGTGTCGGCCATATTTGTCCGAGAGCTGATGCAGCCAGACGTAGATCGTTTTCGCCAGCAACACGGTGCGCGGCATCCAGTCGAGATCAGCGGTGAAATTGGCGAACTCTTCATCCTGAAAGGCTGCCGGATCGAGGGGGGTGGTTTCCGGCTCGCCAGACGGGGCGGGGCGAACCCCTTCCTGCTCGAAATGGCTGATCGCTGTAGTGATCTGTGCCAGCAGCTCCTCGGGCAGAATCGCGTTCCAGGTCTGTTGCAGTAACAACAGCTGTTCGCGGAGAGAACCGCTGCTCTGCAGCGGCGTCAGCAATCGCTCCAGCAGCGAACCGGGCTGCTCGCCGTAGCCGTCATCGATCTCCGGCAGGGCCTGATCGATCTGTTGCAGTTGCTGATGATAGCGGCTGGTTTGTTGCAGCTGCTGCTCCTCGCTCAGAAATAGCGGCGCCGCTGCCTGCAGCGCGGGATTCTGGCTCTGCACCCGCAGCAGAAACAGTTCCAGCAGCAGCTCGTCCAGGCTGCCGTGCTGCTCAAGCTGTTCAATCAGCTTGGGGATTTCGGTCTGTTCCAGACTGACCGGCACCGAGGGGAACAGGTTGAGAAAAGCAGTGAACACTGTTTCCAGCTGCGGGACTTCCAGTTGACTGCCGGTCGCCAGCACCCGGTTGCGAAAGATCCGGCAGCTGCGGCTGGCCAGATAGTGGCGGCCGACTTGCAGCAGAACCTGGTTCAGGGTCGCCCAGAGCGCCAACTCCCCGGCAGTCGGGGCGGTTGGCGATTGCTCGCGCAGGCGATCAGCGAGCAGGTGCAGCAGATAGGTCTGCGTCGGCGGTGGCGCTTGACGGAACTGCTCGGTCAGTTGCAGTTGTTGCCAGAGGTTGCGCCCGCACTGGACACCGAGCGGAAAGTGCTTTTGTCGAAAAGTATCATTCATGATGGTCTCAATAAATTACCGTAGGGTCTGAATTACGGAGAAAATCGGCGGCTTCTTCGGGCGCAGTCGGATTGATCTGGAAGCCGGAACCCCATTCAAAACCGGCGACCCGGGTCAGTTTCGGCGCGATTTCGATGTGCCAGTGATAATCAGACGGCAGGGATGCCCAGTAGTCGGGCCGTCCCCAGCGCAGATGCATCGGCGGAGCGCTGTGCAGGATAAAGGAGTAGGGCGGATCACGCAAAACTGCGCGCAAACGGCGCAGGGTATCGCGCAGAGTGTCAGCCAGCAGCAACAGTTGTTGGTCGGTCTGCAGGGTGAAGTCGTGACTGTGTTCGAGCGGGGCGACCATCAGTTCAAAGGGGACGCTTGAGGCGAACGGGGCATAGACGAGAAAATTACCGTCATCGCGTACCACCCGTAGCTTGCTGTTGCGTTCCTGGCTCAACAGGTCGCAGATCAGACAGCGCTCCTTGCGTTCGAAGTGTTGGCGGCAGGCCGACAGCTCGCTGGTGATGACCGGTGGAATCAGCGGTACGGCGATCAGCTGCGAGTGGGAATGGGGGACGTTGGCGGCAGCTTCGACACCGAAATTTTTAAACACAAAAATGTAGCGGAAACGACTGTCATTACGCAGGTCGAGCATCCGGGTGCGGTACGCTTTTAAGACCTCGGAGATCTCCTCGGCAGTCAGATCGGCCATGCTGCGTTCGTGATCCGGATGCTCGATGATCACCTCATGGGCGCCGATCCCGTTCATCCGGTCGTAAAGACCCTCGGCCTGATTGTCCAGCTCCCCTTCAATCCGCAGCGCGGGAAACTTGTTCGGAATGACCCGGACCTGCCAGCCGGGCTGATTCGGCTGGCTGCCGTTCGGCCGGTAGGCGTAGATCTCCGGTGGGGTTTTTGCTTCATTGCCGTTGCAGAACGGGCAGGAGGCCATTTCGATCTGGCTGCGCTGTTGAATGAAATCCTGCGGCCGACGGCTGCGCCCCTGGGTTATGATGGTCCAGTTGTTTTTCAATGGATCCCAGCGTAATTCTGACATGTATCTCCTCTGTTTTCTGTTGACTTAAACCGACCAGTTCTCTTCGTCCAGAGCGCAGCCGCGATAGGTGAATGCGGCACTCCCTTCGGTTGGCCAGCGGCCATTCTCCTGATTATTTTGCCGGGCGTGACAACTGAGCCCCAGTTTCTCGCCAGGGAGGATCTGCAGCGCCGCCAGTGGAACCGCCAGCTCCAGGATCTGGTCAAAAGCAGCCCTGCCGAAACCGATCTGTTGATCTCCCTGGTGCACGCTGAGCGTGCCGCCGGCAAAGTTGAAGCGCAGCTGGAACAGTTCCTTTCCCGAGAGCCTCAGTTCAAAGCTTCCCTGTTCACCGCACAAGCGTTTAAGCAGCTCGGCCTGATCGATGCGAAAGTAGAGCTGTTCGCTGTCGTAGCCATAAAGCAGCTGCTCCAGGCTTTCGCGACTGGCGTGCATGGCGCCGCCGGTGGCCAGTTCAATCCGTCCGGCCGCCAGCCATTCGAAATAATCACCGACCCGACCATCGATCTGCGGTGAGAAACAGGCGCTCGGCTCCATCCCTTCCGGAGCGATTTTCGGCGGCTTGATCCATTGATGCAGGCTGGCCGGAGTGGGCAGCCCTTTTAAGTGATAGAGGGCTTCCAAGTGCCGGCGGAACAGTCGGTCGAAGATATCCGCCTGGGCGGTGGCATGTTCATCGCCGAACCACCAGAACCAGTCGCTCCCTTCGGCGCGCAGCAGCTCGCGCAGCAGTTCGTTCAAGGGTTCTGCCGGGTTCTGCAATGCCTGTTCGATTTCGCCGTCGATGATTTCATCGCGCGCCTGCTGCAGAAGCTCCCAGGCGCGGTTCTCCTCCGGATGGCCGATCCAGGTGGTAAAGTCGGAACGGATCCAGGACCCGGCTGCCAGCCGGGGCAACGGAATCGGCCGGCTGGCGGTGATGGCATCCTGAAAGGTGGCCAGTTCCAGCTGCGGATCGTTCTGTACGCTGTTATAAAAATCCCGCAGGAAGGGGTAGCCGTTGTCCGGATAGCGTTCCCAGCAGTTTTCACCGTCGAGGATGATCGCGACCGTGCCGTCGGGGGCTTGCGCGGCGATCGACTGCAGCCGGGTGAGGAGATCGGCGGCCGCCTCTGCGGAGTCCCAACCGGCGTAGAGAAAGCCGATCCGGTCGGAAAGTTCGCGATCCCGAAACAGCAGCGGCAGCTCATCATACTGGTAGATCTGGTAGAGTTTTTGACGCTTTTTCAGCCCGCCGTCCAGGCTGCGGGCCAGAATATCCTCGTCCGTGGCCGCCCACAGTGCCCCTTCTTCGCGCAGCAGGGCGACCGCCGGTTCGCTGACCGCGCCTTCCGCCGGCCACATCCCGCGGCGTCGTTTGCCGAGAATCCGGTCGGCAGTCTGCAAGCCTTCGCGCACCTGCAGGCGCGCATCAGCTGGATGTCTGAAGTCGGCGGCCGGCAGCGGTAGCCCGGGGCTCGGATCTTGCGCCGTGCGCAGGTCACAGAGCAGCGGCAGAATCGGGTGGGCGTAGGGGGTGACCGAAAGTTCGATCTGGCCAGATTGTTCCAGTTTCCGGTGCAGGTCGATCACCCCGGCAACTTCGCTATGGCAAACTTCGAGCAGTTGCTGTTTCTGAGTTTCGCTGAAGTTTTCGCCCTGCTGCAACAGGGCCGCGACTTCCGGTGAATTCCGGCGCAGATGATAGCCGGTCCAGGCGAGCAGAAACAAAACTTGCAGATCGCGCAGATCCTGATGGTTGAAATTGTCCAACTGTGGCGACGGTCCACTGCCGCGCATCCGGAAGAGCTGGTGGTAGCGGCGGTTCGGCAGGATCTGCGTCTCTTCATTGACGGAAAAAAACTGCTCGAGTATGAACTGTCGTTCGGCAGTCGCCAACTGCTCCGGCGGCTGGGACGCAAGCTCCAGCCAGCGATCACGGTCGCTGCCGTCAGCGTAACGCTCCAACTGCTCGAGCAGGGTCGGCACCAGGTTGACCGTGACCCGGGCGCCGGTTTCGGCGATGGTTTCCAGCATCTCGCCGTAATCTTTCAGCCCGTGCAACCAGGTCCAGGGGAGCAGGGTCTGGCCGCTGACCGGATCCCGATAGTCGGGCTGGTGCATGTGCCAGAGAATACAGACCTTCAGGGGTGCGTTCAGGCTGGATTTTGCAGCAGTTGCAACCATTGCTCTACCTTTTCGCGATATTCTACCAGCAGCGAATCGGCTCGCTCCTCTTCCGCCGCCTCGGCCAGAATGTGCACCAGCGGTCGGTACGGATCGGGGACCACCAGCACCCAATCGTCACCCAGGTGAACCTTGACACCATCGATGAAGGTGGTCTGCAGTTCTGCACTTGCTTCGTTCATCAGGCGCATGATCCCGCCCTTGCACTCCCAACTGCAGGGGAGCTGGATTTTACGGTAGGGGCGTTGCGGAACTTGCGCCCGTAGGTTGGTCATCGTCTCCCCCGCACGGGCCAGCAATTCCAGGGTTTTCACAACAGAAAAAAGGGCATCGAAGTGCGGCTGGAAATCGGTATGGGCAATCCGTCCCTCCAGATCGCCGGCCAGGTAGGTCTGTTTGTCGGTTGCGGCAACGCCCAGCGAGCGGCCATCCCCCTTGGTGCGGATGATGTTGAGGCGTTTCTCATGGACAATTTCTTCCAGCGTATGCGGCGCGGCGATCGGCACCGCAATAGAGCCACCCTGCCTGGTCTTTGCAATCAGGGCTGTCGAGAAGGTCAGGACTTCGATGTCACTGAAAATTTTGCCGCTGCCGTCGAGGAAAATCGATCGCTCACCCGAAGGTCCGAGCCAGAAGCCGGCAGTCGCATCCAGGGCGGTCACGATCTGACCCATCCGCTTCAGGGCATCTGCCTGCTCGTCAGCCGGCGGCGGGATGTGATTTTCGTCAATATGTGAATTCAGCTCGATAACTTCGCAGCCGAGCTTGTTCAGCAAGCTTGGCAGCAGGTCGGCCGCCGGAGAATGGTTGAGGTCGATGACTACGCGTGGTTTGGCTTTACTCAGCACCTCCCGATCAAGCGCCCGCAAGAAGCCATCCTGATAGTAGTCATAGAGATTCGGCAGTTCGGATATCGAGCCCGGTTCGCTGAAGTGAACACGACGGAAGTTTTCCTTGTAGTAGATCCGTTCGATCGCTTTGGCCACCGCGGATGGCAGCTCCAGTCCTTGCTCATCGAAGAAGACGATTTCAGTGATGATCGAATCGCGGGCCGACTGGCGAAAGTGAACCCCGCCGACTTCACCGAAGGTGGTCAGCTTGTAGCGCAGCACCGGCAAGGGGACCCGCTTGACATCGCGAACGTTGACCCCGGCTGACAGCAGGCCGCCGACAAAGGCGCGTTTGAGCATCCGTGAGGAACGCAGGGCGTCGCGACCGATCAGGATAAAACTGTCTTTCGGCAGGGTTGAGCCGTAGGCGGCGCCGAGTTTTGCGGCAAACTCCGGGGTTAATTCGATGTTGGTCAGCCCCTTGACCACCGCCCCCTCGAACAGGCTGCGGCGCCAGGTTTCTCCCCAGATCATGTTGCTGGTAACAATAGAGCCGTTTTCGATGTTTTTGCTCGGCCAGATTTTAACATCCGGGTTGATCGATGAGCCGCTACCGATTTTGGAGTCGTCGCCGACCACCACGCCCGCTTTGACCGTGGCGCCCACTCCGACTCGCACGTTTTGACCGAGGACTGCATCCGTGATTTTGGCGTTCGCTTTGACGTAAACATTGTCCCAGAGAACGGCATTTTCCAGTTGCGCACCCTCTTCGATGACGCAATTGCGGCCGATGATGCAATTTTTCAGCTTAGGGATTCCAATCAGCCGAGTATTGTCGCCGAGCACCACCGTTCCTTCGATCATGCCCAGGCTTTCCTGACTGGCGATCGCCTCCGCCCCCAGATAAAGTCCATCAATCCGGGCCGCCGGACGTTCCTCGATATTGACACTGGCCTTGCCGCTGAGAATGTCTCTGCTGGTTTCGAGGTAGGCGTCGGTGTTGCCGATATCCCGCCAATAGCCCTTCAGGGTACAGCCGTACAGCGGGTCTTGCCGCTCCAGCATCAGCGGAAAAACATCCTTTGACCAGTCGCGATTTTCCCCTTCGGGGATCAGTTCAAGCACTTCCGGCTCAAGGATGTAGATCCCGGTATTGATGGTGTCGGAGAAAACTTCGCCCCAATCCGGCTTTTCGAGAAATTTGGTGATCTCACCGGCCGGGTTGGTGATGACCACGCCGAACTGCAGCGGATCGGCAACCGGAGTCAGGGCCAGGGTGGCCTGAGCCTGCTTTTGCTTGTGAAAATCGATGGCTGCGGTCAGGTCGAAATCAGTCAGCAGGTCACCGCTGATGATCATGAAACGCTCATCCAGATGGCGCGCCGCAGCTTTGACCGCGCCGGCGGTACCGAGGTCTTCCAGCGGGGTGACGTAGGTGATTTCAACGCCGTATTCACTGCCGTCACCGAAGAATTTTTTAATCGTCTCAGGTTGGAAATAGAGCAGGATCACCAGCTCGCTGATGCCATGTTTTTTCAGCAGATCGACAATATGCAGCATGATCGGGCGATTGCAGAGCGGAACCATCGGTTTCGGCAGATTGATCGAGAGCGGATGCAGGCGGGTGCCGAAGCCACCGGCCATAATGACAGCTTTCATTAAGACTCCTTTGTCAGGAACTGGTCAGGATTTACCCAGAAAAAAAACAATTAACTACGGTTCTATAACCCATCAAGATTTTAAAGAACCTTCTTTTGGGTTATTGATCAGTCGTGCTTGAGCAGTCGCGCGACTTCCGATTTCAGTTCAGTCAGGTCAGAGCTTTTGACAATATAGGCGTCAGCCAGCCAGGAGGAAAAATCGTCCTTGTAGCAATTATAGGCACTACAGAGAATCACCGGCAGCCCGGAACGTTCCTTGACGATGGTCTGCAGCATGTCGAGGCCGCTCTCCTGTTTGATCTGGATGTCGAGGACCACCAGGTCGATCTGCTGGGTAGCCAGGATTTCGGCTGCGGCTGCGCAATTCGCGGCGGCAACCACGTGATATCCTTCATCTTCCAGTTCGGCAGAATAGAGCAGTCTTAGTCCGGGCTCATCATCAACCACCAGGATTGTCGGCATGCTGGGACTCCTTGCGCTGGGGGGGAAATCATCCTGTGAACGGCTACAATCATATCAGTTTGGTTGCAGATCGCAATGCCGCAATCAGGAGTCTGTTGCTGAGAAGTTTCTTGCTCTGCAAAGGGTGAACTGGCATAGTCGCCGGCATGCGAAGAAAAGCCTTTAACCTCTATTCAACCCATCTGAAACAGCGCTTCGGCGGCCGGGTACACAAGCTTTCGGTCGATGCCGGTTTCGGCTGCCCGAATCGACAGGGGGGGCGCGATGCACATGGCTGTCTGTTCTGTGCGCCCGGCGGTTCAGGGGCGGTCAGTATCGAGCGCAACCAGTCGATCGCGCTCCAGTTGGAACGATCCAAACAGCTGATGCGCCGGAAGTATCGCGCCAAGTGGTTTATCGCTTACTTTCAGCCCTTCTCCAACACCTTCGGGCCCCTGGCAAAGCTGCGGCATTGTTACGATCAGGCGCTGGCGGTCGAGGATGTGGTCGGCCTGGCGATCGGAACCCGGCCGGATTGCCTGCCGCCGGAAACCCTTGACC
Organism: Deltaproteobacteria bacterium; assembly: GCA_024280335.1. Classification (GTDB taxonomy): domain Bacteria; phylum Desulfobacterota; class Desulfuromonadia; order Desulfuromonadales; family Geopsychrobacteraceae; genus Malonomonas. Next base: position 30,993 of record JAJRQI010000054.1, read on the forward strand.
TGCTTGCCGAATATCATCAGCAAACTTATCTTTGGCTGGAAATCGGGTTGCAGACGATGCACAATCGCAGCCTCGATTTTCTCCAGCGCGGCCACGATTACCGGTGCTTTTTAGATGCTTACCGACAGGCGAAAGAACGGGGGGTAAGGGTCTGCGTGCATCTGATTCTCGGTCTGCCGGGCGAGTCTCGCGAGGATATCCTGGCAACCGCTGCTGAGATGGCCCGGCTCAAGGTCGATGGCGTTAAGCTGCACTTGCTGCATGTTCTGCAAGGAACCCCGCTCGGTGAGCTTTATCAACAGGGGCAGGTGCCGATGCTGGAGATGCAGGAATATGTCGAACTGGCAGTCGATTTTATTGAGCGGTTGCCCCCGGAGACCCTGATTCAGCGTCTGACCGGTGACGGCCCGCGCGATATCCTGCTGGCACCGCTCTGGTCGATGGATAAATGGGAGGTGCTTAATGCCATCGACGATGAGTTGCGGTTGCGAGGTTCAAAGCAGGGCGACAAGTATCAGTCGGGTTGAAAAAGGAATATCCGCGTACGCCACGCAAGGGTGGATGGTTTTTTACGGCAATGCGCACCGATCAGGAGTTGCTGAGGACCTGAGCCTGAGGTTCCTGGGCGGCTTGCGGTTCGGAGGCTCCCCCCCAGGAGAGGAGCAGTAATGAGGCCCAAACCAGGCTGATGATAAGGATTGTCAGTCTAAACATGAGGCGCAATCTAGCAGAGCGGTTCGCCGGTTTCAACAGAAGAATTTCTAATCGTAATTTATTCTGCGATCGCCACTTGCTGCTCTGCGTAAATGCGTGCTACTTTCCCGTTTCTGCGCTTAAAATGCACGGTTGCCATTATTTTCCGGCACCCTCGGGCCACTCTTATTTCAAGTAAATGAATGTTCGATCTCGATAGTCTTAACCCACAACAGCGTGAAGCTGTCTCCCATACCGAAGGGCCGCTGTTATTGCTGGCGGGTGCCGGTTCCGGCAAGACCCGGGTGATTACCTGCCGGATTGTCTCCCTGTTGCAGCAATCTGCGGTCCCGGCCCGACAGATCCTGGCGGTGACCTTTACCAATAAGGCCGCTCGTGAGATGCGGCAACGGGTGGAGGAGATGGTCGGCAGAAAAGCCTGTAAGGGGATGGTGATCGCCACCTTCCATTCGCTCTGTGTGCGGATTCTCAAGGCCGATATCGAGCGGCTCGGCTATAAGAAGAACTTTTCCATCTACTCCGCCGCCGATCAGCAGCAGTTGGTGCGGCGTCTACTGCGGGACGAGATTGTCGATGCCTCCAGCAAGGATGCCGATCAGGTCCTCTGGCAGATCTCGGCAGCGAAGAACCAGCTGATCGGGCCGGGTGATTTTATTTCCAGCAGCCGCGATCCGGTCTCCTGCATGACGGCGCTGATCTACCCGCGCTACCAGAAGGAACTCAAAGCCTACAACGCGGTCGATTTTGATGATCTGCTGGTGCTGGCCGTGCAGTTGCTGGAGAAGCATCCCGACCTGCTCGAACACTACCAGCAGTTTTACCGCTATCAGATGGTCGATGAATATCAGGACACCAACCCGGTCCAGTATCGCTTGCTCAAACTGCTGGCCGGTGGACATGGCAACCTCTGTGTGGTCGGTGATGACGATCAGTCGATCTATGGTTTCCGTGGTGCCGATGTTGCAACCATCCTCAACTTTGAGCGGGATTTCCCCGGCACCCGACTGATCAAGCTGGAACAGAATTACCGCTCGACCGGCAATATCCTCGCTGCGGCCAACGCGCTGATCAAGAACAACCGCCAGCGTAAGGAAAAGGCGCTCTGGACCGCCGCCGGGGCGGGCCCGCCGATCGATTATCTGCTCTGTGACGACGATCAGCACGAAGCTTGTCAGGTGATTGAGCGGATCCACATTGAACGCGGTCGTCGCGAGTTAAACTACTCCGATTTTGCGATCCTCTATCGAACCAACAGCCAGTCGCGCTCCTTCGAAGAACAGCTGCGCTACGAGGATATCCCCTATGTGCTGATCGGGGGTCAGCAGTTTTTTGATCGTAAAGAGGTCAAGGATGTCATCGCTTATCTGAAGGTGCTGCTCAATCCGTTGGACGAGGTCAATCTGCTGCGGATTCTCAACTATCCGAAGCGGAATATCGGTGCCGGCAGTGCCGATAAACTGATCCGATACTCGGCGGAAACAGAGCAGTCGCTCTGGTCGGTACTCAAACAGTCCGAGCAGGTGCCGGAGTTGCAACCGCGCACTCACGAAGCGATCAACGGATTTGTCGAACTGCTGGAAAAGTATCGCAAACGTTTTCAGCCGGCGCTGCGGATGCTGGAAACCTTGCGCGAAATGCTGCAAGAGTTGCAGCTGGCCGAGGAGATCTACCGTCAGGAGAACGATCCGCAGAAAGCCCGTCGCCGGATCGAGAACCAGGAAGAGATCCTCAACGCCATGGCTGCCTATCTGGAGCGTGATCCGGAGCCGGATCTGGCCGGATTTCTCGACAAGGTTTCCCTGTTCGATGATGACGGGCCGAAGCAGAACGACAAAGAAAAAAAACTGGCACAGAATGCGGTGACTTTGATGAGCCTGCATTCCAGCAAAGGCCTGGAGTTCCCGGTGGTTTTTCTGGTCGGCATGGAAGAGGGTTTTCTGCCGCACAAGAAATCGATCTACGAAACCTTTGATATCGATGAGGAGCGGCGGCTTTGTTATGTCGGCATCACCCGCGCCGAGCGGCAACTGGTCCTGCTCGGCGCCGGGCGGCGGCGCAAGTATGGTAAATTGGAGCAGCGTGACCCCAGCCGTTTTCTGGTGGAGATCCCGCCGGAGCTGTTAGTTCGTTGCGATCCGGAAAAGTCGATTGAGAGCACCCCGGAGCAGCAGGAGAAGAGTGCCAGCAACTTTTTCAGCGGTATCGGCCAACTGTTGGGGGATTGATGGCTAAGCATAAAGTTTGCCCGACTGCGTTGCAGCGTTTTCTCAGGATCTCGGACAGGTCTAGTTAAAACTATGGACTTTAGTCTAAGATTTTCAGTTACGACTCATTTTTTGCCATTCCCGCGTAGGCGGGAATCCAGAGATTATCGTGGGGCCTGGATCCCCGCATTCGCGAGGATGACGATTAAGGCGGGTTGTGGCTTTGCTTGTAAAGGGACTTGCCGTCCCGACTCAACGCTAACCTTTTTTGCGAGAGAATCATAAATACAGGAGGAGTAAAATATGTCGATGCAGATCAGTTTTCCCGGCGGCGTTGCCGTTGCCGCCCAGATTGGTGAGTTCCAGGTTTTGACCGACCAGCCGGAAGGTTCCGGTGGCGCGAACAGCGCGCCTTCCCCTTACGATCTATTCCTGGCTTCTATCGGCACCTGTGCCGGTTTTTTTGCCCTGCGTTTTTGCCAGCAGCGGCAGATTGCCACCGAAGGGTTGGGTCTTTCCCTCGCTATCGAGCGTGACCCGGAGACGCGCCGCTTGCTCAAAGTGAAGGTTGATATCCAGTTGCCGGAAGGTTTCCCGGAGAAATACCGCAAGGCCATCATCAAGGCAACCGATCAATGCGCGGTCAAGCAGGCGATTATTGCCCAGCCGGAATTTGCGGTAACGGCGATTTAAGTCCGTTTACAGCCTACAGCCTACAGCCTACAGCCTACAGCCTACAGCCTACAGTGTTTCTCGCTCGTCAAGTAGCTCCCCGCCTGATCGATCAGGTAACGGGCGATGCTGCGTTGCGGTGGAATGATCGGCAGCTGGTCGAGCTTGTACCAGCCGCCGTCCTCCAGTTCATCCTCCTGCAGGTTGATCTCGCCGCTGACGTAGTCGGCAACGAAGCCGGTCATCAGCTGGCTGGGAAAGGGCCAGCACTGGCTGCCGAGGTAGCGGATATTGTCGATGACAATGCCGGTCTCTTCCAGAACTTCCCGGGCCATCGCTTCTTCCAGGCATTCGCCGAAATCGACAAATCCTGCCACCAGCCCGTAGCGGCCGTCGGCCCATTCTGCTTTGCGCACCAGAAGAACTTCATCCCCCTTGATGACCAGACCGATGACGCAGGGATGAATTCGCGGATAATGTTGTTTATTGCAGGCCTGACACTTCTTTCCCCATTCTGCAGGCAGATGACTCAAGGTTTCACCGCAATAGCCGCAGTTCCTGCTGGTCGCTTCCCAGTGAATAATCATAAGCCCGACCCCGGCCAGAGAGAGCAGCGGCAGGGGGATTTGCGGATTTTTGTCCAGCAGCGAGTGAGTCTGCAGATCGGCCGGGATTTCCTGGTCTCGTGAAATGCTCAGCAGTCGACAGGGGCGCCCATCCCAGCGGCCGATATAGAGTGGCGGAGTTTCCACCACCAGCGGCGGTGACTTTCCGGCGGGAAGTTGCGGTCCCCGACTGCCGGCAGTTGTCAGCAGCATATTTCCTTGCAGTACCAGCCAGACCCCGGCAGCTTCAGGTTCCTTGTCGGGTGCTGCAATCTGAAAGTGATTGTCAAGGCTGGCCCGATTGAACGGCAGTTCGACCGGACTGGGATAGCCCTCCGGTAAGCCGAACTTCAAGTTAAGGCTCCTTGCCGAAGCGCATAGCGGAGCAGCGCAACCTGAGTTTTCGCATCGACGATCTCGCCCGATTCGATCATCCGCAGAGCCTCTTCCAGTGAAACGATCTGTGGCTCGATGAACTCGTCCGGTTCAAGTGCGGTTGTGGTTTTTTCGAGTTTACCGGCGGTGTAGAGATAGATTTTTTCATTACAGAAGCCGATGCTGCTGTAGATGAAACCGAGTGATGCAACTGCTGCGCTGCGATAACCGATCTCTTCAATCAATTCTCTTTCTATGCAGCCCGCACCATCTTCGCCCGGTTCCAGTCGCCCGGCCGGGATTTCCCAGACAAAACCTTCGGCTGCCGGGCGGAACTGACGGATCAGGATCAACCGGCCGTCGGCAAGGATCGGTAGTGCCGCTGCGCCGCCATTATGTTGGACGATCTCGAATTGTGCTTCCCGCTGGTCGGGCAGGCGGTGGGTTTCACGGGCGAGAGCGAGGATTCGGCCACGATAAATAATGTCTTCAGCTTGTTTACTCACGTCAATGGTCCTTTCTACTGCGCTCAAGTGTAGAGGAATCAGGCGATTCCCGCAATCACTGTTCAGCTGTAAACCTGCAGTAAATTAGAGTAGAATATATGTTGTGCTCCCGGAGAATGAATGTGCTATAATCTTCCGCGTTGAGTTGAAGATATTTTTACCCTTTAAACGCTGGATCTAACCATGACTGCAGCACAGATACGGATACTTTACGTTGATGACGAAGAGTCGCTGGCACTGTTGGGTGAAGAGTTTCTTGGCGATTTGGGCTATCAGGTAACCAGCGCCTTTTCGGGAAATCAGGCTCTGGAGCTGTTCCAAAAAAATCCACAGGATTTTGATCTGGTGATTACCGATGAGTCAATGCCAGGGCTCAGCGGCACTGAATTGGCGCAGAAAATATTTCAGCTGAGCCCGGAATTGCCGGTGATTCTCTGCTCCGGTCATCTGTTGACGATGCAGGACGCCGGAATGGAAACCACCAATGTCAAGGCGGTGCTGGTAAAAACCGAGGTTTGTACCAAGCTGCCCGAGATGATTGAAGGGCTGCTGAAACAGGCATAGAATAGCTTGATCATAGTGTTCAGGTCGACAGCCTCAGCCGCTCCAGGCAATTGGAGCGGCTGTCGTCGTTAGATAAGCAGGGCAGCAAGGGCCAGCAGGAGCAAAATCCCGGCGATAATGACCACTAGCGGAAATTTCTTGTCCACTGGAGTCGGAGCGGTCTTTTCCAGCTTGCCGACAAGTGGAAAACGTTCGATCAGCACACGTACATGTGGCGCTGTTTTCAGCGCTTCAGTCAGATCCTGCCCGGCCTGATGAATCCCTTCATGGTTTCCATGTTTCCAGCGGCGACTCTCGCTAACGTCATAAATGATTCCGCTGACAGCAACATAGGCCGGACGTCCGTCGCAACCGTTATAGTTCGCCAGTTCTCCTGCATCCATCGTTTCTTCCCCGCGTGAGTCAATGTTTGTAGTAGGTGTAGCCCTGAAGCTGGGCAGAAAACTCAGCAAGAATCTGTTGCCGTTCGGCAACGCTGATCCGTTTATCCCGCACCGCCTGTTCGGCGGTGATGCGAAACTTTTCCAATAACTCTTTCGGCTGGTATTCGACCATACTCAGGACTTCAGCAACCGAATCGCCGGCCAGCTCTTTATTGACATCGAAGCTGCCGTTCTGGTTGATCCGTACACTGACGACATGGGTGTCACCGAACAGATTGTGCAGGTCGCCGAGGGTTTCCTGGTAAGCACCCATCAGAAAAACACCGAGAACATAATCTTCCCCTTCGCGCAGCGGATGCAGCGGCAGGGTGCTCTGTTCCGTCCCGGCAAGCACAAAGCGATCGAGTTTGCCGTCGCAGTCGCAGGTCAGGTCCGAGATGATCGCATCACGGCTGGGTGCTTCGTGCAAACGATCGATCGGCATTACCGGAAACAGCTGACCGATCGCCCAGCTGTCGGGCAGGGATTGGAAAATACTGAAATTACCATAGTAGATGTCGGCCAGATTCTGACGCAGAGCGGCCAGCTGTTCAGGGTCCTGATTGCTTTCCTCCAGCTTGTCACTCACCTGCCGGGCAATGCTCAGAAACAGGCTTTCTGCCAACGAGCGCTGACGCAGAGACAGCTGCCCGTTGCGGAACTGTTCGCGAATCCGGTCACGGTTATCGAGTGCCTGCCGGTAGGTTTCCAGCAGGTCTTTTGCGACGTTCTGCCGGTGGAGTTGAAACTGGCGCATGACCAGCTCCGGAGCATCGGTCGGGCAGTGTTGCGGCAGCGACAGGGGCCGGAATTCAAGCACATCGAGGATATTGAAAAGCAGCAGTGTGGTGTGCGCCACCGTGGCTCGACCCGATTCGGTAATCAGAATCGGCTGGTTGATCTGCTGTGGGGCGAGGGTCTGCGCCACCGTTTCCACCAAACAGTGACAATAGTCGGGCAGCGTATAGTTGCAGGAGTAACTGTGCTTTGACCGGTTGCCGATATAGTCGACTGCCAGCCCGCCGCCCAGATCGAGATATCTCAGTGGTACGCCTTCGGCTGCCAGGTCTGCATAGAAGCGGCTGGCTTCACGGACCCCGGCGCGGATCTCTTCCAGGTCGGGAATCTGCGAGCCGAGATGGCAGTGGAGCAGTTGCAGGCAGTCGAGTTTGCCAAATTCACGCAGCTGATCCACCACATCGACCAGTTGTGCGGTACTCAGACCGAAGCTGCTGCGGTCGCCGCTGGTTTCAGTCCAGAGACCGCCGACCTTGGCTGAAACCTTGATCCGCATGCCGAGCCGTGGCTCGATCCCCAGTTGCGCACTTCGCTGCAAAATCAACTGCAGTTCCGACGGTGATTCAACGACAAAGAAGCAGCGGTAACCGAGCTTGTTGGCCCAGAGGCCGAGATCGATGAATTCACGGTCCTTGTAGCCGTTGCAGATCAGCAGCCCGCCGTCCTTCAAATTAGCCAGCGCCAGCAGCAGTTCCGCCTTGCTGCCCGCTTCCAGACCGGTATCATAGGCGGCGCCGAAGCGGCTGATCTCTTCGATGACCTGGGCCTGCTGATTGACCTTGACCGGGAAGACTCCCTGGTATCTGCCCTGATAGTCGTTGGCCACAATCGCTGCAGCAAAGCTGGTATTGAGCAGTTCCAGGCGTGTATCGAGAAGGTTTTCGATCCGCAGCAGCAGGGGGAAATTGTGCCCACGCGCACCGACCCCGGCAACGATTTCGGTCAGTGGAACGACGACCTCGCCGGATGGAAACTTGATTTTGACGACCACTTTTCCGTCACTGGACAGGTCGAAGTTGTCATCGCCCCACTGGCGGATGCCGTAGAGCTCTGCGGAATCCTCACTGCTCCAGTCTGCTGCGTTGCGGCGTTTCATTCGGCAATATTTTCCTTGGCAAAGGTCGGCAGCATGAACGCACCCAGGTGCAGATCTGCATTGTAATACTTGCTGTAGAAGTCACGATCAGCGGCCCGCTGACGGTTGAAATCCTTGACCGGATGGTATTTTTTACTGGCGAAGGCGAAACTCCAGAAGCCGCTTGGGTAGGTCGGGATAAACGCCTGGTACATCTCAACGACCGGATAGACGGCGCGCAGGTTGCGGTACATGTTTTTCTGAATCTCTGCATGATAGAAGGGCGATTCACTCTGGGCAACCATGATGCCGTCCGTCTTCAGCGCACCGAACACCAGCCGATAGAAATCTTCTTCAAACAGGCCGACCGCCGGACCGATCGGATCGGTCGAGTCGACCAGAATTACGTCGAACTGGTTCTGGTGCTCACGGATATAGGCCAGCCCGTCATCGACATGTAGTTTGACGCGCGGATTGCTGCCGTCGATCTCGCTGGCCATGCTCGGCAGCAGTTCCACCGACTTGTCGATGACCAGTCCGTCAATCTCACACAAAGTCGCAAGCTCGACCCCGGGATGTTTCATGATTTCACGAATGCTGCCGCCATCGCCGCCACCGATTACCAGCACCTGTTTGGGGTCGGGATGGGTAAATAGTGCTGGATGAACAATCATATCGTGATAGATAAACTCATCCCGTTCGGTGACCATCACCAGGCCATCAAGCAGCATCATTCGCCCATATTCCAGGGTCTCCAGGATGTCAAGCTTTTGATATTCGCTTTTCCCGGAGAAGAGTGTTTCGCTCACTTTCATGCTGATGCCGACGTTTTCGCTATGTTTTTCTGTGTACCAAAGGTCCATGCTGTTTTCCTGAAAATGTCATTGGAAGATATGGTTTATTGTTCCATCACGTTAGTAAAAACTATGAATTATATCCAAGCCTTTTAGGTGATACTCATATTTCGTCATTCCCGCGAAGGCGGGAATCCAGTGTTTTTATGAAGCGTGGATCCCCACATTCGCGAGGATGACGGTCTTTGTCCTTGGTTTTAAGGGACGTTCAGGCCCGGCACTAAACAACTATGCACTTGATAAGTGCATAGATATTTAGTGCCGATTCAGCTGTAACTCCGGCTGCAAAGGCTGTCAAGTGATTATCCTGCGATCAAAGCATAATTTCAGCCTTCTGCGGATGAATTTTTTTCGGTGCTGTGGTAATTAAATCGAGACTTGAAAATTCAACTGGATTTTTGAAAGGATCTCTTCCATGACCAACGTACAGAAAATCGGCTTTATCGGCGGTGGAAATATGGCCGAAGCCCTGATCAAGGGGTTGCTTGCCGGCGGCTTTGCCGCTGAGCGGATTATGGCCTCGGAACCGAGTGAATATCGTCGCGAGCATCTTCGCGAGGAATATGCTGTCGAGTTGACGACCGATAACATCGAATTGATGCAGAAGTGTGAGATTGTTGTGCTGGCGATCAAGCCGCAGATTGTTGCCGAGGTTCTGGAAGAGGTTGCCGGGTCCTACGATGATAAAAAATTGCTGGTGTCGATTCTGGCCGGGGTTTCCAGTGCGACTATCGAAAAATATTTTCAGGGGGCACCGCGGGTTGTGCGGGTGATGCCGAATACTCCGGCCCTGGTCAGTGAGGCCGCCAGCGCCATCTGTCGCGGCCATCACTCCAGCAAAGACGATCTCAATCTGGTCAAGCAGTTGTTCGAGTCGGTCGGCAAGGTGCAGATTATCGACGAGCGGCAGATGGATGCCGCGACCGGCCTCTCCGGCTCCGGACCGGCTTACATCTATACCGTCATCGAAGCTCTGGCCGATGGCGGGGTGCGCTAAGGCCTGCGGCGGGATGTCGCCCATGCGCTGGCCGTACAGACGGTGGTCGGCGCGGCACTGATGGTGCGCGAAACCGGTGAGCATCCGGCGATCCTGCGCGACCGGGTCTGCTCGCCCGGCGGGACGGCGATCACCGGGGTCAGCACGCTGGAGAAGAAGGGCTTGCGGACCACGCTGATGGAAGCGGTTTCTGCCGCTGCGGCCCGTTCTCGCGAGCTGGGTGGCAACTGATTTTTCTTTTTGCCAGCGGAGAATGCCGCCGGTTGCGGAGCTGTTCCGGCGGGCTTTCTTTGCAGGAGTCTCATTTATGCTGACGCAACTGTTGACCTTCATTATCCCGGTCACGCTGCTGACGATCACCCCCGGCGTCGATACGCTGCTGGTGATTCGAAATACCAATCGCGGCGGTTGGCGGGATGGCGCTGCCAGCAGTCTGGGCATTTGTACCGGGCTGTTCGTCCACGCTCTGGTCTCTTCGGTCGGTATCTCGTTGATCCTGTTGCAATCCGCTCTGGCCTTCAGTCTGCTCAAATTTGTCGGTGCCGGGTACCTGATCTGGCTGGGTGTCAGCAGCTTGCGTTCAGCACTGGACAGCCGAGGTCGGTTGCCCCTGACCGGGCAGGGCCCGCAGAGTACGATATTTCAGCCACGCCGTTCTCTGGCGGAGGGGTTGCTGACTAACGTGCTGAATCCGAAGACCATCATCTTCTACATGGCTTTTTTGCCGCAATTTATCGATCCGGCCGGTTCGGCGTTACAGCAGTCGTTGTTGCTGGCCGCGGTACATTTTATCATCGCTATGGTCTATCAGTGTCTGCTGGCCGCATTGGTTGAACGATCCGGGCGCTGTTTGCGGAATGTCCGCGTGCAGCGCTGCCTCGATGGTTTGACCGGCAGTGTCATGTTGTTGTTCGGTTTGAAGCTGGCGGTGGAATCGCGTTAACTGCTCCTTGTGTTGCCGAGAATCGGGTACAATAACCGTAGAGGCTCAGCCGCAGCCGATCCTTTCTGACACGATCGGCAGAATCAAAAAGGAGATGGTAGATGAGACAACTTCTGGTATTACTGGTGATTAGTGCGTTTTTGTTGGCGGGTTGCGCTCAATCTATGGGACCGAAAGAGGGGGCGGGCAGCCTGTTGGGTGCGACCGCCGGGGCGATCCTCGGCTCCAATATCGGTAAAGGCAAGGGGAATGTGGTTGCCATCGCCATCGGTGCTTTGGCCGGAGCGATGTTCGGTCAGGAGATCGGTCGTTCACTTGACCGAGCCGATCGCATTGCCATGGGGCAGAATGCTCAGTATGCTCTGGAACACACCCGCAGTAACGAATTGACCAGTTGGAATAATCCCGATTCCGGCAATAGCGGCTCGTTGACCCCGACCCGTACCTATAAACAAGCGTCGGGAAAATACTGCCGCGAGTATCGGCAGACGGTGATGATCGGCGGTCAGCAGCAGGATGCTTATGGAACCGCCTGTCGTCAGCCGGATGGCAGCTGGCTGATTAACAACTGATGGCGTCGCAAAAATTTCGCCCGACTGCGTTGCAGCGTTTTTTCAGGATCTCGACATACTATCTGTATGCCTTCACCCCTGAAAAAACGCTGCGCCTTGTGGGGCGAAATTTTTGCTTAGCCATCCAATTCTTTTTTGCGAGAGCATCACACTATGGCTTTCCCCCCCTCCCGGCTCCCTTGCCATTACGGCTGGCTGATTGTGGTCACCGGCATCCTGACCCTGTTTGCCTGTCTCGGTCTGGCACGTTTCGCTTTCGGCATGTTGTTGCCGGGGATGCGCGACGGTCTGGGACTGGCTTATGATCAGCTGGGCTACCTGGGGACCGGAAATTTCGTCGGATACCTGATCTCCGTGGCGCTCACTCCGGCGCTGCTGCGCAAATTCAAACCGCGCCTGACCATCAGTTTCGGCCTGTTGTTGATTGCCGTCTGTATGGCGGGGATGGGCAACTGTGATCGCTATCTCCCCCTGCTGACCCTCTATTTTCTGACCGGGATCGGCAGCGGCCTGGCAAATATCCCGACCATGGTTCTGATCGCCCACTGGTTTCGTCGTGAACGACGCGGCCGGGCAGCGGGTTTGATGGTCATCGGTAACGGTTCGGCAATCGTATTTTCCGGGTTGCTGATCCCCTATCTCAATCAACAATTCGGTACTGACGGCTGGCGGATCAGTTGGCAGCTGCTGGCCGCGATTGTTCTGCTGATCGCCCTGTTGGTGGCGCTGCTGGTGCGCAACGATCCAGAACCGCTCGGGTTGCAGCCGATCGGTGCCGGCCAGAGGTTTGATGTCGCCGGGTTGACCACCCCCGAGCCGACCAACAGCGGCCGAATCCTCCTCTATCTCGGTCTGCTCTACTTTGCTTTCGGTGCCACCTATATGGTCTACGGCACCTTTATCGTTACCTGCATGGTTGAAGAATATGGTTTCAGTGAAGCGACTGCCGGGCATTTCTGGGCGTGGGTGGGATTCTTCAGTCTGTTTTCCGGGGTGGTTTTCGGCACGCTGTCGGATAAGATCGGTCGGCGCGGCGGCTTGATGGTGGTATTCGTCGTCCAGACCCTGGCTTATCTGCTGGCCGGTTCCGGCTTGGGCGAGTGGTCGTTGATCGCCTCGGTTTTTCTGTACGGCATCGCCGCCTGGGCGATTCCGGCGATTATGGCCGCCACGGTCGGCGATTATATGGGGATCGCCAAAGCGGCCGGCGCTTTTTCGTTGATCACCTTCTTCTTTGCCGGTGGGCAGACGATCGGTCCCGCTGTTGCCGGGATTATCGCCGAAACCAGCGGCAGTTTCGCACCGGCCTTTCTGCTCTCGGCGCTGCTGACCGGTGCTGCGGCAGTTGCTGCCTTGAAGTTGCCGAAACCGGTGGTGAGCTGATTTTTTTCAGGCGCAAGAAACGGTAGCCAGCTACTTGCAATCTACAAAGGCGGTCTTTTTTTAAGGGGTCGCCTTTTAGTCTTTGGCTATCTGGAGCTGTGCCCCCTTTAGGAGGCTGTCAGAGAATAGATGGCCGGCTGCTTGTCCCCTTAGCAGGTCGAGCAGCGTCAGTAGCGTTCGTTGCGGGTGACGAAAATCCGGTTGTGCGGGTTGAAGGTTTTCCGGTACTGGCGGATTTCCATGATGATGATATTGAGGATGCTGGCAATCGGCACGCCGATGATCATCCCCAGTACGCCGTACAGCTTCCCCCCCATGACGATCGCCAGAATTACCAACAGCGGATGCAGGTTGGAAACCCGTGAAATCAGAATCGGGATGAGGATGAAATTGTCGAGAATGATCTGCGCGATCAGCAGGTAGACACAGAGAATCCACCAGAACTGGCCACCCATCCCCAGATCGACCAGGGCGATGACCAGCCCCGGCAGCATGCCGACGATCGGCCCGATATAAGGGACCAGGTTGGTCACTCCGGCGATCACGCCGAGGATCGGTGCGTAGCGGATATCAGTCAGCGACAGCCCCATCCAGACGACCGTGCCGATGATCAGTGCTTCAAGGATCCGCCCCCGGATAAAGTGCGCGAGCTGCCAGCTGACATGGTCGTAGATATCGAGAACCATTTCAAAGTAACGGTTCGGCGTGAATGAGATCAGGCCGCGCATCAGGCGGCGGCTGTCACGCAGAAAGAAGAAGGAGAAGAGCGGTACCAGCAGGAACAGGCTGCCGATGCGCATCGCCGATTTGGGGGTTTGGGCGATGATCATGCCGAAGAACTCTTGTGCCGAACTGCTCAGTTTATCCGTCAGGTCGTAACTTTTGATGAAGGGAAGATGGGTTTGGACAGCGCTCAGCTGAATATTGAAGTAGTCGATCGCCCTGCCGAAGTAGCGGGGAAAATCAGCCTTCAGCGCCTGCATCATCCCTTTCCAGTTGGGCGGACCGATCAGCAGCAGCAGCAAGAGCGCCAGCAGGAAGAGCAGCGCATAGACAATAAAGATGCTGGCGGTACGGTTGATCTTTTCCCGCTCAAAGAGCTGGACCAGCGGATCGAGCAGAAAGGCGGTGATCAGTGAAATCAGGATCGGCAGAAACAGCCCGTCGGTCGCCGTGCGCAGCATGTCGGTGATGGTCGAGGCCGAGGAGAAGATGGCGATTCCCGAGGCGATCGCCGCGGTCAGTACCAGATAGAGCAGGACCACTTGGGCGCGGCTGAAACCGCTCTGCTCGGTCATGGTTGCTGCGGTTCTTTGGCGCGTTGCTGCTGTTGCAGATCGAGCAGTTGCAGATTACTCTGATGCAGCCGATCACTGATCACCCGGGTTAATCCCAGCAGGATTTTTGCCGAAATTGACGGGTGCTTGCGGACCGCTTCGAGCATATCGGAGCGGAACAAGCCGACCAGCACCGTCGGCTCGGTGGTGCAGGCCGAGGCGATCCGTGGGCGCGAGGCGGTCAGCGCCACTTCGCCGAAGAAGTCGCCCGGCTCAAGCTGGGCCTGATTGATCTCGCTGCCCTGCTCATCCTTGGTGTAAATTCTCAGCTGTCCGGAACGGATGGCGTACATGCCGGAACCGATATCTCCCTCTTCAAAGACGATTTCATTGGCCTGATAGCGGCGTTCGTGGACGATGGTTTCAAGAAACCTGAGGTCGCGCTTGTTCAGTTTGGCGAAAATCGGCACCGTGCCGAGAAAGTAGGCCAGGGTGTCCTGGTAGCCGCTGCCGCGGAAGATGTTGTTCCAGAATGGATTCACGGCGGTCCCTCTTGAATTCGATGGAAATCAAAATATAGCTGTAAGCTGTAAGCTGTAAGCTGTAAGCTGTAAGCTGTAAGCTGTAAGCTGTAAGTCTAAAACTTAAAACATAAAACTTAAAGCTTAAAACTTTCCTTATGCTGAAAATAGACCTGAGCAGATACCCGACCACTCCTGGAGTCTACCAAATGATCGGCCCTGGCGATGAGATTCTCTACGTCGGCAAGGCCAAGCAGTTGCGTAACCGGCTGCGCAGCTATTTTTCAGCTGCCGGTGACGGTCGGGCGCAGATCCCCTGGTTGATGGAGAAGGTGCAGCGGGTCGAGGTGATTGTTACCGACACCGAAAAGGAAGCGTTGCTGCTGGAAAATACCCTGATCAAGCAACATCGGCCGCGCTACAATATCGACCTGCGCGATGATAAAACCTATGTTTCGGTGCGCATCGATCGGCATGAGGAGTTTCCGGCGCTGCAGGTGGTCCGGCTGGTGAAGAATGACGGCGCCAGTTATTTCGGTCCCTACTCTTCGGCCGGGGCGATCCGCCAGACACTCAAGGAGATTTATCGGATTTTCCCGCTACGTCATTCCTCGATCGAGCGCTGCCGCAAACGCGGCCGCCCCTGCCTGTTCCATCAGATCGGCCAATGCAGCGCCCCTTGCCACGGCAAGATCGGACCGGCTGAGTATCGGCGGCTGGTCGATGGTGTCATCGATCTGCTGGAGGGGCGCGAGTCGCAAGTGATTGAACAGTTGCAGCAGCAGATGCAGGCGGCTTCGAACCAGATGTGTTTTGAAGATGCCGCGCGGCTGCGCAATCAGATCCGCTCCATTGAAAAGAGTGTTGAAAAGCAGAAGGTCACCGAATACGGCGGCGGCAATCAGGATGTGATCGGCTTGCACCAGGAGGGGGGCGAGGTTGAGGTGGCGCTGCTGTTTATCCGTCAGGGGACCTTGATCGGCCGTCGCACCTGGCCGCTGCAATGGACCCTCGATCTGCCGGAACTGCTCTCCGGTTTTTTACAGGAATGCTACAGCCGTGATGTCTTCCTGCCCGACCAGCTGCTGCTCCCTTTCGAGCTGGAGGATGCCGGGTTACTCGGCGAGTGGTTGAGTGAAAAGCGCGGCCGAAAGGTCGGCCTGCTGGCACCGCAGCGGGGCGAGAAGAAGCGCCTCTGCCAACTGGCCGAGCGCAACGCCAAGGAGGCGTTTCGTCAGCGGGGCAGCCGCCGCGAGGCACGAACTACGTTGCTCGAAGAGATCCAGCAGAAATTTCAACTGTCGACTCTGCCGCAGCGGATCGAGTGTTTCGACATCTCCAATGTTCAGGGCAGCCATGCTGTCGGCAGTATGGCGGTGCTGGTCGATGCCGAAGCCGCAGTCGCCGAATATCGTCGCTTTCGGATCAAGACGGTTGTTGGAGCGGATGATTACGCTTCGCTGGCCGAGGTACTGCGCCGTCGGCTGCAACGTGGGCTGGAGGAACAGAACCTGCCGCAGATGATCCTGATTGATGGTGGCAAGGGACAGCTGGGGGTGCTGACGCTGGTCCTGGGCGAGTTTCAACTGCAGGGGCAGATCGCTGCGGTCGGAATCGCCAAGAGTCGGGTGCTGGCCAACGTGCGCGGTAAAGCGGTAGAGCGTAGCGAAGAGCGGTTCTTTTTACCCGGCCGGAAGAATCCGGTCCGCTTTCGCAGCGGCTCGGCAACGCTGTTTCTGCTGGAACGTTTGCGCGATGAAGCCCATCGTTTTGCCATTAGTTACCATCGCAAACTACGCAACAAAGCGAGTTTACGCTCCTCTCTGGAAGATATTTCCGGTGTCGGCCCGGCGCGGCGCAAGGCACTATTGAAATATTTCGGCAGCCTCAAACAGATCCGCGCTGCCTCTCTTGAGGAGCTGCAGCAGATGCCGGGACTGCCGGCCGGTCTGGCGGTGACGATTCATCAGCGCCTGCAAGGTTTGTCATGATGGACAATGGTTCTGCCGGTTAGGAAGCTGTGGCGGAATGGGAAATAAACGTCCAGAGCGCAGCGTGAACATCCGGATCGAGCGGGGTGAAATTGACGCCGATCAGTGGGTAGGGATTTTTCTTCTTCAGCGGTTTTTTGATCCAGGCGACGGTTCCGTTCAGGATGACGCTGTTCTGTTCGCCGGGGAGTGAGAACCGCAGCGCTATAGCCGCCTTTTTTTTCGGCAGCTGGTTACCACCTTCAGCTTCAAGGCAGGCCCCCTGCATACTCAGGTTGAGCAGTCGGCCGCTGCTGGACAGCTGTTTGGTTTTGTATGCGACCGGCATATGACGATCGAATTCGATCCGTAAATGGTCACGCGCTCCGGCCATCATCTCTTCAAGGGTGGCCAGAAAGCGGTCGAGGCTTTTTATGCTTACGGCAGAGCTTGCCGGGCCGTTCTCCAGCAGCTCCCGTTCTTTGGTGACTTCAGCAATCAGCGTCTTGTAGCGGAACTGCCTTTTGATCAGATCGTCGCGGTGATAGGAATAGCCTTTGGCCGAAACGATAACATCGTTTACCGGGATATCCATCTGGCAATGGGGACAGCTGATGCTGCCGATTTCTGCCAGCAGGGGAGAACGGATCTCTTTTTCACAGCTTGAGCATTTCATTTTTAGCATGGCTGATTTACCTCATTTTCAGTCGATCAGAGGGGAATCGGTGTAGTGTTAGAGTGTTTTTACGTTGTTTTTGAAAATGAAGCAAGCCCGCCTGAGAGCTCAAGGCAATAAATGTTGTTCTTTTTCTGGTTGCTGAAAAGATAAAGCCCGGTGCCATTGCGGCAGCCGGGCTTTTTTATGTTACTTGTGGCGCTGTTTAGAACTTGCCGAACTCGCTGTCATCCAGGGCAATAACACTGTTCGCCGCCACCATCCGAGGTTGCGCCGTTTGTCCCCAGCCTTGGCTCGCCTTCGGCTGTGGAACGGGACGCTGTGCGGTGACCTGCGGGGCGGGCTGAAACGCGGCTTGCGGTTGCCGGCCTTTGAGCTGGAAGCGACTGAGCATATTCTGCAGCCGGCTGGCCTGAGCCGCCAACTGTTCGGCTGAGGCGGCACTCTCTTCGGCGCTGGCAGTGTTTTGCTGGGTAACCTGGTCGATCTGGCTAATCCCCTGTGAAATCTGGCTGATGCCTTGCGACTGCTCTTCAGATGAGGCGGCAATCTCTTCGGCCAGGTCGGAAACCTTGGTGACGCCGGTCAGGATCCCGGCCAGCGATTCAGCGGTCTGTTGCGCAATGGTGGCGCCATTGGTGGTTTTTTGTACTGATCCTTCAATCAGCTCCGAGGTCTCCTGGGCGGCTTTGGCACTACGCGCAGCCAGATTGCGGACCTCTTCGGCAACCACGGCAAAGCCTTTGCCATGTTGTCCGGCGCGGGCCGCTTCGACCGCTGCATTTAAGGCCAGCAGATTGGTCTGGAAAGCGATTTCATCGATCACCTTGATGATCTTGCTGATATTCTGTCCCGCCTGGTTGATGTCGTCCATGGCGCCGACCATCCGCTGCATCTGGTTGTTGCCCTGGTCGGCGGCCTGTTTGGCTTCGCTGGAAAGGTGATTGACCATGCTGGCGTTTTCGGAGTTCTGCTTGGTCTGTGAGGCCATTTCCGCCAACGAACTGCCGATCTCTTCCAGCGATGCAGCCGACTCTGTGGCACCGGAGGAGAGGGTTTGTGCGGAATCGTTGACCTGAATACTGCCCGCTGCAATATGCTCCCCGGAAATCTGAATTTCCTGCATGGTTTCGTTAAGATCGACTTCCAGCTTTTTCAGTGCGCCGCGAATCTCATCGGCATCGTCGTAGGGTGTGATTTCAAAGTTGAGATTTCCGTTGGCGAGTTTTTGCAATGCGTCGATTATTTCTTTCTGCAGACTGTCGGCAAAACCGTCCAGCGCGCGCGCCATGCGGCCGACCTCGTCATTCTGGTCCATATTCATGCGCAGCTGCAGGTGGCCCTTTTCCATCTCTTCGACCATCTCGACCGCTCTGTGCATCGGCCGGGAAATGCTGCGGGCAAGAAAAAACACCAGCCCGACAGAGACCAGGGTCGCCAGCAGCAATACCGCCAAGACCGAGTAGAGAACCCTGTTGATTTCAGCATTCAGGTCGTCGACGTACATGCCGCTGCCGATAATCCAGTTCCAGGTCGGGTGTTTCTTGACGTAAGAGAGCTTCGGTTGTGGCTCGTCACTGCCCGGTTTCGGCCACTGGTATTCAACAAAACCGGCATTCTGAGCATTTGTGACATTGACCATTTCCAGAAATAACTTCAATCCGTCAGGATCTTTTACATTGGAAAGGTCCTTGCCCTCCAGTGCCGGTTTGATCGGATGCATGATCATTTTCGGCTGGGTGTCGTTAATCCAGAAATAGGTTTTTCCATCAAAGCGCAGGTTCCTGACCGCCGACATCGCCAGCATCTGTGCTTCACTGGTAGACAGCTCTTCTCCCGCCGATTTGGCGAAATGGTCAATGATCCCCCAGGCAGTGTCGACCGCCGTCACCAGTTGGTCCTGGCGGCCGGCATAGAGTTGGTCGCGATAATCAGTGTAGATCCAGATCAGACTGAACGAGAATATCAGGATCAGGGCGGTGGCGATCAGATAGATCTTTTTGCCGATGTTGAGGTTCTTCAACTTCATGTGAAACTCCTTTGGTGCAGGTGTCAGGAGACTTTGCTTGTGGTCTCTTGTAACGATGTTAAAAACTTGCGCAGATAACTGTGGGTTGCTGCGCTGTTGCATTGCCCGATCAGTGCCTTGAGGTGCGTGTGGCAGTCGAGCCCGGTCAGGGGGATGATGTCGGTGTCGTGGATCAGGAGGACCGGCAGCATGGCGTTCCGTCGTTCCAGTTCGTTGAGCAGATGCAGGATCGGTTGATTGATGTCGGCATCGACAATCAACAGCATATCCATCGGCTGCAAACTGTTCTGTCTCTGGACCAGAAAGTTGAAAGCCTCGATATCGTTGTTGATCTGTACCGCCAGGAAATTTGACAGCCGCAACAGAAAACTCAGGTTGACGACCTTCTCCGGTTGGTTGGCGAGTAACAGAATGTCGGTGGCATGTTTCATCTCTATGAGTCCATTGACCGGTACCGGCCTGCGGGTTTGCCGTATACAGAGCAAGCAGGGTGCCAACTTTATTTGAAACTGCCAATCATTGAGGATTGCTAACGTTGCGGCGGGTTGTTGCGAGTCGTTGTCCCTCGAAAGGGGTGTCACCAGGGTTACGGTTTTCTTTTGCTGGGGCGGGGAAGGCTTTGTTAGCGGCTGTTTGCCGGGTGTAACCAGGGTCTGTGCGGTGCTTCTGGTTGCACCCCTTTGGGGCTGATTTAGTTGCCTGTCGGAGAGGTTGCCCGGTATTTTTTCAGTCGTTTACTCAGCGCCGGGCGGCTGATGCCGAGCAGACCGGCAGCGATGGTCTGGTTTCCTTGAGAGCGTTGCATGGCCTCATTTACCAGCAACTGACCTGCCTCTTCCAGGCTTGGCAGGGTTTCGCTGAACCGCAGCTTTTTTTGCGACTTCTGTAGTCCGGGTTCGCCGGCTGAGTCCGTGACCGGTCCGATCGCCTCGCGGAAGCTCGCCATCGACAGGGTGCCCTTTTGATGGGTGCCGAGAGCGTTGGCGAGCATCCCTTCCAGTTCGCGGATGTTGCCGGGGAAGGGGTAGGTGCCGAGCAGGATCGGCAGTTCTGCCGGGTAGTCAGGTGCCGGTTTGCCGAGCTGAGCGGCCAGTTTCTCCAGCAGATGCTTGATCAGCAACGGCAGATCGTTGCTGCGCTTGCGCAACGGCGGCAGTTTGACCTGATGCGCCGCCAGCCGGTAGTAGAGGTCGCGGCGAAAGGTTCCGGCGGCAAGGCGTTGCTGCAGGTCGGCATTGGTCGCCAGGACAATGCGCGCTTGTGATTTGCGCGGTCGGTCGGCGCCGAGCGGCAGGTACTCCCCCTCTTGCAGCAGTCGCAGCAGTTTGATCTGCGATGCCGGGCTGAGATCGCCGATTTCATCGAGGAACAGGGTGCCGCCTGCCGCGCTCTCAATCATTCCGGCGCGGTTTTGCTCGGCACCGGTAAAGGCGCCGCGAAGATGGCCGAACAGGGTGTCGGCAAAGACGCTGTCATCCAGCCCGGCGGCATTCAACGCGACCCAGGGGCGGTTCGGCCGACCGATGGTATGTACGGCTCTGGCAAACAGCTCTTTGCCGGTGCCGCTTTCACCGATGATCAAAATCGGGTTCGGTCCCGGGGCGACCGCCTCCAGATATTTACAGATGGTGAGCAGTTGCGGGTCACAACTGCAGATTTTACTGAAATGCTCCGGTTGCTCCAGTTCTGCGTTGAGGAAGTGCTGGTTCAGCTGTCGGTTTTCGCGTTGCAGGGCGAGCATTTTGATCGCTCGCTGGATGCTGGTGAACAGCTGCTGCTGCTCGACACTTTTGACGAAAAAGTCGAAGGCACCCAGCTTCATGCAGCGCACCGACAGTTCGATCTGATTGATGCCGGTGAGGATGATGACCGGTATCTCCGGATGGGCTTCAACGATCAGCGGCAGCAGTTCATCACCGCTGATGTGGGGCATGGTGATGTCGAGCAGGATCAGATCGATATCGGTTGTTTGCAGCAACTGCATCACCTGGCGGCTGTCGTTGCAGCTGGTGATCCTGCTGATCCCGGTCGCTCGCTCCAGCGCCAGAGACAAGCCGTGCAACCAGGCGGCTTCATCATCAATCAACAGCACTGAAATGCCGGTGAAATTGCTCATGGAGGTCAGACCTTTCTTTCCGCCGGGAAAACGATACTGACCACCGTGCCTTCCCCCGGTTTCGACGAGAAGTGCAGGCGACCGTTGTGTTCTTTGATAATCCGCGCCGAGACCGAGAGTCCAAGCCCGGTCCCGCCCTCTTTCCGTCGGGTGGTGAAGAACGGATCGGTCACGTGCGGTAGTTGCTCTGCTTCGATTCCCCGGCCGCTGTCACTGACCTGCAAAAAAACCTCCTGCTGATCCTGGTGGTACCCGGTGCAAAGTGAAATGCTCTGCTCGCGGCTGGTCAGGGCTTCACAGGCATTGACCAACAGGTTGACGATCACCTGCTCAATCCGTTGCGGAGAACCTTTGATTCTGGGGAGCTGCTCGGCAAGCTGGCTGTTGAAGCGGGCGGTGGTCTTTTTGAGATGATTAGCTGTCAGCCGTTGGGCTTTTTCCGCAGACCGGTTGAGGTCGAAATATTCATCCTGCGAACGATCCTCCTGCCGGGAAAAATCCTTCAGATCTTCGACGATCTGCTTGATGCGGCGGGTGCTGTCTTCAAGTTCCGTCATCAGTCGCGGGAAGGCCGCTGCGGCGCGCTCGGCTTTGAACCCGCCCAACGTCAACGTTGGTTGCTCGATGGAAACCTCTTGCTGCAGGGCGATGGCATCGAGCACAAAGTCACGAAGCGTCGGCAGATTGAGCAGCACCAGACCGTTCGGATTGTTGATCTCATGGGCAACTCCGGCGGCCAGTTCGCCGAGTGAGGCCAAACGGCTGTTGCGATCGGCTTCACTGCGCAGCCGCTGTTTCTCACTGATATCCTCAATAATGATGATCACGCCGCAGATAAGGTTGGCTTTGTCGCGCAGCGGCGCGGTTGAGGCGCTGATCTGCACGTGCCGGCCGTTTTTACGGCACCTGGCGAGTTCCAGTCCGCTGAATTGATCTCCGGCCAGAGCCCCTTTCAGGTTTGCTGTAGCTTCCCACTCCTTACCCGGCAGCGCCAGGGGGTAGGGGTGGCCGACGATCTCTTCTCGAGTCCAGCCGAAAATCTCTTCGGCGGCGGGGTTCCAGAGAGTCACCTGCAGATCGGTGTCGACAGCCATAATCGCTAAGGGGGCGGCATTGAAAAGGGCTTCCAGGGTCTGTTTGCTGCTGCGCAACTCATCTTCGGCCTGTTTTCGTTGGGTGATGTTGCGCAGGATACCGCTGATATGACTCGGTTGCCCCACGGCATCCTGATGCAGGGTGGCATTGAGTGAAAACGAGACAATCTCGCCGTTTTTATCGATCAGTCTGACTTCGTAATCATTGACCCGGCCGTTCTCCTGAATCTTCTGCAGAAATCGTTGTCGATCCTCAACATCGGCATAGTAGCTCAGGATGTTTTTCCCGATCAGTTCCGTTCTTTGGTAGTTGAAATTTTTATCCCCTGAAGGGCTGATCTCCAGAATGGCTCCTTGCGGACTGGTTTCGTAGTAGATATCCTGCAGGTTTTCATAGATAGAGCGATAGCGCTTTTCGCTTTCAGCCAGCTGCTGGTAAGTAACTTTCAGGGTCTGGGTTCTCTGCTCGACTTTCTCTTCAAGCTGTTTTTGATGAGAAAGGTTTTCTTGCCGCAGGCGGGTTCGTTCAAAGGCTTTTTCAATACTGTGTTGCAGGATTTGCAAATCAATAATCGGTTTGAGAATAAAATCCCAGGCACCCAGGTGCAGCGCCTTGACGACATCTCTACTTGTGTTGGTTCCGGAAATAACGATAATCGGCAACTCCGGGTTCAACTGCCGAAGCTGTTTGAGACATTCAAATCCGTCCCGGCCGGGGATCCGCAGGTCGAGCAGGATCAGGTCGGGCCGGTGCCGCTGGTAAAGTTCGAGACCGGTGACGCCATTGTCGGCTTCTAAAATCCGGTAGCCCAGGTCCGCCAGGAAATAGACAAAGCTGGCGCGGATATTTTTTTCATCTTCAATCGTCAGGATGGTTTTTACGGGGTCTGCATTGCTGGAGGTCGGTTCTGCAAACAACGGGGCTCTCCTGAAAGGTTAGTGGATGCTTAACTTTAGCAGGATCCTGTTGGACTGCAATGAATATTATCGGATACCGGAAACAAAAAAGCCCCCGGAATTTTCCGGAGGCTTTTCAGTTTGAACCTTGTGTTGACCAGTGATTTACTCGACGGTCACTTTAGCATCTTCGATGATGACGTTGTACTGGTAGCCGTAACCGAAGTCTTTGTCGAGGGTCAGGGCGCCGGTGACCAGAACGGTGTCGCCGACATTGGCGGTGATGTCGGTGGTCACGGTCAGATCGTTGGTGCCTGAAGCGGCGTCACCACTGCCATCCTGCAGGTGGATCCAGTTTTTCCCCATGATCTGCGGGCTGAATTTTACCACCTTGCCGCGCAGAATCACTTCCTTGCCGGCCAGTGTCGCTTTGTCAGAGAAGAGTTCACCAACGGTCAGGCCGCCTTCGGCTTTTACAATATTGCTCAGGTCGATATCTGCAGCAGGAGCTGAGGCAGGTATCGCGGCATCGTGTATTTGCGCGTCTGCAGGGGCACCAGCCGGGGAGCTGGCGTTCATGACAGAATCAACAAAGTAGACAACCGGAAAATCACGGTCGAGGGTCTGGCTGTGGTAGTTGTTCATCGGCATACCATCGGGGACGATGACCGAATCGCCGACGGCGACAGTGAACTTAGGGGCGGCAGCCCAGATCTTTTCGCTACCGCTGTCGACTTGAACATAGGTGTAGCCAGCTGCGTCCATGGTTTCTAAAACGGTTCCGGAAGTGCCACCGACCTTGTTCGTGGTGGGAATCGGTGCAGAGGTGGCAACGGGTGCCGAAGCTTGTGGTGCTTGAGCAACCGGTTGGGCCGGTTGGTCATTACTGCAGGCGGCAAGTGAGAGAGCAGCGAGAGCAACGGTAATGAGTGTCAGGGTCTTTTTCACGACGATAATCCTCCAGCGTGTGTGCCGCTTTGGGCGGCTTGTTAATTTTTAATTCGGCCGAACGATAGCATAGCCCCGAAAACAGATACAAGCGATTAAAGCGCCCTTATGGCGTTTCTGCGGGAATGCACAGCCCGCGTCCGTACAGATGAGAAACGTGGCGGAATTGCTTGGTTATTTCACGGGTTAGCTGGTTAGCTCCGAGTCGCCATTGCCAATTACCCTGGGCCGTTCCGGGGCGGTTCATGCGGCTTTCGGCGTCAAGCGCCAACAGGTCCTGGAGCGGTATAATCGCCAGGTTGGCAACACTCGACAGGGCCGTTTCAATCAGTGGCTCGGGCATATCGCGGCATGGGCGTTGCAGATATTCCTTGACCTGTTTCTGCCCTTTTGCGCTGAGTGATCGCCACCAGCCGAGCGTGGTGTTGTTGTCGTGGGTCCCGGTGTAGACGACCGAATTGGGCAGATGATTGTGTGGCAGGTAGGGATTGGTCGGCCCGGAATCAAAAGCGAATTGCAGGATCTTCATCCCCGGCAGTTCAAACTGGTCGCGCAATTCCTCGACCTCTGCGGTGATCACCCCAAGGTCTTCGGCAACGATCGGCAGTTTGCCGAGTTCATTCCGTAGGGCGGTAAACAGCTGAAATCCTGCTGCCGGCAGCCATTCTCCGTTGATTGCGGTCGGTTCATCTGCCGGGATTGCCCAGCAGGCGGCAAAACCGCGGAAATGATCGACCCGCACCAGGTCGAACAGTTGCAGGTTCCAGCGGAACCTCGCCAGCCACCAGGAAAAGCCGTTCTCGGCCATCCGTTCCCATCGGTAGAGCGGGTTGCCCCAACGTTGCCCGGTTTTACTGAAGTAGTCGGGCGGTACCCCGGCGACCAGGGTCGCCTGATCCTCTTCATCCAGATAGAACAGCTGGCGATTGGCCCAGACGTCAGCAGAATCAGCGGCGACAAAAATCGGCAGATCGCCGAAGATCTGTACGCCTTTTGCGTTGGCGTATTTTTTCAGTTCGAACCACTGTTCGAAGAAGATGAATTGCAGATATTTGTGCCACTCTATCTGCTCGTGGAGCTTGATTCCCCATTCATGCAGGGCCGCATCGTGACGCTGGCGAAGCTCCGGCGGCCAATCTTGCCAACCCTGCCACTGCCGCTGTTCGCGCATCGCCTGAAAGAAGGCGTAATCGTTGAGCCAGTAGGCCTGATCCCGACAGAACTCGGCGTAATCCTGCAGCCGCTCGATATCCGGTCCGGTAGAAAAGCGTTGAAAGGCACGTTTCAGCAGCGGCAGTTGGATTTTACCGGCGGTGGCATAGTCGGCTTTATGGTCAGGCGGATGGTGGGCTGGCAGTTCCTTTTTCAGCAGATCACCGTTTTCCACCAATCGCTCAAGGCTGATCAGCAGAGGTTCACCGGCAAAGGCAGAGTAGCAACTGTAGGGACAGTCGCCGTAGCCGATCGGTCCCAACGGCAGGATCTGCCAGACCGATTGACCCGCTTCGACCAGGAAATCGACAAAATCGCGGGCTTCCCGGCCCAGTGAGCCGATCGCTTGCGGACCGGCCAGAGAGGTCGGATGAAGCAGGATGCCGCTGCACCTTTTGTGCAATATCTGTCCTCCAAGGTGAAAAAACTTTCCGGTTTACGGAAAGCTCGGGTCAGCGGTCGTTGCCGAGGTAATCTTTAATCAGTTTGGCAACTTCGGCCGATTTGAACGGTTTGGTGATATATTCATCGGCACCCGCTTTTCTGCCCTGCTCGACATCTTCGCCGGTTTTTTTGGCTGAGACCATAAATACCGGCATATCGGCGGTTGCCAGCGTTTGTTTGATGTGTCGGCAGATTTTAAAGCCGTCCATATCGGGCAGCATCACATCCAGCAGCGCCAGCGCCGGAGTCTCCTGGGCCAACAGTTTTAACGCGTCCATGCCGCAGGAGACGCCGATCGGCTCGTAACCGAGCAGTTTCAGCATGGTCGTGGACAGCTCAAGGATCGGCGCGCTGTCATCGACAACCAGAATTTTCTTTTTCATGATGAATATCCTCCCTCCGCAAGCCCCGCGGGGGCGAACGACAAAAAGAATACAGCCTATCCTACGAATAGCAAATGCTCAAGTGGGAGAAGTTACTTTTTCTGATATTTTTTCAACATGGCGCGCCTGTGGCAGATAATTCGGACTGCGCCCTTTGCCGGTCAGAACTCAAAGACCAGTTGAGCGGTTAATGCATGCTTCTGGATACCGGCATTCTCCCTAGGATCATTGTACAGGTATTCGATGGCGACCAGGGTGTTCTTGTGCATCCCGTAGGAAAGCACTGCACCGTAGCGCTGTGCATCATCCTTGAAATCAGCGGCCCCTTCCGCCCGTGCGGCCAATTGGACCCGCTCATTCAGCAGCCAGGCCAATTCCAGATTCCATGCGTTCGGGTGTCCTCCGGTTAAATCCAGACCCGTAGCGATGACTGCTGAAGAAAAATGTTTCAATGTTGTCAGGTATTCCCCGACGAAGCTGAACGGCCCCGATTGCAGGGAGAGAAAAAACGATCCGGCCGGGGTATTGGAAGCGTATCGGTCGGTATCCTGAACCAGTTCCGCGCCGCTTTCGGCCAGATCGCTGAGATAGGCGGCACCAAAAGAGATCCACGCCGCCGGAGTAAGTTCCAGGGCGGCCACCCAACCGTCAATCTTATCGCTCTGCCCGGCGGTATCGGCAGCACCGTTGAAGACCCCGGCTTTCAGGGCCCAGTGCTCCCTGTCCAGATCGAATACCAGTGCCGTGTTGTTTGTTTCACCCAGCTCCAGGGTCAGCGGATCGGTCAGCATGAAGCTGTTGAAATTGCCGAACGGCAGGTACATTTTTCCGCCGATAAAGGTCAGGGACTGGCCGAACAAGGGCGGTGGAGAGTTCAGGACAAAAACCGCTTCATCGACATCGATCGGCCCGTTGCCCTCCTCCCACAGCAGAATTACGTGGCCGCCGATCTGCTCATTGATCTGGATCTCGGTTGAAAGTACCGCAGTTGCCAGCGCCAGGTCGCTGCTGCTTTTGGCTGCCTCATTCTTTGCATAGGAGGCTTCCAGGGTCAGCAGCCCGCCGAGGGTGATTTTTTTGCCCAGCGGGGACAGGTCCGTCGGTTTCCCTCTCTCTGCTTCCAATGCCTGAATGCGGGCCTTGAGGTTTTCGATTTCACTTTTGCTGTCCGGATGGGTGGCCAGGGCAGGTGATGCGCAGACCAGCAGTGTCAGAACGGCTAGACCCAGGTGGCGAACTTTGATCGGGATCAATTTACTCTACCTCCTTACAATTCATTCAGTCTGATGGTTGTTTGTTCGCTGACAGGTCAGTGCGACGAATGGCAGAATCGTGGCACCAGCGTACAAAATAAAGTCCCACTGGCTGGGACTTGTTCTGTCGAGGTTTATCACATACCGTGCCAACCGGATCTAATTGAGTTTTTGTGGAGAGCAGTCGCAGGGAAGACGGGATCTTGCCGAGGGAATGACGTTGTTTGGACAGATTTTCGTCACACGAATTTGTTGTTCGTAGCACTAAAGCGAGTGTCACTTACGAAGATTGGCAGGTTTTCGCTGCGACAAAAACAAACAGCAACGACTGATTGGCCGCTGCTCTTGCCTGTGATGTCAATGCGTTGGCGCTATCTGGTCAATTGCACCAGCGTCTCTACATGGGCAGTCTGTGGAAACATATCGACCGGTTGCACCCGTTCGAGCCGGTAGCCGCCGTCGGTCAGAATCTTCAGATCACGCGCCAGGCTGTCGGGATCGCAGGAGACGTAGATGATCTGGCTTGGGCGGATTGCGCAAAGCTCCTGCAGCAGCTCTGCTGAGCAGCCTTTGCGTGGTGGATTGAGCGTCGTCAGGGCCAGGTTGTCCAGCCGGCCGGCCAGCTTCTGCAACTCTTCCGTTGCATCTCCGGCCTGAAAACGGCAGTTGTGCAGATCGTTCAGTTCGGCATTGTCCGCCGCGTTGCGTACCGCTTCGGCGACAGATTCAATGCCGAAGACCTGCCCGGCATCCTTGGCCAGGTGCAGGGCGATACCGCCGATGCCGCAGTAGAGATCGACCGCGTTGTCCTGCCGGCTTAATCCGGCCCACTGACGGATCAGTGCGTAGAGCCGGGTCGCTTGCAGGGTGTTGACCTGAAAAAAAGCTTCCGGGGCGATCCGCAGGCGGATATCGCCGACCCGGTCGATCAGGTCGGGCAGTCCGTGCAGCTTGAGGGTCTCCTGACCGAGGATGACGTTGCCGGTTGAACTGTTGACGTTCTGGTGCACGGCGATCACCTGCGGCACCTTGTGCATCAACCGCTTGCCCAGTTTCGGCAGCTGTTGCAGATCGCGGAAATTGCTGACAAAGGTCACCATCGCTTTGTCATTCAATGGGCTGACGCGGATCAGCAGGTAGCGCAGCAAGCCGTTTTGATGTTTGCTGCTGTAGGTCGAGATCCCCAGCCGTTGCACCTCATTACGGATTACGGTGGCAATCCGGTTGATCAGCGGGTGGTGGACCGGGCAGTCGGGGCAATCGATCACCTCGTGGCTGCCCCGCTGGTAGAGGCCGATCAGCACCTTCTCGCGATTGCGGACGAAGACCAGCTTTGCGCTGGCCCGGTAGCCGAGCGGCGGTTCGGATGGCAGGGTCGGCAGGACCAGATCATCGCGCAGCAACTGTTGTTCTTCGAGGGCTTTTGCCACCCGCTGCTGTTTGTAGTCGAGCTGCGCCTGGTACTTCATATTGATCAGCGGACAGCCGAGACAGCTCTGCTCCTGTTTACAGGCGATATTGGCGGTACGTTGCCGGGAGTTGCGCAGCACTTTACGCAGCTGGGTGAAGATGTGGGTGCGCCCCACATGCTCGACTTCGGCAATCACCGTTTCGCCCGGATACGCGCCCTGGACCAACGCGGTTTTGCGCTTGTGCGTGGCCATGCCGATCCCTTCATTGTCGAGGGCGTCGATGTCCAGTTTCAAGGTTTCGCGGGTCGGCTGTTGTTTCGTTTTTGTTTTTCGGCTGTGCAGTTTTTTCACGGGAAATCGTTTCTTTCTGTGTCGGTTCTATAATCCAAACAAGGACTGATTGCCACCAAGACGCCAAGGCACTAAGGAAAGCCAAGATCCTTTTTGGGGTGGTTGCTTGGTGCTCTTGGCGACTTGGAGGCTAAAAAACTTAGCTTTTAGTCTTTTTTTAGAAACCTTGCTTTTGGGTTGCCGATCGGTTCTGTATTTTAAGTGAAGTAGAAGAAGCTGCTTTTCTGGAAGAGCAGAGTACTCCCAGCTACGGTCGACTGTCAAACTTCGGCGCGCTTGATTGTCGCGATTGAATGAAGGTAGACTCGTGCGGGTAACAATAAACGGGGCAGGTACAGCAGCTGTCTCGAATCTATCAAGTAAAGGAGTTCGGCTGTTGAGACGTAAAAGCCGTCAGATAAAATTGGGAGGTCTGGCCATCGGGGGGGATGCGCCGGTCAGTGTACAGTCGATGTGCAATACCGATACCCGCGATGTCGTTGCGACCTTGGCGCAGATCAGTGCCTTGCAGGAGGTCGGTTGTGAAATTATCCGTTGCGCCGTGCCGGATCAGCAAGCCGCGGAGGCCCTGGGGGCGATCAAGCAGGGCTGCCGGATTCCCCTGATTGCCGATATCCATTTCGATTACAAGCTGGCGCTGACAGCGGTGGCGCAGGGGGTCGACGGTCTGCGGTTGAACCCCGGCAATATCGGTGAGCGCTGGAAGGTTGCCGAAGTGGTCAAAGCCTGCGCCGAACGGCAGCTGCCGATCCGCATCGGTGTCAACGGCGGTTCGCTGGAAAAAGAGTTGCTGCAGAAGTACGGTCAGCCCAGCGCCGAAGCGATGGCGGAGAGCGCTCTGGGGCATATCCACCTGCTGGAAGAGCTGAACTATCAGCAGATCAAGGTCAGCCTTAAAGCCTCCAACATCCGCCGCACGGTCGAAGCCTATTGGCGGTTGGCCACCCAGGTCGACTACCCGCTGCATATCGGCATCACCGAAGCCGGGACCACTTGGGCCGGGACCATCAAGAGTGCGGTCGGCCTCGGCAGCCTGCTCTACGAGGGGATCGGTGATACCTTGCGTGTCTCCCTGACCGGCGATCCGCTCGAAGAGGTGCGGGTCGGCTACGAAATCCTCAAATCTCTCGAACTGCGCGAGCGAGGTCCGGTGTTCGTCAGCTGCCCAACCTGCGGTCGCTGCCAGATAGACCTGATCGACATCGCCGAAGAGGTTGAACAGCGCCTGTACGATCTGCCGAAAGCATTAACTATTGCGGTGATGGGCTGTGTGGTCAACGGTCCCGGCGAAGCCCGCGAGGCCGATCTGGGCATCGCCGGCGGCAAGGGGCAGGGCATCCTGTTCAGGCGCGGTGAGGTAGTGCGCAAGGTGCCGCAGAGGGAGTTGGCCGATGCGCTGGTGGCGGCAGCCTGGCAGATGGTCGAAGAGTTGGCGGATCAGGAGAAGTTGAAGTAGATTCTGCTGTTGGAACCGTTTCTGGTCGGATGTTTAGTGCATCTGTACCGCTGGAGTTGTGAGGGGTACAGCTGTGGGGATCTCAGGCAATAAGGTGGATGATTTGTAAAAGCTGCTTTTCAGCTTGATGCTGAAGGGCGGCTTTTGTTTTTTTGGGGGGGGGAGTTGGTGCTCCTGAAAAATGAGGAGCCATTTACAGGGGGGGTATCTTCTTGATCAACATCATTTTGATAAAAATTGAAATTATAGTATCGAAGTGGTACCATTTTCATGCCTAGAAAAATCAGACAACTGATCAAGGAGTTGGAGCAGGCTGGATTCATCAACCGGGGTGGAAAGGGAAGCCATCGTAACTTTCTGCATGTCAAAGGGGTTGTGCTGACCTTGTCAGGAAAGAGCGGTGATGATGCAAAAATCTACCAGGAAAAGCTTGTGCGGCAGAAGATCGAGGAGGCCAGATAATGAAAGCGCGCGATAGTTATTTAAAACTCGTTGAATGGTCTGAGGAAGATCAGTGCTATGTCGGCTCGGTCCCTGGCTGGCTGAGTGCTTGTTGCCATGGTGATGATGAAGAACAGGTTTATCATCAGCTTTGTCATATTGTTGATGAGTGGATTGAAATTTATCAGCAAGATGGAAAGCAGTTGCCGCCAGCAACCGCAGGTAAAAAGTTTTCCGGCAAGTTTCAACTGCGTGCTGGAAGTGATCTGCATCAAACGCTGGCAATCAGGGCATTGCAGTCGGGTGACAGTTTGAATTCTTTTTGCGTTAAGTTGTTGAATGCGGCGGTTGGGGCGGGGAAACCGACAGGTTGAGGGTTGGATGATGATGAGATTTCTTTCCGCAAAAGATCTGCCCCGGCGGCCTTCTTAAAGCAATAAAACAGCAGCGTCCCCTTATGCTTTGCAGCAGCGTCCCCTTATGCTTTGACTTGCCGACAGCGCAACATGACCGCTGCTTTTATCGTGACTTCGATGATCTGGTCGTGCGTTTGACGCAGCTGTGTTGTGATGTAGAAACCTCGCGCCGCGAGAAGCTGTCGTCGCTGGTTGCTCGATATGACTGGAGAGTGATGGCTGCGCGGTATGATGATCTGTTTGCGGGGCTGCTCGGGTAAAAGGATCTGTAACTTCAGCTTTCTACAGCATGCGATTTCAGGCACTTAACTTGAAGTTACCCAGAACCTGCAATTTTCAATACAGAAAATGTTTAATCTTCTCCCCCTTCTCGCCGATCTCGGTCATCGCATCGATGCCGATCGTCAAATGGCTGTCTGCCCAATTCTGGGTCACCTGCAGATCCGATTCCTCGGTTTTTACCCCTTCGGGGGTGAGGGGCACATCTGAAACCAGCAACAGCGCACCGCGGGCGATGACGTTGTAGTGGCCGACGATAAAGATGGTTGCGTTCTCCATGTCGATGCCGATACTGGTCATCTTTTTCAGTTTCTGCAGAAAATCCTGGTCGTGCTCCCAGATACGGCGATTGGTTGAATAAACCACTCCGGTGCGGTAATCGTGGCCATGTTCGAGGATCTTCTCGGAAACAAATTTGTGCAGCTTGAAAGATGGCAGCGCCGGAACTTCAGCGGGAAAATAATCGTTGCTGGTCCCCTCGCCACGAATGGCGGCATTCGGTAGAATGAAGTGACCGATCTCGGTCGATTTCTTCAGCCCGCCGCATTTGCCGAGAAACAGTACACCTTTCGGTTGTATGGCACTGAGCAGGTCCATGATGGTGGCCGCGTTCGCCGAACCGATGCCGAAGTTGATAATGGTCAGGCCGCTGCTGTTGGTTGCTGCCTGCATCGGTTTGTTTATCCCCAAAATATCGCAACGGAAGATTTCCGCGAATTTGTCGACATAGTGCCGGAAGTTGGTCAGCAGGATGTAGTCGCCGAAATTGTCGAGCGGCATCCCGGGGTAGCGTGGCAGCCAGTTTTTGGTGATCTGCAGACGGTCAACCATAAAAAGTCCCTTGGCGTCGTAAAGGTCAAAAGTGTCCTTAAAGGGTAGGTGGTGGCGGAGATTTATCAAGGTTTCTTGAGTCCGTAGGGCTATATGGCGATATTTTCTGTGGATACCTTGAATAGTGTTGAGACGGCAAGTGGCTTGCTTTTGACCGTAAAACGCGTTAATTTTCCATTTTTCGATTCTTGCCCTATTTCTGTACCGAAAGAGAACAGGACCAGTCAACCATGCGCTATACCCAGTACCTTTTACCGACCCTGAAAGAGAACCCGGCCGATGCCGAGGTGATCAGCCATCAGTTGATGATGCGTGCCGGCATGATCCGCAAGGTTGCTGCCGGAATCTACAGTTATCTGCCGTTCGGCCTGCGCTCGATCCGCAAGATGGAGCAGATCGTGCGTGAAGAGATGGACCGTGCCGGGGCGATCGAGTGCCTGATGCCGATGGCCAATCCGGCGGAACTCTGGCAGGAGTCGGGACGCTGGGAGAAGTACGGCAAGGAGCTGCTGCGCTTCAAGGATCGCAAAGAGACCGAATTCTGCATGGGGCCGACCCACGAAGAGGTGGTCACTGACATCATCCGCAATACGGTCAAGTCGTACAAGCAGCTGCCGCTGAACCTCTATCAGATCCAGACCAAGTTTCGCGACGAGATCCGCCCCCGCTTCGGTTTGATGCGTGGCCGCGAATTCATCATGAAGGATGCCTATTCTTTTGATCTGGATGACGAGGGCGCCGCTGCGTCCTATCAGAAGATGTACCAGGCCTATCGCAACATCTTCCAGCGCTGCGGACTGAAGTTTCGTTCCGTCGAGGCGGACAGCGGGGCGATCGGCGGCTCTTCCTCCCATGAATTCATGGTGCTGGCCGAGTCGGGCGAGGATGCGATTGTCTCCTGCAGCGGTTGCGAGTATGCGGCCAATGTTGAAAAGGCGGAAGTGCTGCCGCCGCAGGCGGTCGAGGTGGTGAACGGTGAGCCGACCAAGGTGGAGACCCCCGAGTGCCGCAGTATTGAGGAGGTCGCTGAATTTTTGCAGCGGCCTTCGGCGCAGCTGGTCAAAACCTTGATCGTTGAGACCGATCAGGGTGCTTGCGTGGCGGTTCTGCTGCGCGGCGACCATGAATTGAACGAAATCAAGCTGAGCCATGTGCTCGGTTGTGATCAAATTGCTTTAGCCGATGACGACCTGGTGCGTAAGGTGACCGGTGCCCCGGTCGGCTACCTGGGGCCGTTGGGGATGAAGTTGAAGGTGGTCGCCGATCAGGCGTTGCAGGGGATGAGCAATTTTGTTGTCGGCGCCAATCAGGTCGACAGCCACTTCACCGGGGTCAACCTGGGTGACTTCAAGGTTGAGCAGTTTGCCGATCTGCGTCAGGCGATCGTCGGCGATCCCTGTCCTCGTTGTGCTGGCGGTAAGTTCGAGATCTGGCGCGGGATTGAGGTCGGCCATGTGTTCAATCTCGGCACCAAGTATTCCGAAGCAATGAACGCCACCGTGCTCGACGATCAGGGCAAGGCCCGCGCACTGGTGATGGGCTGCTACGGCATCGGCATCGGTCGCACCGTGGCGGCGGCCATCGAGCAGAACCATGATGAAAACGGCATGTTCCTACCGCTGCCGCTGGCCCCGTTCCAGGCGCTGGTGTTGATCATCAATCCCAAGGATGACACGGTACGTGAAGCGGCGGAAGCGATCTATCAAGCGTTGCTCGATCTGGGGGTCGAAGTGTTGCTCGATGATCGGGACGAGCGCCCCGGGATCAAGTTCAAGGACGCCGACCTGGTCGGGATTCCGTTGCGTATCACCGTCGGCGCCCGCAGCCTGAAAGAGGGGAATGTCGAGCTGAAGCAGCGTGCTTCCGGTGAGCTGCAAATGTTGTCTGTCGACGCTGTCGCACAGAGGGTTCGGCAGCTGGTGTCCGCAGCACTTGCTGCCGAGTGAGCTTTTTTCTCCCGCTAACAGTCTGTTCATCGATAGCCTGACAGACTGCTTGGGTACAGAGCAACCGATGGCCAAGCTCAAAATCGATTCCACAGGTCAGTTGCAACTGCCGCTGGCGATTCGTCACCAACTTGGCAGCGGTGCCTTGACGGCCATTTCACATTCGTCAGGGCATCTGTTGCTGGGCCGGGCTGACAGTGAAAATCCAGTCCAGCTGTCCGGCTGTCTGGGGGAACTCGCTGTTCCTGACCTGCTCTCCTTTTGTAATATGTTCCGCAAAACCGGAATCCTTCATTTTGAGTTGGACGGCGGCAGCAAGTCGCTCTATTTTCAGCAGGGTGAGATCGTCTCAGCAGCAAGTACCTTTGCCAGCGAGGATATCGGCGAAATCCTTTTTTCTCTCGGCAAGGTTGAGCGGGAAGAGTTGCAACGGGCACGGAAGGCGGTCC
Organism: Deltaproteobacteria bacterium; assembly: GCA_024280335.1. Taxonomy (GTDB): domain Bacteria; phylum Desulfobacterota; class Desulfuromonadia; order Desulfuromonadales; family Geopsychrobacteraceae; genus Malonomonas. Next base: position 66,078 of record JAJRQI010000054.1, read on the forward strand.
GGGGCAAAACGACTTTAGGTAAGAAACTGGTCGATCGGGGCGCGGTGACGCCGAAGGATCTTTGGCTGGCAACCCGTAACCAGGCGGAAACGATCGTTTATAATCTGTTTGCGGCCCATGCCGGAGGGTTCTATTTTCAGTCCCGCACCCTTGATCACGAGCAGCTGCTGCGGCTGTCGATGAGCACCCAGAATATGATCATGGAGGGGTTGCGGCGGCTTGACGAAAAAGCTCTGTTCATGCGGCGGATTCTCTCGTTGGACTATTTCCCGTTGCCGACCGACAAGGTTGTGCCGGACCTGGAACAGGCCGAAGCGCGGTTGCTGGGGTTCGTCCAGGGGCTGCAGAGTGTTCGCGAGCTGTTTCGCAATGCCGGGTTGCGAGAATTTGACGGCATGCGGATTTTATATGCCCTGATTGAAAAGGGACTGATCCGTATGGAGGACGCCCCGGCCTCTGAGGTCAGTGGTGACCTGGGGAAAATTCTGACCATTTACAACAGTCTGCTCAATGCGATCTATGCCAGAATGACGATACCCCGCCCCGATTTCGCGCAGGATGTGGCGGGATTTTTGACCGATCTCCCGCAGCCTTACTCCTTTGTGTTGCGGGATGTCGAGCTGCTGGCAGACGGAACTCTCGACGGCCACCGAGTGGTGGCCAATCTGGTCGGTCTGGAAGAGGGCGATCGAACCAAGTTGCTGGCCGATTCGCTCTGCGAACTGGTCTTTATGGAAACCATGCTGGTGCGCCAGGAGTTGGAAGCTGAGCAGGCCCAACCGCTGATCGCCCGTGTGCAGGAGATAACCACCCGAGTACGGGATCTGGTTGGGAGGAGTTAGATTGAAAGAGCATGCAAAGCAGCGGCTGATCTTTGCCCTGGATGTCGATCAGTTTGCCGAGGCCGAAAAATGGGTCAGCAGGCTGCAGGAAAATGTCGGTCTGTTCAAGATCGGCAAGCAGCTGTTCACCAAGTGCGGACCGGCTGTGGTGCAGATGGTTCAGGAGCGCGGCGGCCAGGTCTTCCTCGATCTGAAATACCATGATATCCCTAACACCGTCGCCAAGGCCGCAGTCGAAGCCTGCAAGCTGGGCGTGAAAATGTTCAATGTTCACGCGCTGGGTGGTCTGGACATGATGCGGCAGACCGTAGCCGAGGTTGATGCCTATTGTACCGCTGCGGAAATCGAACGCCCGACGCTGCTGGCGGTGACCATCCTGACCTCCTCGACCGAGGAGACGCTGCGCGGCGTCGGTATCGACCGCCCGGTCACTGAGATGGTGACAACACTGGCCCGGCTGACCAAAGATGCCGGCTTTGACGGCGTGGTCGCTTCGCCGAAAGAGGCCGAACTGATCCGGGCCGCCTGTGGTGAGGATTTCCAGATTGTCACCCCCGGGGTGCGCCCCTCATTTGCGGCAATGGATGATCAGAAACGGGTCACCACCCCGGCCGAGGCCATCGCTGCCGGTGCGACCGCACTGGTCATCGGCCGGCCGATTTCTGCTGCCGCCGATCCCCTGGCGGCGGCCGGGAAGATTCTCGCAGAAATCGAGACTGCGTTGGGCAACTGATGGCTGACTATCTGTACGGGGTCAATCCGGTCCGGGAGGCGCTCGAGGGCCAAGGACGTAAGCCGCTTGAGTTGTTGCTCGTCAGCAGCGAGCGTTCGGCGCGGCTGGCTGAGCTGTCCGCGTCGGCTGAAAAACAGCAGCTGAAAGTCACTCTTCGTGACCGGCGTGATCTGGACCGACTGGCTGGGCACTGCAACCATCAGGGGGTGCTGCTGCGTCTGGAACCGTTCAAGTATGCCGACTTGGGTGATGTGCTCGCGGCCTGGCGCAACAGTGGCCGACCGGCGTTCTTTCTGTTGCTCGACGGGATTACCGACCCGCACAACCTGGGCGCCATCCTGCGCACTGCCGAGGTTGTCGGCTGCCATGCGGTCATCCAGGCCAAGGACCGTTCCTGCCCGGTCACCCCGGTGGTGGAGAAGACCGCCGCCGGAGCCCTGTCCCATCTGCCTCTTTGTCAGGTGACCAACCTTTCCCGCACGATTGAAGAACTGAAAAAGGCTGGAGTCTGGTGCTACGGTCTGGCTGGGGATAGCGACTCACAGGATCTCTACACCACCGAACTGACCGGCAATCTGGCGCTGGTGGTCGGGAGTGAAGGTAAAGGGTTGCGGCCGAATATCCGTAAGCATTGCGACGCCCTGCTGGCGATCCCGATGTGCGGCAAGGTCAATTCGCTGAATGCTTCGGTCGCGGCTGCGATCGCCCTGTTTGAAGTGCTGCGGCAGGCGCAAAGATAACCGATTTTTTGCAGATATTTTCCACCTAAACTGCTTGACAGCTTCCTGATGATGCACTATAAAACGTTGCTGCTGCACGCCCCTGAAAGGGGCCTGTCGATTGTGTTGATTTTTCTCTTGCAATCGGAATATTCATGAGGTATAAGTTCCGGCTTGTGCTGGCGTAGCTCAACCGGTAGAGCACCTCACTTGTAATGAGGATGTTGCGGGTTCAATTCCTGTCGCCAGCTCCACTTGGAGCAGACGGGCATGGCCCGAAAAAATAGAATAATGAAATCCCCTGGAGGGGTTCCCGAGTGGCCAAAGGGATCAGACTGTAAATCTGACGTCGTAGACTTCGGAGGTTCGAATCCTCCCCCCTCCACCAATTAAAAGCTTACCGGATGAAGCCCGGTTGCTGTGCGCCAGGAGGCCGTTAGGGTCGTCTGAACTGGGGCAGGGTCGCGTGGAGTCCTTCTCCGCACAAAATAAAATAGACGGTAGGGTATTGGCGGGAATAGCTCAGCTGGCTAGAGCATCAGCCTTCCAAGCTGAGGGTCGCGGGTTCGAATCCCGTTTCCCGCTCCATTACTTTGCCAAAAAAAGATGTTAAGCCCACATAGCTCAGTTGGTAGAGCGCATCCTTGGTAAGGATGAGGTCACCAGTTCAAATCTGGTTGTGGGCTCCAGTCTTTTCTGCGAGAGCTTTTACGTTTATACTTAGTGGCTTAGGCCACAGATAAAAACCAAACCGACGCTACAACGAGACAAAGGGAGGATCATCATGTCCAAAGAAAAGTTTGAGAGGACAAAGCCGCATGTCAACATCGGGACCATCGGTCACGTTGATCACGGCAAGACTACTCTGACCGCAGCAATTACCAAGGTACTGGCAGAGGCTTCCGGTTCCGGCGAAGTGAAA